>JAKDUK010000002.1 GCA_030457765.1 Marinobacter sp. | reverse complement strand
CCATCGACCAATTGGTTAAAAGCCAACTGCTCTACCAACTGAGCTAACGACCCAAAACTTGTGACCAGTGCCTGGAGACCCTGATCGATTTCGTGGCGGCTCAGCAACTGCCCCGAAATATCGATATGGTGGGTCGTGATGGATTCGAACCATCGACCAATTGGTTAAAAGCCAACTGCTCTACCAACTGAGCTAACGACCCAAGCGAGGCGCATATAGTAATGATTTTTCCTCGACGATCAACCCTTTCGCGCCATGTTTTTAAATATTTCTCTAAAACCCCGTTTTCAGCCCTGGTCTGAGTCCAGAAATTTTTTGGCTAACCCGGCCGCATCGCTTTCAGGATAGTCGGTAACGACCTGCTCCATCTGGCGACGAGCGTCTGCTTTTTTATCAAGTCGATCCAGCGTAACGCCCAGCTTGTAGAAGGCGTCTGGCGCCTTACGGTGATCTCCGAAGCGGGTGGCCACAATAGAAAACGCCTGGCGAGCCTGCTCTAGCTGCGGCTTTACAAGATACACCTCACCTAGCCAATAATAAGCATTTACCGTTAAGTCTCCCTCGGGGTACTTATCGATAAACTCATAGAGACGGCTGATGGCCTGGTCGTATTCTTTTTGATCATGAATAAGATCTTGAATAGCTTTGTAGGCTTTGCGTTCGTCAGGCTCGGGCTGGCGATACTGTCGTATTTCAGCCGCTCTTTTATCCTTCCCGACGTCACCCTCGGCGCTGTCGCCTGCTTGAGGCTGTGCCGAGACCTTCTCTGAAAGATCAAGAATACGCTGGTCCAGATCTATGTAGCGATCGCGGCCCTGGTTCTGCAGGCGCTTTATCAGGTGCTGCTGCTCCTCAAATTCGCCCTGAAGCCTGCGGACCTCGCCCTGAAGCTGCTGAATCATGTAAAAGAGCTCCGACGTAGCCTGGCTGGTATTGGCCTTGCGCTGAGCTTCGGAGGCATTGCTGTTGTATTCGGACGTAGATGATTGCGCCAGCGTTAATCCCGCTTGCCCAAGAGCAAACGGGAAAACCACTGCCGCCATGAGCTGTTTTCTCATGGGTTTAACCTGATGTTGTATATGCGTTTACTCGAACACGAGCTCCACACGGCGATTCTGTGCCCATGCACTTTCAGACGAACCCATAACCGCCGGCTTCTCTTCACCATAGCTTATGGTTTCCATCTGGCCCCGTGAAGCACCATTCACAATCAAGAAGCGCTGAACAGCATCGGCACGACGCTCACCTATCGCCAGGTTATATTCCTTGGAGCCACGCTCATCGCCGTGGCCTTCAAGACGCACGTTCTGGCCTGGATTATTGGACAGGTAGCGGGCGTGAGCCATCAGTACATCGCGAGCTTCTGGCTTGATTTCGGAAGTGTCGAAATCAAAATAGAACGTGGTGATATCGCGCAGAGCTTCTTGCTCAGCCTGTTGCTGGGCTTCCATGCGCTCTTCTTCAGTCATTGAGGACGAAGAAATGCCATCCTGATCGCCACCACCATAAACCGTAGAACCCTGATCCTGGTCGATGGGTGCAACGTCGGAGTCGTAGCCGCCTTCTTCCATGTTTTCACCGGTGGTACTACAACCGGCAAAAAGGCCTGCGGAGAACAAAAGAGCAATTACTTTGGTTTGGGCTGACAACTTCATAGTTCGTTCCTTTGCGTTGATTAAATTCAATCTTTGCCATTTCGGTGATTACTTTTGTAATCATTCACTACTGAACAATAGGCCCCCAGGCCGGGTCCCGAACAGCACCCTGTGCAGCTGGGAGGCTATACGCAGCGCCGCCATCTGCGGAGATGACAGTCAGTACGCTGTTGCCGCTGTGTTTGGTGGCGTAAATCAACATGCGACCATTGGGCGACACGCTGGGAGATTCATCGGACTGTGTGCGGGTAAGAACCGTTTCTTCATCGTTTTTAAGGTTGGTACGGGCAATCAGGAATGCTCCGTCCCGTTGATGTACGTAGTACACATATTCGCCTTTACTGTCTGGCCGTGGGCGAGCGTTGTAGCGGCTACCAAATGTGATACGCCTTGGCTCGGCTCCTGGCTTCGCCATGTAATAAATCTGTGGTCCACCGGATCGATCTGAAGTAAAAAATATCCCTTTACCAGAGCTGTCCCAAACGGCTTCGGTGTCAATCGCCCAGTGGTTGGTCAGCTTTTCGGTATTTTTGGTTTGCAGGTCCATTCGATAGACCTCGGCGTTACCGTCTTTTGATAAAGTCATGAGCAGCGATTGCCCGTCTAAAGACCAGCTGGGTGCAGAATTCAGGCCCGGAAAATCGGCAACCTTTGTGCGTTGTCCCGAATGGAGCTCGTGCACATATATGGCCGGCTTGCCGGTTTCAAACGACACGTAAGCCAGCTTTTTACCGTCTGGCGACCAGGCCGGAGACATAATAGGTTCTTTGCTTTCAAGGCGGATTCTGGCGCGCTTTCCGTCTATATCGCTTACTTGCAAGCGGTACCTGGCTTGGCCGTTTGTTCTCTCAAGCGTAACGTAGGCAAGTTTCGTTGAGAATGCACCGGGCACACCGGTAATCGCCTCATATACCTTGTCGCTAACATGGTGCGCCAGTGAACGCACATTCGAAGCCGGCGCTGTTGCCGTTTCACCAAGAATGCGCTCTTCACGATTAACATCAAACAACTCATAACGAGCCTTAACCCGGTCGCCGTTACGAGTGAGCTCGCCAACCAGCACATAACGCTGACCAAGCATGCGCCAGTCACGAAAATAGACATCTGAGCGCTTTGACGGCAGGCTCAGCATTTTTTCTGGAGGCAAAGTGCGAAACTCACCGCTCATTGCCAAATCCGCCTGAACAATACTGCTCAGTTTGTCTCCCGTAGGCATGCTGCCGCTTTCTGAAAACGGCACCACAGACAACGGAATAGCGGAATCGGCGCCTTCGGTAACACGGATCAGCAATTCGGCCTGGGCACTACTCGCTGCCAAAAACATCAAGGTCATTGCGTAACAAAGCACCCTGGATAGACTGAACAAACGTTTTTGCATCATGGTGTTACCCGTTTCCTTATCTCAATCTGCGAGGATTGAATTCAATCGTAAACTGGCGAAAATAGGCTTCAAACGTGTTCCGGTCAGACGGCACCGGGTACCGATTTAAAGACTTTACTGCGCTCAGTGCAGAGTTATCAAACGCTGCGTTTCCACTACCACCCATCACTTTAACACTGACCAGTTCACCGGTTGGTAGCAACGTGATCTGCAAACGCACCGTCATCTCTTCGGTTGCCGACTGCGGTGGAAACCAGGCCTGGCTGAGCTTCTCACGAATCATGGCTTGGTATTTCTCGCTTTCCGACAGCATTCGTGCCTCTTTGGCTTTGGCTGCCGCTGCCTGCTTTTTGCGTTGCGCCTCTTCCGCTCGGGCTTTTCTCGCCTTATCGGCCTGAGCCTCCAACTGTTGCTCCTGAAGCTTACGCTCAGCTTCTAGCCGCTTACGTTCAGCCTCTTTGCGTGCTTGCTCTTCTTTTTTCTTGCGCTCGGCCTCTTCACGCTTACGCTGCTCTTCTTTGCGGCGCTTTTCTTCTTCTGCTTTGCGTTTGGCTTCTTGCCGCTTCTTTTCAGCTTCTGCTTCCGCCTTACGACGCTCACGTTCTTTTGCTTCAGCCTCTGCTTTCTGGCGCGCCGCCTCGGCTTCGCGTGCTTTTTGAGCCTTACGTTCTTCTGCTTCGGCTTGCTCGCGTTTGCGCGCCTTCTCTTCCGCTTTTTGCTTGGCCTCTTCGCGTTTCTTTTGCTCCGCAGCCTTGCGCGCTTCTTCTTTCTGGCGCTTTTGCGCTTCCGCTTTTTTTTGTTTCTCGCGCTCTTTCTGTTCCTGCTCCCGGTCTGGCTGATCTACCGGTTCAACCACTGGGCTAGGTTCAGGCTTTTGCTGGGTAATCAGGCGAGCCGAAACGCTGTTGGGAGGAGGCTCTTCAATAGAAGAAGACCACGACCAACCTGCAAGAGCGACAACTGCGATAAGCAGGTGTAACGCAACCGATAGTGCAATTGGCGATTTCCAAGCCGGCGATCCGGCGCTGGTATGCTCTCGTTCGTGGCCTATCACAACAATTCCGCCTGCCCTGATCTCATGTTTCGTCCGGGAGCGTATCGGTAATCAGTCCAATACTGGTCGCCCCCGCACCTTGAAGAGCCGCCATCAAGCGCACCACTGTGCCGTAATCCACATTTTCGTCACCGCGCACAAGTATGTCGCTGGACGTTCTTTGAGACAGAATTTTAGCGACTTGCCCACGGACTTCCGAGAGAGACATAGGGTCGCTATCTTCATCGCCAACCGCTACATAATAAGCCCCGTTGGAATCTACCGACACGACAATAGACTCCACATCTTTGTCTGCCTGAATCGGGTCGGATGTGGTCTCCGGTAGATCCACTTTTACGCCCTGGGTGAGCATTGGGGCTGTAACCATGAAAATAACCAACAGCACCAGCATTACGTCGATGTACGGAACGACGTTAATTTCAGCCATCGGCTTACGCCGATTTTCGGGCATCATCCCCATGCCTTTCATAGCGCAGCACTCCGGTTGTTAAACGTAACAGCCATTAGGCTGTGCCCTTCTCGGCACTGTGAACACGACGGTGCAGAATGCTTGAAAACTCATCAGCGAACGTTTCATAGTTTTTCAGCAGTGCATCTGATTTGGCAGAGAAGCGGTTGTAGGCAATAACCGCGGGAATGGCTGCAAACAAGCCCATGGCGGTTGCAATCAACGCCTCGGAGATACCTGGCGCAACCGTTGCCAACGTGGCTTGCTGAACCTGAGCCAGGCCGCGAAAGGAGTTCATAATGCCCCAAACCGTGCCAAACAAACCCACATACGGACTGGTGGAGCCAACCGTGGCAAGAAACGGCAAATGCGCTTCAAGACGTTCTTGCTCACGGGAAAAGGCTACTCGCATGGCCCGTTGCGTTCCTTCCATAACGGCATCTGCATCTCGGCTTTGCTGGCGCAAACGGGAAAACTCTTTGAAGCCGGCACGGAATAACGATTCCATCCCCGAAAAAGGTGTTGGCTCCTCGCTTACTTCGCGATAGAGCTGCCCCAGGTCCATGCCAGACCAAAAGCGCTCTTCAAACGCAAGCTGTGCCTGTCGGGCTTTGCGAAACACCTGAAAGCGCTGAAAAATAAGCGCCCAAGACATGACCGATGCGGCAGCAAGTAACAACATAACAAGTTGCACCAACACACCGGCATTAGAAATAAGATTCCAGACTGACAGTTCCGAATCCACCGCTTACTCCTGGCTTGGTTCGTGTTTTGTTTTTGGGTGTTGCACGTTTCGCTCGAGCAACGCCCGCATATTTTCTGGTAATCGCCTTGGTCGCCCGCTATCCAGGGCTATACAGGCAACTCTTACGCTTGCTTCACACAACTGTTTTGCATCTTTCACCCGCGCAACCCGCTGCCGAAACTCCATCCAGACCCGGCCAAATGCGACGGGTTCTGCGGTAATGGTAAGTTCGTCATCTAGCATGGCAGGGGCGGCATAGTGAATCGACATCCGCTGTACTACATAGCTTATGTTATCGGCCATTCCGGCACGAAGCCCTACCCCGCAACTGCGTACCCACTCTGTTCGAGCGCGCTCCATGTAATGAAGATAGCGGGCATGGAAAACAATGCCGCCCGCGTCTGTATCTTCTAGGTACACCCGAACAGGCCAGGCGAACACGGCTGGGAACTGACGATCACTCAACAGAGCCACCTGCTGAGTCAGATTGCGCCCTTACAATACCAAAGTGCTCATAGGCGTGGGATGTCACCATACGACCCCGGGGAGTGCGCAGCATAAACCCCTGCTGAATAAGGAAAGGCTCCAGTACATCCTCAATCGTACCCCGCTCTTCACTGATCGCAGCAGCCAGGCTTTCTACGCCAACCGGACCGCCATCAAATTTTTCAATCATAGCCAGCAACAAGCGCCTGTCCATGTGATCAAAGCCCTGACCATCTACTTTCAGCATGTTCAGGGCCTGGTCTGCAATGGCTGCATCTATGTGGCCGTTTGCCCGTACTTCCGCGTAGTCTCTGACCCGCCGCAATAGCCGGTTGGCAATCCGGGGCGTTCCACGGGAGCGCCGGGCTATTTCGTGGGCACCTTCGTTATCAATATCAACACCGGACAAACGCGCAGAACGCGTAATAATGTGCGTAAGATCCGCCGTATTATAAAACTCCAGGCGCTGCACTATGCCGAAACGATCCCGCAAGGGCGATGTGAGCAAACCCGCCCGGGTGGTTGCGCCTACCAGGGTAAAAGGAGGCAAATCCAGCTTGATCGAACGGGCTGCCGGCCCCTCGCCGATCATAATATCCAGCTGATAGTCTTCCATCGCCGGGTACAGTATCTCTTCCACCACCGCGCTGAGGCGGTGTATTTCATCAATAAAGAGAACATCGCCCTCTTCAAGGTTGGTCAGCATGGCTGCCAAATCCCCGGCCTTTTCAAGTACCGGCCCGGAGGTGGTTTTTATAGCTACCCCCATTTCGTTAGCAATAATATTGGCAAGGGTGGTTTTGCCCAGCCCCGGCGGCCCAAAAATCAGAACATGGTCGAGAGCTTCCTGACGACCACGGGCGGCCGAAATAAAAATGTCCATTTGTTCCCGCACGGCGGGCTGCCCTACATATTCCGCGAGCAACGTGGGACGGATCGCGCGATCCTGAACCTCTTCGTTGTCACCAGCCCGGGCTGAGATCAGTCGATCAGACTCAATCATTTATGCTTCCGTTTCTCGGGTTTTAATAGACAGTCGCTCAAAGCTGAAGTGCCCTAATTGTACAAACAGCCCTGTGCGTGTCACGTTACGCTCTCTACAGGTTTGGTGCTATACAAGCGACATATTAAAATCAGGTCATCAAGCTGGAATCATGTTGCGCAAGGCCAGACGAATCAAGGCTTCGCTCGACATGCCTTCCTCTGAAACCCGGGAAATAGCCCGCGCGGCCTCCTGAGGCTTATAACCAAGGGCAACAAGCGCTGCCTCGGCTTCGTCGGCGGGGTGTTGTGAGGTGGTTAAAGGTTGGGGAGCATGGGCTGAGACGCCCTCGGTGTGCGCAGATGCAGGTATAAACTGGCCTTCCAGCTGTTTGATACGGTCTGTCATCTCAATCAACAGGCGCTCTGCGGTTTTCTTCCCAACGCCTGGAAGCTTTACCAGAGAAGCGATATCACGCCCTTCAACACAGTGGATAAACTGCTGCGCATCCAGCCCGGATAGAATACCGGTGGCCATTTTCGGGCCCACACCGTTCACCTTGATCAGCAGCCGAAACAGGTCACGATCAAGCCGTGAGGCAAAGCCAAACAGGCTTTGGGCGTCTTCGCGGACGGCAAAATGTGTATGAAGGGTAACTTCCTGGCCGGTTTCTGGCAGATGAAAGAAGGTGGTGTAGGGAATATCAACTTCGTAACCCAGGCCGTTGCACTCAACTAACACCTGGCCGGGTGACTTTTCGATCAAGATACCTCGGATACGACCTATCAAGGAAAGCCTCCTGCCGCTCCTCAGAGCAGTTTATTGTTGTCGCACGCGCCCAAGGCGCGATTTACCTGTAGCGCCTGCAACTTTCAAAATGCTTTGACTCATGTGCGCGTGGCACAAAGCGATTGCCAAGGCGTCGGCGGCATCCTCCTGGGGCTTGCGGGAGAGTGACAGCAACGCTTGAACCATGTGCTGCACCTGGGATTTATCAGCACTGCCCTTGCCTACCACAGCCTGCTTTACCTGCCGTGCAGAATATTCGTGTACCACTAACCCACTAGTGGCAGCACCTACAATAGCGGCACCCCGGGCCTGCCCAAGCTTGAGCGCAGAATCCGGGTTGCGCGCCATAAAGACCTGCTCTATGGCAAATTCCTGCGGTCGGTATTCGCCAATCAAACTCACCAGGCTTTGAAAGATAATTTTCAAGCGCTCCGGCATGGGTTTCTCACCCATGCGGATGCAGCCGCTGTCGATATATTCTATGTGCCGGCCTTCGGCACGGATAATCCCGTAGCCGGTGATCCTTGAGCCGGGGTCGACACCCAGGATAATCGCCACATCAGTGCCCTTTACTTCTCTTGTGTTGCAGAAGCCTGATCGTCAACCGCTTTTGCCGGCTTTTTGCGCAGGCGAATGTTCAGCTCACGCAGCTGCTTTTCGTCTACCTCTCCCGGTGCCTGAGTCATCAGACAGGTGGCGCTTTGGGTTTTCGGAAAGGCAATTACATCACGAATAGAGCTTGCGCCCGTCAGCAACATAATCAAGCGATCCAGGCCCAGGGCCAGGCCGCCATGAGGTGGGCAACCGTACTTTAGGGCGTCGAGCAGGAACCCGAACTTGGCACGGGCCTCTTCCTCACCAATACCCAAAATGCGGAGCACTTCCTGTTGCATCTGTTCGTTGTGAATACGAATAGAGCCACCACCCAACTCAGTGCCATTGAGCACCATATCGTAGGCGCGGGACAATGCCGTTGCAGGATTTGACACCAGCTCTTCCGGGCTACAGCTAGGCGCGGTGAATGGATGGTGAATGGCCGTAAACCCGCCTTCTGGTAGCTCTTCGAACATTGGGAAATCCACAACCCACAAAGGGGACCATTGCGACGTCAGCAAATCCAGATCATGTCCAATGCGTATACGCAGCGCGCCCAGAGCTTCATTGACGACTGTCGTCTTGTCGGCACCAAAGAACACAATATCGCCATCTTCGGCGCCCGTGCGCTCGATAACCGCCATGGCGACTTCTTCACCAAGAAACTTAACAATAGGCGACTGTAAACCTTCTACGCCCTTGGCCAGCTCGTTCACTTTTATGTATGCCAGGCCTTTGGCACCGTAGATGCCCACAAACCTGGTGTATTCATCGATCTTTTTGCGGCTCAACTCGCCGCCTTTCGGTACACGCAAAGCCGCTACACGCCCTTTCGGATCGCTGGCTGGGCCAGCAAAGACTTTGAAATCGACACTGGCAACCAGATCACCCACATCCTGAAGCTCAAGCGGAATACGCAAATCCGGCTTATCGCTGCCAAACCGCTCCATGGCTTCGGCGTGCGACATACGCGGGAATTCTGGCAGCTCCACATCCATAACGTCTTTGAACAGAGCGCGAATCATACCCTCGTTCAGGCTCATCAGGTCTTCTTCGTTTACGAACGAGGCTTCGATATCCACCTGGGTAAACTCAGGCTGACGATCGGCACGCAGGTCTTCGTCACGGAAGCACTTGGCAATCTGGTAGTAACGATCGACACCAGACACCATCAGCATTTGTTTAAAAAGCTGAGGCGACTGCGGGAGCGCGAAGAAAGACCCTTCGTGAGTACGGCTTGGCACCAGGTAGTCGCGGGCGCCTTCTGGCGTGGCACGGGTCAGGATAGGGGTTTCCACATCCATGAAGCCGTTGCTATCCAGGTAGTTACGGATATAGCTGGTTACCCGCGAACGAAAACGCAGGCGGTTCAGCATCTCCGGGCGACGCAGGTCAATGAAGCGATAACGCAGACGTACGTCTTCTCCTACATCCACATGCTCATCCAGCGGGAACGGAGGTGTAGCTGCGGTGTTCAAAATAGTCACTTCTTTGCCCAGCATCTCAACCTGGCCCGTGGGCATGTTACTGTTTTCAGTGCCCGCGGGGCGACGGCGCACAAAGCCTGTAACCTTTACCACAAACTCGCTGCGCACTTTTTCAGCCAACGCAAAGCTTTCAGGGGTATCCGGGTCGATCACGACTTGGGAAATACCGTCCCGGTCTCGCAGATCCAGAAAGATAACCCCACCATGGTCGCGGCGGCGGTGTACCCATCCGCAGAGTGTAACTTCCTGATCAATGTGAGATTCGTTGATCCCACCGCAATAATGACTGCGCATACCGGTTCCCGTAGTGTCTGGTGTTTAAGATTAATGAAGTCTGGCAAGCAAAATAGCCAAGAACCATACTGTAAAGGCGGGCTATTATAAACAGTTTGGCGCCGGAAATCAGTCGTGTTTGCCGCAGATTAAAGGGGTTCTGATGACTACTGGCAGGCAGATCGTTAGAATGCAGCGTTAACGTGTTATTGGAGCCGCAATCTTGTCGACAAGAGCCGAACAAAAACTTCTCACCCGGCGCGCCCTAATGGACTCCGCCCTCGCCCAGTTAAGCGCAGACCGCGGATTCGGCAGCCTGAGTCTTCGGGAAGTGGCGCGGGAAGCGGGAATCGCCCCAACGTCTTTTTATCGCCATTTTGCAGATCTTGATGAGCTAGGGCTGGTATTGGTAGACGAAGGCGGCGTGGCTTTGCGGCAGCTGATGCGCCAGGCACGTAAGCGAATCGCTCGAAATGGTAGCGCTATCTCTACGTCTGTAGAAACCTTTATGGAATATCTTGGCAACAACGCCAACCTGTTCCGGCTAATGCTGCGGGAACGCACAGGTGGCTCAAAGCCATTTCGAACGGCCATTAAAGCAGAGATTGATCACTTTGTGACAGAACTTGCAGACGATTTACGGCGCTTTGCGGATGAGCAGCGCAAACCGTTATCTGACGCCAGGCTAGTTGCTGAAGCCATGGTTACACTGGTGTTCAACCAAGGAGCAGATGCTTTGGATGGAACGCCAAAAGAGCGGGAAGAACTCAAAGCCAAGCTTAAAACCGAGCTTCGGATGATTTTGATTGGCTCTCAACGGCTGGCCAAACATGCGGCAACCCGATAATCAGAAATAACCCGTTAACGTTCAAACGGCGCCTAGTTTGGCCAACACAGGCGCAAGCGCCCACTTAATGTCTGCAAGACCGTTTTCATCATAAGGAACCGGCGGCTGCTTTCCCCACACAGGGCCAGGCCAAGCCGGGTCACCCTCAAAACGAACAATGTGGTGCAAGTGCAGCTGGGGAACCATATTCCCAAGTGCGGCCACATTCATTTTGTCGCCGCCGAATGCGTTCATCATGCCGCGACTGAGTACCGAGGATTCCTGCATCAGCACTTGCTGCTGCCCCGCGCTTAACTCGTAGATTTCGCGAATGCCGGCAAGAGCCGGCACCAGTATTACCCAGGGCCAGGTTTGATCATTCATCAACCGGATTTCACATAAACCGCCACAGCCAAGGCTGATGGTATCTGCAGCCAGCCGTTCGTGAAGCTGATAGTTCTGATCCCGGCTCTGAGTCATCGCTGCGCCCTTACGATTGAAACTGGTTGCGGCCACGACCAATGGCGTAGTAAATCAGGTCGTGACGGGCCAGTATTTCCGGGTCGTAAAGGTTACGGCCATCAAACACCACTGGCTCACGCAGGGCGGAAGCAATGGCTGTAAAGTCTGGTGACCGGAATTCTTTCCACTCGGTACAAATAGTTAACACGTCGGCGCCTTTTAGCGCCTGCTCCTTGGTACCGCACAACACTAAACCTTCCTGGTCGCCATAAATGCGCTGAGTCTCTTCCATCGACTCCGGGTCGAAAGCCTGTACTTTGGCACCGGCTTTCCATAATTTTTCCATTAACGTACGGGCGGAGGCTTCGCGCATATCGTCTGTGTTTGGCTTGAACGCCAAGCCCCAGATCGCCACCACCTTGCCCTGCAGATCACCACCAAAATAGTGGCTGATTTTGTCAAAAAGCACATGCTTCTGAGCGTAGTTAACGGCTTCTACCGCATTAAGTATACGTGCATCATAACCAAACTCGTTGGCAGTACGTGCCAGCGCTTGCACATCTTTAGGGAAACAGGAGCCGCCGTAACCACAACCAGGGTAAATAAAGTGGTAGCCAATACGCGGGTCTGAGCCTATGCCACGGCGAACCGATTCGATATCCGCACCCAGGCGCTCAGCCAGGTTAGCCACCTCGTTCATAAAACTGATTTTAGTGGCCAACAAGGAGTTAGCAGCGTACTTGGTTAGCTCTGCAGACCGGATATCCATAAAGATCATGCGGTCGTGGCTGCGGTTGAATGGGTAGTAGACCTCCCGAAGTACGTCTGAAGCTCTATCGCTGTCAGTACCGATGATGATGCGATCCGGCTTCATGAAGTCGTTAATCGCCGCACCTTCCTTGAGGAACTCCGGATTGGAGACCACATCAAATTCAAGCTTTATATTACGACTGTCAAGTTGCGCGCGAACCGCAGCCTTAACCTTGTCACCAGTGCCAACTGGCACAGTGGATTTATCCACGATAACTTTATACTCATCCATGTACTGGCCAATGGATTTGGCCACCGCTGTTACGTATTGCAGATCGGCTGAGCCATCTTCGTCCGGGGGAGTGCCAACCGCAATGAACTGGAGCGTGCCGTGCTTAACAGCCTCCTGCACATCCGTTGTGAACGCCAGGCGCCCAGCTTCTGCGGTATGCTTAACAATATTATCAAGCCCGGGCTCATAAATAGGGATCTGGCCGCTCTTCAGCTTGTCGATCTTTGCCTGATCTACATCCATGCAAAGTACGTTGTGGCCAACATCGGCCAGGCAGGCTCCTGTAACAAGCCCCACATACCCCGTACCAAAAATCGTAATGTCCATCTATTCAATCCCAATATTTTATCAATAAATTCTTACTGACCGGCAGTCTCTTTTCTCTTCTGCCAGATTGCTTCCCAGGCCAATGCAGTGCCAACAATCGTCTCCAGATTGTCATAAGCAGGCTGCCAGCCCAGGGTTTGCTTAATCAGTGTGTTGTCTGCCATCAGCGCATCCGGATCACCGGCCCGACGGCCTGCCTTCTCTACGGGGAAATCGACACCCGACTGCTCGTGAACAACATCAATCACTTCCTGCACGGTGAACCCACGGCCGTAGCCACAATTCATGACTTTTGACTCACCACCTTTGGCCATATAATCCAATGCCATAACGTGGGCGCTGGCCAGGTCTTCTACGTGAATATAATCGCGCACACAGGTGCCATCACGGGTGTCGTAATCTGTACCAAACACGCTCATGCCATCGCGCTGACCGGTTACGCACTCACAAGCTACCTTGATTAAATGCGTGGCTTCCGGCGTGGCCTGCCCCAACAAGCCGTCAGGGTTGGCACCTGCCACATTAAAGTAGCGCAGCACAACGTAGTTAAGATCAGACGCAGCGGCGAGATCCATGATCATCCGCTCACTCATCATTTTGGATGCGCCGTAGGGGTTGATCGGAGCCAACGGGAGATCTTCCGTAAGAACAGTCTGCTCAGGCATACCGTAAACGGCTGCAGTGGAAGAAAACACCATGTAGGGCACTTTGTGCTTCTCAACCGCCTTGAGCAGATTCAGCGTGTTGCGGGTATTATTACCGTAGTATTTGAGAGGGTTGCTAACAGACTCTGGCACCACAATGTTGGCTGCAAAGTGCAAAACCGCTTCAAAACCATGCTGAGAGAAAACCTGGTCGATATCTTCTTCGTTTTCCAGATCACCAATCACCAGTTCGCCAGCAGTGACCGCCCAACGGTAGCCTGTGGAAAGGTTATCAAATACCACTATATCGTGGCCTGCCTCGGCCAACTGGCGCACCACATGGCTTCCGATGTATCCGGCACCGCCGGTAACAAGTGCTTTCATGCAGAACTACTCCTTCCCTGAATCCTGTTTGCGCCGCTGTCGGATTTCGGCCCGCCGACGGCTAAAAAAATCGCTGATTATCTGGCTGCACTCTCTATGCAAAATGCCACCCTGCGCCTCAACCTGCCAGTTGAGATGGGACTCATCCAAGGTTCGCCGTGCTGATTCTACCGCACCTGCCTTGGGTTCGCAGGCCCCATATACCACCCGGCTGATACGAGCATGAACAATGGCACCTACACACATAGTGCAAGGTTCCAGCGTAACGTAAAGAGTGGCTTCGTTCAGTCGATAGTTCTGTACTTTAGCAGACGCATCGCGGAGCGCATTTATCTCGGCATGGGCGGTGGGATCACAACCGGTAATTGGCGTGTTAAAGCCTGCGCCAAGTTCTTCGCCATCACGAACCACAACCGCACCAACAGGCACTTCATTTACTGATGCGCCTTGGGCCGCTAACTCTAGCGCACGGGCCATCCAGTATTCGTCGTTATTCTCTGCCAACAGCATATCAAACGCTCAACCACAGGCAGGCGGGAGTGCCGGGAATCACTCCCACTCAATCGTCGCCGGAGGCTTCGAAGAAACATCATATGTCACACGGGAAATGCCAGATATCTCATTGATAATGCGGTTAGAAACCGTTTCAAGCAAATCATAAGGCAGATGCGCCCAGCGCGCGGTCATGAAATCGATGGTTTCAACGGCACGAAGCGCAACCACCCACTCATAACGGCGGGCATCACCGACGACACCCACAGATTTCACGGGCAGGAATACGGCGAAAGCCTGACTGGTTTTGTGGTAAAAATCGGCACGGTGCAGTTCTTCCAGAAAGATGGCATCGGCGCGGCGCAGAATGTCGGCGTATTCTTTTTTCACCTCACCCAGAATACGCACGCCTAAGCCAGGTCCCGGAAACGGGTGGCGGTAAACCATGTCGTACGGCAGGCCAAGCTCCAGACCAATGCGGCGAACTTCGTCTTTGAACAGTTCACGAAGCGGCTCAACCAGCTTGAGCTTCATGGTTTCTGGCAGACCACCCACGTTGTGGTGGGATTTGATCACGTGAGATTTGCCGGTTTTGGAAGCAGCGGATTCGATCACATCCGGGTAGATAGTGCCTTGGGCCAGCCAGTTCACATCTTTAATGCGTGCGGCTTCTTCGTCGAATACGTCAATAAAGGTATTACCAATAACCTTCCGCTTTTGCTCTGGGTCGCTCACACCTTTCAGATTGTTCAGGAAACGTTCTTCCGCGTCGGCGCGAATGACTTTCACACCCATGCTGCTGCCAAACATGTCCATCACCTGATCGCCCTCATTCAGGCGCAACAAGCCGTTATCTACAAACACGCAGGTAAGCTGATCACCAATAGCCTTGTGCAACAGCGCTGCGGTAACAGACGAGTCCACACCACCAGACAGGCCCAACAGGACCTTATCTGTGCCTACCTGCTGGCGAATTTTTTGTACTGCATCTTCTACAATTTTGGCCGGTGTCCAGAGTGCTTCACAGCCACAAATGGACAGAACAAAATGCTCCAGAATACGCTTACCCTGCAGGGTGTGAGTCACTTCCGGGTGAAACTGCAAACCATACAGGTTACGGGACACATCCTGCATGGCAGCAATGGGCGCACTTTCGGTGGAGGCTAGTAATTCGAAGCCCTCGGGCATGGCCACAACCTTGTCGCCATGGCTCATCCAGACGTCTAGCAGGGAGTCGCCAGTGGCGGTCAGGTGGTCGGTAATATCTTCCAGCAACGGGCCTTTGGCACGCACTTTTACCTGAGCGTAACCGAATTCGCGCTTCTCGGAACTGGCGACTCGCCCACCCAGCTGTTCCGCCATGGTTTGCATGCCGTAACAGATGCCCAACACCGGAATACCACGCTCGAACAAGCCTTCTGGCGCGCGGGGACCACCCAGCTCTGTGACAGATTCCGGGCCACCCGCCAGCAAAATGCCTTTGGGGTTGAATGCCTGCAGCTCTTCATCTGTGATGTCGAACGCGCGGACTTCACAGTACACACCAATGTCACGCACACGTCGTGCAATCAGCTGAGTGTACTGGGAACCAAAATCTAGAATCAGAATACGGTGATCGTGAATATTGTGAGCCATGAAATCCTCGGAGCAAATAAGCTGTGCGGCTCCGGTCAGAGCCGCACCCTGGCTGGCTGTTCTCAGCCTACGCGATAGTTCGGCGCTTCTTTGGTAATCGTTACGTCGTGCACATGGCTTTCACGCATGCCGGCGCCGGTAATACGCACAAACTGGGGCTTGGTGCGCATTTCGGTCATGGTTGCGCTACCTGTGTAGCCCATGGACGCACGCAGGCCACCTATCAGCTGGTGGATAATATTGCGCATGGGGCCTTTACAGGCAACGCGGCCTTCAATGCCTTCTGGCACCAGTTTCTCAATGCCTTTGCTGGCATCCTGGAAATAGCGGTCACTTGACCCCTGCCCCATAGCGCCCAATGAACCCATGCCACGATAGGCTTTATAGCTACGGCCCTGATACAGCTCGATTTCGCCAGGCGATTCATCCGTACCTGCCAACAGGCTACCGATCATGACACAGTGGGCGCCGGCAACGATGGCCTTGGAAATATCGCCCGAGAAGCGCACGCCACCATCTGCAATCAATGGAATATCACGGTCTTTCAGCGCTTGAGCAACGTTAGACACAGCAGAAATCTGTGGCACGCCCACACCGGCCACAATGCGAGTGGTGCAAATAGAGCCGGGGCCGATACCTACTTTTACGGCATCTGCGCCTGCATCGGCCAAGGCGATAGCGGCTTCACCGGTGGCAATATTTCCACCAATCACCTGCAGCTCCGGGTAATGCTTTTTGATCCACTGAACACGCTCAATCACACCGCGAGAATGGCCGTGGGCGGTATCGACCACAATTACATCTACCCCGGCATCGGCCAGAGCAATAATGCGCTCTTCGGTATCGCCACCGGTGCCAACCGCAGCACCCACCCGCAGGCGACCTTGGCTGTCTTTACACGCCAAAGGGTAGTCTTTGGATTTCTGGATGTCTTTTGCGGTTACCAGGCCCCGGAGCTGGAAGTTATCGTTCACCACCAGCACCTTCTCGATGCGGTTACGATGAAGCAGTTCTTTTACTGAGGCCAGGTCGGCGCCCTCTTTCACGGTGACCAATTTTTCTTTGGGCGTCATAATTTCGCGTACCAGGGTATCCAAACTGCTCTCAAAACGGATATCCCGACCGGTTACAATACCAATCAACTCGCTACCGTCGACCACAGGCAGGCCAGAAATATTATTGGCCATGGTGATTTCCACCAGTTCGCGTACGGTGTTCTCCGGCTTAACGGTGATGGGGTCTTTTACCACCCCACTTTCGAACTTTTTCACCCGGCGAACTTCGGCGGCCTGCTGATCCGGGGTCATGTTTTTATGCATTATGCCAATGCCACCTTCCTGGGCCATGGCAATCGCCAACTCTGCGTCGGTTACCGTGTCCATGGCCGCCGACACCAGTGGTGTATTCAACGTAATGGTCCGGGTTAACCTGGTGTGCAGATCAGCCTCGTGGGGCAAAACCTCGGAATAACCGGGTACCAGCAGAACGTCATCGAATGTGAGGGCTTCTTCGGCAATTCGCAGCATTGGGATAGGCCTTTTGAACGTGCTAAATTTGAACCTTCCGTGCGGCACCTGAAGGTAAAAAGGGTGCAGCCGCAAAGTAAAATGCGTAATCGAGCTATTATAAAGAGGTGTCGCAGGTCAGTAAACTGCGTAATTTACCGTCATTAGCCCCATGCAGTTGATTTTCAGCTATTTTACACACTTATTCTTCGGCTATTGCGTATAAGCCCGTTAGGAGATTTTTGGTGAATGACCCGTTTCAGGACTCCCGACCCAGGGCGCTGTCTGTCAGCGAACTGAACCATCAGGCCAGACACCTGCTGGAATCCAGCTTTATGCAGGTGTGGGTTGAAGGCGAACTGTCGGGCTTTTCCAGACCTTCGTCTGGCCATTGGTACTTTTCTTTAAAGGACCGTAAGTGCCAAATTCGTTGCGCCATGTTCCGGGGCATGAATCAGCGCATTCGCGCCATACCAAAGGAAGGCGATAAGGTTCGTGTTCGCGGCAAGGTTACACTCTACGAAGCCCGTGGCGACTTCCAGGTTATTGCTGAACACATTGAACCTGCCGGCCTGGGCGCGTTACAGCAGGCTTTTGAGGAACTGAAACACACGTTACAAGCACAGGGCCTATTTGACGAGGCGCGAAAAAAACCCATTCCCGCCCTGCCCGCACACATAGGCGTGGTTACATCGCCAACCGGCGCAGCCATACACGACATTCTTACGGTACTCGCTCGGCGCTGCCCGGGCATCCCGGTTACCCTTTACCCAACAACGGTTCAGGGCCAGCCAGCAACGGCAGAAATAGTACGAGCTATTGAGCTGGCGCAAACCCATGGCGCAGCCGATGTGCTCATTATCGGCCGTGGCGGTGGCTCGCTGGAGGATCTTTGGTGTTTCAACGAAGAGGCCGTAGCTAAAGCCATCGCCGCCTGCTCCATTCCAACAGTCAGCGCCGTTGGCCATGAAACGGACGTAACCATTGCCGATTTTGTGGCAGACCTGCGGGCGCCCACCCCCTCAGCGGCGGCTGAAAAAGTCTCGCCAGACCAGCGGGAAATGCTGAGACAAATCAACGATCGTGAATTTCGCCTCACCAACGCCGCCCAAAAAGTTTTTCAGCAGTTGAACACAAAGCTGGAACACTTATCTGCACGCCTTCGGGATCCTCGCCGCGAACTATTAGAGAAGGCCCAACGCCTGGACGAACTGGAAAACCGCTTGGGGAAGGTTATGGAGCAACGGTCGGATCGCGCTCACGTACGTAATTCGCACCTGACACAGCGCCTTGCCATGCAATCCCCGGGCAAACAGCTTACCCATAGCCGCGAGGCTCTTGATCGCTGGCACCTGCAACTGCACAAAGCCATGCAGCAAATCCTGGCACAACTGCACGACAAACTGGAGCATACCGCTGGTACTCTCAACGTGGTAAGCCCTTTAGCCACACTGGGGCGCGGGTATGCCATCGCTCGCGATGAGCGTGGCAACATTGTTCGTAATGCACCGGATGTTTCTGCCGGCGAGCAAATTTTCGCACACGTGGCAAAAGGCACTATTACAGCACAAGTTACGTCTGTTAACGCCGATAACAACTGGCCAAAAAACCCCGGTAACTAAGCCTATTGTCTACTGGATCACTATCTCAAAGCGCCTAAAGTTGGAATTATTAGCAGCATAATAACAACAGGCTCAACGAGGTAGAATGTATGGATTATCACTCAGAATTCCGGAGATCCATTGATCACCCGGAAGACTTTTGGCGTGAAAAGGCAGGGAGCATCGATTGGATCAAGCCACCAGAAACTATCTGGCAAGCCACTGACAACGGCCACGGCCAGTGGTTTCCTGATGGCACACTCAACACCTCTGATGCGGCTCTGGATGCCAATGTACGTGCTGGCCGGGGCGACCAGGCAGCCCTTGTTTACGACTCCCCGGTTACTGGCGCAAAGCGCACCTACACCTACAGTGAGCTGACCGACGAAGTCGCCCGTTTTGCCGGGGCCCTGAAAGCACAAGGTATCACCAAGGGCGACCGGGTTATCATCTATATGCCAATGATTCCCGAGGCTGCCATGGCCATGCTGGCCTGTGCCCGTATTGGTGCCGTTCACTCGGTTGTGTTTGGTGGTTTTGCCGCCCACGAACTTGCCGTTCGAATTGAAGGCGCAACGCCAAAAGCCGTAATAACCGCCTCTTGTGGTATCGAAGTTGCCAAGGTGATTGAGTACAAGCCGCTGGTAGACAAAGCCATTGAGCAGGCTTCACACAAACCGGATTTCTGCGTTGTGTATCAACGCCCACAAGCAAAAGCCCAGATGCAAGCCGGCCGTGACCACGACTGGGGCGACCTGATGGCAAACGCTGAGCCTGTCGAACCTGTGGCCGTTAAGGCTACAGATCCGCTATATATTCTTTATACCTCCGGCACTACAGGCAAGCCAAAGGGTGTGGTTAGAGACAACGGCGGGCATGCCGTAGCGCTCAAATACAGCATGAAATTAGTCTATGATGCCAACCCGGGCGACGTATTTTGGGCCGCGTCTGACGTAGGCTGGGTGGTAGGTCACAGCTATATTGTGTACGCACCTCTGTTTGCTGGCTGCACAACCGTGCTTTATGAAGGCAAACCCGTAAGAACACCAGACGCCGGCGCGTTTTGGCGCGTGGTGCAGGACCACAAAGTAAACATCCTATTCACCGCGCCTACCGCTTTCCGCGCCGTGCGCAAAGAAGATCCAGAGGCAGACGAGCTTTCACATTACAACACCAACTCGTTGCGAAAAATCTTCCTCGCAGGCGAACGCCTGGACCCGCCTACCTATGAATGGCTCCGGGAACACACGCAACTACCCATACTGGATCACTGGTGGCAAACCGAAACCGGCTGGGCCATTTGCTGCAACCCGGTTGGCATAGAAACCATGGCCACCAAACCTGGCTCTGCCACCGTGCCCTCACCTGGCTATAACGTTCAGGTTGTCAGCTCCAGCGGTAGCCAAATACCCGCGGGCGAACAGGGCCAAATTGCCGTTAAGCTGCCATTGCCGCCAGGGTGTTTGACCACCGTTTGGGAGAATGACCAACGATTCCTGGACAGCTACTTAAACCCTATTCCCGGCTTTTACAGCTCCGGCGACGGCGGTTTTATCGACGAAGACGGCTACGTCTTTGTGATGGGCCGCACCGATGATGTAATCAACGTGGCGGGCCACCGCCTGTCTACCGGTGAGATGGAAGAAGTGGTTGCTTCGCACCCTGCCGTTGCTGAGTGCTGCGTGGTGGGAGCTCACGATGATATGAGGGGCCAGGTTCCGCTCGGGCTCGTGCTTATCAAAGACGGCGCCACCATTGATCACGACGAGCTAGAAGAAGAGCTTGTTGAAATGGTGCGAGACAAAATTGGCGCAATCGCATACTTCCGCCGGGCTCTTGTGGTTGAGCGCCTGCCTAAAACTCGTTCAGGCAAAATTCTACGGCGAGTTATTCGACAGATTGCCGATGGTGAGGAATATACGGTTCCAAGCACGATTGATGACCCGGCAATTCTGGAAGAAATTAGCGAGCAGTTTGACCGTTGAGGGTGCTACCCGGGCGACGTTGACGCCCCCCAAACTCAGTCTATACTTAAATGGCTGTGGAAAACCTTCAGCGCCCCGTGAGGGGAAATCTCAGAAATACAGGAAAGATCAATGTCCGATACAAAAACAGGCAGCGTAAAGTGGTTTAACGAATCCAAAGGCTTTGGATTCATTGCTCAGGATGGCGGCGATGACGTCTTTGTGCATTACAGTGCGATCAATTCTGGCGGGTTCCGCACCCTGACAGAAGGCCAGCAGGTGCAGTTCACCGTTACCCAGGGCCCTAAAGGCCCTCAGGCAGAAAACGTAACGCCAGTGTAGTTACTTTTCTGACCCTTGCCCCTCACGGGCATAGAAAAACGCAACAAGCCGGCACCACGTGCCGGCTTGTTGCGTTTTGGGGCAAATAAACGAATGTAAAACCTGTTTTCAGGCGCTTACCGCACCTTCCTCATTTCCAGCTTTTGCTTCTGCATCACCTACCGCTTGGGCGACCGCAGAAAACAATGCCTGCAGCGTTGCCGAAGTTGTATCTTCTGCCAAAGCCGCAGCACTGCAATGCTTGCCGCCAGCAGTCAACCGTATACAGGCCAGTGCGTTGGCACGAGTACCCTCACCCAGTGCAAACTCATCGTAAGCTTCTACCGCAATGGCAAAACCAAAACGCTTTTCCAAAGCGGCGGATACTGCCTCAACGGCACCAAGGCCGCGACCTTCAAGGCGCGACGGGGCAGTTTCATCGCCAAATGTTACCTCAGCAAACACACCTTGCTCGTCTCTGTGTAAATCGTAGGCTCGCAGTGCCCAGTCTTCATGAACTTTCAGATACCGCCGCTCAAACAAGCTGTGAATGGCCATCGAATCTATCTCGCCGCCATTGGTTTCGGCAGCCCTCTGAACCACCTTACTAAACTCAATCTGTAGCCAACGTGGTAAGCTAATGTTGTAGTCCCGCTCAAGAATATAGGCAACGCCGCCCTTGCCTGACTGGCTATTGATACGCACCACTTCCTCGTATCTGCGACCCAGATCGAAGGGGTCGATGGGCAAATACGCCACATTCCATGCATCACCATCCTTCTTGCGGGCCAGGCACTTACGAATGGCATCCTGGTGACTACCCGAGAACGCGGTAAATACCAACTCGCCCGCATATGGGTGGCGCGGATGGGTGGAGATTTCGGTACAGGCTTCCACAACCTCTGTAATTTCGGCCATGCCAGACAAATCCAGAGTTGGATCAATACCCTGAGAATAAAGGTTCATGGCCATGGTAACCAAATCCATGTTGCCCGTGCGCTCGCCGTTACCCATCAACGTGCCTTCTACACGATCGGCACCCGCCATAACAGCCAACTCTGCGGCGGCCACACCACAACCCCGGTCGTTATGGGTGTGAACGCTGATGCTGATATGTTCCCGATGGCGGATGTTGTCGCATACATATTCGATTTGATCCGCAAACACGTTCGGAGTAGACATTTCAACCGTGGCTGGCAAGTTGAAAATAACCGGTTGCCCCGCTTCCGGGCGCCAGATGCCAGTCACAGCATCCAGAACATCTACGGCAAAATCCAGTTCGGTCCCGGTAAAGCTCTCTGGTGAGTACTGAAACGTCCATTCGGTTTCCGGGTACTTTTCGGCCAAATCTTTAACCACTTGAGCGCCGTTAATTGCTATATCGCGAATGCCTGCCCGATCCAGCCCGAATACCTGCTCTCGCTGCACGGTAGACGTTGAGTTATACACGTGAACAATGGCTCTGCGGGCACCGTTCAGCGCCTCGTAGGTGCGCTTGATGAGTTCGGGCCGAGCCTGGGTTAATACCTGAATTTTTACATCATCAGGAATCCGGTTCTCTTCAATCAGCTTGCGGCAAAAGTCGAAGTCCGGCTGGCTGGCAGCTGGAAAACCGATTTCGATTTCCTTGAAGCCCAGTTTTACCAGCAAATCGAACATACGCTGTTTCTGCGCCACATTCATGGGCTTTACCAGGGCCTGGTTGCCATCGCGCAGATCCACCGCACACCAGGTGGGTGCTTTTTCGATGACCTTATCTGGCCAGCGGCGGTTGGTTTTTGCTACCGGCCGGAAGGCCACGTATTTGCGATGATCAAAAGCCATGTTTGTCTTACTCCGTAGCGGTTCGGATGAGTGCTTTAACAAAGATATAGCTTAACGCGTTTTTTGAAGCAGGTGATTGCGAACTGCATGCTGAAAGCGTAATTTATTAGCTGAAACTGTCACAAAAACCACACTAAAGGCAATTTTATGCCAGCTAAATCCGAATCACTCATACAAATTGACAAAACTGATCGCCGCATCCTCGCTCAAATACAACAAGACGCGTCTTTAACGAACCAGCAACTGGCAGAAAAGGTGGGGCTATCGCCCTCACCTTGCTTAAGGCGCGTGCGAGCGCTAGAGGATGCCGGCGTTATAGTGCGTACCATTACTGTACTTAACCACAAGAAATTAGGGCTTTCGCTAACCGTTATTATTTTGATTGGTATGGACAGGCACACTCCAGAACGGTTTGCGGCATTTGAGGAGCAAGTGGGTGAGTATCCTGAAGTCCTGGAATGCTATCTGGTCACTGGCCACGATGCAGATTACATGCTGAAAGTGGTGGTGCCAGACATGGACGAATACCACCACTTTTTGCTTAACCGGATTACCAGGATTCAGGGTGTTAGCGGCGTTCACTCCAGTTTTGTATTAAAGCGCGTCATCGACAGCACCGCCCTGCCTCTGAGTTATTTGCTGTAATCACTGATCTGGTCGCGGGATAACCGCCATCGTCATCTGTACCTTGTGCGGCAGGCTCCGTACAATAAACCCCACTTTATTCTACGAAACACCACAGAACGGAAACCATAATGCGAGCAAGCCGTTACCTGATTGCAACCCAAAAAGAGACGCCTTCTGACGCGGAAATTATCAGCCACCAACTGATGCTGCGTGCCGGCATGATTCGGAAGCTGGCGGCCGGCCTTTATACCTGGCTGCCCATGGGCTTAAAAACCCTGCGAAAGGTTGAGCGGATTGTTCGCGAAGAAATGGACAAAAGCGGTGCCCAGGAAATCCTGATGCCAGCAATCCAGCCCGCGGAACTTTGGGAAGAGTCAGGTCGCTGGGAGCAATACGGTGGAGAACTTCTGCGAATGAACGACCGTCACGGCCGTGAGTTCTGCTTTGGCCCCACCCACGAAGAAGTCATTACAGACCTGGTCCGCAATGAACTGAAAAGCTACAAGGAATTGCCGGCCAACTTCTATCAGGTTCAAACCAAATTTCGTGATGAGCGCAGACCGCGCTTCGGGGTTATGCGCGCCCGGGAATTCATCATGAAGGATGCTTATTCCTTCCACGTAAATGCCGAATCTCTGGATGAAACCTATCAGGTTATGCACCGCACTTACTGCGCTATTTTTGATCGCCTTGGGCTGGACTACCGCCCTGTACAGGCAGATTCTGGTGCTATTGGTGGCAGTGCTTCGCACGAGTTTCACGTGCTGGCCTCTTCTGGCGAAGACGATATCGTATTCAGCACAGACAGCGATTATGCCGCCAACATTGAAAAAGCCGAAGCCGTTGCGCCAGCTGGTGAGCGGGCAGCGCCTGGCGAAGAACTGCAAGAAATTGCAACGCCGGATCAGCGCACCATTGAGGCCATTTCGCAGTTTTTGAACGTCGATGCTACTCGTACGGTTAAAACCCTGCTTGTTAAAGCCGAAGCAGACGATACGAATGGCAAGAGCGAAGAGAGCAATGCAGGTCTGGTCGCACTGATCCTGCGTGGCGATCACACGCTGAACGAGATCAAAGCTGAAAACCTGGCAGGCGTTGCAGAACCCCTGACTATGGCAACCGACGAGGAGATCGAATCAATCATTGGCTGCAAGGCCGGCTCCATTGGCCCGGTTAAGTTGAATGTTCCCATTGTTGTGGATCGCAGCGCGGCCCACCTGGCCGATTTTGTGTGTGGCGCCAACAAAGAAGGCTTTCACCTGACCGGCGTGAACTGGGAGCGGGATCTACCTTTGGATCGTGTTGAGGATATTCGAGATGTAGTGGAAGGCGATGCCAGCCCGGATGGCAAAGGCACCCTCGAAATACGCCGAGGCATTGAGGTTGGACATATTTTCAAGCTGGGCAACAAATATAGCACCGCCATGAACGCCACGGTACTGGATGAGAACGGCAAAATGGTGACCATGGATATGGGCTGCTACGGAATCGGCGTATCCCGAATTGTGGCTGCGTCTATCGAGCAAAATCACGATGACAAAGGCATTATCTGGCCAGATGCCATAGCCCCTTTCCAGGTAGCTATTGTGACGCTGAATGGCCATAAAGCCCCGGCCGTAGCCGAAGCTGGCGAGACCCTTTATGAGCAGCTACAGCAGGCCGGCTATGACGTGCTTCTGGACGATCGCAAAGAACGCCCGGGAGTTAAGTTTGCGGATATGGAGCTGATGGGCATCCCTCACCGTTTCGTCATTTCCGACCGCGGACTTGCCGCTGGCACGCTTGAGTACAAGGGCCGCAAAGACACGGATAAGCAGGATATTGCTGTTGATGACGCAATGCGGGTCCTTGGCAACGCTTCGCCGAAATAATCGTTTTTAACGGTGGGTTTTAATCAATAAATAAGCGGCTAGATACTCAATAACGAGTGTCTAGCCGCCCACAATGCCCGGCTCCATTTCTAACTCTACGCCAAACCGCTCGTGTATCGACTGGCGAATCTGTGAGGCCAGCTCAAGCACATCCTGCCCAGTACCACCTGAATGATTGATTAACACCAGCGCTTGACGATTGTGAACGCCTACCCGGCTATTTCGATAGCCTTTCCAGCCACTTTGATCAATCAACCAAGCGGCTGCCAGTTTTACCGACCCACCCTTCGGGTAGCCAACCAGATCAGGATATTTAACCTGTAGTTCGTCGAACTTTTCACGGCTGACCACAGGATTCTTAAAGAAGCTGCCAGCGTTAGGAAGAATGGTCGGGTCTGGCAATTTACGGTGACGAACGGCCATGACAGCTTCGGCAACTGTGAGCGCATCCAAGTCCTTGCTGGCTGTGTCTGCTAAATATTCTTTGAGATCTTGATAACCAAGCTGCAAAGGCTGTTGTCGGGACAGGCGAAGCCGAATAGAGGTAATAATGTATCGGCCTGGCGAGCGCTTGAATAAACTATCCCGATAGGCAAAGTCGCAGTCCGCATTCTCCAGACATACAAGCTCGTTTGATTCGCGATCCAGTGCTGTTACTGACACCAAGGTATCGCACAGCTCAACGCCGTAAGCACCAATATTCTGTACCGGTGCCGCGCCTGCCGTGCCGGGAATAAGGGCCAAATTTTCAATGCCTCGATACCCGGCCCCGGCAGCATAGAGCACCGAGTCATGCCAGTTCTCACCGGCACCTAAAACCAGTGTGGCGCCGGTTTCATCTACCTGCTCCCAGGAACGCTCAGCTATATGCATACGCATCACAAGGCCGCGAAACTCTCCGGCGAAAACCAGATTGCTGCCCCCGCCCAACACCAGCGTTTTGTGCCCGTTCTTTTGAGCCCACGCCAGTGCGTTACGCAAATCGTCCAGGCTGGTAACATCTATGTAAAATCGTGCCGAGGCGGACACACAAAGCGTATTGAGTGCCGAGAGCTCTACGTTCTCTTTTAGTTTCGCCTGCAGTTTTTCTTTTTGGCTCACGCCAGTCGTTCCTGAATTTTTCGGAGCAGGCCTTCGCCGGCCTCTTCGATCAGATCAAGCACCTGCTCAAAGCCGCCTTCACCACCAAAGTAGGGGTCTGGCACTTCGGCCACATCAGAGCGACCGTACTCAAGAAACAACGTGGGTTCTGTACCGCCATTCTGATGCCAGATGTCTTTTACGTCTGCGAGGTTCTGACGATCCATCACAATAACGTAATCGAAGGTATCGAGGTCTTTTTCGGAGAACTGACGAGCCTGAAGCGAGCTGATATCCACGCCACGCTTTTGCGCAGCCTGCTGCGACCGTGAATCTGGCCCTTTACCTATGTGCCAATTACTGGTTCCACAGGAGTCGATATGAATCTGATCTTGCAATCGGGCCTGCTCAACCAGCTTGCGAAATACGCCCTCTGCAGTCGGCGAACGGCAAATATTGCCCAAACACACAAAAAGCACACTGACGCGTTTAGTCATGCTCCGTTTTCTCCTGTTTAAATCGATTTAGCCATCCAGGCTCTGACACGCTGTAAATCTGATTCGGTATCAACACCTGTTGGTGGCGTTCCGGCTGCCACTTCAACATGGATGCGAGCTCCGTTATACAAGGCACGAAGCTGCTCTAATGACTCAGCCTGTTCGGTGGGTGCGGGGGGCCACGACACAAACTGGCTCAGCACACTGGCGCGGTACCCGTATATGCCAATGTGGCGAAAATACCCGGTACCATCTTTTAGGGCAGCACCGGCACCAGGCGCCATCACACTACTTTTGCTGATATCAGACCAGTGATCCCGCGCCCAGGGAATAGGGGCACGGCTGAAATAGTGAGCCATCCCCTCCATATCAAACACAACCTTTACCACGTTGGGGTTGAACACCTGCTCCAAATCATGAAGGCGCTCACAGAGTGTCGAGATGGCGGCCTCAGGATAGCGCTCCAAATTATCCGCCACCTGATCAATTAACTCTGCGGGGATTAACGGCTCATCACCCTGTACATTGATAACGCGGTGATCCTCATCAAGCCCCAACTTCCGCACGACTTCTTCCAGGCGATCAGTGCCACTGACATGATGGGGTGAGGTCATCACAACTTCGGCACCGAACGCTTCACAGGCAGCCTGAATGCGCGGGTCGTCTGTGGCCACAACCACACGGCTGGCCTGACTTTCAGATGCACGTTCGCAAACATGCTGAATCATCGGCTTGCCGGCAATATCCAGCAGCGGTTTACCTGGCAATCGGGTGGAGGCATAGCGGGCCGGAATCACAACCGTAAAAGACATAGGGTTTCGATCCTGCAAAGAACTGATTCAGTTTTTGTGAAGGCGTTCGTCGGTAGTGAGTGTGCGGGCCTCGGTGGCCAGCATGACCGGGATGCCCTCACGGATGGGAAAAGCCATGGCATCCACAAAGCAGATCAGTTCTGTTTTTGCCTCGTTCAGTTTCAGATCGCCCTTACAAACAGGGCAAGCCAGCATGGCCAAGAGTTTTTTATCCATAATACAGTCTCACTGACGGTTAAGAGGTAGGCGTCCCGGCGCTCACCCGCAATTTTTCAAGAACAGCCTTAGAAAATGCTTCTGGCATTTTTGCTTCAACATACAGCACCCAGGCATTATCTGGCGCAAAACTACGGCATTTAACCGCATCTTTGGCAGTCATCACCAGTAGATGACCTGATTCGGTGCCCAGGTCTTCAGGGCGAAATCTATGATGATCCGGAAAAGGCACAGCGATTTGCTTTGCACCCAGCGCTTTGAGCGTATCGAAAAAACGCGTTGGGTTACCTATGCCAGCTATTGAACGAATTTTTTGGCCATGAAGGCTTTCGGGTGATCGAGTTTCACCGGTTTTAAGATTTACCAGACGTGTTGGGCGAAGATCCATGGCGTATATGTGTGGATGCTCAATGCCGGATAGCGCCTTGGCTGGCACTCGACCATTGTCCTCTGCAGCGGCTGCACCGTTCACAATTACAAAATCAACCGTGTTTAGTCGGTCGACTGGTTCGCGAAGAGGCCCCACAGGAATCAACGCGCCGTTACCTATACCGCGGCTGCCATCAAATACCGAAAGCTCAATATCTCTAGGTAATCGGTAGTGCTGAAGCCCGTCATCGCTAATGAGAACATCGCCCAAGGCATTATCAAGCGCATAGGCCGCACCTCTGAGCCTGTCCGGATCAACCACTACTGGCACACCCGTAGCCTGAGCCAGCATAACCGGCTCATCGCCGGCGAGGGACGACAAGGTATCTTCGGTCACCAATAACGGGTACTCGGAAGAATTGCCACCATAACCCCGGCTGAGCACAACCGGACGCCAGCCTGCTGACTGCATGGTATCCACAAGCGCCGCTGTTAACGGGGATTTCCCAGTGCCACCAGCGGTGATGTTGCCCACAACAACCACCGGTACCGATAGCTTTTGGGCATGCGCTTCAGTGGCTTTGCGCCGGCGCGATTCAGCAACGGCGCGGTATAGCCAGGAAAGTGGCGTTAACAAAAGCAAAGGACGGCTCTTACCGTACCACAGGCGATCTACCAGGGATGTCATGAGTGCTCACTGAACTGCATTTGATGTAGCTGGGCATAGGCGCCATTAATGGCAAGAAGCTCGTCATGGCGCCCGGATTCAATAATGCGGCCATTGTCCATAACCAGAATCCTGTCGGCGCTTTCGATCGTAGAGAGTCTATGCGCAATCACCAGGGTCGTTCTGCCTTGGATCACGGTTTGCAGGGCTTCTTGAATGTGTCGCTCAGATTCGGTGTCCAGTGCAGACGTTGCTTCATCCAGAATCAATACAGGCGAATCTTTCAGCAATGCTCTGGCGATTGCCAACCGCTGACGCTGCCCACCTGATAGCATCACGCCGTTATCACCAATCACCGTATCCAGGCCTTCTGGCATACGATCAATAAACTCTAATGCATGAGCTTTCGCAGCCGCCTCACGTATTTCTTCCCGACTGCATTGCCGAAGCGCACCGTAGGCTATATTGGCCGCAATGGAGTCGTTAAACAGCACGACGTTTTGGGTAACCAGTGCTATTTGAGCTCGCAGCGCTTTCAAAGAAAAGTCTTTGAGTGAGTGGCCGTCTATTCGGATATCGCCACCCGTAAGCTCGTAAAACCTGGGCAACAAACTCACCATTGTAGACTTACCGCTGCCGGAACGGCCTACCAACGCCACGCTCTGGCCTGCAGGAATATCCACAGAGATACCTTGCAGTACGTTGTCCAGCTGATCCCGGTAGCGAAAAGATACCTGATCAAACTCAATGTTCCCTTCAACACGCTCAGGTGCAAAAGTGCCAGGGTCTTGCTCAGGGGGTTCGTCAATGGTTTCGAACACATCGTAAGCTGCGGCTACGCCCTTCTGAATTTTGGCGTGAACCGAGGTTACTTGGCGAATGGGTTTGGCCATTGTTGTGGCCGCGGTAATAAACGCAACCAACTGCCCGGTGGTCATCTCACCTCGTATCTCCGGGGCCAGCATGGTCCACACAAGTGCCGCAATGGCCACTGCCACCAGGGTCTGAATCACCGGAACACTGATAGCTTGAGTAGATGCCATCTTAAGACTTTGCTTTAAGTTCCGGTCGTTAACTCTTTGAAAACGCGACTTTTCGTATTCTTCACCACCAAACGTCCGTACAACCCGGTAGCCAATAATAGACTCAGAAGCTACGTGGGTTATGTCGCCCATAGAGCCCTGAATACGTTGGCTGATTTTACGAAAACGCTTGCTCGCGTAACTGACAACCGCGCCAATCAAAGGCCCAACAGCGAGAAAAATCAGAGTCAGCTTCCAGTTTGTGTAAAGCATAAAGCCGAGCAGGCCAATAATTGTAAGGCCTTCTCTGAGCGTAATCGTTACAGCATTCGTGGTGGCTTCGGCTACCTGCTCTACGTTGAAAGTGAGCTTGGAAACCAATCTTCCGGCAGCGTTTTCGTCAAAATAGCGGGACGGGAGCGTCATCAACCGATCGAACACATCCTTACGGAGCGAATTGATAACCTGCCGACCTACGTAGCTGATGAAATACTGACTCAGAAACGTTCCGAGACCACGGAACGTGAACATACCTACAATCAAAGCCGTTAGGAGAATCCGGTTTTGTTGGGTGGGATCTTCAATGGCGGCGATCACATATTCCATGGCCGCGGCCATGCCCGTGGAGGCAGCCGCATAAATAATATTACCCAGAACCGCGAGCGAAAATGCCAACCAAAAGGGTTTTACGTAAGCCAGCAAGCGCTTGTATGTTGCCCAGCTCTCGCCGGGCTGAACCTGCTTAGGCTTTAAAGGCGATGCTGCATGGCTCACTGGTTTTCGGCCTCACGTTCTGTGGTAATACTCAGCCCCGAAAAGCCCAGGCGGCCTGCAACGTCCATGGCTCTGACTACATATTCATGGGGGGTGCGGGCGTCTGCAGTTATCACAAACGGTAAGCTGCGATCACCTTCAGCCAACTCGCTTACACCCCGCTCAAGAGTCTCACGGCGATTATTCACAAGAGCTTTGTCGTTAAGGATGTACTGGCCTTCAGCGTTGATTACAACATCTATTTGCTTTACTTCAGACGCTGACGCTGGCTCACCACTGGCCTCAGGCAATTCTACCTGCAAATGACTTTCCCGTGTAAAGGTCGTAGAGACCATAAAGAAAATCAACAGCAAGAAAACCACATCAATCAGCGGCGTCAGGTCGACACCGACTTCCTGGCTTCTCTGGCGTGTGAACTTCACGGCGTTCAGGCCCCTTCCACGTCGATTTCGCGGTCACCGTGTACAACTTCGATCAGCTTGATGGCTTCTTGCTCCATGCCAACGACCAGCTCATCTACCCGACGGATAAAATACCGATGACAAATCAGAGCAGGAATGGCAACACTCAGGCCAGAAGCAGTGGTGATCAGCGCCTCGGAAATACCACCAGCAAGGTTGCCTGCATCGCCCACACCCGCAAGTTGAATTTCAGCAAACACTTTGATCATGCCGATCACCGTGCCTAAAAGACCAAGCAGTGGTGTGATTGTCGCAACCGTGCCCAGTGGATTCAGAAAGCGCTCCAGCTCATGAATGGCCTGGCTGGCCTCATGCTCTATGCTCTCCTTCATAATTTCACGGCCATGCTTGGCGTTCATGAGTCCGCCTGCAAGCACACGCCCCATTGGTGAGGAGCTCTGCAAAGCTTTCAGCTTACGAGCATTAAGCTCCTTTTTCTTTATCCAGCGCCAAAGCTCATTCAAGGTTTGAGGTGGCGACACGCGAGACGCGCGAAGGGTCCAAAAACGCTCCAAAATGATTGCAAGCGCCAGGATGGAACAGGCAACAATTGGCACCATCAAAATGCCACCGGCTTTCAACAACTCGAACACGCTTGATCTCCCTGATTGTTTACAAGCCGCGCTACTTTAGCATAGCTGCAGGTTGAGGCCACACCCGCAATGTCATGGTATTTTACACTGCTCTCGGGCCAAACCTGGGCCGCTGATCCAGAAGGGTGCGTTAAGGCGGGTTTCTCTGATTTTCAGGGTGCCGTCAGCCACCTTCATAACCAGCCCCCCGGAACACGCCGTATTCAGTGATTCAGCGCCAACGCCCCGGTATCGCGCTGTTACATTTTTGTGAGGATGGCCATACCTGTGCCGGTATCCGGCGGTATAGATCACCCATTCCGGATTAAGTCCGTTAACCCAGGCTTCAGAAGAAGACGTTTTACTACCATGATGGGGCGCAACAACCACACGCTCACGAAGCCTATTGCTTCGCGCCCTGCCCTGCGAATTCCGCAAATAGAGAGGCTCAATACTGGCACTTATGTCACCGGGAAAAATCCATTCCACACCTGCTCCTGCCTGCCAAGCGGTGAGCACGCAGGATGCATCATTGCCTTCAAAATCACCTTTGGCCTGCCAGAAGGACAAAAACAGCGCGCCTGCCAGCACCTCCTCACCTGCACAATTTTGAATACTCACCTTGCTGCCGGGCTCCAGTTTTTGACGAATGGCTTCAGGTTCGCCTGTTACAATTCGACCAACATCAAACTCTTTCAGAAGCAGATCTAGCCCGCCAGAGTGATCACTATCAGCATGGCTGACCACCAAGGTGTCGATACGGTTAATGCCCAGTGCCTGCAAATTGGGTAACAGTACTGACTCTGCGGAGGAAAATACGCCTTTCACCTCAGGCCCGGTGTCGTAGAGCAAAACCTTATCCCCTGCCCGCAACAACGCTGAAAGCCCTTGACCAACATCCCACACCCTAACTTCCGGCTTAACTATTTGAGGGTTTTCAGCCTCGCCAGGCAAGCCGGCAGCCACAGCCCAAGCCATCACAATCACACTTCCCGCCACGCGAAAACCGCGAACAGGAACCGTGACAATCAGTACCACCAATAGAGCAAGCACGGTCAGTTCTGCCGGGGTTCCATCAAGATCAGGCCAACTCATGCCGGCAACCCACCCAAGAAAGCTCCAAAACCATCCCAGGACCACATCAAGTACTGGGACAACCAGGCCTGATAACTCCGGAAACAAAGCCAACAAAAGCCCACTCATAATAAGTGCTGGCATCACAACCAGAGAAACCCAGGGAATGGCAAAAATATTGGCAAGCAAGCCGGCGACTGGCTGCCCCTGGCCTACCAGTTCAAGAATCGGCCAAAGGCCTGCAAATACCACGCCCTGGGCGAGAAAAAGGCCAGTTAGCCAACCGGTTCCACCCAGGCGACCAGCAAACACACAAATCAACACACAGACCGCGCCAAAGGACAGCCAAAACCCTTGATCCAAAGGCGCGAAAGGATCCAGTAAAAGCACCAACCCAAGGGCCACCGCAAGTGAATGCCAGGCAGGCACCTGCCGAGCTTTCAGCAGCACCCAGCTACCCACAGCAACCATAATCAAGGCCCTTCGGGTAGGCACAGTAAAGCCAGCCGCCAGTGCGTAGAACAAACAGCACACAAGCACCACAATAAACACCGACAAGCGAATAGAGTGCTCACTCATGCGGTACAAAGGCACGGCCAGCATAAGCCGGCGCGCAATAAACCCCGCCCCAAGAGCCACCAGACCTAAATGAAGGCCGGAAATAGCCACCAGATGGATGGTTCCTGTTGCTTTTAAAACGTCCCAATGCGCAGACGTTAGATGCCCACGATTGCCAATCAGCAGCGAGGCAATCAGAGGATGGTGGCGTGCATCGGCAAACTGCTCGTCTACCCACTGCGCCAACCGAGCGTGAATACGATGGTATTGGCACGCTAACCCACAAAACACAGCTAAATCCGGAAGTGCACTGCGCACACTGCCGGTTGCGCGATAGCCCTTTCGAAACAACCAATCCTCGTAACGGAACCCCGCCGCATTCAGCGTGCCATGAGGTCGTTTAAGCACCACTTCGAGTTTTAGCCGGTGACCTGGAAGGACACCGTCAGGCTGACCATACCAAGCCAGACGTAGCTTTTTCGGCCAGGAGCGGCCGGCCTCCGGGGTAAGGGAATTTACCTGCCAGCGGGTAACACAAAAACTGAAACGTATGCTGCTGAAACTGCCGAGCACCGGGAGATCGCAAACGTATCCGGAAACCTGAACCTTGTTGCCTTCAAGGCCAGCAGGGAGCCGCTGTTCCAGCCGCTCGTGTGCCCACAGGCCCGCCCAGACCATACCGAATGCCAAGCCAATCGTAATAGACCAGACAGGTACAGGGAGGCGCCGGCGTATCGGCAAAAACCACAATAACGCTGGCAGACTGGCCAACGTCAGCCACACTGAAGCTGGCAACACCGCCAGCCTATAAAGTAAGATGACGCCGCAGCTAAATGCGAAGATACCCAGTATGGAAAAAAGTACTGTAGAAAGTGCTAACGGGCCGCGCCAGCCAGAGAGGCTGAGGCCATTGAAAAAGCTTCCGGACAATCCTTGTCCTCCCGATGATTTTATCCGTCGGCGACATCCTTGGCGCCGGAGTTTTAGTCTACTTTAAGGTAGAGCTTCCTAATGCCAAAGAAGTTCATGAAACGTTATCTGCCATCACCTGAGAAGGTACAAGCGATGCAGTCGCTTCGGTTTCTTGGCGATATCTTAAATGAACCAAACCTGTGGCACATCAACCGTCACAGTGTTGCGCGAGCATTCCTTATTGGAGTGTTTTTCTGTTTTATTCCTATGCCTTTCCAAATGATTGCCGCTGCGTTCTTTGCTATCTGGTTTAACGCCAACCTGCCGCTGTCGGTCGTACTGGTATGGATCAGCAACCCGGTTACTATGCCGCCCATGTTTTATTTCAATTATAAGATAGGTGCCTGGGCACTGAACCGACCGGTTTTAGACTTCGATTTTCAGCTATCAATACCCTGGATAAGCGAGCGCCTTCTGGATATCGGCATCCCGCTTTATCTCGGCTCACTTATAGTTGCCACTCTCTGCGCCTGTCTGGCATATTTAGGCATTCAGTTTTTGTGGCGCCGGAAGATTCGCACAGAATGGCAAGCTCGTAGCCGAGCCCGCAGGGAGCTTCGGCGTTCCCGCGATCAGGCTTCTTGAACCAGCCTGCCTTGCTCTAACCGCAAAACCCTGCCAAGACTTCTCGCCATTTTCATATCATGGGTAACCATGACAAACGCGATGCCCAGCTGATCCCGCAAAGACTCAATAAGCGCCCTAACACCTTCGCCTGTATGCTCATCCAGATTGCCGGTGGGTTCATCCATCAACACGCAATCAGGCTCGTTAACCAGTGCCCGGGCTATCGCAACGCGCTGGCGCTCACCACCAGACAGTTCACCGGGTTTGTGAGCCAAGCGCTCACCAAGCCCTACCCGCTGCAATATTGCCTGCGCCCGCTGCTGTGCCTCAGGAATCTTTATACCACCCAGGGCACAAGGCATCATGACATTCTCAAGCGCGGTAAATTCGGGCAATAGATGATGAAACTGGTAAACAAAGCCCAAATGACGATTGCGAAAGTGCGCACGACCCGCTTCCGATAAACGGTGGATATCCTTGCCACATATCGAAATTTGCCCGGTTGATGGTTTGTCCAGCCCGCCAAGAAGGTTTAGCAGTGTTGTTTTACCCGCACCACTGCTACCCACAATGGCCACGGTCTCACCCGCTGTCACTTCCAGCGAAATGTCAGAGAATATAGTCAGCTTTTCCGGCCCTTGGGTATAGGTTCGGGTAACCTGACGACAGTCGATCACCAGAGGTACATCCTTCATGGCAGTATTTTCCTCATTCATAACGAAGAGCCTCCGCAGGATCCACTCGAGACGCTCTCCACGCCGGGTAAATGGTGGCCAGCAGGCTCATTGCCAGGCCAGCTCCGCTGATAACCGCTACGTCCTGCCACTGCAACTGAGAAGGTAGATAGCTGATAAAATACACATCGGCACTCAAAAACTTATGCCCAAGCATAGCTTCGAGCCAGGATATAAACGCACTGATATTGAGCGCACCCACGACCCCTAAAGTTGTGCCAACCAGGGTTCCAAAAACCCCGATAACAGCACCTTGAACAATGAAAATTCTCATAATACGCCCTGGCGTGGCGCCCATGGTGCGTAAAATGGCGATGTCTGCCGTTTTATCGGTTACCACCATCACCAGCGTAGACACAATGTTGAAAGCGGCGACTGCCACAATAAACATCAGTAGCAAACCAATCATGGTTTTTTCCATGCGGATGGCTTGAAAAAGATTGCCGTGGGTACGGGTCCAGTCCGAAATATAGTAACGGCCAGACAGCCCTTTTGCCGCTTGCTCGGCAACCTTGGGAGCGGCAAACAAATCATCAACAAGCAAGCGTACACCCTCGGCCTTACCACCTGTACGCATGAGTTTAGAGGCGTCATCCATGTGAATAAGCGTGTAGTTGCCATCCAGCTCGGCACCGACGCTGAAAATGCCTTTTACAGTAAAGCGCTTGAGACGTGGCAACACTCCGGCAGGGGTTACCGAGGCTTCGGGCAGCACCACGGTTACCTTATCTCCTAGCTGTAAACGCAAGCTCGACGCCATGGTACGACCCACGATTATGCCAAACTCTCCTGAGACCAGATCATCCAGCTTGCCTTCAATCATGTGATTTTCAATGATCGAAACCGAACGCTCTTCCTCTGGAAGAATGCCATTGAGCATCACGCCTCGCACATCGCCGCCGCCAGTCACCATGCCCTGACCTTTGATAAACGGAGCGGCTGCCAGCACCCTTGGATGCTCCTGTATTTGGGCATCCACAGCTTCCCAATCATCCAGTGGCCCACTGCCTTGAATAATGGCATGGGGCACCATGCCCAGGATTCTCTGCTTTAGCTCACGGTCAAAACCGTTCATTACAGACAACACTACGATGAGCACGGCCACGCCGAGCATCAGCCCGATCATGGAGGTGAGAGAAATAAACGAAATAAAATGGTTGCGTCTTTTGGCTGCGGTATACCGCAAGCCGATAGAAAACGATAAGGGTCTGAACATGGAGAGGCGCCTGTCGCTACCTTCGAATTGGTCGTGGTCTGGAATTTCCGCCGGCCTTTCAGCGCTGAGGGAAACTGCTAAACTTCATTATTGGCACTGCTAACGCTGCTGGCTGACATCCTTAATTCGCGGAGCCCCGAATGCACACCCGAGACACACCAACCGAATCGGCAGATTATCTACCAGAACGTCGGGAATTTTTCCGCATAGAAGACAGAATTGCCCTGGATGTTCGCAAGCTGCCGCCTTCAGGTGAGCTCGATGAAAACCCATTCAATGACGATTACCTGGAAACTCTGAAAACCGAGTTCAGGCGATTGGATCAAGACATCAAATCTCAGCTGGCCAGCCTGGCCGATCAGGACCGCCTATTTACAGGCGTGATAAAGTCATTGAACGCTAAGCTGGACTCGCTTGCGCGCATTATGGCCTTTCAGCAAAATCCCTTGCAACCGGACGACTGGCAAGACGTTACCCTAAGTGAGGGTGGCCTGGCCTTTTCCACCAGCCCACAAGCATGGCAGACTGGAGACAGGCTGGCTATTCGCATGACTCTGTCACCAGAACTTTTCCAGCCCAGAGCCATTGCACAAGTGCTGGACATACAGGCTGACGAAACAGGCAGAGCAAGGGTTCATACCGGTTTTATCCGAATAAACGATGGTGATCGCCAGCAAATTGCCCGGCATGTGATGCGTTGGCAGATTCGCCGGCGACAAAACGAGTAGACTGGCTAAAACATGTGACTTTTACCGATAACTCTTGGATATTACGTTTTTTTCATGTCTTCGGAGTGCTTACCTCAGCCCCGTATTAATGGAGATCCATCAATGACAACAAAGCGAGCCCTGGCTGGCACATTAGCAGCGGCACTATTTTTCTCTCTGGCTCCGGCTTCTGGCGCGTTCGCCGAAGATATTCGGGTGCCAGTAGGCAGCCAGGTAGACAGAAGCCAACAGAGCATGCCACGAACCGGAATGACGCAAGCATCGGTGCGGGCCGCATGGGGGCAACCGGACTCTATCGAGACAGCCGTTGGGCAACCTCCTATCAGTCAGTGGCACTATGGTAAGTTTGTTGTTTATTTTGAAAGCGATCGGGTGATTCACTCGGTACTTACGCGCCAGCGTTGAGACCAGCAAACCAGGTTCTTTTCCGCCCGGCACTTCCGGGCACCCCCCCCTGACGAAACGCCGCCCTTTGGTTAGAATGGCGGCTTTTGTAATTTTAAGGTGATTGCAAAGTGATATCCGGACCCGTGTTGCCAGCAGAATGGGCACCCCAAAGCGCTGTATTACTTACCTGGCCTCACCCAGGTACCGATTGGGCAGGCATAATTGACGAAGTAGAGCCTGTGTTTCTTGCAATCGCCCGTTCAATTCTGCGCTTTGAACATCTGGTTATCAGCTGTGAACACGTCATTCGACTGCAAGATCTTGAGCGTGAACTGAACACCTGGGCAGCCCAACAAGGTCTGAAAGGGCGGGTGCACGCAGTGCCTGCACCGGCAAACGACACCTGGGCCCGCGACCACGGCCCAATTACTGTATTCGTTGATGAAGAGCCCAAGTTGCTCGACTTCCGTTTTAATGCCTGGGGCGGAAAGTTCCCATGGGAAAAAGACGACGCCCTCAACCGCCACCTCGCGAACTACGGTGTTTTTGGAACAAATCCAATGCAGTCGGTAGACTTTGTATTGGAGGGCGGTTCCATTGAATCCGATGGCGAAGGCACCTTACTGGCAACCAGCGAATGCCTGCTTACGCCAACACGCAATGCGTCCATGGATCGCGGGGCGATCGAGCAGCTGTTGTCTGAAACACTCGGCACAGACCGCGTTCTCTGGCTGAACCACGGCTATCTGGCGGGGGACGACACAGACAGCCACATAGATACGTTAGCCCGGTTCTGCGCGCCAGGTCATATCTGCTACGTGGCTTGCCCGGATGTGGCAGATGAACATTACAGTGCCCTGGCTGCCATGGAAGAAGACCTCAAGGATTTCCGACAAAGGGATGGCTCGCCCTACAAGCTAACCGCACTGCCGTGGCCCGATGCGGTACTTGACAATGACGGCGAACGGCTTCCGGCCACCTACGCTAACTTCTTAATCATTAATGGCGCCGTCCTTTTACCGATTTATGACGTGTCACAGGATGAAGATGCGATTCGCATTCTTGCAGAGATCTTCCCCACCAGGGAGATTATACCCATCAAGTGCCGGCCACTGTTGAAACAGCGCGGCAGCCTTCACTGCGCTACCATGCAGATTCCGCAAGGAGTGGTCACATTATGAGCCAGGATCCAAGCAAACACCCGGTGTCAGATGAACTCGCAGTTGCCGCTATTCAGCAAGCTTGCAGTCAAGATAAGGCAGCCAGTTTGGCAACCACTGAAATGCTGGTTCGCGAGGCTGCCTCAGGCGGGGCTCACCTGATCATTCTACAAGAACTGCATGCCACCCAGTATTTTTGCCAAACGGAGGACAGCCGCGTCTTTGACCTAGCTGAGCCCATCCCCGGCCCCACCAGCGAAAGGCTCTCCAACCTGGCCAGAGAGTTGGGCATCGTTATAGTTGGCTCTATTTTTGAGCGGCGCATGAACGGCGTCTATCACAACACTGCGGTCGTCATTGAAAGCGACGGCTCCATCGCCGGCCTGTACAGAAAAATGCACATTCCAGACGACCCCGGCTTCTATGAAAAGTTTTACTTTACCCCTGGCGATGCGCAGCTCAATGATGGCGGAAATGGTTTTGCACCCATCGAAACCTCGGTAGGCAGGCTGGGAGTGCTTGTCTGCTGGGATCAGTGGTATCCGGAAGCGGCTCGCCTAATGGCGTTGGCCGGTGCCGAAATACTGATATATCCCACCGCCATTGGCTGGGATACGACCGACCACCCGAATGAACAGGCCCGACAACTGGACGCCTGGGTAACCGTTCAACGTGGCCACGCCATCGCCAACAACCTGCCTGTGGTAGCACCCAACCGTGTAGGAACAGAGCCAGACCCTTCTAAGCAGACAAATGGTATCCAGTTTTGGGGTAACAGCTTTATCTGCGGGGCCCAGGGCGAAATTCTGGCCCGGGCAGACGACACAGCCGAGTGCATACTGAGTGCTACCATCGATCGTCACCGCAGTGAATCGATTCGTCGCATCTGGCCGTATTTCAGGGACCGCCGCATAGATGCCTACGGAGACATTCTCAAAAGAGTGAGGGACTAAATCCAGCATGAAAACACTGGTAGACACTGTTGTTACCGAGCTCAATCAAATCCTGCTTGGCAAGGAGCATCAGGTTCGTTTGGCCCTTTGCGGCCTGCTCGCCAAGGGCCACCTGCTGATTGAAGACATTCCGGGTATGGGCAAAACCACCCTGTCCCATGCTTTAGCGAAAGCCATGGGCCTCAGCTACCAGCGCATTCAGTTCACCAACGACCTGCTACCGGCGGATGTACTGGGCTATTCCATGTACGACAAGCAGGCAGGCAGCCTGGTATTCCACCAGGGGCCGATATTCGCCCAGGTGGTACTGGCGGACGAAATCAACCGAGCGTCACCACGAACGCAAAGCGCATTGCTTGAAGCCATGGAAGAGCGCCAGGTGTCCATAGAAGGCGAAACCCGCCCACTACCGCACCCGTTCTTCGTGATTGCTACACAGAACCCGACCGAACAGGGTGGCACCTACCCCTTGCCAGAAACCCAACTCGACAGGTTTTTGATGCGTATACGGCTTGGTTACCCTGACCCCAGGGCCGAACGAGACCTGCTAGAAGGCGAAGACCGGCGGGCAATGACCGACCGCCTCAACACCCTGCTTTCCGAAGCAGATCTGACACGACTGCAAGACGAAGTGGGCCGCGTAACCGCAAGCCCAGCATTGCTGGATTATATCCAACGCCTGCTTGAACAAAGCCGGCGCATGCCCGGCTTACTATACGGTTTATCACCAAGAGCAGGCCTTGGATTGCTCAGAGCCACAAAAGCCTGGGCCCTGATGCAGGGCCGCCAACACGCGCTACCCGACGACATTCAAGCCGTGTTCCCGGCCATTGCCGAGCACCGGCTTGAACAGGGCGAATCCGGAAAGAGCGCAGAGCGCGTGCGGCAATTGCTAACCACTGTTTCTGTGCTGGCGTAATAGCAACGTTTTATCAGCCGAATTGGCCAAAACAAATGGAAGGCCGTCGTATTCGTGGTAGCCTTTCTACCTTCCTCGAATTGCAGGCTTTTAAAAAGCCTGACACGTACCGTTTTAGTGAGAGACATCCATGAGCGAAAGCAAACATTCCCGGCTAATCATCCTCGGCTCTGGCCCCGCCGGGTACACAGCTGCCGTCTATGCAGCCAGGGCAAACCTGAACCCGACACTGATCACCGGCATTGAAGTCGGTGGCCAGCTCACCACCACCACCGACGTAGACAACTGGCCCGGCGATAACGACGGCGTGCAAGGCCCCGAGCTCATGCAACGCATGCTTAAACACGCTGAGCGCTTTGAAACCAGCATCGTATACGACACCATCAATGAAGCTGACCTGAAAAGCCGTCCTTTCCGCCTGAAAGGCGACGGTGGTGAATACACCTGTGATTCGCTGATCATTGCCACAGGCGCAACTGCCATGTATCTGGGCCTGGAGTCCGAAGAGCGCTTCAAAGGCCAAGGCGTATCCGCGTGCGCCACCTGTGACGGTTTCTTCTACAAAAAACAGAAGGTCGCCGTGATCGGCGGCGGCAACACCGCCGTTGAAGAAGCCTTGTACCTATCCAACATCGCAGAAGAAGTAACCCTGGTTCACCGCCGTGACAACCTGCGTGCGGAGAAAATCCTGCAGGACAAACTCTTTGAAAAAGCCGAAAACGGCAACATCAAAATTGTCTGGGACCATACCCTGGATGAAGTACTGGGCGACGGCACCGGCGTAACCGGCATGCGCATCAAAAGCACGAAAGACGGAGCCACGCAGGACCTTGACCTGGCCGGTGTTTTCATCGCTATCGGCCACAAGCCCAATACCGACCTGTTTGAAGGCGAGCTGAACATGGAAAACGGCTACATTCAGATCCAGTCCGGTTTGCAAGGCATGGCCACACAAGCCAGCGTACCAGGCGTATTCGCCGCCGGCGACGTAGCCGACCACGTTTATCGCCAAGCGGTCACTTCTGCAGGCTTCGGCTGCATGGCCGCTTTGGATGCTGAAAAGTTTCTGGATCAGCAAGATTAAGGCTGACTGACAGAAGGCAAGATGACCCCACTTCCCTGGCTAGAGCCAGACCAACTGTGGTTCCCCCCAGCCGAAGAAGCCCTCGATGACCCCGATGGCCTTCTCGCACTGGGCGGCGACCTGTCCACAGAACGGCTGATCCTCGCGTACCGCAGCGGCATATTCCCCTGGTATAGCGACGATCAGCCCATACTCTGGTGGTCTCCAGACCCCAGATGCATACTGTATCCGGAAAACATCCACATATCCCGCAGCCTGCGCAAAACCCTAAACCAGCGCCGCTTTCGAGTAACCACCGACCAGGCCTTCGGCCGTATTATTCGGCTGTGCGCCTCCACCCGTAGCGAAGGCACCTGGATAACTGACGACATGATCGCCAGCTATTCAGAGCTGCACCGCCAAGGGGTGGCTCACTCCATTGAGGTGTGGAACCAAAAAGGCGAGCTGGCCGGCGGAATGTACGGACTTGCCATAGGGCAATGCTTCTTTGGTGAATCCATGTTCGCCCTGGAAACCAATGCTTCCAAAGTACTGATGGTTCATCTTGCCCGCCAGCTGCAAGACTGGGGCTACCGAATAATGGACTGCCAGGTAGAAAGCGACCACCTGATCAGCATGGGTGCACACACCCTACCCAGACATGAGTTTTTATCTATAATTGGGTCATACGCAAACAGAAAACCGAATCAGCCCGACTGGACACTCCACTGGCAATGGCGCGGGCCGGAGGCATAAATGAGTAGTCTCAGAACCTTGGTATTCTTCGCAACACCTGCCCACGACTGCAGCTACCTTCCGGATCGCGAGGCAACAACCATGTTTGTTGACCCTCGTGCCAACATCGATAAAAAACTGTACAGCCAACTCACCTCGCTGGGCTTCCGGCGCAGTGGGTCACACTATTACCGCCCCCACTGTGAAGATTGCAACGCGTGCATACCGGTAAGATTGAACGTTAACGACTTTCGCCCGGATCGTAGCCAGCGCCGGGTCATGAAAAAAAACAGTGATCTGGAGTGCACACTGGTACCCGCTACATTCCGCGAAAGCTATTACCAGCTCTACGCTAACTATGTCGAATTAAGACACAAAGACGGCGACATGTACCCACCCTCGCGGGAGCAGTTCACCTCATTTCTCGTAGAAGGCGCTACAGACTCTTTGTTTCTTGAAATGCGTAAAGACGGGGTACTTGTGGCACTGGCCGCCGTAGACTCCCTCGACGATGGGCTCTCGGCCATATACACCGTATTTGACCCTGACCTGGAGCATAGAAGCCTGGGCACTTTTGCCGTGCTCTGGCAGATCGAAGAAACCCGAAGACGTAGCTTGCCTCACCTGTATCTGGGCTACTGGATAAAGCAATGCCGAAAAATGAATTATAAAACTCGCTTTAAGCCCATAGAGGCACTCCAAGACGGCTTATGGCAAACACTTGAAGATCGTTGAAGGCTTTTTTTCCAGCTTGCATGCGAACTCACTTTGCCAAACGCCGATAAATCAGGCAAAATTGCGCAATTTAAAATGACGGAAAGTATTCCAAAAGAGGTTTCTACTGAATGGCGAAGACAGATGCTATTGAAATGGAAGGCGTTATTCTTGACACCCTTCCCAACACTATGTTTCGAGTTGAGCTGAGTAACGGCCACGTTGTTACGGCTCACATCTCCGGCAAGATGCGCAAAAACTACATCCGCATCCTGACCGGCGACAAGGTCAAGGTTGAATTGACGCCTTACGATCTGAGCAAAGGCCGGATTGTCTACCGCGCCCGCTAATACAGTCGTAACATCGCATAAGAAAAAAACCGCTGCATCACTGCAGCGGTTTTTTTGTGGGCAGCTTTCTTAGCCTGTCCTGACCTGCGAGCCGCCTTAAACGGCCTCAGCAGGCTCATCCTCGTAATCGAATACCAGCTCATCGTCCCTAAGGTGGATATGCACATCGCCCCCCTTCTCGGATAACTGGCCAAACAGAATCTGTTCAGCGAGTGGACGTTTGATTTTATCCTGTATCAAGCGAGCCATTGGACGCGCGCCCATGGTTACGTCGTAGCCCTTCTCGGCAAGCCAGGACTTAACGTCGTCATCCACATGCAGAACCACATGCTTCTCATCCAGTTGCGCCTGCAACTCGGTGAGAAACTTGTCCACCACAAACGTGATGGTATCTATTTGCAGATCACCAAATTGGATAATGCTGTCCAAGCGGTTTCGAAATTCCGGCGTGAAGGTCTTGCTGATGATTTCCATGCCATCAGAGCTGTGATCCTGCTCGCTGAAGCCAATAGAGCGGCGAGCCATGCTTTCGGCACCCGCGTTGGTAGTCATCACCAGAATGACATGTCGGAAATCGGCCTTGCGGCCGTTGTTATCCGTTAGCGTGCCATGATCCATAACCTGAAGCAGCAAGTTGAATACTTCCGGGTGTGCTTTCTCGATTTCGTCGAGCAACAACACGCAGTGCGGATGCTTATTGACCGATTCAGTGAGCAGACCACCCTGGTCGTACCCAACATAGCCTGGCGGTGCGCCAATCAAGCGAGAAACGGTGTGGCGCTCCATGTACTCAGACATATCGAACCGAACCAACTCAACCCCAAGCGCTTTGGCCAACTGCTTGGTCACCTCTGTTTTGCCGACACCCGTAGGCCCGGAAAACAGGAAAGAGCCTTCTGGTTTTTCTGGTGCTTTCAGACCAGCTCGTGCCAACTTGATAGCTGTGGACAAGGATTCAATTGCGGGATCTTGCCCAAACACCACCATCTTGAGATCACGCTCAAGATTACGCAGCAGATCCTTGTCGCTGGTGGACACGTTTTTGGGTGGAATACGGGCAATTTTGGAAACCACGTCTTCGATCTCTGGCACACCTACCGTATCCAGACGTTTATCCTCTGGCATCAAGCGTTGCCGTGCCCCGGCTTCATCAATTACATCAATGGCCTTATCCGGGAGGTGGCGATCCGTAATGTACCTGTCTGCCAGCTCCGCGGCCACGCGCAGCGCCTGATCCGTATATTTCAGATCATGGTGCTCCTCAAAATTGAGCTTAAGCCCTTTGAGTATTTGATAGGTATCTTCAACACTTGGCTCGTTCACATCAATTTTCTGGAAACGACGAGCCAGTGCACTGTCTTTCTCAAAGATACCCCGGAATTCCTGGTAGGTTGTGGACCCAATGCAACGTAGCTCACCGGAGCTCAGCATCGGTTTAAGCAGGTTAGAGGCATCCATCACCCCGCCAGAGGCGGATCCCGCACCAATAATGGTGTGAATTTCATCAATGAAGAGGATCGCATGCTGCTCTTTTTTCAGATCAGCAAGCAGAGCCTTCAGTCGCTTCTCAAAATCGCCACGATATTTGGTTCCGGCGAGAAGGGCACCAAGATCAAGGGAGTACACCACACCGTCAGCAATGATGTCTGGCACCTGGCCGTCAACAATACGCTTGGCCAGCCCTTCGGCGATGGCAGTCTTGCCAACACCGGCCTCCCCTACCAGTAGAGGATTGTTCTTGCGTCGGCGCACTAAAATCTGCACCACACGCTCAACCTCATGTTCGCGACCGATCAATGGATCAATCCGCCCCCGACGGGCCTGCTCATTCAGGTTGGTTGCGTAAGCTTCCAGCGGTTTAGATTGTCCGCCCTCTTCGCCAGCCTCTTCGTGTGAGGTCTGCTCGCCGCCGTCTTGATCCTCAGTGCCCTGAACCCGGGAAATCCCATGGGAGACAAAATTAACGACATCGATACGCGCAACGCTCTGCTTCTTGAGCACATACACGGCCTGGCTTTCCTGTTCACTGAAAATTGCCACCAGCACATTGGCGCCAGTCACTTCTTTTTTCCCAGAGGACTGCACATGAAACACAGCGCGCTGAAGCACCCTCTGAAAACCAAGGGTTGGCTGTGTTTCGCGCTCTTCGTCGCTACTGGAAATCAGTGGTGTTGTCGAGTCTACAAACTCGACCAGCTCATCATGGAGTTGCTTGAGATCTGCCCCGCAGGCTTTGAGAACACCCACTGCAGACTCGTTCTCCAGTAGAGCTAGCAGCAAATGTTCCACGGTCATGAATTCATGACGCTTGTCGCGGGCACTTTTGAAGGCCGTATTCAGCGTAATTTCAAGATCTTTGCTCAGCATGGGCCACCCCGCCGTCTATCAGTCTGCACATTCAATCTCGCAAAGGAGCGGATGTTCGCATTCCGAAGAATACTGGTTCACCTGTGCCGCCTTTGTTTCCGCGATGTCCCGGGTATAAACCCCGCATACCGCCTTACCCTGGGTATGGACGAGCAGCATCACCTGTGTCGCCTTTTCTTCATTCATTCCGAAAAATGTCATCAACACCTCCACAACAAAGTCCATGGGTGTGTAATCATCATTCATCAGCATTACCCGGAATTGCGACGGGCGCTTCAGAGCGGGTTTTTCGGGAGCAACACTGAGGTCATCATGACGACCTGGCTGCTCATCCTCACCCTGATTTAATACTAGTAGAGAATTTTCGATAGTCCGCATCATTCTTTACCGGTTATCGGTGCCTCTGTTTAATGTGGTTATCAGGCCCCGGGATTTCAAGCCAGATCGCGTCCCCGGGGGTGAATTAGTTATCAGTACGTACATGATACCGCTTCCGGACCGCGTTCAACCACACATTACAGCAATAGAAGCTATTGACTCGACTCCGGGTTTCGCCGAAAGTTAACCTGCAGTGTTAAATAATGTAAATACATGAGTAGTTCTTGTAACCAGGACCAGCAAAAATCAATCACAAAGCTGGTCAGCAAAGTAAACAACAACAAGTGACAGCAAAAGAACAGGGGAGTTCATCATGCCAACGGGCAAAGTAAAGTGGTTCAACAATGCCAAAGGGTACGGTTTCATCATAGAGGATGGCTGCAGCGACGACCTGTTCGCCCACTTTTCATCGGTCCAAATGGACGGCTACAAAACGTTGAAAGCAGGTCAGGCAGTCAATTTTGATAAAAAGCCCAGCGACAAAGGTGTGCATGCCATCAATATAGTTCCCGGTGAGCAAGCTAAAGCTAAAGAGAGTGCTTCAGACAACCCTGAAGAAACGACGAAAACCGCGGAATCTAATCACGGCAACTACCCGCCCCGGGCAGCGAACGGCTAACACAGCTCAGGCAAATAGCACACTGTTTGCCCCCTCCTGCTGGATAAATCCGGCAGGCTCCCTTTCGTGCACCTTACGCAAATAGCCTGCCTGATGCTTCGCACTTTCAAACTTGCCTATTTCTACGTACCCTTCTGGCTGATCCAACTTCCCCCAGCTTGAGAGCCGTTTGCATGGCTGAACTCATCCTTTTTAACAAACCCTTTCACGTGCTCAGCCAGTTTACGGATGAGCCTAAAACCAACGAGCAACAACCTCGCTCAACTCTGGCTGACTGGATTGGCATACCACATATCTACCCGGCCGGGCGGTTAGATTACGATTCCGAAGGCCTCCTTTTACTAACCAGTGACGGCCCTTTGCAACACCGCATTGCCTCACCCACCCTGAAAATGGCAAAGACCTATTGGGTTCAGGTAGAAGGCAACGTGTCTGCAAGTGCCATAGCAGCGCTTTCAGGCGGTGTTAGCCTCAAAGATGGCCGTACTCGGCCTGCTAAAGTCCGCAACATGGATGAGCCTGAGCTATGGCCCAGAGTGCCACCTGTACGCCGGCGCAATACCGTCCCCACTAGCTGGCTGGAACTGACTATAACCGAAGGTCGAAACCGACAGGTTCGGAGAATGACCGCCGCCGTCGGATTTCCAACGCTTAGACTGATCCGTTATCGTATCGGTGATTGGTCGCTAGAGGGGCTTGTTCCAGGAGAATACCGGAAAGTTTCTATCCACCTGCCCGCAGGGCCAAAACCTGCAAGGCGACCAGCGCGTAACCAACCTGCGAATCGGTCACGGAGAGCCAAAAAATCATGACCTGGACACCTCATGCCACGGTTGCCGTGGTAGTTGAAGATGCAGATGGCCGTTTTTTAATGGTTGAAGAGCACAGCAGCGGGCGAATTGTATTCAATCAGCCAGCGGGCCACGTTGAAGAAGACGAAGCCATCCTGGATGCCGCAAAGCGCGAAGCCCTTGAAGAAACCGGCTGGGAGATAGAGCCGGAGCACTTTCTGGGGCTATACACCTATAAAGCACCAGCAAACGGCGTAACCTACTATCGCTTCTGCTTCATAGGAAAAGCCCGACAACACGTCACCCACAAACTCGACACCGGAATTATTGCGGCCCACTGGCTATCGCTGGATGACATCCGGCAGCTAGGCGATAAGCTGCGCAGCCCGCTGGTTGTCAGGAGCATAGAAGATTACCGAAGTGGCCGACGTTATCCGCTGGATGTGATCGCAGACGCGCAGACGTAATCGGCGTAAAATGGTATACTTACACGTTTTGTACCGGTGTCCAGAGCTGTCATGACAAATCTATCGTCCGAAGCCCTCTCTCAGGGAAAAAACCACGTAATCGTTGGCATGTCCGGCGGTGTCGATTCCTCGGTTGCGGCCTGGCTGCTTCAAGATCAGGGTTATCAGGTCGAAGGCCTGTTCATGAAGAACTGGGACGAAGACGACGGTACCGAATACTGCACTGCCATGACCGATCTTGCTGATGCCCAGGCGGTTGCCGACGCCATCGGCATCAAACTGCACACCGCCAGCTTTGCCGCCGAATACTGGGATCGCGTTTTCGAGCACTTCCTTTCTGAATACCAGGCGGGGCGCACCCCTAACCCAGATATTCTGTGCAACAAAGAAGTAAAGTTCCGAGCTTTTCTCGACTATGCCATCACATTGGGCGCAGATTATATTGCCACCGGGCATTACACCCGTCAGCGCCCGCTTGCCGACGGCTCTGGCAAGGCTCAGCTACTGAAAGGCCTTGATGGTAACAAAGATCAGAGCTACTTCCTGCACGCTGTGTCTGGCGACCGGATTGCCCGCACTCTGTTCCCCGTGGGCGAGCTTGAAAAACCGGAAGTACGCAAAATTGCGGAACAGCAAGGTTTTGTGACCCACGACAAAAAAGACTCCACCGGCATCTGTTTTATTGGCGAACGCAAATTCAGCGATTTCCTGAAGCAGTACTTGCCCGCTCAGCCAGGCGATATCGAAACACCCAGCGGCGAAAAAATCGGCAAGCACCAAGGATTGATGTATCACACCATAGGTCAGCGCCAGGGCTTGGGAATTGGCGGGCTTAGCGACTTTGGGGATGACCCCTGGTACGTGGCCGAGAAAGACTTAACCCGCAACGTGCTGACCGCTGTTCAAGGCAAGCATCACCCATTGCTGTTTTCCCGTGGGCTTTTATCTGGCCCGGTTGATTGGGTGGCCGCAGAAGCGCCTGCACAGTCTTTCCGTTGTAAAGCGAAGACTCGATACCGCCAGCCGGATCAAGATTGCGAAGTAACGTTGATTGAAGGCGGGGTAAAAGTGGTGTTTGATGACTCTCAGCGGGCGGTAACACCTGGGCAATCTGTGGTTTTTTATGACGGCGACATTTGTCTGGGTGGTGGCGTAATAACCGAAACCTGGCGTGACGGCGAAGCCCTCCCCGATCGACTTGCTCAAACCGGCTCACAGGAGACAGCCCAATGAGCCGGTCACTCCACGATCAAACTCTGGCACTGGCAGGTGTATTCCAGGCGTCCAATCTGGTGCAGCAAATTGCTAACAACGGAAGCTGCAACGAATCCAGCATGGAAACCTGCCTGCGCTCTCTGTTCGCCACCGATCCGGCCAGCACACTCGACGTGTACGGCGGTGAGCTTACGGACATTCGCGAAGGGCTACTCACGCTCTCAACCGTGTTGAGCGAACAAAGCAAGCAGCAAGACATTCAGGTGCTTCGCTACGTATTGAACCTGATTCACCTGGAATCCAAACTCAACCGGCAAAACGATATGCTGAAGGTGGTTGGCAGCCGAATCGAACAGGCCCGGCACACCGCCAGCCATTTTGGCTATGTTCACAGCAACCTGATTAGCAACCTGGCCTCTATTTACACAGACACCATCAGCACCTTTCGCTTGCGTATTCAGGTGAGTGGCAACCCGTCAATACTTCAACGGGACGAGAACGCAGAAAAGGTGCGGGCGCTCCTACTTGCGGGCATTCGCTCGGCCGTTCTCTGGCGGCAAACCGGTGGCAGGCGCTGGCAACTGGTGCTTTCCCGCCGAAAGGTGATCCAGCACGCCAAGGAGCTAGCAGAAAAAGCAAACCACTCACTTTAAATCTCAGCTATTGCCACTGATACACCAGCCCGGCTGGTGTATCATTGTAACCCTTTTTTTCTGAACCGATTCTTTGATTATTTGAGAGGTTTTCAATGGAACTCAACGCCCTGACCGCCATTTCGCCGGTCGATGGACGCTATGGCAGCAAAGTCAGCGTTTTCCGTGACATTTTCAGTGAATATGGCCTGATCAGGAACCGCGTAACGGTGGAAATCCGTTGGCTGCAACGGCTGGCTAAGCACCCGGAGATCACAGAGGTTCCGGCATTCAGCGCGCAGGCCAATGCATTTCTGGATAACATGCTTAGCGAGTTCGGCCTGCAGGATGCACAGCGCATCAAAGAGATTGAACGCACCACAAACCACGACGTTAAAGCTGTTGAGTATTTCATCAAAGAGAAAATTGCCGGCGTACCTGAGCTGCACGCCGTGACCGAGTTTGTTCACTTTGCGTGCACCTCTGAAGACATCAACAACCTCTCCCACGCGCTGATGCTTCGTGAAGGTCTGGATAACGGTCTATTACCGGCCATGAGCCGCGTTACAAAAAAGCTGGGCGAACTTGCCCAGGAACACGCAGAGCAGCCCATGCTGTCCCGCACGCACGGCCAAACAGCCTCACCCACCACCGTGGGTAAAGAGTTCGCAAACGTGGTATACCGGCTGCAGCGACAAATTAAACAAATTCGTAGTATTGAGATTCTAGGCAAGATTAACGGAGCCGTGGGCAACTACAACGCCCATATCTCTGCGTACCCGTCCATAGACTGGGCGGCCAACGCAAAAAGCTTTATTGAGAACCTCGGCCTCGACTTCAATCCGTACACCACTCAGATTGAGCCCCACGATTACATTGCAGAGTTGTACGATGCGGTTGCCCGCTTCAACACCATCTTGATCGATCTGGACCGGGATATTTGGGGTTATATTTCCCTGGGCTACTTCAAGCAAAAGACCATTGAAGGCGAAGTGGGTTCATCCACCATGCCTCACAAGGTTAACCCGATCGATTTCGAAAACTCTGAAGGCAATCTGGGCATTGCCAACGCATTGCTCGGCCACCTCTCGGCCAAACTGCCGATTTCACGCTGGCAGCGCGACCTGACCGACTCTACAGTGCTGCGCAACCTGGGCGTAGGTTTTGCCCACAGTTTGATCGCTTATGAAGCCACTTTGAAAGGCTTGAACAAACTGGAAATCAACCCGGTGCGCCTGAATGAAGATCTTGATAAGGCGTGGGAAGTGCTTGCCGAGCCCATCCAAACAGTGATGCGTCGATACAACATCGAAAAACCCTATGAAAAGCTAAAGGCGCTCACCCGCGGCAAAGCCATGACGCCGGAAGTCATCCGAAGCTTTGTTGAAAGCCTGGAGATGCCAGATAGCGCAAAAGCGGAGCTGATGGCCCTTACACCGGGCAACTATATTGGCAATGCGGTTGCACAAGCCCGAAACATTTAAATCAAGGACACACCCATGGATATGCTTGGCGGACTGTCGCCTTCCGAATTTTTGAAGGGTTACTGGCAAAAAAAGCCATTCGTCATCCGCCAAGCATTTCCCGGGTTCCAGTGCCCTGTGGATGCTGATGAACTGGCCGGCCTTGCCTGTGAAGAAGGCGTAGAATCGCGCATCGTCATAGAGAACGAAAATGGCAAGCCTTGGCAATTGCACAACGGCCCTTTTTCTGAAGAACGCTTCAGCCAGCTTCCTGAGCAAGACTGGACGCTGCTTGTTCAGGGCCTGGATCATTGGGTGCCAGAAGTAGCAGACCTTCTTGAGCACTTCCGGTTTGTACCCAACTGGCGCCTTGATGACATCATGGCAAGCTACGCACCCAAAGGCGGCAGCGTTGGCCCCCATTACGACCAGTATGATGTGTTCCTACTGCAGGCTCAGGGGCACAGACGCTGGACATTTGGCGGCCACTGCGACCCCACCTCTGCGCGCGTAGAGGGCACACCACTGCGTATTCTCAGCAGCTGGGAAGGCGAAGAAACAGTTACGCTTGAGCCAGGCGACATGCTGTACCTGCCGCCCGGTATTGGCCATCATGGTGTGGCCGAAGACGACTGCATTACCTTATCGGTAGGCTTTCGCGCACCTACCATTGATGATTTGCTTACCGGGTTTACCGATTTCTTGTGCAATCAACCAGACGCCGCCGATCACCTGAATGATCCGGATCTGCAGGTTCAGGATAATCCCGGCACCATCGCACCGGAGGTGATTGATCGGCTACAAGCTGTGCTAGCACAAAAGCTCGAAGATAAACGCCAACTGGCATTGTGGTTTGGTCAATACGCCACCGCCCCCAAAAGCATGGATGTTGTAGCTCCTGCCGATGAGCCTGCCTCGGAGGCAGGTTTTGCCGACGCCATAAAGGCAGGTGAGCAACTGCGCTGGAACGAAGGGTCGCGTTTTGCTTATCATGAAGAAGATGATCAAACAGCGCTATTTGCGGACGGTGAACAGTTTTTACTTAAGGGAGATGCCCGGCCAATGGCACCCTTGCTATGTGCCGGGGCTCGCATTGATATGAATGCGCTGGCTCAGTTTGCTGGGGATCCGGCCATGCGTGGCCTGCTCATAACCCTTTATAACCAAGGCTCTGTGTATTTCGAGTGATGCCATGACCGTTAGGATTCGAAAATACAGCTGGCAACTTGCTCCGGGGCATATCTGGAGCATCCGCAAAAAAGTATTTGTTGAAGAACAAAAAGTGCCCCCTGAACTGGAATGGGACCACACCGACGAAATTGCCGATCATTTTCTCGCCGTGCTCTCCGACAACACACCGGTAGGCGTAGCCCGGCTGTTCTCAACGCTGGGCGAAACCGGCCATATTGGGCGCATGGCTATTCTACCGGAATTCCGGGGCCGTGGTATTGGTGAAGCCATGCTACAGCACTTGATTGCCGAATCTGCAGGGCAATATCAAGAATTGAAGCTGTCTGCCCAACAGCATGCTGTTGCCTTTTATCAGCGCGCCGGGTTCCATGTGTGCTCAGAGCCCTACTATGACGCTGGTATTCTCCATCTGGACATGCGCTGCCTTGCCCCGGCGTTAATTGAAACACAAACCGACTCCAAGCAGCCCCGCCCCATGCTATTGGGCGAAGACACCCAAACCTGGCTATTTGAAGACGAACGCAACATGCTTGATCTGATGGACTCTATGGTGGGACAGGCAGGACAGAGGTTATGGCTGTATGACAAAGTACTGGATCACGACCTTTACGATCGCCAAAAATTTACAGAGCTGGTATCCGGCCTTGCACGTCGTCACAGGCTCAGTGAAATTCGCCTGCTGATCCATGACGACCAGTCACTTATAAAGCGCCGACATCAGCTGGTAGAACTCATGCGAAGACTACCCAGCCGAATTGAGCTGAGGCTGATCAGCCGTGCTAACCCCCACGAGGATCAGCCCTTTATGCTCGCAGACCGCCAAGGCGTGGTGTACCGGCATGACTTTACCAGGCCTTCCGGGTTTGCCGGATTCGCAGATAGCGGCCGGGTAAAAATCCTGTCGGAACGCTTCCAGCGCATGTGGGACACAGGTCATAACTCGCGTGAATTACGCGACCTACCGTTGTGACTGATGCGCCAAGGGCGTATCTACAGATTCAAAGCGGGCACCAAAAGGTGCAAACTCCACATCAACCTCTTCTGCCACATCTGAGATAAGCCTGCGCAGCCATTGATGATCTGAGTTATGCTGCAACAGTGGGCTCCATGCCATTTTCAGTTCAAAAGGCGGAATTTCGAAGGGCGGAACCTTTACTACCAGGTTGGCGTTATCTTTTTGCAACCAGGCCGCCCGGGACGGCAGCGTGGCAATCAAATCGTGCTGCTCGGCCAGCAACATAGCCGATTGATAATGCCGGGTAAACACGGAAATCTGTCGCTGGCTACCCATTCTGGACAAGGCCTCATCTACCCAGCCAAGGCGCTGAACGTCCTTCGGGTTTACCCCAACCCCTACACCGAAGCCAGTTTTACTAACCCATATATGGCTGGCACCCAAGTAGGTATCCAGTGTAAACGGCTCTTTCAATATAGGATTGCGAGCGTTCATCAGGCAGGCAAAGTACTCGATCCACAGAGTTTTCTGGTGAAACGACTGGGGGATCTTGTCAAAGCGATTAATCGCCATATCCAGACGCCCCTGTTCCACATCCAAAAAGCTCACATCGCTTGGGGTCAGTACGTCAAGGGTTACATGCGGAGCTTCCTGACGAATCCGCCGCAACACTCTTGGCATCAAACATGATTCAGCATAATCACTGGCCATAATGCGAAACACCCGCTGGCTTTCCAGCGCCGCAAACGGTGTTTTTTCTTGCACCGCCTGATCAATGTCGGAAAGGATACTTCGCACCAGGGGCTGTAATTCACGAGCGCGCTCTGTGGCCGTCATACCCTCACTGGTCCTTACCAATAAAGGATCGCCAAACAGGTCACGCAACCGACGCAGACTGTTGCTCATGGCCGGCTGGGTAATTCCCAGATGATTTGCGGCCTTGGTTACGTTGCGCTCTCTCAATAAAACATCCAGATACACCAGAAGATTAAGGTCAATGCGAGAAATATCCATGCATAACTCCAGAGCACAATAAAAACGATTAACAGGGTGGTACGCGTGCACGCCATTCACCATCGCAATATACAGGATAAAAACAATTCACAAAATCAATAAGCAAAACGAACTTTCACATTTGATTTCAGATTCAGTACCGTATTTCTGCTAATCTTTCTGATACTTGCCATAAAACACCGGCATACCGAACCAGAATTCTGACCAGGCCATGACTTGCCACAACTGCTGGAGTCGTTACCCAAAAAATGAATACCACTACCATCATTCTTGCTTTGGCGGCCATCGTTGTGATTTCGATTGCCGTTCTTGTATTCAGCCAGATGCGCGAAAAAGCGAGGATTGAGCGAGTTCGAAGAACCACCGCTTTAGGCGACAGCTATAAGCGCTGCGCCCGACTGCTTTCCGAACTCCCAGGCCAGTACCTCACAAGTGAGCTAAAACTACTTTTGCTCAAGCGCATGGAAGACGTCTGCAACGATCTGGCCAGACTTAAATCCAATCTACCCGTCGAGCAATGGCGTGAGTCGGTGTTACAGCAAAAAACACTGATCCAGGAAAACCGCGATGAAGTTCATTCAGTCAAAATAGACTCTGCGGAAAAATCGAATTACGTTAAGGAGTTGCTTCAAAATCTTTTCAAGATGATTGAAGCCATGCATAAAAGCGGCCGAATCGATGGCGAAACCGCCAAAAAGAATCTGAAATATATTCTGTTCCTGGTACATAAAACCCATGCAGATCTACACGTGTTCCAAGCCCGTGACCTGATTCGCCAAAACGAAATACGCAAGGCTATTCACGCCTACCATCTTGCCAGCACAGAAATGGGAAAATCCAAGGATAACCCGCTTGCCATCAAAGCCGTGAAAAGCTTTCGTACCCGAATAAAAGAGTTGGAGGCCATGATTGCAGGTGGCGAAAAGAACGGTGCCAGGGAACCCGATTCACAACTCGACAAACAGTGGGACAACTTTCTTCACGATGACGAGTGGAAGAAAAAGGCCGACTACGACGACTGAAGATTTAAGCCGGGCAACAAGCCTGCCCGTGAACAGGGATTGTAACATCCGTGAATAACAGCTTTAAAAACCGGCTTTCTTACCGGCTTGCTCGCGACACAGTGCTGATCGCCATGGGGTTGGGGCTTATTCTGAATGTGGTGCAAATAACCCTGGATTATTTCGGCGCCGAGCGCTCTATGGAGGAGGACATTCAGGCGCTGATTGATATCAGCCACAGCCCAGCCTCCCAGATAGCCTATAACATTGATGTGCGGCTGGCAGAGGAGTTACTTGATGGCCTTATTAAGCACCCCGCCACCATTGATGCCAGAATTGTCGATAGCGAAAACGTTACCATGGCTGCAGCTAGCAAGAGCAGCCCGGTATCGCCTTACCGCTGGATTAGTGATGAATTGCTTGGCTCCAGCCGGGTTTTCAGCCGGGAGTTGCAAGTATCGCAGCTCACTAACCTGCCTCTGGGCCAGCTTGTTGTAACCGTTGACACCTTTCACTATGGCTTGCAGTTTCTGGAGCGCGCCGGTTACACGCTGATAAGCGGGTTTCTGAAGAGCCTCATTCTTTCCGCTTCGCTGCTTGGCATTTTTTATCTGATCCTCACACGGCCCATGTTGAGTGTTATCAATACGCTGGGCCAGGTTAAAGCAGATTCGCCCGAGAAAATTCGCTTACCCGTGCCTCCAGGTCATCAGCGGGACGAAATAGGCACGATGGTGGGCATCATCAATCAGCACCTTGAAACCATAGACTCCACCCTGGCCAGACTCCGCATGGCGGAAAGTGCCATGAAGAATTATTCCAGCGAGCTGGAGCAGGAAGTTGAAAGCCGGACTCGGGAAATATCCGAAAAAAACCAGGCATTGCAACGGGGCAACCGGGCGCTGGTAAAAGCTAAAGAAGACGCCATGCGACGAGCCAAGGCCAGGGCTAACTTTTTGGCCAGCATGAGCCATGAAATACGCACCCCACTGAATGGTGTGCTGGGAATGCTGGGGCTTGCACTAGAGGGGGAGCGAGACTCCTCCAAGCGACACCGCCTTGAAATTGCCTTATCCGCCGGGGAAAGCCTGCTCGGCATACTGAATGACATTCTGGATATTTCCAAGGTGGAGGCCGGCAAGCTCAACCTGGAGAACATTTCATTCGATATGCGCGGCCTGATTGAAGAATGTGCAACGCTGCACACTCAACAAGCCCGCAATAAAGGCGTTGAGTTGTTTGCGGAGACAGCGTTGGAGTTTCCGAGCCGGTTTTTAGGTGACCCAACCCGGGTTCGCCAAATTATAAACAACCTACTCAGTAACGCCATAAAGTTTACCGATTCTGGCAGTGTGCGCATCACAGCCCAGTACGCCGACAGCACTTTAACCATCGAGGTGGCCGATACAGGTATTGGCATGAGCAAAGAAGGTCTGCGACGGATCTTTTCACCCTTCTCTCAAGCAGATACACAAACCACACGCCTGTATGGTGGCACCGGCTTAGGGCTCACACTTTGTCGTCAGCTTATTGAGCGTATGCACGGTGAAATCAAAGTCGAATCCAAAGAACAGCAAGGCACCCGGTTTACCGTCACCCTGCCCATCCCCGTATACAGCGACCCAGACGGCGATAGCCCACAACAACGTTCTGAACCCGCCGGTTTGCCAGAAGGCAAAAACCAGGCACAGCGTTCACTGAGGATACTTTTGGTTGAAGACAACGAAGTAAACCAGATGGTTGCCGGTATGCTATTGAAGAAAATGGGGCACCAGGTGGACACGGCCGAAAATGGCCAGCTGGCTATTGAGGCCTTAGAGCACCAACCATACGACCTGGTACTGATGGACTGCCAGATGCCAGTAATGGATGGTTATGAGACTACACGTAGAATTCGTAAAAACCCACACTGGAAAGACATGCCAGTGATAGCCGTTACCGCCAACGTTATGCAAGGAGACAAGGACGACTGCTTTGCCAGCGGCATGAACGACTACATCACCAAACCCTACAACCGTAAGCAGCTAAATGCAGCCATTAAGCTTTGGACTTCTCCTTCTGGCAGCCCCCAGACTTAGGCCGGCCTATAAAAGCTTTTCAATATCTGCTTTGATATCTTCAGGCTTGGTTGTGGGCGGGTAGCGCCCCACGACCCTGCCATCGCGGTTGACTAAAAACTTGGTAAAATTCCACTTCACCTTCTCCGACCCCAAAAGCCCCTTCGCCTGGTCTTTCAGGAACTGAAACAAAGGGTGCGCATTCTCGCCGTTAACTTCTATCTTCGAGAACATGGGAAAGTCCACACCATAATTCAGGCTACAAAACTGACTAATCTCATCTTCGCCCGCCGGATCCTGATTCATGAACTGGTTACAGGGAAAGCCAAGCACTTCCAGCCCCTTTTCACCCAGCTCTTCATGCAACGATTGCAGCCCCTCAAATTGCGGTGTAAAACCACATTTGCTGGCCGTATTTACGATTAGCAGCACCTGACCTTTATAGTCGGCCATTTGCTTTTCGTTACCTTTAATATCCAGAGCAGTAAAATCATAAACCGAAGGGTTAGCCACAGGTGTCTCCTTGTAAATTTTGAATGCCTGTATAGCACAGGCCGAAATTGAAGCTTTAGATATGCAAGCCGTACAATTGATAGATCAAGGATATACAGCGCCACTCGCCCTCGCAATCGTTCAAAAGAGTGTAAAATTATCGAATACAGCGTTAACTCGCCATAATTGATCACAATTCCCCTGTTGTCGTTACCCTCGCCTCCGCTAGAATAGCGGTTTGCCTGAACGGCAGATGCCTGTTTTACGTTTACTGACTGAGGAAGCCCGGGTCTTATGCAGAACTACTACAAATCCGCCAAACTGGATAACGTGTGCTATGAAATCCGCGGCGTAGTCATGCGCGAGGCGCGCCGGCTGGAAGAGGAAGGCAACCGGGTACTCAAGCTCAACATTGGCAACCCTGCGGCTTTTGAGTTGGATGTTCCTGAGGAGATCCAGCAGGACGTCATCTACAACATGCAGCAAGCCCAAGGCTACGTGGAATCAAAAGGGCTGTTTTCCGCTCGTAAGGCAGTCATGCACTACTGCCAACAGCGAGGCATCGACAAAGTCGATATTGATGACATTTATCTGGGCAATGGCGTTAGCGAGTTGATCGTGATGTCTATGCAGGCCATGCTGAACACCGGCGATGAAGTGCTTATACCCGCGCCGGACTATCCGCTTTGGACAGCGGCCGTAACGCTTTCAAGCGGCAAGCCGGTGCACTATCACTGTGACGAAGCACAGAACTGGTTCCCGGACATAGACGATATTCGCAATAAAATTACTCACCGCACCCGGGCCATTGTGCTTATCAACCCGAACAACCCCACCGGTGCGGTTTATAGCACGGAATTGCTGGAGCAGGTTATTGAATTAGCTCGCCAGCATAACCTGATCGTGCTGTCCGACGAGATCTACGACAAGATCCTCTATGACGGCACCAAGCATGTGCCCACCGCTTCCCTGGCCGACGACGTGCTCTTCTTCACCTATAACGGTCTTTCCAAGAACTATCGGGCTGCCGGTTATCGCTCTGGCTGGATGATTATCAGCGGCGCCAAACATTTGGCCAAAGATTTAATTGTGGGCATCGATATGCTGTCCAACATGCGTCTATGTGCCAACGTTCCGGCGCAACTGGCCATACAAACAGCACTGGGCGGTTACCAATCCGTAAACGACTTGGTTGCCCCGGGTGGTCGCTTATACGAGCAGCGTGAAACCGCCTGGCGAATGCTTAACGACATTCCCGGTGTCAGTTGCGTGAAGCCTCAGGGGGCGCTGTACTTGTTTCCCAAGCTGGATCCGAAAAAGTTCCCCGTTGTTAACGACGAGAAACTGGTGCTGGACTTACTGCTTCAGGAAAAAATTCTGCTGGTTCAAGGGTCTGCTTTCAACATTGGTGATAAACAACATCTTCGGGTTGTGTTCTTGCCTCGCAAAGATACGCTGGAAGACGCGATGGGAAGGCTCGGTCATTTTCTGGAAAGCTACAGGCAGTAAAGGAATACACTGATGGCTGACATTCATATTGAAGAATTTTATAAAGACGCGGCCATAGCCTTGGCTCAGCTTTACAGTGCGTTCCCCAGGCGGGTAAATTTATTCGTTGAAGATATCGCAGGGCCGGACGAAACTGATGAGTTTGGCCTACACAGCAAACGACATATGGCGTGCTTTGGCACGCTGTTGTGGTTGGCAGAGGAAGGTTTTTTGCGCTATGTAGACACCGTCCGGCAGGAAGCCCTGGACCAGGCCGTTCTCACCCGGGACGCATTTACCCGCCTGAGCTCACCCGCACCAAGTACTCTCGTGCAAGAACTAAGAGGCCCTGAAGACCCTGCAGAGGCACCTTTGCCGCGCTCGGTGCAGGAGGATCTCTCCAGCCACATACACCTGGTGCGTACTGCTCTCAAAAGCCGCCACTCCGTACGTATTGGCTACGCTATCCGGGCCACGCTATTTGCAGACACCCCGTCAGCGTGGTAGCTGCTTACAATCAGATTTTCAGCTTGAACCCGATCGCACGGAAGCTGTCGTGCAGGGATTTACTCGTGCCTTTTAACTGTACTTTCAAACTGGAACATTCCCGCCGTACAGGGTAATCCCGGCGCAACTGATCAAAAGCCGCGCCGCGCTCATCTGCAGGTGCAGCCATAGCGTGACGCAAACGTGCATCATCTTGGCGCGGGTCGTAGCAAGCCCGTAATGCAATTCGAATCGCGGCGTACTCATCAGCTGAGCTGGTAAAGGATACTTTACTCAGGACGGGCTCTGGCAAAAACTGCCCCGCCTGCTTGCGTATTGGCAAACCCATAAACCGGCTCATGGCCTGGTAAATTATTTCCGTTCCCTGAACTTTGCCCTCAAGGCTATAGCCCGCGATATGTGGTGTGGCAAGCCACACTTTATCTACCAGCTCAGGGTTAATCTGCGGCTCCTGCTCCCACACATCGAGAGCGACCAGCGGCGCATCGGCCTGATTCAGCCGCGCCTGCAGTGCTGTGCCGTCGATTACTTCACCGCGGCCGGCGTTGATCAGGAGCTGCCCGGACGTTAGTCCAGCCAGCTCTTTCTCACCGATCATGTGATAAGTGGGGTGTTCAGATTCACGAGTCAGAGGGGTGTGGAAAGAGACGACATCACACGCAAGCGCCTCATTCAGATCAACAAAGTCATCATCAGATTCCGGTTCACGCTCAGCTCTGGGCGGATCACAAAGTTTGGTACAGAACCCTAGCCGAGTCAGTTTCTCAGCCAACTCCTTGCCGACGTTTCCAACGCCCACAATACCAACGCTCAGCTGCGACCAGTCGCCCAGCGCGCAACGTTCGGCATACAGGGATAAAACCGCCAGCACATATTCAGCAACGCTATTGGCATTGCAGCCTGGCGCAGCTGAAAACTGAATGCCGTTTTCTTTAAGCCAGCTCAAGTTGATGTGGTCGGTACCGATGGTTGCGGTTCCAACAAAGCGTATGCGGCTGCCTTCCAGCAGAGTTCGATCCACTCGTGTCACTGAGCGCACCAGTAGCACATCGGCATCGCGCACATCTTCAGGACGCATCGTGCGACCAGACACGCGGCGGATTTCACCGATATCACCAAAGAAAGCGTCCAACAGCGGAATGTTCTCATCTGCAACGATCAACATATTAGCTGCCAGCCTTCTCAGTTCCTGCGTGGGCGCGAGTTACGCCCACCTGGCCCACGGCCGCCCTGCCCTTGAGGCGGTCTGCGGCCGCGCTTACGAGTAATGGGCGGGTTATCCATCTCGGTCATCAGCACTTCATCCGGAACGGATGTTTTGAGCTTCTGGCCAATGTAAGATTCAATAGCAGGCAAGCCAAACGAATCGTCCTCACCTGCAAAGGTGACAGACACGCCGGTGCTACCCGCGCGCCCGGTACGGCCAATGCGGTGAACATAGTCTTCGGCGTTGTCAGGCAGGTTGTAATTGAATACGTGCGTGACACCATTCACATGAATGCCTCGCCCTGCCACATCTGTGGCCACCAGAACCTGAATACTGCCCTTTTTGAACTGCTCCAGAGTCTTCAGGCGCTTGTTCTGGGCAATTTCTCCAGACATCAAGGCAACCTTTACCCCTTGATTACGCAGGTCCTCTTCCAGATCCCGGCACTGATCGCGACGATTGGCAAAAACGAGCGCCTTTTCAACTTCGGGTCGTTTTAAATAATTCACCAACACCGGAAGCTTCTCATCATCACCTACCAGATAAACCGTTTGCTCAACCCGCTCGGCGGTCTTCTGTTCCGGCTCGATTTCTACAAATTCCGCGTTGCTGGTCCACATGGAGGCCAGATTGAGAACGTCTTGGTTAAACGTGGCACTGAACAACAGTGTTTGACGATCATCTTTAGGGGTGCATTTGCGGATAATGCGCTTCACGTCTGGAATGAACCCCATGTCAAGCATGCGATCGGCCTCATCCAAAATGAGGATATCCAACTGATCAAGGAATACATCTTGCGACCCGAGAAAATCGATCAAGCGGCCAGGGGTGGCAACCAGAATATCAACAACGCCATTGTGTAGCTGTTCACGCTGCTTGTCATAGTGCATACCGCCAACCACTGTGACCACATTGTGACCCGTGTGCTGGCACAGTTCTTCGGCATCTTTGGCAATTTGCATGGCGAGCTCGCGGGTAGGTGCCAGCGCCAAAACACGGGGCTCAGAGGCAAAACGATCACCTTCTGGTATAGGGGTTTCCAGTAGGCTCTGGATGGCTGTAATAAGAAACGCCGCTGTTTTGCCGGTTCCGGTCTGTGCCTGGCCTATCAGGTCTTCACACGCAAGGGTCCAGGGCAGAGTTTCAGCCTGAATAGGCGTGCAGTATTCAAAACCTATGGCAGCAATGGCGTCCAGCAGGCGCTTATCCAAATTCAGGTCACTGAATTTTAGATCGCCGGTGTGCTTTGAGTCAGATGTCATGGAGTCTCAGTTTGCCTCATAATGTTCTGTCAGAATATAAAGGAACCACGCGCCCAACGTCATTACGCCAGGCTTTACTGAAAGTATCGCCGGTTCCATAAAACGATGTCAGCGTATCAAAAAAGGATTGTGCCCGCTTCGGCAGGCCTCTGGCCAGGTAGTCTTCTGCCTGCTTCAGCACGTTAAAACGGAACTCATCACCGTCGGATTCGCCGTTGCCAGACAGGTTGTCTACGCTGATATGAAAACGAGAACCAGCGGCAACCGAAAACAGCCACTCCATAGCCTGAGGCTTTACCTCAACCTGCTCAAAAGCTCTCTGCTGCTCGGGCGTGCGCCCGTCCGGGCAGTACCAGTAACCATAATCGTGAAGTGTGCGCCTGTACTCACCCGCCATGCACCAATGGCTTATTTCATGCAGAGCACTGGCATAATAACCGTGGGCGAAAACAATCTGTGCAGGTTCTTTGGTACTGCTTGCAGGCAGGTACTCAGGTTCTTCGCCGCCTCTGACCAGTGTCGTCCGGAAAGCTTCCAGAAACAGGTCATTAAACAGCATAATAAGATCGTTTGGACTGTGATTCATTGGAGAGCTATTGTGCGACTTTAAAGCGCTCAATACCAGAGGGAACTTTTGCAGCACCCTTGTGTCCACTGGTTGCCTGAACATCACCGAACCGCGAGCTTATCGGGCATGGCCGACGAGCTCTCCTTCTTAATCAACTGAGAAACTTCGCATTTCATGACCGCTCTATCCTCCATTTTTCGCGACACTCAGCGCCTTAACGCTCCAGCCACTGTGCTACTCGTGCTTGCTCTGTTACTTACCGCAACAAGCGAATCCTGGGCATTTGGCAACAATAACTCATTTTTTGGCGGCCAAGGTGATCAGTTTCTTCAGGTGGATGAAGCCCTCCCGTTTAACCACACCACGGAAGAAAATGCGATTGTACTGTCTTGGGATATAACGCCCGGGCACTACCTTTATCGTGATCGGATCAGCATTAAGGCACTTGATGAAGGCGCTACCGCTGGTACGCCGGAGTATTCCAGATCCGGCACAGAAACCGAGGACGAATTCTTTGGTAAAACGACCGTTTTCTTTGACCCGGTCGAGGCTTCGGTGCCGGTCACTCTCCCTGCCAATACTCGGGAAGCTCGCTTTGAAGTAACTTATCAGGGCTGTGCAGAGGCCGGCCTGTGCTACCCACCGCAAACCCGAGAAGTCCTTTTTTACCAAAGCCAAGACTCGAGCGCAGGCTCGGGGCCCGGCGACCAGACGAGCGCCGCGCAAACCGGAGCAGCGTCACAAGTAGACACTGATTCAGCAACAGGGCTTGCTGGGTTTCTCTCTGAGCGATCAACATTGGTTATTGCCGGTGTGTTTTTCCTACTCGGCCTGGGGCTGACTTTTACTCCATGCGTACTGCCCATGGTTCCCATTATTTCCTCTTTGGTATCCGGGCAAAACACACGCTCAACCCGGCACGCGCTGCTGCTTTCAGGCAGTTATGTGCTCGGCATGGCGCTTACCTACGCTTCAGCCGGCGTTATTACAGGGCTGCTGGGCGCGAGCTTTAACCTGCAAGCACATCTACAATCACCATGGGTACTTGGCGTGTTCGCCCTGATGTTCGCGGCCTTCGCACTGTCTATGTTTGATGTGTTCGAGATTCAGCTACCACGCTTTATCCGAGAGCCGCTCAACGACGCCAGCCAAAGCCTGACCGGTGGCCGAGTGATTAGCATTTTTGGCATTGGCGCGCTTTCTGCTCTGATCGTATCGCCCTGTGTATCAGCGCCTCTTGCGGGCAGCCTACTGTATATATCCACCACACAAGATGCCGTGATTGGCGGCGTTGCCCTTCTGGCACTTGGGCTGGGCATGGGCGTCCCTCTCATTCTGGTGGCTGTTGGCGGGCGTAAGCTACTGCCAAGCACAGGGCACTGGATGACAACCGTAAAACACTTTTATGGTGTGATGCTGATTGCAGTGGCCATTTGGTTAATTGAACGCTTGGTTCCGGGCTGGGTCAGCCTCACACTCTGGGGCGGTTTGATTACAATAACCGGCGTGCAGCTTGGCGCTTTCGACGCCGCAAAAGCCGGTTGGGAGCGCACCAGAAAAGGCCTGGGGCTGGTCTTTTTCGCCTATGGCCTGGCATTGCTGGCCGGAGCAATGGCTGGCGCCAATGACCCACTAGCGCCCTTAGACCCTTTCATTGCCAAAACGGCTCCTGGTGGCGCACCTGATAATTCAACAGGCTACAGCAGCCATACGGACTTTAACCGTGTAGAGGCACCTTCTGAAATTGAAGCCTTACTGACACAGGCCAAGAAACAAGGGCGCCCGGTTATGCTGGATTTCTATGCAGATTGGTGCATTTCCTGCAAAATCATGGAGCGCAATGTATTCAGTGATCCTGATGTAGTTCGCTCGCTAGAGCCTTTCACACTGCTGCAAATTGATCTCACAGATAACACTCCGGCTCAGCAGGCAATGCTAGACGAACTTGGTTTATTCGGGCCGCCGGCCATTCTGTTCTACGAAAGCACCGGCAAAGAGGTGAAACCCCAGCGGGTTCTGGGCGAAATGAATAAAACCCAATTCCTGGAGCACATCAACGGGCTCTTTTCTATCATCTAACTGCTCCTTAACCGCGCAGACATCACTGGTACCCGGTAAAACCGGGCATCAGCCCCCACGGCGTATAAGGTAAATAAAACGATCGCCCTGCTCCGTATGACTCACCAATTCATGGCCTAGAAACTGGCAAAACCTTGGCACATCACGGGTTGTTGAGGGATCTGTTGCAACCACTCTTAAAATTTTTCCCGGCGCTACATCATTAATGCGATTGTGAAGCATCATTACCGGCTCTGGGCAAAACAGGCCACTGGCATCCAACTCGGCATCGTAGTCGACCGCTGTCATACGCCGTCTCCTTTAGTTTGATCTGTTTTTTCGGAAATACGTGCTAAATTACTGTTATACCATTAAAACGTCTGGAGGGTTTTATGATCCGGGTTCTGATTGAACGCCATATAGCCGAATCCCTTGAAACCGCCTTTGAGGAGCGTTCACGCAAAGTGCTTCAGCAAGCCGTGGCCGCGCCGGGCTTCATTTCCGGAGAAACACTGGTTGCCAGCGACGATCCAAATCACCGGATCACTCTTGCCAACTGGCGCTCCGAAGCCGACTGGAACCGCTGGTACTTGTCTGATGATCGCCGGGAGCTAATGGCAGAATTGATTCCCATGATGGACACGAATGAGGCTATAACCGTGCTTAAACAGAGCGGCGCTTGATCTAACCACATTGAACCTGTGACGGTTCGCATAATGTTTAAGTGTTTAACAGCACGGTTTGTCAACGTTCGCTACACTTCCGAATTCTAATGTTTTCGGAAATTACGGATGCAACGTTTCGTACGCCTGTTTTTTCTTCTGGCCTGCTGCGCGGCTCCTGTTCCGATCCTGGCCCAGACAACCATGTCGGCTTCGGAATGCCCGGTGCCGGACGTCAGCGACCCCGAAGCACGTAACTCATTACATTCCACTAAGCTTGCAAACGCCCCATGAACTCCTTACTGAAAGCAACCATTTGGCGATAACTCACGGCCTTTTTTATGGCGCTGTTCTGGTACTGGCGGTTTTCAACCTTCTTTTGTTTTTCAGCTCACGAACCACTTACTACCTTCACAACGCTTTTTATATGGGTGCCATGGGGCTTTTTCTGTTTTCGATGGGCGGCTTTGCCAATCAGTATTTCTGGCCAGAAAACCCGGAATTCGCAAATACTTCCATCCCGCTGACACTGATTTTATGCGCGCTGGCCATGACTCTTTCTGGGCGCTCATTTCTTGAAATAGAGCAACGCACCCTCGCAGACAAAACACTCAAGGCCATTACCTGGATTTGTGCCGGTTTTACCGGGCTAACTCTGGCGATCCCATACAGTCAGGCCATTCTTTTCAATACCGGGCTTGGGCTAACCGTCATATTTACTTTGTCTATCATCGCTATAAGCCGGTGGCGCCAGGGTTACCAGACGGCAAAAACGCCCAACTCACCATGAGCGCAGGTATAGCTGCGCTGCTACCCGACGAGCACCACCGCGAGATTTTTGAGCGAGCGGACAAAGCGCTATATGAAGCGAAAGCCCGTGGCCGTAATCAAACCGCTGTCTCTGATTGGCAATAGGTGAGCGCCAGAACGATAACTTAAGGGTCAAAACTGCATTTTTTTGCTCTTAATCAAGTTTACCAAGTTCAACTTGTATACCTCTGAGGATATCATAGCGTATCAACGGTCAGGCGCTCCCCAAAGGCGCCATGCTGTTGATTCGGGCACATTTGATAGATGTCAGGAGTTGATCCGCATCATTGCAAACAACTAATGCTTTCTCCATACTTGCGCCCGCATAATTCCCCACTTTGAACCCATTGGTAAGGCTATGAGCACACAAAATCCGAACCTGACATACAACTATAAGGTGGTGAGACAGTTCGCCATCATGACAGTGGTATGGGGTGTTGTTGGTATGGCGCTAGGCGTGCTGATTGCAGCACAACTGGTCTGGCCATCTCTCAACCTCGACCTCCCTTTTACCCACTTTGGTCGCTTAAGACCTCTGCATACCAACGCGGTCATTTTCGGCTTTGGCGGTAGTGCCTTGTTTGCCACGTCTTATTACGTGGTTCAACGTACCTGCCAAACACGCCTGATTTCCGACAAACTGGCGTCCTTCACCTTCTGGGGCTGGACTGCCGTCATTGTTGCTGCAGCTATTACCCTACCAATGGGCTTAACCACCACAAAAGAATATGCAGAACTGGAATGGCCGATCGACATTCTGATTGCAGTGGTTTGGGTTACCTACGGTGTTGTGTTCTTCGGTACGATTACCAAGCGAGCCACGCCACATATATATGTCGCCAACTGGTTCTATGGCGGGTTTATCCTCACTATTGGTGTGCTGCACCTCGTGAACAGCGCAGCTATGCCGGTCAGTGCCTTCAAGTCTTACTCTGCCTATGCCGGCGTAACCGACGCAATGGTGCAGTGGTGGTACGGCCACAACGCGGTAGGCTTCTTCCTTACTGCCGGCTTCCTGGGCATGATGTATTACTTTGTTCCCAAGCAGGCTAACCGTCCGGTTTACTCCTACCGCCTGTCTATCGTTCACTTCTGGGCGCTGATTGCGACCTATGTGTGGGCCGGTGGTCACCACCTGCATTATTCTGCCCTGCCAGACTGGGCACAGACTGCCAGTATGGTTATGTCACTCATTCTGCTTGCACCCTCATGGGGCGGCATGATCAACGGCATGATGACCTTGTCTGGCGCCTGGCACAAACTGCGCACCGATCCCATCTTGCGCTTCCTGGTGGTTTCTCTGTCGTTCTACGGCATGTCCACTTTCGAAGGCCCTATGATGTCAATCAAAACCGTAAACGCCCTGTCCCACAACACTGACTGGACCATCGGTCACGTACACTCTGGCGCACTGGGCTGGGTTGCCATGATCAGTATCGGCGCTGTTTATCACATGATCCCGAAACTTTGGGGTCTCAAAGAAATGTACAGCACAAGTATGATTAACACGCACTTCTGGCTGGCAACGATCGGCACCGTGCTTTATATCGTCGCTATGTGGGTAAACGGCATCATGCAGGGCTTGATGTGGCGTGCAGTAAACGAAGACGGCACCCTCACATACAGCTTCGTTGAATCCCTTGAGGCATCTTACCCGGGCTACTTTGTGCGCTTCCTTGGCGGCGCTATCTTCCTGACCGGTATGCTATTCATGGCCTATAACGTCTACATGACCGTGCGCCAGAAAGAAGCAATTGCCCAGGACAATGCGGCAGTTCAAGCGGCGTAACGGAGAGAGAACAAATGAGACACGACATTGTCGAAAAAAACATTGGTCTGATGATAGTTTTTATCATGCTGACCATCAGTGGTGGCTTTCTTGCCGAGGTTGTACCACTCTTTTTCCTGGACGAGGTTAACGAGCCTATCGAAGGGCTTGAGCCTCTGTCTTCGCTGGAATTAGAGGGGCGTGACATATATATCCGCGAAGGGTGTCATGTATGTCATACCCAGCAAATCCGACCTTTCCGGGCTGAAACCGAGCGTTACGGACACTACTCCGTAGCCGGCGAGCTCGTTTACGAGCGTCCCTTCCTTTGGGGCTCCAAGCGCACGGGGCCTGACTTGGCCCGTGTCGGCGGTCGTTACTCAGATGCCTGGCAGCGCCAGCACCTGTTCAACCCGCGCAGCGTTGTTCCTGAGTCCAACATGCCTGCTTTCCCATGGCTGTTTGAGGACAAAGTGGACCACCAGGGAACATCAGCCAAGATGTCGACCCTGAAATCGCTGGGCGTTCCTTACACCGACGAACAAATCGCCAGTGCGGCTGACGATTTGGAAGGCAAGTTTGAAATCGAGGCCCTGGTTGCGTATCTGCAGCAGTTGGGAACCGTGCTTTCAGACAAACGGTGATTTGATGGATATTAACGAGTTACGCGGTATTCAAACCCTTGTGCTAATAGCGATATTCATTGGCATCATCTGGTGGGCCTTTAGTGCCCACCGCAAGAAGCCGAACGAAGAAGCAGCAAACCTGCCGTTCGATGATGATGAGGTGGACAAGCGTACTCTTGAACAGGAAAAAACGGAGAAAAAACGATGACTACCTTCTGGAGCATCTGGGTCACTGTGATCGTGCTCGGTACGGTCTTTGGTTGCTGGTGGCTGCTGTTTGCAACCCGCAAGAGCCAGCCAACCAATACCGAAACCGAACGTACTACGGGCCACTCCTTCGATGGCATCGAAGAGTATGACAATCCCCTACCCAAGTGGTGGTTTTATCTGTATGCAGCAACCTGTATTTTTGCCCTCGGCTATCTGGCTTTGTACCCGGGCCTGGGCAACTACAAAGGCCTGCTGAACTGGACCTCTACCAATCAGTGGGAAGCGGAAGTAGCCGCAGCTGACGAGAAGTACGGCGAAATCTACGCCCAGTACGGCGAAACCCCGGTACCCGAACTGGCAAAGAACGATGACGCACTGCAAATTGGTCAGCGTTTGTTCGCCAATAACTGCTCGGTGTGCCACGGCTCTGCTGCACGTGGTCAGGTTGGCTTTCCCAACCTGACAGATGACGATTGGCTGTGGGGTGGTACGCCGGATGCTATTCTGGAAACCCTTCACAATGGTCGCCAGGGCAACATGCCTGCCAAGGGTGTTATGCCCAGCATGACCAACGAACAGGTCGATCAGGTGGTAAACTATGTATTGAGCTTTAGTGGCCGGGAAAAAGATGCAGCGGCGGCCCAAGCCGGTGAAGCAGTGTTTGCCCAGGCATGCGTAGCTTGTCATGGCCCGGAGGGTAAAGGCATGCAAGCAATGGGTGCACCGAACCTGACCGATAATGTCTGGCTATATGGCTCTACCTATAAGTGGATCAAGGAAACCGTTGTTAACGGTCGTCAAAACGAGATGCCGGCTCAAGGCGGCCGCCTATCAGATGACCAAATCCAGATTCTAGGTGCCTACGTGTACAGTTTGTCTAATTGACCTTCCGGCCGGGCCGCTTTGGCCCGGCATGGTCTGTTCAACCCTGTATCTGCTTGCGGGTACAGGCTTGAGAAGATCTGCAGTAGCCGCAAGGCCCCTCTCGCGTTTTATTACTCCACCTGGAGGTTTTCATGAGTAACCAAATTCCTGTCAAGCAGGTCGACCCCTCCAAGGAACCTTCGGACGGAAAAAAACCGGAAACGGTAGAGCTTTACGCTAGCCGAAAGAAAATTTACGCTAAAGAAGTAACCGGCCTGTTCCAGCGCATCCGAACCGTCAGCCTTCTGGTTCTTATGGGCATGTATTTTCTGTTCGTTTGGCTGACACTTGACGGCGCTCCGTTAATTCATTTTGATCTGCCGGCCCGGGAATTTCACCTCTACGGCTTTACCTTCTACCCCAAAGACTTTTTCCTGCTCTCGGGCATGTTGATTATCTGCGCCTTTGGCCTGTTCTTTATTACCACCCTGTTTGGTCGAGTGTGGTGCGGCTATACCTGCCCGCAAACCGTATGGACATTCATATTTATGTGGGTGGAAGAGCGCATTGAAGGTAGCCGCAACAAGCGGATGAAACTGGATAAAGCACCGAATTCCCCGGAAAAAGTATTCAAGAAATCAGCAAAACACACAATCTGGCTCATTATTTCCCTGCTAACCGGGCTAACATTTATTGGGTACTTCTATCCGATTCGGGATTTGGTTGTTGATATTTTCACCTTCCAGGCTAACGGCTGGGCTTATTTCTGGGTGGCGTTCTTTACCATTGCGACCTATTTGAACGCTGGCTGGATGCGTGAGCAGGTATGCCTGTATATGTGCCCGTATGCGCGCTTCCAGTCTGTCATGTTTGACCCGAACACCCGCATTGTTTCCTACGACCCCAACCGGGGTGAGCCGCGCGGTGGACGCAAAAAAGATGTAAAACCTGAAGAGGTAGGTTTAGGCGACTGCATAGATTGCGGGCAATGTGTGCATGTGTGCCCTACAGGAATCGATATACGCGACGGGCTGCAGTACGAATGTATTGGTTGTGCCCTGTGTATTGACGCCTGTGACGAAATTATGGACAAAATGAACTACCCCCGCGGGTTAATTCGGTACACCACTGAGAACGAACTGGAAGGTAAGCCGTCGAAGTTACTGAGGCCACGCACATTCGGATACGGCGCCGTATTAGCGCTCATGATATCCGCTATTGTTTTTGTCATTGCGACCCGTGTGCCAGCTCAACTGGACGTTCTTCGGGACCGGGGTGCCCTATTCAGCTTCAACGGTGAGGGGCGAATCGAGAACTCCTATACTCTGAAGGTCGTTAACATGTCAGAAGTGCCGCAGACCTTCACATTATCTGTGAAAGGCATGAAAGATATTCGCATTCTGACCGAGACTCAGGTGTCTGTAGACAGTGGTGAAATTCGCTCGCTACCGGCCGTTGTTGATGTACCGCCCGAGTCTATTCCACAGTCAAACACTGAAATTATCTTCCACGCACAGTCTGAAACGGATGCTTCACTGAAGCTGGAAACCGAAAGCCGATTTGTTGGCCCAACCCAATGATCCTCTCCAGGATCACAATTGGGCCCCGTACATAAAAGAGACTGCGCATTATGAATGAAGAAGTTTCCGTCGCACCCTGGTATCGCCAGCCTTGGTTCTGGTTTCTTACCATCGCGCCACTGTCCGCGATCATATTTTGCATCATCATGTTTGTTGTCGCGTCGAACATGGACGACACGATGGTTTCGGATGATTATTCAAAGGAGGGCCGGGGCATTAACCAGGAGATAGCTCGCGACCTGAAGGCCAAAGAACTGGGCGTGAACGCTGACTTGGCGTTTGAAGACCGAACCATTTTGCTGACGGTAAATACCGAACAGGGGCCGGCAGGTTTCCCTTATCTTGTTTTAAACCTTTTCCACCCAACGCTGGCGCAAAACGACCGCACTATTCAGTTTCGAAACGATGGCAACGGCCATTACACCGGGGCTATGCTAGATGACATAGATGGGCGCTGGTATTACGAGCTACGCGGGCCTGATAACCAATGGCGACTAAAAGGCGAGGCCTGGCTACCAACAGATAGCAAACTTCATATAAGCTCAAAAGGCGCCGCAAAAGGGTGAGCCCGCAGGATTGTTTCCATTGCGGCGAACCCGCTGCCGGGGAGCCGCCAATAACATTTCAGATCAACGGGAAAACCCGGTCTTTCTGCTGTGAAGGCTGCAAAGCCGTATGCAAAATTATACACACCGAAGGCCTTACTGGTTTTTACCAACTCCGCACTGAGCCGGCTGTTACACCCAAAAAATTAACAGGTGGCGAGTTGGACAGGTTGCGGGAGCTGGATCACTCCCTGGTTCAGCAAGCCTTTGTGTCGCCGGTTAAAGGCGGCCAGGAAGCACAGCTTTTGATTGGTGGCATAACGTGCGCCGCTTGCATCTGGTTGCTTGAAAACCACCTGAAACAGCAGCCTGGCGTTCTCTCCTTCTCGGTAAACCATACAACACAACGAGCAAGGCTTGTGTGGGCACAGGATAAAGCCAACCTTAGTGCCCTGCTGATCGCCATTCATGAGCTTGGCTACACTGCCCGCCCATATCAATCCGACGAAGTAGAAGACCAACTGAAAGCCGAAAATCGCTCCATGCTGATCCGGCTGGCTGTTGCCGGTATCGGCACCTTCCAGAGCATGATGCTTGCCTTTCCTCTTTACCTGGAGCTGATCAGTGGCGTGTCGCCTGAATTTGTGGCCTTTTTCCGTTGGTTTAGTCTGCTGGTCGCCACGCCGGTGGTGCTCTATAGCGCCGGACCGTTTTTTCGCAATGCACAACGTGATATCAAAACCCGCCACCTTACGATGGATGTGCCCGTTGCCATAGCCATTGGCCTGGCCTACATAGCCAGTGCCTGGGTAACGGTGATGGGGGGCGAAGAAGTGTATTTTGAATCTGTCTGTATGTTCACATTTTTCCTGTTGCTAGGCCGCTACATAGAGGTTCAGGCCAGATATCGCGCAGGACTTACCGGCAATGCGATGGCCGGCTTTCACCCAACGGTGGCCACGCGGGTGGAAGGAGAGAACACAGAAGTCATACCGGCTCACCAGGTTAAGCCGGGTGACGTGGTCAGGATCCGGCCTGGGGAGACCTTGCCCGTTGATGGTGCCATTCTCCGTGGCCAATCTACCCTCAATGAATCGGCTCTTACCGGGGAGTACCTGCCAGAAACACGAGTGCCCGGAGATATCGTTCATGCCGGAAGCATCAACGGCGAAAACCCGCTAGACGTGCAGGTGGAGAAGTCTGGCGCGCAAACGCGGCTGTCCGGTATTTTGCGTATACTCGATCGGGTTCAATCAGAAAAGCCCCCAGTGGCTCGCATGGCTGACCGCATTGCAGGCAAATTTGTCGGGCGGGTGCTTATTCTGGCACCGGTTGTGTGGATTGGATGGTGGTTGGCAGGGGCAGATAACGCCTTTGATATTACGCTATCGGTCCTTGTGGTTACCTGCCCTTGTGCTCTTTCTCTGGCCACACCCACGGCCATCACCTCGGCCACGGTCAAACTGCGGCGCTTGGGTTTTCTGCCAACACGGGGCCATGCGCTGGAATCTATGAACACCATAGATACCGTTGTTTTTGATAAAACCGGAACCCTGACGCGAGGCGAGCTGAGCCTGATAGATACACGTACCGCTGGCAGCAAAGACAAAGACAGCTGCCTACGCCTTGCTGCAGGCCTTGAACAGCACTCAGAGCACCCCATTGCACGGGTGTTCCATGGTCGTCCGGCCACAGCTATCGATCATGTTGAAAACCATCTTGGTGGCGGGCTTTCCGGCACCTTCGGTGATCAGTCTTTTTACATCGGCCACAGGGATTTTGTTGCACAGCACACACATGCCCCAGAACCCCAAGTTGAAAGATATTCTGGTATGGAAGTCTGGCTGGCGTCAGAAGACGAGTGGTTGGCCAGTTTTTGGCTTGACGACCAGCCCAGAGACGATGCCGCGCAGGCGGTCAAAGCCCTTCAGGATGCCGGTATTCAGACACTGCTTTTGAGTGGCGACCGCTCTGGCCATGTTCGTCAGGTTGCCGACATACTCGGTATTGATGACGCGATTGGCCAGGCTTCGCCGGAACACAAATTAGACGTTCTGAAGAAACTGAAATCCGACGGCCACCAGGTAATGATGGTTGGCGACGGCCTTAACGACCTGCCCTCTATGGCCGGGGCGGGTATCTCGGTTGCCATGGGCACTGCCGCAGACCTCACCCAGCTAAAAGCAGACGCGGTACTGCTCAATGGTCAGCTCATGCAATTGGTAGAGGCAATAAATACCAGTCGCCGCACCAAAAAGATCATTCGCCAGAACATGGTCTGGGCCCTTGTTTATAATGTTTGTGCCCTGCCCCTTGCGGCCGCTGGACTGGTTCCACCCTGGCTCGCAGCCATCGGCATGTCGATTAGCTCGTTAATCGTAGTGCTCAATGCGTTGCGCCTGGGCAAGCAAACCCGGCCGAAGAACCACGGCAACGAAGCGAAGCTTGGCGCACCGAGTGTGCCCTGATACCGTAAACATCTGGTTTTCACTATAAGGTTTATCCCATGCAAGTCGTAATGCTCTTGGTACCTGTGATGTTGATTCTGGTGGCCATGGGTATCTTGTTATTTTCCTGGGCAGTTAAAAATGGTCAGTATGACGATTTGGAAGGCCCGGCACACCGGATTCTGTACGATGACGACAAAGATCTGATTCCGGAAGAAGCCCGCACAGACAAATCAGAATTTACAGAAACACAGTCAGATACCCAGGACAATACCGAAGACACACCTGAGCAATCATGAGCCCGGAATTGTATCTTAGCTATCCCAGTGCCTTTCTTATTGGCCTGCTTGGCAGCACTCACTGCATTGCCATGTGCGGTGGTATCAGCGCCTCTCTGTCTATGGCTTTGCCCGTTGGCAAGGGGTTTCGCACACGACAAACCATGCTACTGCTTGCCTACAACTTCGGGCGAATTTCAAGCTACGCATTGATCGCTGCTCTAATCGCTTTGCTAAGCACAACCGCCGCTGATCGATGGGCAGAGCTTGGCTTAGCGCTGCGTTCAATTGCGGGTTTATTGCTGATCTTCATGGGGTTATCCATGGGGCAATGGTGGCAGGGCATCCGCTATGTGGAGCGCGTTGGCGCACCCCTTTGGAAACGCTTGTCGCCTCTGGCAGGCCGATTGCTGCCAATCAATCACGCCGGCCAGGCCCTCGCTCTCGGTGCACTCTGGGGATGGCTGCCATGCGGACTGGTGTATAGCACATTAGGCTGGGCAGCTTTGCAGCCGACAGTGGGTTCGGCCGCGCTCACTATGGTGTTTTTCGGGCTGGGCACTCTACCTTCGATGCTTGGCGCCGGTTATGCCGCAACCTGGATCAGCGGGCTGAAACGCAACCCGGCGTTCCGAAAGTTCGCCGGGGCGCTGCTGGTTCTTTTCGGGTTGTGGACCCTACCGCTTATGGCGTTAATCGGTCACTAAACCAGCCCGGTCCGTGCCTGGGGCGCGGGCGACTTCTAAGTTATCTAGATATTCAGAACATCCAACCGGCCAAAATCCGGTTCTGTCTTTTCCTCAGGCATGGCTGTTTGCACGGCCTGGCGCTGACCACCCAGACGCTTACCTTCACGGAAATCATAGAGACTTGTATCCGCAAGATGCGACGGCTCTACATTACGCAAAGCGTTAAACATCGACTCAAGCCGACCCGGATGCTGCTTATCCCAGTGCTGGAACATATCTTTGATCACCTGTCGCTGCAGGTTTTCCTGAGTGCCACAAAGGTTACAGGGAATAATCGGGAACTGCCTGAGCTCCGCGTATCTGGCTATATCTTTCTCGCGGCTGTATGCCAGCGGCCTAATAACCGTGTTCCGGCCATCGTCACTGTGTAGTACCGGTGGCATAGTTTTAAGTTTGCCACCGTAAAACATATTCAGAAACAGGGTTTCCAGCAGATCATCACGATGGTGCCCCAATGCAATCTTGGTGACACCATGCTCTTCGGCAAAATTGTAAAGAATACCGCGACGTAGCCGTGAACATAAGCCACACGTGGTTCTGCCCTCTGGCACCTTCTCTTTCACAATACTGTATGTGTCTTTCTCAATGATGTGATATTCGATGCCCAGTGCAGCCAGGTAGTCCGGCAGAACCTCTTCCGGAAAACCAGGCTGTTTCTGATCCAGATTAACCGCAATCAGCTCAAAGGACACCGGAGCACTTTTCTGCAAATTGAGCAGAATATCCAGCATGGCGTAAGAGTCCTTGCCACCGGATAGGCAGCACATGACCTTATCACCTGCCTCGATCATCGAAAAATCGGCAATGGCCTGGCCAACATCCCGGCGCAGACGCTTTTGCAACTTATTTTGCTCTGTTTTAAGAGACCGTTCGTATTCTGAATCAGGAGACTGTTTAGAGCTGTCAATCATTGCTTCGGGCATATCAACCGTGTTTATTAGGAAAGTGATCGTGGTATTATACGCATCCCGTCATTTCAGGGACAGGACATCGACATGGATACGTTGAGTTCAGACAAAAAAACTCCCGGCAAACGAGAACAGAACCGGCTGCGTAATCGCCAGGCAATACTCACTGCGGCCCGCATTTGCTTTCAGGATCAAGGGTACGAAAACACCACTATTCGCGACCTCATCCAGAGAACGGATTTGGCCTCAGGTACTTTCTATAATTATTTCCGGAGCAAACAGGACATCTTTGCTGCACTGCTTACAGATTTCTTAAGCGGACTCAATGCGCAGTTGAGCCACTCCCGGCGCTCAGCTAAAACAGCAGAAGATTTTATTTACCGCTCCTACCTGGCTCTTTACAGTGCAACTGCACAAGACCCACTGGTTTATGAACTTGCCCATCGTAACGATCGTGCCCTGACAGACCTGTTTGGGTCCGGCATTCTTGGACTAATCATGATGTCCCTGGAAGACGACGTTGGGGCGGCTATTGAGCGCAAAGTTCTGCCAGACGCTGATCAAGAGTACCTTTGCACAGCCTTCTTCGGCGTAGCCTATGAAACCAGCTTAATGGTTGCAAGGCGCGTGTACCAGCATCCGGAACAGGCCGAAGACGAGGTGCTCAGAGCTACAGAATTTGCAACGGCTTTATTCACAGGCGGGCTAGCCAAGCTGACCACCCTTCCCTGAAAGCAGCCACTAACCTACCATTGGCACCATGAAACACACGCCAACCTCTACAGACTTTCCAACACCAACCACCGCAAAGGTGCCGGATTCGATGCTGGAACAACAGATCCAGCATTTACTGGTAGCCGTTGAGCATGAACTGCGCAGCTCAACCTTTGGTATAGACGAGTTGAATCTCATCAAAAAGCTGCAAAAGCCACCCTGGGGGCTAATCGGTGAGCTGGAGTTTCATGACACTCAAAAGCTCTACCCGGTACACTTCTTACTCTTTCACGTGGTTTATCGACTAAGGGATACGTTGGCGCAGGCTGGTGAAAACCTAACCATCTCGCCCATGCGAATTAGCATTGAGCGCCAGGATACGGTTGCCGGCAACGGCATGCCCGGCTCCGTGGATAGCCTGCGTCACTTCTATTTAGATTTATCCCAGTACGAGCTACCGGAGGATGCCATCAACAAAATGATGGACAACTTTTGGGCTGGTTATCAAGGTTCCGGGCCAGGCCGACCTGAGACCCTTCAGGCAGCAAAAGTGCTAGGCTTCGATTCGGTGCCCGATTGTTTTCTCACGGTTAAGCAGGCATTTCGCCGTGCTGTGATGCAGGCCCACCCCGACCGGGGCGGCGAGACCGAGGCAATCCAATCCCTCAACGAAGCATTTGCCGTACTTAAGACGCATTTTAGTCAGATGATGGAGCAGTCATGATCGCACGAAAACTCTGGATATCCCTGGCTCTGGGTTCGCTTTTGTTAACCAGTCAAACTGCAACGGCTGACCTGGTTGTTCTTCAGTATCACCACATAAGCGATGCCACACCGCCTTCCACCAGCACGTCATCGTCCTTGTTCCAGGCTCAGCTCGATGTAATCTCGGAGCTCAATATCGCGGTTGTTGATCTGCATAAGGCGTCAAAGAGCGTGCTTTCTGATGATTCGTCCGCAGACCAAAGTATCGCCCTCACCTTCGACGATGCCTACGAATCGGTTTACAGCACAGCCGCAGATATTCTGCAGAAACGCGGCCTGCCCTATACCATTTTCGTGGATACAAAAGCCGTGGGTAACCATGGTTATATGACCTGGGCCCAATTGCAGGAGCTGGCCACCCGCGAGGGCGTAAGTATTGCCAATCACAGCGCTGGCCATGGCCACATGGCGAGAAAACCTGGTGAGACACAAGCTGACTGGCAACAACGGGTAACCCGAAGCTTGGATTCCGCGCAGGCCAAACTGCAAAAGAAGCTTGGCACAGAACTGCCCTTGTTTGCCTACCCCTATGGTGAATTCGACGAAGCGCTTGAGGCAGAAATTTCCGAGCGGGGCTGGTTTGGGTTCGGCCAGCAATCCGGTGCAATTGGCCCACTTTCAGGGAAAACGCGCTTACCCAGATTCCCCATGGCCAATGCTTACGGACAGCTAAATGGTCTAAAAGACAAACTAACCAGCAAAGCATTTCCCATTGATGCCCATGCCCTGCCCGATGGCATTGTAGACACTAACCCGCCAGTGCTCACCCTGCCTCTGGCAGAAGAAATTAAACCCGCTCGGCTAACCTGCTTTGCGTCAGGTATGGGACGTATTGATTTTGAAGCCCTAGGGGGCAAAATTTCGGTGCAGGCACCCAAGCCATTCAACAGTCGCCGATTCCGGTATAACTGTACCCACCCAGCAGAAGGCGGCAGCTTTTACTGGTTATCACAGCAGTGGCTGGATCTGAACCAACCCGAAGACTGAGCCGACTACTGAGCCTCTATCATACTCAGCCCAAATTCGCCGGTGGTTACATGAGGAATTTTACGGGGGCCACGACGGGTTTCAACCACTGTCTGGCCTTCGAGATCCTTTTCACGAGTGAAAATCAACACCCAACGCTCTTCCTTAACCCTTAACACCGGAATTCGAGCTTCTAAATAGCCTCGACGGTGCCAGTTCTCCGGTTCAAATTTTGAAACCAGATCTGTTACCAATCGCACAGGGGCAAACTCATTGTTGAGAAAAACCACAGACGGCACAAAAATACCGTTATTGACAAACGAGCGCAGGCGCATAACCCGCCCCTCGGGCCTTTCTCCATATGGCAGGGCAATCAGCTGGTAAGGGCTTTCACCGGATAGAAACTCGTGCACTGGTGAGTTTTCTGTCAGGTGGACGCCAAATTCGCGACCCTCCTGCCAACGCTCATGGCTTTCGCTTTCTAGCGTTTGGCAACAAGTCCCAGCGAAGCGCTCTAAATAACTGCCATTGCCTTGTGCTATGCCAAGAATGGCAAATGCATCCGGATCGTACCCTGCCACGGGATCGGCTGCCAGAGGTCTGTCACTGGCAAGATACACACTTGCTGGAGTAATGTTTACAGGCGGCGCAACAAACCCTTTTTCTTCGTCGGTACGGGTATCCGGTTGGTAGGGGGTAGACCGGACGTTACCTTCAGCATCCTGCCAGGTAAAATAAGGCTGTTTATCTCCCTCGCGTACATATCCTTTGCGCCGGAGCCCTTCCGCATCCGGGTAGTTTGTTGCGTTAAATTCGTCGGCCGAGGGTTTTGCCTGGGGCTTTTCTTCGCCTTCTGCGGGGTCGTCTGAAACACCCCGTGTGGCAGAAGGCTCTTCAGCTATAGGTGAATAACGCACCCGGCCCTGCTCATCCACCCAGGTAAAATAGCCCTCTCTGTCTGATACTGTTGCCCCCCCAACCTGGCAGCCAGCAAGCAGCGCCCCAAATGCAGCACATGCAACAGTTTTCAGCACTTTGTGTATGTTCACTAAAATGCCCTTTTTAGCGCGGCGCAAAATACGGTTAAAATTTCTTCCGGAAACTGAGGCCGGCCATAACAACACGCAGCGATGTTTTCACGTCCAGACCGGCGTAGGGGTTGTAGATAATGTTTGTGATGTTATCACAGTTGAGGTTGCAACTGGTATCTGCCGGAATGGTCTCGACAGAATGCAAGTAACTGATATTCATATCAATTTCAGTATTTTTATCCCACTTGTACCCCATGCCAACGCTGTACAGGTTGGCGCCACCAAAGGGCGCCATAACCGAGCGTTGATCATCGGGTATCACCGAATCCCGGATCTCGACACCTGCCCTCAGATCAAGCCTTGATGAGGCATGGAACTCCATTCCGAAGGCCCAGTTCCATTGGCTTTTAAAGCCCAAAGGCAACTTGAGTGTGTTCGGAGTGGCGTTGTCTGGAGACAAAATACGCGCTGCGTTGAGGAATTCCAGATTCCGATCAAAACGAAACAAAAAGGCATCCCACTGTTTATAATCAGTCCAGCCCACATCAGCGTTCAGTGTCAGTTTTGGGTGAACATCCACACTGATGCCGGTTTGGAAATGCTGAGGATAAACCAGATCCATACTCACGTTGCCGGCCTCTCGGGGAGCACCCGAGGGCAGGCTGAGAATAGCCGAAGTAATAGCCCCGAGAACCGATCCGTTAACACTCTGCCAGAAGCCGGACCAGTCATCGGTGTATTCAATCTCGAAGGTGCCCTTCATGTTCATTTCAGCTTCGGAGGTATAGCTTGCGCCCCAGCTGAACCAGTCTTTCGGTTCCCACATAACACCCAGGGTGTAGGTGGGTGATAGAGTTTCCTGAACATTGATACTCAACGCACCAATATCGTCCCAGGGCCCTACGTTGCCTCCACACAAGGCCAGCCACGGTTGAAGAGGCTCGTCACCACTTTCGCAGTTGAACGCATCCTGGAGAATTTCTGCTACGCCCAACAACATGTTAGGCGCCCGCATATACTGATCTGCAGCGATACCCATATGAGACAAATGAATGCCGGCGCCGACAGACCACTCATCATTAATCTTGTAACCCACAGTGGGCGCCAGGTAGGTGGTGCGCTGCAACGCCGTTGCCTGGGGCTGGTAACGGGCCGGGTCATTTTTATCGCGGTAGAAACCTGCCGCCAGCGGCAAATAAAAGGCGTTACCAAAGGTTAGTTTGGAACCCGGGGGATTAATACTAAAGCCCGCAGAAGGCGCTACTGCCGGCCCGGGAGGCATACGAAGAATCCCAAAACCGGGCACATAAAGCGCAACGTTATTGGTGTGGCTGTGACTATTGGCTACGGGGTCTCGCTGTTTGCCTGTATCCGGGTCGATTTCCAGGCCATCAATTCCAAAAATCTCGTATCCATCCGGAGCCGTGAAATCGGCGTCGATATCCAGATAAATGCTCATAAGGTTCACTTCAAACTGACGCCCTTCCAGTTTTGTCAGGCCCGCCGGATTGTAATGAATGGCCATAATTCCCGGCGGATCGGCTGTGACGGCGTTACCCAAAGCCAGTGCCTTTGGGTGAATGGTCAGGTTCTGCGCAAGCTGAGCCTGGGCTCCACAAGAAAGTGTCGTGGCGACCATTGCCGCGAGAAGCTGCCGCTTGTGGCTGTTATATCCCATGAAATCTTTCCCTTCCCGTTAAATCGTCAGCGGCGCCAATCACTCTTTCAGGCCGGAGAAGTTAATGGGTAGGGACACACCCAGGGAGAAATCCGGGGCGTCCTCAGTCAGACCAATACCAAGGCTCGTATTCACAATCGTGGTGTCACTGACACGGGTTCCCAATGACACACTCAGGAACCCGCTCATTTGATCCTGAGCCATTGCCTGATCGCCATTAGAGAAAGTGAGAATGGTTTCGTCGCTGTAACTTAACTGCGCTGAAATGCTCAATGAAATATCGTAGGACAATGAGTAGGCAAACCCTGCAGAACCTGAAATACCAAAGCCGGGTTCAACCTCGTTCAGCAAGCGAGCACCACGAACCTGCTGAAGATCGTCTGCGGGCAGATTGTAGGTAGCACTCACAGAACCAAAAACGACTACCGGATCAAGCACTTTTGACAAGCTTGCACCCCCACCGAGGGAGTAGTAACCGCTTCCGGTAGAAAGCTGTTCTTTAATATCAATCTCGTAGGGGCTAATGCCTGTTTTACTCGTAAACGTACCGAAGAGCGTCGTTGACATCTTCCCTGGCACATAAGCAAACGGCTGCCAGCGACCAGTGACCGAGATATCACCAAAATCGTAAACGTTCAATTCATCTTCGGTGTCGTACTTTACGACCAGAGGAATACGCGCACCAACCGTGAAGTTGTCCAACAAGCCAAAGTCATAGGAAAACGCATTTGTGAAGTTGTGAGTGGCCGAGGGCACCACATCCAGATTACGCACAGAGCCATTTGTGATGGCGAGATCTAAACGTTGATCAGCCGTGTAGGAGTAATCAAACGAATAATTAAGGGAGTGAGTTCCTTTTTTCTGCAGCGAATAATTTTTCTCAGCTGCCTGAAACACTTCCTCAAGCTGGCGTGAAGAGTCTTTGTCGCCCTCCTGTTTTGCGAGCGCATCCCTCGCCTGATCTACATTGTCTTCCTGCGCTTGGGCCGTGCCCGTAAGCAAGCCCGCCGCGGAAACAAGGATAAGACCTCGCACAAACCAACGATTCATCCTAACTCCCTTAATTTTTATTGGTAATAACCCTGCGCCGGACACTCCGCCCGGCGAATATTAGTTACGACGGTAATGCAATTGCTTTCTGGTATTCTCAACACTGCCGTCCGGATTGTTCTTCTGGCGTTCAAGTAAATTCTGAATACGCCTGGCGGTAGACTCATGGAATACAGGCATCTGCTGAAGCGCCAGTAATGTCATGGTCTGATCGTCTACAAAACGCAGATCTTCTTCCTTGAGTTCGAGGTTATCCAAAGGTTTATCACTACCCGGGAAAACGATGAACAACACGTTGTCGTGCCACTTTTCTTCGAACTGCGCCAGCGTGAAAGACAAGTTCCCAACGGCTGGATCGGCCATGTATACGCGACCGTCGCGAATGGTTCTGAGTACCACAAAATGTTTGAAGCCAGCGTGCTGAATAGGAACAATAGCCGGGTGGTCGAGATCCATCAGGTCGTCGATCGTGGCGCGGAAACCGCCTGACGGGTAACCTAATGCAGTCACAAGGCGCTTCATATCAAGCATTGAAAAGGCACGGCGCGACACGATACGGTCGCTTTCGCCGTAATGCAGCAAGCCTTCCATTACCTGGCGCTCAGTGAGGGTTCGGCCCAAATAGAAATTAAGTATGGTTGTGAGTGCGGCGCTGCCACAGCTGTAGTCGTATGCCTGGCGGACAATATTGCGGAAATTCTGCTCGACCAAAGGTTCAATACGAAAACCCGTTTGCAGCTTCACCGGGCTGGCATTGACCTTTTGCTCAATAACAACAGAGCCTTTTTCATAAGGCTCTACCACAGTAGCTTCTTGCACCATGGCAAATGTGAGAATGGATCCAGCGAGCACCAGCAGCATGTCAGATTAACTTCCTGTTTTTATTATCCGTGACATTTATCGGATTACATATTGTTACCGTAAGATACCTAAAGAATGAGTAGCTTAAAGATAACTGTGCCTCAAATCTGGCGCTGCACCCGCCCCTCTTTTGCATGCTGGTTAACGGCCAGAGAGATACTGGCGTAACCCGCATCTACACAGGTAGACATGATTTTCTTGAGTAAATCGTAGGGCAATTCACGGTCTGCCAGAATAGTAATAGCCCGCCCTGCCTCAGGTGCAGGCTGGCCTGACCGACTGGCATGATAAGCCAGTTCTTTCTTCAAACTGGGCTCTATTTGCCCGTCCAAAGCCTTCAATACTGCGCGTTTAATAACGACCCGCCCGTTTATCAGAATTTCTTGATGCGTTACGGTCAGTGCCAGCACATCACCCGGCGGTTGCACAGAAGACGAATCCGGCAGTTTGATAGTGCTGCTCTGGTTAAGTACCTGCACATCAGAAGACGAATTAACCATCAGAAAGAACACAAGAATCGTAAAAATGTCCATCAGCGACACCAGGTTCATCTTGCTCTGCTTTTTAGTACGCCTGTGGTGACGTTTTAATCGACGGGCTTTTGCAGACTCCTTCATGTTTGCGCCCCCACATTTTGCGCCTCTTTGGCGCCCTTAAGTGGCGCATCACCCAGGGATATTTCAGGAAACAGCTCTGCTTTCACCAGGTTACCTGCAACCACTGCATCGTATGAGCGAACCGCATCCATTACGGTAACCAGTGCCTGGTAGGTTGTGTTCTGTGAAGGCAGGATAATCACGTCTCTTTTATCAGGTACGCGGCTTTTCAGTTCTTTCATTACCTCTTTGAGCCGGGCAAAATCATACTTACCGCCGGTTTGGGCAATGGCTTTGATTACGCCATCCTGATTATCCGTAACCACAATGCGGTCAGAGTGAATCACCACCTGTATCTGCAACTTTTCAGTCTGCTCCGTCGTTATACTATCGCCAGTCGGAAAGTTGAGTTCCAGAACGCTGGTGTGAGCAAATACCATGTTCAAAAGCAGCACCGGCACCAGCACAATCATAAGATTCATGAATGGCGTAATGTCGAGATCTGGCTCGCTGCGTAGCCGACGATGTTTCCGTCTCATAACCTGAGATCCTTCCGCAGAGTATCAGGCCGACGCACCGGTTGGTGCTGCCGCCGGGGCAGAATATGATGCCGTTTGGGTTTGCGCGCCGGGGCAGGCTCCGGAACCATCGCTGAGCAGATTAAGCACCTTAATACCGGCCATCTCAAAGCTGTCTATAATCTCATTGGTTTTAGTTTGCAGAACAGAGTGAATCAGCAGGATGGGTATCGCGGACATAAGGCCAAAAGCCGTGGTGTTCATGGCAACGGAAATGCTTTGGGAGAGCAAGCTGGCTTTTTGCGCAGGGTCTGCGGCTGCAACAGCGGTAAATGCGGCAATCAGGCCAATGATGGTCCCCAACAAACCCAGCAGTGTTGCAATATTGGCAAGAGTCGCGAGGTACTGGGTGCGTTTTTCAAGGCGAGGCATGACATCCAACAGCCCTTCTTCCATGGCGTATTCAATGTCTTCACGGCCCTGGCGACGAGCCAAGCGCTGCAGCCCAAAACCTATCATAGTGGCCATTGCCGTACCGGATTCCTGTGCGTACCCGAGAGCCCCTTTGAAGTCTCGCTTCGCAATCATCTGGTGCAGGCGGTTAAAATCCCTACGGTTGGTGATCTTCTGGGCAGAAAGATATACATATCGCTCAATGGCCACTATAAGTCCGACAACCAACACAATGGCTATCGGGAACATAAAAAAGCCACCTTCCTGAAAGAAGCGAACGGCAGTATCGATCATTTTCTGGGCACTCCATAGATAGGGCTTTAACCCAGTCTATGCGCTACCGTGCGTCAATTGGGGCAAGAGGCAGGTAGTCTTTATTGCGATGTGTTTTATTTTGCACTCGGGCACACAAACGCCGTGACACACGTCTCATTACCACTCGCTAAGGCACGTGGCAGTGCGCGGCCTCTTATGCTTTCGCGACCAGGCATTAACGTTCAGAGAGTCCTTGCTCATGACTTAGCACGGCTTGTTTGCGCTTGACCCCCCACCGATACCCGGAAAGACTGCCATCGCCGCGCAGCACCCGGTGGCATGGCACCACAACCGCCAAAGGGTTAGCGGCACAAGCGCCAGCTACGGCCCTTGATGCGGTGGGCACCCCCATACGCCTGGCAATTTCACCATAACTTGCTGAACTGCCAGACGGAATGTCTTGCAATGTCCGCCATACTGCGCACTGGAATTCAGTGCCACGAAGGTCAAGCTTTATAGAGAGCGGCCTGCGGCTGTCAATTAAATAACTCATTACGGCTGTAAACCAATCAGCCCGGGAATCATTCGCATGAGCGAGGGTCGCCTCCGGAAACCGACGAGCCAACTCCGCCACCAGTTCATCTCGAGATTCACCCGGTAACACAGCACATACGCCATTAGACGAGTGTGCAACGAGAATTTCTCCAAGGTAGCAGTGGCCTGCCTGCCAGGTGATCGTTTCACCCTGTGCCCGCCTTTCCGCCATGGAAGACTCCTCCGCTTAGGACCTCAACTTTCTTCAGTCGTGCTCTATTCGCTAGCGCAGTATGGCTCATGTCGATCCAGGTGCAAACGTACATTTCGTTATGTGAGTGCCCACGTAGGATGGATTGTCGAGCTGGCACCCACAAATCGCTAATAACAACTTAATTGGTACTTCAGGCACAATGACGGCTATGAAAACTCTCGGATGGAGGTCTTTCTTTGCAGCAGCACTGCTTTGATGTTGTCGTTATTGGTGGTGGCGTTAATGGCACTGGGATAGCCATGGATGCAGCCGGGCGGGGCCTGAGCGTGCTGCTGTGCGAAATGAATGATCTGGCTTCAGCAACGTCATCCAACAGTAGCAAATTGATCCATGGTGGCTTGCGCTACCTGGAGCACTATGAATTCCGGCTGGTGCGAGAAGCGCTGGCCGAGCGCGAAGCCCTTCTGCGCAACTCACCCCATATCATGTGGCCCATGCGCTTTCGTCTGCCGCACCGGCCGCACCTGCGCCCGGGCTGGATGATTCGTACTGGCTTGTTTCTCTACGATCACCTCGCTAAACGAGAACTGTTGCCCGGCTCACAGTCCATTAAGTTTGGTCGCGACAGCCCCTTGAAGCCCGAGATTACCAAGGGTTTTGAATACTCCGATGGCTGGGTAGACGACGCTCGCCTGGTTGTACTTATGGCGCGCAAGGCCGCACAAATGGGCGCTGCCATACGGCCCAGAACCCGCTGCACCCAAGCGACCCGTGGCGAAAAAAGCTGGGCAATCACGCTGCAGGACAGTCTTTCCGGTGCAAAAAGCAATATTTCAGCAACCACACTGGTCAATGCTGCCGGCCCTTGGGCCAGCCAGCTTTTCTCTGGGACCATTGCCGCGCCTGCACCAAAACAAATACGCCTGGTTAAAGGCAGTCACTTGGTTGTGCCCCGACTGAACAACAAGGATGAGGCCTACATCCTGCAAAATGAAGATGACCGTATTGTTTTTGTCATTCCCTATGAAGAACACTTTTCCCTGATAGGTACCACGGATGTGAATTACGAAGGTGACCCATCTCTTGCCCGAATATCAGCGGAAGAAACCAACTACCTGTTGCGGGTTGTAAACGCCTATTTTCGGCATCAGTTGGCACCGGACGACGTTGTTTGGTCCTATTCTGGTGTGCGCCCGCTTATTGATGATGGCGAGAGTGCACAGGAAGCCTCACGGGATTATTCCTATGAGCTGGACGATACTCTGGGCCTGGCTCCGCTGATGTCTATTTTTGGCGGTAAGATAACCACCTATCGCAAGCTTGCAGAGGTCGCCACAGACAAGCTCTGTGAGTTTTTCCCCACTGCTGGGGCTCCTTGGACTGAAAACGCCGTGCTACCAGGTGGAAATTTCCACAGCAAAGCGTCACTTCTGGCACAGCTAAAAAATGACTTCCCGTGGCTACCATCGGATTTAGGGCAACGATACGTACGAACTTACGGGACCGCATGCCGAGGCATATTGGTGAAGGCCGGCTCCCTTGAGAATATGGGCACTCTTTTTACCGGCAATCTTTACCAGAAAGAGATCGATTATCTGGTGGAACAGGAATGGGCGTGGACAGCAGAAGATGTGCTCTGGCGCCGCACCAAACAGGGTCTTTATGCCTCCAGGGCACAAATCCAGGCGCTGGAAAACTATCTTTCGTCTGCTTCGGCCAAAAGTCCCGCAACTCGCTCCTGAAGCCCTGGAATCACCTCCTCTTCAAACCAGGGGTTGCGGCGTAGCCAAAGATTATTACGGGGACTTGGGTGTGGCATTGGCAGGAGGTTTGGCCAGTATTGGCGCCAGTTTTTGACGTTTTCAGTGAGTGATTTTTTGCTATCTGGAAGATGCCAGGCATGGGCGTACTGACCTATAACCAGCGTTAACCCGACATTAGATAGCCGGTCCAGCAAGACTTTACGCCAAGCCGGTGCACATTCAGGCCTGGGCGGCAAGTCACCGGACTTACCTGTGCCGGGATAGCAAAACCCCATGGGAAGAATGGCAAGTTTGCTGGCATCGTAAAACGTTTCCCGTGTTACGCCCATCCACTGCCGCAGACGGTCACCACTAGGATCATTGAACGGCAGCCCTGTTTCATGCACACGCCTTCCGGGCGCCTGACTCACCACCAAAATGCGCGCTGCTTGCGACAGCTGCACAACCGGTCTTGGCCCGTAAGGCAAGGTTTCAGCGCAAATCGTACATGCGCGTACCTGTCGAAGTAACTCATCAAAAGGCAGTTGGGAAAGAGTATCTGTCATCAGCTGAGCTCCGAGAGGCTGCCTGCCGCAATATTTGTGATCTCGGCCCAGTCTTTTTTCGCAACAATCTCCTCAGGCGTCAACCAGCTTCCGCCTACCGTTTGCACATTGTTCAAGGCCAGGTAATCCCTGGCCGTATGCCGGCGAATACCGCCGGTTGGGCAAAAGGTCGCGTCTGGAAACGGGCCATCAAACGCATTCAGTGCTGAAACACCCCCGATCACTTCGGCAGGGAAAAATTTAAACTCGCGATAGCCTAAGCAGTATCCCAGCATCAGTTCAGAGGCAGTTGAAATACCGGGTAACAGAGGCGCCTCAGAGGTTAATGAGAACTCAAGAAGCGCTTCAGTGACGCCCGGCGTCACGATAAACTGAGCGCCTGCAGCTTCTGCTTCGCGATACTGGGCAAGACAGGTTACCGTCCCTGCGCCCACCCAGGCTTCTGGCAGGGCTTCCCGCACATTTTTGATCGCCTCAGCCCCATACTCCGTGCGCAAGGTTATTTCCATTACCCGAATCCCGCCAGCAAAGAGAGCCTGACACAAAGGTACGGCATCGCCCGGGTGCCTAATGGTAATAACCGGCATGAGAATCGATGCCTTTAGAACCGTCCGAATGCGCTCGCGGTGAAAGTCAGACAATTGGCTCATAGCATTCTCCAGACAGGCTTTAGGGCCTAAAATGTAGTAGTTATATCCAAATAACGGCGCCAGACTTGCACTAACCCGAGGCGCAGCCGGGGCATTGATACGTTTACTACCCAAACTGCCGTCAAATCCCGGTATACTTATCCCACACTAACCATGATTTCATCCAGAATACAGGGAGTAGCTTTGATGGCCGCAAATCAGGCGCATCGTGACGATAATTTACTGGAGGATATCCAGTCCCGACTGGATACTTTGAATAAGTCCGAACGTAAGGTGGCAGAGGCTATCCTGCGCGACCCCAGCGCGGCCACTCGTTACAGCATTGCAGCTTTGGCCCGGGCTTCAAACGTCAGTGAACCCACGGTTAACCGGTTTTGCCGGGGGTTCTCGGCAACTGGTTTTCCGGACTTCAAGATCCGATTGGCACAGAGCATAGCTACAGGCACACCTTATATCGGCCAAAACATTGAACCTGATGACACTGTTGCAGAGTTTGCCGACAAAATCATGCTGAGCACAATGTCTAATCTCGATAAAGCTCGCCAGGCACTGAATCCCCGGGCATTGGCAACAGCCATCGACTACCTGATTCAAGCCAGACAAATCAATTTTTTTGGCATGGGTGGCTCCGCATCTGTCGCACTGGACGCCCAACACAAATTTTTCCGCTTTAACATCCCGGTTATGTCCTATGACGATACCCTAATGCAGCGAATGGTCGCTGCGGGGGCAAGTGCCGGAGACGTTATTGTGATGATCTCCTACACCGGACGCACCAAAGAAACCGTCGATATTGCTCGTATTGCGCGAGATAATGGGGCCACCGTTATTGGTATTACAACGCCCGACTCACCCCTTGCGGAAGCCTGCACAACCGCCCTGGAAGTCACGGCGCCGGAAGATATTGAGGTTTATATGCCCATGTCATCCAGAATCATCCACCTAACAGTTATTGATATCCTGGCAACGGGCGTTACTCTCAAGCGCGGCGCAGATTTTCTTGGGCACCTCAAAAAAATCAAAGACAGCCTAAAGCCTACCCGCCTTCCGTCAACCTCGGACTAACCTGAGGTTTTATAGCAGGCAATAAAAAACCCGGACAACAAGTTCATGTTGCCCGGGTTTTATTTCAACAGCGCCTTATGGCCGGGATACTTCAGCCGTGCTTCTCAGGTACTGCTGATACGCCGCGTATTCACGCTGCCCCTCAAGAGACGCCAAGAAAGTACGCAGTTGCTGAAAATCAGCACTTCCTTCCTCAGCATCACCTTCGTTTACGGCATCCAACGCAATCACAGCAACACCACTGTGTGTCATCGCGGTGCCATAACTCGGCTCCCCTTCGGCTGGCCGGGTTAGTGAGAACGCGGCCTGTACGACCCGCTGATCAGCCCCCTGAGCATTCCGTGCCTGATCGTCAAACTGTTCCCACTCACCAGCGTTTAAGGTTTCTAGCGCCTCGCCTTTCTCAAGACCGGCAATGACGGCATCGGCACGACGTTCAAGCATTTCACGAGTTTTACGTGCTTCAAGGGTTCTGCGAATATCCTCCCGCACTTCCTCTAGGGCAAGCTTTTGAGCTTCACGGTACTCGCCAACACGAGCAACAACCGACACATTATCACCTACGTCGATCAACTCAGTATTATAGCCGCCTTCAAGTACGTCGTCTGAGAACAGCTGGCGTACCAACCCCGGGTGGTCAAACGGTGCCTGGCCACCCTCTTTGGTCACGCCTGCAACTTCACGAACCTCCAGTCCCAATTCTTCGGCAGGGCCGGCCAAGTCATCTGCAGCATAAGCCGAATCAGCCAGTTCAGCGCGCACTTCTGCGTATTCCTCCTGAGCACGCTCGCGGGCAAGTTCATTACGAAGCTGCTGCTCCAACTCGGCCAGCGGTGGAACCTCAGACCGGCGTACGTCATCAAGACGAATCAAATGCACACCAAAACTGGTTTTCACCGGATCTGACACATTACCCTCTTCCAGGGCAAACAAAGCCTCTTCAAAAGCCTCGTCATATACACCGCGGCCAGCGTAACCAAGATCACCACCTTCTTTTGCAGACACGGTATCAACAGACAATTCTTCCGCAAGATCGCCAAAGCTTTCCCCAGCATTTAAACGCTCCTGAATCGAGGCCATTGTTTGCTCGGCGTCAGCACCATCTTCTATCAGGATATGAGAAGCTCGACGCTCCTCACGAGCCAAGTCGCTAGCGCGCTGCTCATAATAGGCTTCAAGGTCGTCTTGGCTGATTTCGATTTTTCCCGCTAGCGCACCCAGAGACAAGGTTATATAGGCTGCATCCACTTGGTCCGGCTGCCTGAACGCGTCGCTGTTTTCGTCATAAAACGCTTCAATATCTGCATCGGTCACTTCCAGCTCATCAGATACGGCACTTGCGGGAATCTGAAGAATGCGAAAGCTCCGGGTCTGATTTTGAATACTCAGCAGTTGCGCAACATTCCCGTCTGCAACCAGTCCGCTCTGCATAACACCGCCACGAATCTGATTAACCACATATTGTTTACGCATGGCTTCGCGGAATTCACCCACACCCATACCCAGGTTGCGTACTGAAGATACAAAGCGGTCACGGTTAAATTCTCCATCAACCTGAAACTGCGGCATCTGGGTAATCAGGGCATCAACATCTTCATCGTCGAGCACAAGTCCCTGAGCATTGGCATCCTGAATCAACACTTGTTCCTGAATCAAAGAATCCAATACGTCCTTGCGGATCTGATCTTCGTTCAACATGGCCGGATCGGGGCGCTCCATATCCGACAGACGACGCTGGCTTTCCATCTGAACAACCCGCAGGAATTCCCGCTCGGTAATGTCCTCACCGTTAACTGTTGCCACCTCCGGCTCGCCGGAGAAGCCACCTACAATGGCATCCATTCCCCAGATGGAGAGAGACACGATCAACAGACCGATAATGATTTTGGCTATAGTGCCTTGGGCATTTTCCCGAATATCTTGAAGCATGTTTCTCCCGAACCCCTTTGCCGGTACTCTTAACGTAAAAAGGCGCACCCTGTCGGAATGCGCCTTGAATTCTTACCTGGCGACCCCCTTGCACAGGAGACGCCGGAGAAAGAACGTTACTTAACAGCGTCTTTCAGAGCCTTACCTGCCTTGAACCCAGGCACTTTGGAGGCCGCAATCTTGATCTCGGCACCCGTTTGCGGGTTGCGACCCGTGCGTGCTGCACGATCTTTTACTGAGAAAGTACCAAAACCGATCAGAGTAACCTGATCGCCTTTTTTGAGGGCACCGGTGACAGAGTTGGTCATTGCGTCCAGAGCACGGCCAGCGGCTGCTTTGGAAATATCTGCTGATTCTGCAATTGCATCGATTAGTTCGGACTTGTTCACACTAAACCCCTTCGCTTTCAGGTTGAAGATGTTATAGGTCGGTTTGTTTTTTCTCGGACGTTCTCGACTATCGCATAAGCGGTCGGAGAATTCCATTCTTCAGTTTTCTTATTCCTTTCGGCATTCAACCGGTGTTTGGAATAGGCACTTATTGCGCGGGAGCCCTTGGTATTGGCTGCTTCACGGCGAAACAGTTATACCAATGGGCTCTCCGGCATGTCAACAACTCATCCAAGCTTTAATGTGTATTTATGCGTTCTGCACTGTCATTTTCGTCATCACGAGGCTTGCCTGAACCTGTTTCAGACGACGAACCAGCCGTGTGGGGCTCGGGCGCGTATGCCAGTGCAACATCCAAAACATCGTCAATCCACTTCACCGGACGAATATCTAGTGACTCCTTGATATTATCCGGTATCTCTTTGAGATCCCTTACATTTTCATCAGGAATAACAATGGTTTTTATACCCCCGCGATGGGCCGCAAGAAGCTTTTCCTTAAGGCCGCCAATCGCCAGCACCCGGCCACGAAGTGTAATCTCACCGGTCATAGCAACGTCGGCACGTACCGGAATTTTGGTTAGTGCAGAAACGAGAGCTGTGCACATACCAATACCGGCACTTGGACCATCTTTTGGCGTTGCGCCTTCAGGCACGTGCACGTGTAAATCGTGTTTTTCGTGGAAATCGTCTGCAATACCCAACCCTGGAGCGCGGCTTCTTACCACAGTAAGCGCAGTTTGAATTGACTCCTGCATGACATCTCCGAGAGAGCCCGTTTTTACAACCCGGCCCTTACCAGGTGTGAGCGCACACTCAATAGTCAGCAATTCACCGCCAACCTGAGTCCAGGCCAGGCCAGTTACCTGCCCCACCTGATTGGTTTCTTCGGCCAGCCCAAAGCTGACTTTGCGCACGCCTGAATAGTGTTCAAGCATGGTGGGTTCAAGAGTTATGGTTGCCTTTTCACCGGCTTCAACATGTTCACGCACAACCTTTCTGCATATCTTGGCAATTTCGCGCTCCAGGCCTCGAACACCTGCCTCGCGAGTGTAATAACGTACCAAATCACGCAGAGTATCCTCTGGCAATGTCAGCTCATCCTTACGCAGGCCATTAGCTTTAATCTGTTTAGGTAACAGATATTTAAGAGCAATATTGACCTTCTCGTCTTCCGTATAACCCGGGATCCGAATAATTTCCATTCGGTCCAACAGCGCCGGCGGAATATCCATGGAGTTAGACGTACATACAAACATCACATCGGAAAGGTCGTAGTCCACTTCCAGATAATGATCGTTGAACGTGTGATTCTGCTCAGGATCCAACACTTCCAGCAAGGCAGACGCCGGGTCGCCACGATGATCCATTCCCAGCTTGTCGATCTCATCAAACAGGAACAGCGGGTTTTTAACGTTTACCTTGGATAGCTTCTGCAACAATTTGCCAGGCAGCGCACCAATGTAAGTCTTACGGTGGCCACGGATCTCAGCTTCATCGCGCACGCCACCCAGAGCCATTCGCGTGTATTTGCGGTTAGTGGCCCGGGCGATAGATTGACCCAAAGATGTTTTACCTACACCAGGAGGCCCCACCAGACACAACACAGGCCCCTTTACCTTCTTCACACGGCTTTGCACCGCAAGGTATTCGAGAATACGCTTCTTAACCTCATCAAGGCCGTAATGATCCTGATCGAGAATCTCACGTGCTTTTTCAATATCGTGGCGTACACGGCTGCGCTTTTTCCAGGGTATAGCCAGCATCCAATCGATATAACCCCTTACGACCGTGGCTTCGGCAGACATGGGAGACATCATTTTAAGTTTATTCAGTTCTACTTCTGTCTTCTTGCGGGCCTCTTCAGGCAGACCTGCGTTTTCGAGCTTCTGCTCCAACTCTTCAAAGTCGTTGTTACCCTCGCCGAGGTTACCCATCTCTTTTTGGATAGCCTTCATTTGCTCGTTCAGGTAATACTCGCGCTGACTGCGCTCCATCTGCTTCTTTACACGGCCACGGATGCGCTTTTCTACCTCAATCAGATCGATCTCGCCATCCAGCTTGCCAAGCAAAAGCTCAACACGACGATTCAGGTCAAGCGCTTCAAGCAGTTCCTGTTTTTCCGGAATCTGCATTTCGAGGTGGGCAGCCATAGTGTCTGAAAGGTGTTCCAGCTCTTCGATACCCGTCAATGCGTTTGAAACCTCTGAAGGGACCTTCCTCGAGAGTTTTACATACTTTTCGAACTCGTCCATTAAAGTCTTCAGAAGCACTTTTTCTTCGCGTTCAGGCAGAGTTTCTTCGTTTAGCAGCGTAGCGCCACCGGTTAAATACTCGGCCTCAGAAATATTAGTGATCGTTGCCCGGGCGTTACCTTCTACCAACACTTTTACAGTGCCATCAGGTAAGCGAAGCATTTGCAGCACGCTGGCCAGCGTACCCATATCAAACACATCACCTGGGCCCGGTTCATCTGTAGAGGCGTCTCGCTGGGCCACCAGAAGGATTTCTTTGCTTCCTTCCATCGCCGCTTCTAAGGCCTGGATGGATTTTTCGCGGCCCACAAATAAAGGGACCACCATGTGCGGAAACACCACCACATCACGGAGAGGGAGCAGTGGGTATTCTTGCACGATATCTTCGGGTATCCGGGTCATAAGGAATCCTCTGACGGTGTTTGATTCAGCATATCACCCTTCATTGGGGCGGCCGCTGGAATTGCAATCTTTTTACCAAACAACACAGCACTTCGCCCTGCTGATACAGACCATTAAAAAAGGGGCTTTCGCCCCTTTTTTAATTCTACGGATTGTCTCACTGATCTGTGACAGCCTGATCAATCATCAGGTACAGCCTTGGCGTGATCGGTATTCGCATAAATCTTGAACGGTTCAGAATCGCCCTTGATCACGCTTTCATCAATCACAACTTTGGAAATATCATGCTCAGACGGGATCTGGTACATGGTATCTAACAGTGTAGCTTCCATGATGGAGCGAAGACCACGGGCACCGGTTTTGCGCTCCAGAGCTTTATCCGCAACAGCACGTAGCGCATCGTCACGAAAATCCAGCTCAACGCCTTCCATATCAAACAGCTTCTGATACTGCCTGGTGAGCGAGTTTTTCGGTTCGGTCAGAATCTGAACCAGTGCGTCTTCATCCAGCTCGTTCAGAGTGGCGACAACTGGTAAACGCCCTACAAACTCCGGAATCAGGCCGTATTTGACAAGGTCTTCTGTCTCAACGTGCTTGATAACATCGCCCATGTTCTTGCTGTCATCATGGCTGGCAACCGATGCAGAGAAGCCAATGCTGCTCTTTTCGGTACGATCGCGAATCACTTTATCCAGGCCGGCGAACGCGCCACCGCAGATAAACAGCATGTTACCGGTATCAACCTGCAGGAACTCTTGCTGTGGATGCTTGCGCCCACCTTGCGGTGGCACAGACGCCACGGTGCCTTCAATCAGCTTCAACAATGCCTGCTGAACACCCTCACCTGAGACATCCCGGGTGATGGAGGGATTATCAGACTTGCGCGAAATCTTGTCGATCTCATCGATATACACAATGCCGCGCTGGGCCTTGTCCACATCGTAATCGCACTTCTGAAGCAGTTTCTGGATGATATTCTCAACATCCTCACCTACGTAGCCGGCTTCCGTAAGCGTTGTAGCGTCCGCAATGGTGAAGGGTACATTGAGCATGCGCGCCAATGTCTCTGCAAGCAACGTTTTACCACTACCGGTGGGGCCAATCAGCAAAATGTTACTTTTGCCTAGCTCCACATCGCCCTTGCCTTCGCCATAACGAAGACGCTTGTAGTGATTATAAACCGCTACCGCGAGGACAACTTTAGCGCGATCCTGACCGATGACATATTCATCTAGCGTGTTGCGGATTTCAGCCGGTGTCGGGAGACGGTCACTCGGCTCCTCCTGTGCATTCTCCTGAATTTCTTCACGGATAATATCGTTGCACAGGTCGACACACTCGTCGCAGATGAACACCGAAGGCCCTGCAATGAGCTTACGGACTTCATGCTGGCTTTTTCCACAAAACGAGCAGTAGAGCAACTTGCCGTTATCGTCGCCTCTGCCGTTTCTTTCATCTGCCATTGAAATACCTCTGATCTCGTTTTGCCGGCGCCCAATATAGTCGTGCGCCGGCCAGGGGTGATGCAATTACTGCCAGTATTATTTATTCGGTACGCGCTTATCAAGTATCGAGTCGATCAACCCATACTCTTTAGCCTGGGTTGGATCCATGAAATTGTCGCGATCCGTATCCCTTGCAAGCGTCTCCAAGTCCTGGCCCGTATGATGAGCCAGAATAGAATTCAGAGTGTGCCGAATTTTGAGAATCTCACGTGTGTGAATCTCAATATCGGTTGCCTGGCCCTGATAACCACCCAAGGGCTGGTGAATCATGACACGGGAGTTGGGCAAACAGGCACGCTTGCCTTCGGCGCCGCCGGCCAGCAAAAATGCGCCCATGCTGGCTGCCTGACCTACACACAAGGTTGACACATCAGGTTTGATAAACTGCATAGTATCGTAGATCGACATGCCTGCAGTTACAGAGCCGCCCGGGCTGTTTATGTACAGGTGAATGTCTTTATCCGGATTTTCAGATTCCAGAAAAAGAAGCTGCGCTACGATCAGGTTAGCCATGTGGTCTTCCACCGGACCCACCATGAAAATCACGCGCTCCTTGAGAAGACGGGAATAAATATCGAACGAGCGCTCCCCGCGGGCAGTCTGCTCGATAACCATCGGCACCAGACCGGAACTCGTAACCATTGCGGGACCATCAATCGGTTTCTGCATCATGATGCGCCTGAACTCCTTATAAAAAAATAGGACGTGGCTTTAAAAAACCACGGCATTTTCAGTATTACTGCATCTTATACTTTGCCAGCCGTCAGACTGGGTGAAAACAGCCGGACATGCCGGCTGTTCATTCGCTTCGGCCAGCCAGACCGGATTCAACCCGACCCTGGCATATTTTCTATTCAGCCTCAGCCCTGCTGCGGCTGGCCAGCCTGAATAGCCTCTTCGTATTTAACCTTCTTGTCCTTGACCTTGGCCTGAGACAGCACGTGATCAACAACCTGATCTTCCAGAACAGATGACTCAATTTGGCTCTTCTGCTCCGGATCATTATTGAAGTGCGCAATGACTTCCTCTGGCTGTTCATACGTTGATGCGATTTCCTGGATCTTTTCATCAACCTTAGCCGGGTCTACTTTCAACTCGTTAGCCTTAACCACTTCCTGGAACAGCAGTCCTGTCTTCACACGACGCTCAGCCTGCTCCTGAAAAATTTCCTTAGGCAGCTGTTGAAAATCCACCTGACCACCAAAACGCTTCACAGCATCTTGCCGCAGACGATCAATTTCCTGATCGGCCAAGGCGCCAGGAATGTCTACTTCGGTTGTTTCAAGAAGTCCGTCTACAACGTCATTTTTAACCTTGTTGGCTACGGCTTGCTTGAGCTCGCGCTCCATGTTCTTTTTCACTTCTTCACGGAATGCGGCTTCGTCTTCTGCCTCAATACCGAATTTAGCGAAGAACTCAGCGTTCAGCTCAGGTAGCTGCGGCTCCTCGACTTCGTGAATCTTGATATCAAATTTCGCAGGCTTACCCTTCAGCTCTTCGGCGTGATAGTCCTCTGGGAACGTCACTTCAATTTCCAGCTCTTCGCCGACTTTACCGCCAACAATGGCTTTTTCGAAGCCAGGAATCATCTGGTTAGAGCCCAGAGTCAACTTATGCCCTTCGGCAGCCCCACCTTCAAACTCCTCACCGTCGATGGTGCCCTTGAAGTCGATCGTCAGTACGTCCTTGTTCTTGGACTTACGCTTAACGGACTTCATGGTAGCCTGCTGGCGACGAAGATTATCGATCATGGTGTCGATATCCTTGTCGGTTATTTCAGAGGTCAGTTTCTCGATGGAGATTTTGCTCAGGTCGCCCAGTTCAATCTCGGGAAGAACTTCAAAAATAGCTACGAACTCAAGGTCCTTGCCGGCTTCCATGGTTTTTGGTTCAAGCTTGGGCCAGCCAGCAGGATTAATGTCTTGCTCCTGCAATGCTTTGATGTAGTTGTCGCGCATCACGTCGCCGACAATTTCCTGGCGAACGCTGTCACCGAAACGACGCTTAACCACGCTCATAGGCACCTTGCCAGGACGGAAACCATTCAAGCGCACAGTGCGCGCCGTTTCCTGCAGGCGTTTCTGAACCGCCTGGTCGATTTCCTGGGCGGGCACACTAATCGTCATGTGACGCTCAATGTTGGAGGTCGTTTCTACAGACACTTGCATGGAAGATCCTCAAGTTTCGGGTTCAGTATATGAATGAAATTAAAACCAAAAGCCCATCCGGAGTAGCGTCCCCGGAAAAGACCCAAAATTAAAAGCCGATAGTTTATCACGGTTTGCCCTAACGAGAGAATCACCCACCACAGCTAGTTTCATGGACCGTGATCACAACGACGCTTATAAATAGGAGTTTGGGACGAAAAAACAAAAACAAAGGGGCGAAGACCCGGGATTTTCAGAATAGACACTGCATTTTGAGGAATTAGGCGACACAAGATGAAAACAGTAACAAAAAAGGCCCTTAGAGTGTCTCTAAGAGCCTTTAAAATATGGTCGGGTTGGGGAGAATCGAACTCCCACTCCTCTCGGAACCAGAACCTAAATCTGGCGCGTCTACCAATTTCGCCACAACCCGGAATATTAAAAGTTAATGCGGGTACACTTTAGGAAAAGTGGGGTGGACGAAGGGGATCGAACCCTCGACCGCAGGAGTCACAATCCTGAGCTCTACCAACTGAGCTACGTCCACCATATCGGGACATACCTTACGGTATATACGATAACTAAGTCACTAACCTTTCAACCTTGCTTCCTGCGGTGCTTCGGTACCATTAGAGTCAGCGACTTAATGGTGCGCCCGGCAGGACTCGAACCTGCGGCCCTCGGCTTAGAAGGCCGATGCTCTATCCAGCTGAGCTACGGGCGCTTGACCGCTCACCCATCTGAACATTCAGAAAATGGTCGGGGTAGAGAGATTCGAACTCCCGACATCCTGCTCCCAAAGCAGGCGCGCTACCAGACTGCGCTATACCCCGTCTGAACTGAACAACGTGTTGCATCAGCTAAGTTGGCGCGCATATTACCGCCGCAAATTGGTTCCGTCAACAAGGAAAATCAATTTCTTACACAGACCCCCTCTTTCCCTCGAAAACCCCACTAAAATAGCAGCTATATAAGGATGCCCCTCAATTGGAGTTAAACCGCAAGCGTGAGACAATGCCGCCTCTTTTTATTTACCAATAGCAACCGACAAGACGAAACATGAGCGCCAAACTAATCAGTGGAAAAGAAATTGCCGCCGGAGTCAGGCAACAGGTCGCCGCCGGCGTAGAAGCCCGCACAAACAAAGGGCTAAGGGCACCTGGCTTGGCTGTGGTACTGGTAGGAAGCGACACAGCGTCGGAAATATACGTGGGCAACAAACGCAAAGCCTGCGACGCTGCAGGCATTTTGTCACTTTCCTACGACCTACCTGCAGACACCTCTCAGCAAGCTCTAGAGGCTCTGATTGATGAACTGAATGAAAATCCCGCAGTCGACGGGATACTCGTGCAGCTTCCGCTACCAGAGCAGCTGGACGCCGACCCCATTCTGCTAAAAATCCGCCCAGACAAAGATGTAGATGGTTTTCATCCATACAATATAGGGCGCCTGGTACAACGCAAACCCGCTCTCAGGCCCTGCACACCAGCCGGGGTGATAACCTTGCTGGACAGTATCAACACACCCTATAAAGGCCAACACGCTGTGATTGTGGGCGCATCCAATATCGTAGGACGCCCGATGACCATGGAATTGCTACTTAAAGGCGCAACCACCACTGTCTGTCACCGCTTCACGCCCGACCTGGAAAAGTTTGTTCGCGAAGCAGACATTCTGATTGCTGCGGTGGGTAAGCCTGGATTAATCAAGGGTGAATGGGTAAAGCCTGGGGCCACGGTAATTGATGTAGGCATCAATCGCATGGAAAACGGTAAATTAAAAGGCGACGTAGACTTTGAAGCAGCCTCTGCCCGCGCAGCTTATATCACGCCAGTTCCTGGAGGTGTTGGGCCAATGACTATTGCGACACTTCTTGAAAACACTTTGTACGCGGCGAACGAACTGCACAAAGAATAACCGTACAACCTCATCTTAATAGAGTTAAAGCAATTAAGTAGCCACAAAAAAACCCGCCGAAGCGGGTTTTTTTGTGTATGGCCGATATTACTGTCCGAACTTCTCTTTTGCCTTCAGGCGGTATGCGTGCAGCAGCGGCTCAGTGTAGCCGCTTGGCTGCTCCCGGCCCTTCAGAACAAGATCCATAGCGGCCTGGAATGCAATATTGTCTGCAAAATCTGGCGCCATCGCCCGATACGTCGGATCGTTGGCATTTTGCTTATCAACAACTTGCGCCATGCGCTTCATGGTTTCTTCAACCTGAGCCTCGGTGCAGATACCGTGATGCAACCAGTTTGCCAGGTGCTGCGACGAGATGCGCAAGGTGGCGCGATCTTCCATCAGGCCAACATCGTTGATATCAGGCACCTTGGAACAACCCACACCACTGTCGATCCAGCGCACAACGTAGCCGAGAATACCCTGGGCGTTGTTGTCCAACTCTTGCTGAATATCTGCCTCGGTCAATTTGGAAGGGTCTTCCATCACAGGCACAGTCAGAATGTTGTCCAGGCTGGCACGAGTACGATTTTCCAGTTCTTTCTGCACATCTGCTACAGAAACCTGCTGATAATGAGTCGCGTGCAAGGTTGCGGCCGTCGGCGAAGGAACCCAGGCGGTATTAGCGCCGGCTTTCGGGTGACCAACCTTCTGCTCCAGCATTGCAGCCATCAGGTCCGGCATGGCCCACATGCCCTTACCAATCTGGGCAACGCCACGGAAGCCGGTTTCCAGACCGATATCAACGTTCCACTGCTCGTAAGCACCAATCCATGCAGCTTGCTTCATTTCGCCTTTGCGAATGAACGGCCCCAGCTCCATAGACGTGTGCATTTCATCGCCAGTGCGATCCAGGAAGCCGGTATTAATAAACACAGCACGATCTTTGGCAGCATGGATGCAGGCTTTAAGGTTAACCGTGGTGCGACGCTCTTCGTCCATAATGCCAATTTTCAGAGTGAAGCTCGGCAGACCCAGAGCATCCTCAACGCGACCGAAAAACTCATTGGTAAACGCAACTTCTTCAGGGCCGTGCATTTTTGGCTTAACAATATACACAGAACCTGTTGCGCTATTCTGGAACTGACCGTCACCTTTCAGATCGTGAATGGCGATCAATGAGGTTAAAAGCCCGTCCATCAAACCTTCAGGCACTTCGCTACCATCTTTCAGCAGAATCGCCGGGTTGGTCATCAGATGGCCTACGTTACGAACGAACATCAAGCTGCGACCTTTTAGTTTTAGCTCGCTGCCATCGGCCGCTGTGTACACACGATCGGCGTTCATTTTACGGGTCAGGCTCTTGCCGCCTTTTTCGAAGGTTTCTTCCAGATCCCCTTTCATCAAGCCCAGCCAGTTGCTGTAGGCCAGGGTTTTATCATCAGCATCTACTGCAGCAACCGAGTCTTCGCAGTCCATAATGGTGGTCAGCGCAGATTCCATCAGCACGTCTTTTACGTGTGCACCATCGTCTTTGCCAATAGGGTGGCTGGCATCAACCTGAATTTCAAAGTGCATGCCATTTTTAACCAGCAAGATACCCGTAGGTGCATCTGCCGCACCTGTGTAACCGACAAAACCGGCTTCGTCTTTCAGGCCAGTAACGTTACCGTTTTGCAGCTTAACGGCCAGCTTGCCATCATCAACCTGATACAGGGCTGCATCCTTATGGCTACCAGAGGCCAAAGGCGCAGATCTGTCCAGAAGGTTGCGGGCAAACTCAATAACCTTGGCGCCACGTACCGGATTATAGCCAGGGCCCTTGTCAGCGCCATTTTCTTCAGAAATTGCATCGGTACCGTAAAGCGCGTCGTACAGACTACCCCAGCGAGAATTGGCTGCGTTCAGAGCAAAGCGGGCGTTCATAATCGGCACCACCAGCTGAGGGCCAGCCATGGTGGCCACTTCTGGATCAACATTGGCCGTAGAAATGCGAAAATCCGCCGGCTCATCTACCAGATAGCCAATCTCCTTCAGGAAGGCTTTATAGGCGGCCATATCCAGCTTCTGACCCTTATGTTCGCTGTTCCAGCCATTCATCTTTTCCTGAATTTCGCCACGCTTGGCCAGCAGCTCACGGTTACGCGGTGCCAGATCGTTAACGATCTTGTCGAATTCCGTCCAGAATTTATCTGCATCCAACCCGGTACCCGGAATGGCCTCGTTGGTTACGAAGTCATACAAATTCTTTGCGACCTGAATACCGCCAAGTTGCACACGTTCTGTCATCGTTTTTAGCCTCAGTGAGTTAACCTATCCCAACAGCCGCAGCAGTCGGGTTGGGAAAATGGAAGGCCGCATTATACGGGAGATTGCCTACAAGGTCATTTCCCCGAATACGATACGACTTTAGTTACATCAATCAGCTGCGCCGCCAGCTGGTTCCTTCGCGAGAATCATCCAGGGTAATACCCTGCTCTGCCAGCTCATCCCGAATACGGTCTGCGCCGGCAAAGTCTTTTGCCTTGCGGGCATCGGCACGGGCCTGAATTTGCGCTTCAATATTTTCTGCGCTCAGCTCGCCACCTGTGTCCGATTGAAAGAATGCATCCGGATCCTGTTGTAGCAACCCAAGAACATCACCTAATCGAACCATAACCGCCGCCGCGGCTTTAGCTTCATCCTCTCGCCCTTCCCGGCGATGGTGGTTGATGTCATTGGCCACCGCATGGAGTATCGAAATGGCGCCTGCACAATTAAAGTCATCGTCCATCAACTCTACAAAGCGCCGATCATAATCTGTCTCGGGCACATCTTCAGAAGTCGCAGGCTCAACGCCACGCAATGCGTGATAAAGCCGCGCTAATGAACGCTCTGCTTCCGCCAGGTTATCTTCAGAGTAATCGACCTGGCTGCGGTAATGGCTAGACACCAAGAAAAAACGCACCACTTCAGGCGAGTAGGTTTCGAGAATTTCCCGTATGGTGAAAAAGTTACCTAAAGATTTGGACATCTTCTCTTTATTCACGCGGATCGCACCTGCGTGCATCCAGGTATTCACAAAGGTGTGGCCTGTCGCGCATTCAGATTGGGCAATTTCGTTTTCATGGTGGGGAAACAACAAATCCGGCCCACCACCATGAATATCAAAGGTATCACCCAGGCACCGGGTAGACATGGCTGAGCACTCAATGTGCCATCCTGGGCGACCATTACCCCAAGGCGATGGCCAGCTAACCTCACCTTCCCCGGCAGCTTTCCATAAGGCGAAGTCTGCCGGGCTGCGCTTGGCTTGCTCAACGTCAACGCGAGCACCAGCCAGCAGGTCTTCTAGCTTTTTCTTACTGAGCTTTCCGTAACTCTCGAAAGACTCCACAGCAAAATAAACATCGCCGTTATCCGCCGCATAGGCGTGGTCGGAATCAATCAACGTGTTGATCATGGCGATGATGTCATCGATATAATCGGTCGCACGGGGTTCCGCACTGGGCGTTAGCACACCCAAGCGAGCTTCATCTTCGTGCATCGCCGCAATCATGCGATCGGTCAGCTCGGTGAATGGCTCGCCATTCTCCTCCGCACGACGAAGAATTTTGTCGTCGATGTCCGTTATGTTGCGCACGTAGGTTACATCGTACCCACGGTTACGCAGGTAACGGGTTACCACATCAAAAGCCACCAACACCCGGGCGTGACCCAAGTGGCAGAAGTCATACACCGTCATGCCGCACACGTACATGCGAACCTTGCCCGGCTCGATGGGCGTGAAGGTTTCTTTTTGCTGGGTGAGCGTGTTGTAAATTCTGATCACTGCTGGTCTCCGTATGCTTACCCTTTATTTACCCCAGGAATCCCGCAAGGTAACAGTGCGATTGAATACCGGCTTGTCGGCTTTGGCGGTCAGTTCCTGGTCGCAGAAAAAATAACCCTCCCGCTCAAACTGGTACGGCAGATCTGTACGAGGTGTGGCTAGATTTTTCTCGGCCCGGGCACCTTTAAGCACCACAAGCGATTCGGGATTAACATGGTCAGTCAGGTCGCCGTCTTTATCGCTGTCTGGAGACTCGTGATTGAACAGTCGGTCGTACAAATTGATATCACACTCTACGCTGTCGCTCTCAGAAACCCAGTGAACAACGCCGTTAGGCTTATAGCCTTCGGGGTTAACGCCCAGAGTGGCCGGGTCGTACTCGCAACGTAACTCTGCAATCTCGCCGCTGGCATCTCGCACCACCTCTTTGCAGGTCATCACATAGCCACCACGCAAGCGAACGGCTTTATCAGGTGCCAGACGTTTCCACTTGCGGGGAGCCTCCTCCACGAAATCCGCCCGATCGATATACAGAACCTGACTCCAGGTAACTTCACGCTGCCCCATCTCCGGGTTCTGCGGATGCACAGGCAGCACCAGGGTTTCGGTTTTGTCAGCAGGATAATTGGTAAGCGTGACTTTCAAAGGGCGCATCACACACATAGCGCGAGGTGCGCGAGTGTTCAAATCCTCACGGATAGCGAATTCCAGCATCCCCATATCGACGATGCCACCCGCCTTATTCACGCCGATCATATCGCAGAACGTGCGCAGAGATTCGGGGGTATAACCCCGGCGACGCATACCAGAAATAGTGGGCATGCGTGGGTCGTCCCAACTGTCTACAAAGTTCTCATCTACCAGTCTTTTGAGCTTACGCTTACTGGTAATGGTGTAGTTCAGATTCAGCCGGGAGAACTCAATCTGTCGCGGCTGACACGGGGCGGTAATGTTATCCAGCACCCAGTCGTATAACGGGCGATGGTCCTCAAACTCCAGCGTGCACAGGGAATGGGTAATCCCTTCCATGGCATCCGAGATAGGATGGGTAAAATCGTACATCGGATAGATGCACCACTTATTGCCGGTTTGATGGTGGTCTGCATATCGAATGCGATACAGGATAGGATCACGCATGTTGATGTTAGGCGAAGCCATATCAATCTTGGCCCGCAACACCATTTCGCCATTTTGATACTGGCCATCGCGCATGTCGCGGAACAGCTTCAAACTCTCGTCAACAGGGCGCTCCCGATAGGGGCTGTTTTTACCTGGCGCTGTCAGGCTACCGCGATAATCAGCCATTTCATCGGCTGACAGCGCACACACATAGGCTTTGCCCTTTTCAATTAACTCTTCAGCAAAGTAATACAGAGAATCGAAGTAATCGGAAGCGTAATGCACTTCACCTGCCCAAGTGTAACCCAGCCACTGAACATCCCGCTTGATGGCATCAATGTATTCCTGGTTTTCCTTCTCCGGATTGGTGTCATCAAACCGCAGATTGCACGCACCAGAGAATGTCTCAGCTATGCCAAAATTAAGGCAAATAGATTTAGCATGGCCAATATGCAGGTATCCATTGGGCTCAGGCGGGAAACGGGTTACCACCTGACCGGTATGCTCGCCTTTAGTGACGGCGTCTTCGATCAGGTTCTGAATAAAGTTGTGGGCTTTCTTCGGCTCGGCGCTCATACAATCTCTTAAAAGAAGTGGACCATAAACCCGCCATTATACTCATAAATGGGGGCGGGACTCATGCATCGCCGGAAACTCTTGAGTACAATACTGTCTTTAACCGATTTAAACCCAACGAACAGGAAACCCTGATGATTCTGCTGACCACTAATCACGGCGATATCAAGCTCGAACTCGATTACGAAAACGCCCCCGAAACTGCTAAAAACTTCGAGCAGTATGTGCGTGACGGTTTCTACGACGGCCTGATTTTTCACCGGGTTATAAGCAACTTTATGGTTCAAGGCGGTGGCTTTGAGCCAGGCATGGTGGCACGTAAAACCCGCGCGCCCATCAAGAACGAAGCTGACAACGGCCTGAGTAACATGAAAGGCACCGTTGCCATGGCCCGCACCATGGACCCGCATTCCGCTTCTGCCCAGTTTTTTATTAACGTTGAAAACAATGGCTTTTTGGATCACACCGCAAAAAATGCCGAAGGCTGGGGTTACTGCGTGTTTGGCAAGGTTGTGGAAGGCATGGAAACCGTGAACGCTATCCGCGCGGTACGTACCACCATGGATGCAGGCCACCAGGATGTGCCTTATGAAGACGTCGTACTTGTAAAAGCCACGGTTATTGAAAGTGATGAAGACAGTGCAAGGGACGGAGGCGCAGCGTGACCACGCTGTTTATCTCCGATCTGCATTTGGAGGAGTCACGCCCCGACATTACCGGGGCGTTTCTTAGCTTTTTAAAGAAGGAAGCGCCTGGTGCAGAGCAGTTATACATTCTGGGTGATTTTTTTGAGGCCTGGATTGGTGACGACGAACGCACAAAGCTGCAGGAGCAGATTGCGACGGCACTGCAAGAGCTAAGCAAAAGTGGCACCCGCATCTTTATAATGCATGGCAATCGGGATTTTCTGCTAGGCGAAGAATTCTGTGCCCGCGCTGGCGCCACTTTGCTGGATGACCCCGCCCTCATCGATCTGTACGGCACACCTACTTTACTGATGCACGGCGACAGCTTGTGCACGGCCGATGTGGAATACCAAAAGTTTCGCGCCAACATGCGCAACCCGCAGACTCAAAAGCTCATCCTGGCCCGCCCGCTTCAAGATCGTCAGCAAATGGCCCGACAACTTCGGGAAATGAGTATGGCAACGAATCAAGGCAAAGCAGAAGACATTATGGACGTCACGCCTGAAGAAGTTGTGCGTATTATGGAGACCCATGATGTGCCACTGTTGATTCATGGCCATACCCACCGGCCTGCTGAACATAGCCCGGAAGTACATGGCAAAACAGCGAAGCGGATTGTCCTTGGCGACTGGGATGAAAACGTATGGTGGTTAATAGCCAGGCCTGAGCAGCCACCGAAGCTGAAAAAGGCCCCGCTGACTGCCTTTTGAGGATGCAGCACTGGCCTGCCCACGCGAGGATCGCAAATCATGAAGCAACGCCCGCCCCGTTATCCGGTTTTAACAGCATGGCTGGTCGGGCTTCTTCTGCTGTGCGCTGTAACAACGCAGATCCTCGCCGAAGAGTCTGAAGAACCCGAACAACCTGAAGAAGCGCGCCCGGCGGTGCAGCCGGAACTGAAAGCAGGCACTGATGCACCCCCAGACACCAATTTGCCGGATGCGGTAGATGCAGACATTCATCAGCAGGTCCAAACGCTAGGCGCCTCACTCGCCCAGCGTCAGACTGCAGTCCTGGCGAGCCGGGAGCGGCTAACTTATGCCGAATCCGTGCTCAGCCGTTTGAAGGATGAGTACGAAAGTTTCGAACTGAGGCTCGAGAAGGCAGGACTTAACCTAACCTCAAGTTATGCCGACCTGTTAAAACAACGACTTGAACGTTTACAGCGGCAGAGCATTGCTGAAGACCTTATTGAGGGCATTGAGAACAAACTCTCCGCAGCAAGAGAGGAGCAGCTGCGATTGGAAGAGTTTGAAGCCATTGCTGATCCAGAGGACGACGCCAGAAGCCAATTACGCAAACGCCGCTCTGAACTACTGCGAGAGCTTCACAAAGCAGTTACCGATCACATTGACGTTCTCAATGACTATTTCAGCACAGTAACGACACTTAAGAATCAGGTGCAGGACTACCAAACACTTCTGCAACAGCGGCTATTCTGGCTTCCCAGTGCTGCGGTGGTAAGTAAAGAAACCGTCGGAGGGCTTTATCAATCTGCCAAGTGGTTTGTTTCGCAATTAAAGCCTGAAGCGCTGGGCGATGCCATTAAAAAGTCTGTGGACGAACGTGGCGGCCGCATAGCGTTTATAGCCCTGCTCCTGACTGTGCTTTTAATAAGACGCAAAGCCATAGCCCGCCACCTCCATACCAACGGCCGCCATATCGGAAACGTTGGTCAGGACCGAACAGCGTATACCCTGCAAGCGCTCATCAACAGTTTTTTACTGGCGCTACCAGGCGTACTTGTATTTGCTCTGGTAGCCCTGGCTCTGATGGACGGCAATGAATTTTTTGCCGCCCTCTCAAAAGGATTTACCGCAGCCGGCTTTATTATGTTTTTGCTCGCGTTTATCCGCAACGTTGCCCGCAAAGGCGGGCTCGGGGAAAGCCACTTCCACTGGAACCCGAACTCTCTGTTGGTTATACGCCGGGAAATTCCTTTGCTGATGGCCTTTGTTATTCCCGTCACAATCATCACCACCTCAACAAGTTCAACGCCTGAGGGAGCCCAGTTTGATGACAGCCTTGGCCGCCTGCTTTTCACATTGGTATCCATTGCACTGGCGGTGTTTGCACAGCGCATCATGTCGTCTGTGAGAGACTATAAATTCCATGGAAACTTCCTGTTATTTCTCCACGTTATTGCAGTTACCGCTCCCCTTGTGCTGGCCGCCGCCTCGCTATTCGGCTACCACTACACCGCCTTGCAGCTCGAGCGAAACCTGTTTGTGTCCATATGCTGGCTGGCGTTCAGCTCTTTGCTTTATTACGTGGGATTGAGAGCACTCTCTGTGCGCGAGCGACGGCTCACTCTTGAAATACTCAAAGAACAAAGGGCAGCGGAACGCAAAGTGGCTGAAACCAGAGAAACAGAGGACACCATGGAGGAGAGCATTCTTCCCGCTCTGGATATGCCTGAAATGAACCTTAAGGACATCAGCCGGCAAAGCTCCTCCCTGCTCGGCATTGTGGTTTCGGCCCTGGCATTGGGCGGTTTGCTGATTCTCTGGGCCGACGTGATTCCGGCACTTCAACTGTTTGAGAACATTACCTTGTGGACTATTGCCGCCGATCTACAAGGAGGCGATCCGCTCCCCATCACACTTGCTGATGTGCTACTCGCGCTGCTGGTGGCTGCTGGCACAGTGCTGGCCGCGAAAAACCTTCCGGGCACTTTAGAAGTCATGGTACTGAGCAGGATGAACCTGGAACCCGGGGCCGGCTATGCCATTACCACGCTCACCACCTACGTTCTGGTGATGGTGGGCGTAGTGACCTGCCTTGCGGTAACGGGTGTCCAGTGGTCCAAACTGCAGTGGCTGGTTGCTGCCCTTGGCGTGGGCCTTGGGTTTGGGCTTCAGGAAATAGTTGCCAACTTTGTCTCCGGCATCATCCTCTTGTTCGAAAGACCTATTCGAGTCGGTGATATGGTTACCATTAACGGTGTCACCGGCACAGTTGCCCGCATACGCATACGTGCCACAACGCTGGTCGACTGGGATCGGAAAGAGCAAATTATTCCCAACAGAACCTTTGCGACCCAGGACCTTACCAACTGGACACTCTCGGACCCGATTACCCGCGTCACCCTGCGCGTAGGCGTTGCTTATGGATCCGACGTGAACGAGGTTCAGGGCATACTCAACCAGGTTGCCCTCCAAAATGAGCGCGTGGTGAGCGACCCGGCACCGGAGGTTTTCTGTGTTGGGCTTGGCGATAGCAGTATCGATTTTGAAGTGTGGGTTTACGTTAAGGACCTGATAGATTACATGCCTTTATCCCACGAAATACACGCCTCAATCACCCGAGCGCTATCGGACGCCGGCATAGAGATTCCATTCCCGCAACGGGATATTCACGTACGCACATTGCCGGAAGCGCGAGGCAGCCGCAGCTAAGGACGCGTCAACCAGTATCAGGATGACACGCCCGAGACCGAGTTCATTTTTACGGGTTCTTTGTATGTTTCCAGGCGCTTGAGCCATCCGGCCAGCCAGCGTTCCCGTTCCACCGGGCTATCGGCATTCTGAGCGCGGCGCGTCAGTACAGTGGCAGCTGCCTCCCGGAATCGGGCCAGCGCGTCTTCTCCCGGTTGCATGGCTAACAGAACCTGAAGCAAACCCCACCCCTCGCCGTTGTAGCGCTCGCCAGGTGAAAGCCCCTCGCCTTTGAAGTTCACATAGTCCATCAGCGCGTAAACACCACCAGGCGTTTGACTTAAAGCGCGCAAGCTCTCCTGCACGTCAGGCCGGCGCCCCTCCGGAGCCGCTTTGACGATTTCAGCCAGGGAGTCTTTCGCGCGGCGAAAGATAAACTCCGCCTGAACGCCCTGAGAACCTGCAAGAAACTCCCTTAACTCTGCCAACTCAGGCGAATCGGCAACCTTCAGGAAGGTTTCCCTGTCTGGCCAGGGAGCGTTGAATGGTTCCAGCTCCCGCAACCATTCCGGAATATTAAGCTGGCGCTGCTCCATGTACTCAATTAGCGCCGGAAAGCTCTCCACAAACCGCTCATTAACGCCTTTTGGATACCAGATGAAGTGACCGATACCCAGCGAAGGAAATGCCTCCGACTCATTCCAGTAAACAAGGCACTGGTACTGGCCCGCACACTCATTCTGAAATATTTTCTGGCCAACCCAATCCAGCTGTGCGGGTGTCAGTGCAAGGGAAATATCACTGGCTAACTCCACTTCCAAATCCGCAGCCGGGCGAGATTCCTCATTACTTTGCTCACTATTTCCGGCATCACAGCCAGAAAGTAACAAGACATTCGCCAGCAAAACCAGTCTGAGTGTTTTCACGGTCACCTTTATTACCTCATCTAAAAATCCTTTGCCAAACGCTTATTCAACCATGTGCTCAGCCAGCTGGATACGAATCTCTTCAGAGATGGGCACCGCTTTTTCTGTCTTGTAATCAAAGTGAATGAGCACGGCCTTGCCACGGGCAATCAACTTTCCATCCTGCCAGGCCTCCTGAACCGCCTGAAAAGAGCTGTTGCCTACCCGTTCAATGCCGGTACGTATTTCCACAGGCAGATGCCAGAAACTCTGGGCGATAAAATCCACTTCCACGCGAGCAATAATCAGTGGCCAGGTTTTCACATCCAGTGTTGGGTGAAAAATCCGGAACAAAGGCTCTCTGGCCTGCTCAAACCATACCGGCAGCGTTGTGTTACTGATGTGACCCAATGCATCGGTATCACTAAAACGAGGCTGAAGCTCAAAGTAAAACATGCCATTCTTCCTGAGAATTAAAACCAAATACTATACACACTGTTTCGAGCTTCATAAAAAAACCCGAAGACGCAGCCTCGGGTTTTTCATTTCGCACGACTCGGAATACGCCAGCAAAATGCTATCCGGCGGTCGCTCTATTTCTCCACAAAGGCCCGCTCAACCACGTAGTGCCCCATATCGCCACCACGGGCTTCTTTGAACCCCATTTCGTCTAGAATGGAACAGGTATCCTTAAGCATGCTCGGGCTACCACAAATCATGAACCGATCATTCTCAGGATTTAAGTCAGGCAAACCAAACTCTCTCGTTATCTTGCCGCTTTGCATCGCGCGGGTAAGCCGGCCCTCATTGCGGAAAGGTTCACGGGTTACCGTTGGATAATACTCCAGCTTGCCTTTTACCATTTCCCCAAAATATTCGTTTTCAGGCAGCTCTTCAATCTCTTGCTGGTAGGCAAGTTCTGAGGCATATCTTACACCGTGGGTAAGGATAACCTTATCAAAGGCCTCATATACCTCGGGGTCTTTGATAATGCTCATAAACGGCGCCAAACCGGTACCGGTGCTAATTAGCCAGAGGTTCTTTCCTGGTAAAAGGTTGTCCATAATCAGGGTCCCCGTGGGCTTACGGCTTACCAGGATTTCATCCCCAACCTTAATTTTCTGCAGGCGCGAGGTCAGCGGGCCATTCTGCACCTTGATAGAAAAGAACTCCAACTCCTCTTCGTAATTCGCGCTGGCTATACTGTAAGCGCGCATCAAAGGCTTTCCTTCTGTTTCCAGGCCTATCATCACGAAGTGCCCGTTCTTGAACCGAAACCCTGGATCTCGGCTCGTTTTAAAGCTGAACAGGGTATCGTTCCAGTGGCGTACGCTGGTCACGGTTTCTTTAATCACGTTGCTCATGTAAACCTCTTGCCGGTCCGATTCGGCGGCGAACATTTAAAATATGAATTGCGTAGAGTGTACCGCATCATTAACCTATCGATGAAATGGGATATTCCCATAACCTTATTCGGTAATGTCGATTTAGAGCGTTTTGTTATGAAGTACAGTTTCAGGCAACTCGAAGTCTTTCTAGCCGCCGCGCACTTCCAGAACATTACCCGTGCTGCAGAATCGCTGGCTATGTCGCAGTCTGCCGCTAGCAGCGCACTCAAGGAACTGGAAAACCAATTCGACATTCAATTATTCGACCGTGTTGGCAAACGCCTCCAGTTGAATGAACTTGGGCGTCTTTATCGTCCAAAAGTGGAAGCTGTACTTGCACAATCAACGGAGCTGGAACAGGCTTTTAGCAAACACTCTGAGGTGGGTGCGCTAAAAGTCGGAGCCACCTTAACTATAGGTAACTATCTAGCCGTTGGCGTCATGGCCCAATACATGAATACCCCTACCCAGCCCCGCGTATCTCTGGAAGTGGCCAACACAAGCACGATTGCACGCAGGGTCAAAGATTTTGAGCTCGACATCGGCCTGATTGAAGGCGAACTGCAATCTTCAGAGCTTGAAGTGTTGCCCTGGCGCGGCGACAAACTGGTGGTTTTCTGCTCTCCCGCTCACCCACTGGCCGCTAAAAAAGAGCTGTCGGACACAGACCTTCGGGACGCCACCTGGGTGATGAGGGAACAAGGTTCCGGAACCCGGCAGAGCTTCGAGCGCGGCATGCACGGCCTACTCCCAGACCTGGACGTACTGCTTGAGCTGGAGCATACCGAAGCGATCAAACGAGCCGTGGAGGCAAATCTGGGCATAGGATGCCTATCAGAAGTGGTGCTTGCTGACGCCTTCAAGCGTGGCAGCCTGGTACCCCTGAGCACACCCAAAAACCGGAACTTTGAACGACAGTTTTACTTCATCCTGCATAAACAGAAATACCGAAGCGCAGGCATTGACGCCTGGATTGGCCTCTGCCGGGCGCTAACCTAGCGCTCAAACGATTGGCCCACTGTGAAACCGGAACTCATCATCGGGCTCTAGAATAAGCTGTTTTTCAATAGCCAGAAACTCTGCCACCCTCTCATCGACCGGCCCTTCGTTGGCCTGTATGGCTAACGCCAGGTAATCCCGGTAATGACGCGCCTCAGATTTGAGCAGACCACTGTAAAACTCCGCCAGCTCGTCATCCAAAAACGGCACCAACGCAGCGAACCGTTCGCACGAGCGGGCTTCAATAATAGCACCCACAACCATAACATCCACCAGACGGCCCGGGTCATCGGTACGCACTTTTTTGCGTAAGCCCGCTGCATACCGTGCAGGTGTCAGATGGCAATACGCTATCCCCCGTTTGTTGATAATGGCCAACACCTGCTCAAAATGCCGCAGCTCTTCTCGGGCCAAACGAGACATTTTATTCAGTAGATTGGTGTTCTCTACATAACGGTACATTAGGCTGAGTGCCGTCGATGCCGCTTTTTTCTCGCAATGGGCATGATCGATAAGCATCAGTTCCTGGTTGGCCAGGGCATTATCAATCCACTGCTGTGGTGTAGCGCAGGGTAAAAAATCATGGATCTCTTGCAGGGCTAGAGTCATGGAGTCTGTTTTGTGGTTCATGGTAAGCAGCAACATCAAATCAATGGGAGGCGTGATTATAACGTAATATCAGGTATCCCTGACGACTGTCCAACTTAACTTTATAAGTGCTTTCCTATAGAATGCAGCGCCAACTTACAGTCTTTCTGCCATAAAACTCCCGCCAGGCATATTGTTAAAGGCGCGGGACATACCAACTGATGAGGATCCAAATTGTGTTAGAAGCCTACCGTGAACACGTTGCAGAACGTGCGGCTCTGGACATTCCCCCCAAGCCATTGAATCCTGAACAAACTGCCGCTCTGGTTGAGCTGCTGAAGAACCCACCTGCAGGCGAAGAAGAAACACTGGTCTACCTGCTGGAAAACCGCATTCCACCAGGCGTAGACGAAGCCGCTTACGTAAAAGCTGCATTTCTCACTGCGATCGTTAAAGACGAAGCAACGTCTCCGCTGCTAGATAAGCAAAAAGCAGTACGACTGCTAGGCATGATGCAGGGCGGCTACAATATTGAAACATTGGTTGATTTGCTCGACAACAGCGATCTGGCCGAACTGGCGGGTGAGCAACTCAAGCGCACTCTGCTGATGTTTGATGCCTTCAACGATGTGAAGGAAAAAATGGACGCTGGCAACGCCGTTGCCAAATCCGTTGTTGAATCCTGGGCCAACGGCGAGTGGTTCACCAACAAGAACAAGGTGGCTGAGAGCACCAAAATGGTAGTTTTCAAGGTAACCGGCGAAACCAACACCGATGACCTGTCCCCTGCTCCCGATGCCTGGTCCCGCCCTGATATCCCGCTGCACGCCCGCGCTGCCTACAAAATGGAGCGCGACGGCCTGAAGCCGGAAGAGCAAGGCGTTACCGGCCCCATGAGCCAGATTGATGAAATTAAAGCCAAGGGTCTGCCCGTTGCCTTTGTGGGCGATGTAGTAGGCACAGGTTCTTCACGCAAATCAGCCACCAACTCGGTGCTGTGGTTCTTCGGCGAGGACATCCCTGGCGTACCCAATAAGCGCGCCGGCGGCGTGTGTATCGGCAACAAAGTTGCCCCGATTTTCTTCAACACCATGGAAGATGCCGGCGCTCTGGTATTTGAAGCGCCAGTAGATGATATGAACATGGGCGATGTGATTGAAATCCGCCCATACGAAGGCAAGGTTCTAAACGAAGCCGGCGAGACTATCTCCGAGTTTGAATTCAAATCCGACGTTATTCTGGATGAAGTTCAGGCCGGCGGCCGTATTCCCCTGATCATAGGCCGTGGCCTGACAGCCAAAGCCCGCACAGCCCTGGGCATGGGGGCAACGGATCTGTTCCGTCTGCCCAAAGATCCCGAAGCCGGCAACAAAGGCTTCACACTGGGCCAGAAGATGGTTGGCAAGGCTTGTGGTCTTGAAGAAGGCCAAGGCGTTCGCCCCGGCACCTACTGCGAGCCACACATGACTACCGTGGGCTCCCAGGACACCACTGGACCGATGACCCGTGACGAGCTGAAAGACCTGGCTTGCCTGGGCTTCCAGGCCGACCTGGTTATGCAATCTTTCTGTCACACCGCAGCCTACCCGAAGCCGGTTGACGTAGAAATGCAGCACACCATGCCAGATTTCATCAAAACCCGTGGTGGTGTTTCCCTGCGCCCAGGTGACGGCATCATCCACTCATGGTTGAACCGTATGCTGCTGCCAGACACTGTCGGCACCGGCGGCGACTCGCACACCCGTTTCCCGATGGGCATTTCGTTCCCGGCTGGCTCTGGCCTGGTTGCGTTTGCGGCCGCCACTGGCGTTATGCCACTGGACATGCCTGAATCTGTACTGGTTCGTTTCAAAGGCGAAATGCAGCCAGGCATCACCCTGCGTGATCTGGTACACGCTATTCCGCTGTATGGCATCAAACAGGGCATGCTGACCGTTGAGAAGAAAGGCAAGATTAACGAATTCTCCGGCCGTATTCTGGAGATCGAAGGTCTTGAACACCTCACTGCTGAGCAAGCATTTGAGCTTTCTGACGCGTCGGCCGAGCGCTCTGCAGCTGGCTGCACTATCAACCTGTCTGAAGAGTCCGTAGCTGAGTACCTGCGCTCGAACATCACCATGCTGCGCTGGATGATTGCCGAAGGTTACGGCGACCCACGCACTCTGGAGCGTCGCGCCCAGCAAATGGAAGAGTGGATTGCCAATCCGAAATTGATGCGGGCTGATAAAGACGCCGAGTATGCGCATGTTGTAGAGATTGATCTGGCTGACATCAAAGAGCCAATCGTGTGCTGCCCGAACGACCCGGACGATGCCCGCACTCTGTCCGAAGTGGCTGGCGACAAGGTAGACGAAGTATTCATCGGCTCATGCATGACCAACATCGGCCACTTCCGTGCTGCCGGTAAACTGCTTGATGCGAACAAAGAGCCGCTGAAAACCCGCCTCTGGATGTCTCCGCCAACCAAGATGGACCAGGCGCAGTTGATGGAAGAAGGCTACTTCAATATCTATGGCACTGCCGGTGTACGCACTGAAATGCCAGGTTGTTCACTGTGCATGGGTAACCAGGCACGCGTGGCGGCCAAGAGCACTGTGCTTTCCACTTCTACTCGTAACTTCCCGAACCGTCTGGGCGATGGTGCCAACGTTTACCTGACCTCTGCAGAACTGGCCTCGGTAGGCGCAATACTGGGTAAACTCCCATCTGCGGAAGAGTACATGGAGTACGCCAAGGATCTGAACAGCATGTCATCAGAGATCTACAAGTATCTGAACTTCGATCAGATGGAGAACTACACTACAAAGGCGGCTGAAGCTAACATTGCTTAAGCTCTAACTTTTAAAGGTTTAGTTCCACGAAAAACGCCAGCCTACGGGCTGGCGTTTTTTATGTCCGGACCTCCCTTATCGTTGCAGCAGAATTTTACCAACCGCGAGACCGGATTCGAGGTGGCGGTGAGCCTCAGCAATCCGGGCAAAGGAGAAGCGCTCATGATCCAGTAACGGTCGAATCGCGCCCCGCTCCAACATCTCGCACATTGCGGATATCAAACGTGGCTGATCATCCATACCGACACCGTGAAGCAGCGGGATTGAGCGAAAAATCACATGGAGCGTCAGGCCTTTGGCGTGCATCAGACTAAGATCATGAGTGGAACGAGTATTGATGGAGCAAAGTCGCCCTGAAATGGCTGCTGCTTCAATGGCCCGATCCACATTTTCTTTTCCTACCGTGTCAAACACCAGACTGAAGCCTTGCCCGCCGGTTAATCTCTGCCTGTACGCATCAACAGATTCTTCGCGGTAAAAAATAATATCATCCGCCCCAAGCTGCCTTGCTAACTCTGCTTTTTCGGGGGTAGACACCGTGGTGGCCACTCTCGCCCCCAGATACTTTGCTATCTGAATAGCAACATGCCCTACGCCTCCCGTGCCGGCATGAATCAGAACATGCTCACCGGCCTGAATGTCTGCCCGCTCTACAAGAGCCGACCAGGCAGTTAAAAACACCAGAGGCAGTGCCGCACACTCAACCAGCGGTAGCGTCATCAACGAGCTGCGTTTCGCCAGTAAACGAGCATCTGCGACCATAAAATCTGCCAACGCTCCCGGCCAACCCTTAGTTCCACCGGCGCATCCGAATACTTCGTCGCCTTCGGAAAAACAAGTCACTCCCGGTCCAACCTTCTCCACAACACCCGCAACATCACCATTCAGGATTGCTGGCATGTCTGGCCCGGTTTTCACCAGGCCGGAACGAATTTTGGCTTCGATCGGATTAATGCTGGAAGCAACCACTTTGATTCGCACTTGGCCGTCAAACGGTTCCGGGTCTGTCATCTCCCGCTCTACAAAAACGTCGGGGCCTCCAAACTCTTCGATTACCATTGCTTTCATTGTAACGTCTTCCCAATATCTGATTAATAAACCATAAGCCGGATCAGTATCGCGCCAGCCATCACAAGGGTAACCCACTTCACCCACTGCGCACCCACCTCACTCAGGTTCACCCTGACTGCAACAAACGCCCCGGTGACATTACCAACAGCCAGAATCAACCCCATACCCCAACGAACCTGTCCGTTAACGGCAAAAATCAGCAATGCAGGCAGGGTGTACAACAGAATGATAAAGACCTTGAATACATTCACCTGACGCAGATCGATGCGAAGCATTCTGTGCAAAACCACTAGAAACAGTGCGCCAACACCGACCTGAATAAACCCACCGTATATACCGATCAAAAACATGACGATGTAAATAACCGGACCTAGGCGATCTGGTGTTAGCGGGTTGGTATTCAGCTTGGGCTGAGGTAGCAGCATGCATACAGAAGCACCGATCATGGCAATGATCAGCACCCACTCAAATATTGCGTCAGCCACCCAGGTTGCTATCCAGGCGCCCAGGAGCGCTCCCAAAACCGCCGGCACCGCCAGGTGCAAGCTTACCCGGAGGTTGCCATGACCGAGGCGCTTAAAACTGGCCACAGCGGTTGTGCTCTGCAAAATAATTGCCACGCGGTTGGTGCCATTCGCAACCTGCGGCGGCAACCCGAGAAACATCAGAAGAGGCAGTGTGAGCATCGACCCACCTGCTGAGAGCACATTGATAAAGCCGGCAATGCCCCCCAGCGCAAGCAGCGCTATTACCTCAAACACCGTCATGCACTGCCCCTGGCCGCCACTTTTTTGCCCGGACCACCCGAACCCAAACTACGCCCACGACGACTGCTCCACACCAACACACAAAGAAATATAGCCAGCCCAGCGGCATCTGCCCAAACATGGCCGTGGGGCCAAAGCATCAATGCACCAATCGGAAACATAAGCAGCCGGACCAGAAGATTAAGCTTGTGCTCCAGATAGCCCTCAAGACCGGCAATGATTGCGTAAAGACCAAACAAGGCAAAACAGAATACCCGAATCATTTCGGTAAAATCACCAGTAATGAGGGGCGAATAAGCAAACAACAGCGGTACTATGTACAGGCCTTTGGCAAGTTTCCAGGCAGTGAAGCCAGTACGCATCTGCGGTGTTTCAGCAATAGCTGCGGCAGCGAAAGCAGTCAAACAAACCGGTGGTGTCACGCTTGAATCCTGAGATAACCAGAAGATAACCATGTGAGCTGCCACCAGCAGCATCGAAAGGGCGGCAGGTGACAAAGCCTGCTCCAGAAGCTGGCTGCTGAACGTATCCGGCACCACAGAGAGCAACTGCTGAGCGGTTGCTGTGTCCATAGGCGCATTGAGCAATGGCATTTGGTCTGGCGCGGCCAGCATAAAAATAGCCTTGGCTTGCTCCGGCAAGCTGCCATTCACCATCAATTCCACCAACTGGCTCTGTGCCAATAGATTGTAGATAGCTGGCGCTGAAAGCGTGGCAAGCACAATATAAGCGGCCGTGACCGGCAACCCCATCCCTAAAATCAAGGAAGCCAGGGCGACCAGAAAAATCGTAACCAGCAGGCTTCCACCCGCCCAATCAGTAATCATCAGGGAAAATGTATTCCCAATACCTGTAGTGGATACCACCATCACAATCAGACCAACGGTAATCAGTAAAATCGCAGTAGTTGTAATGTTTCGCGTACCCATAACCAGAGCATCGAGAATATCCCGAAACCCCATTGGATGCTTTGAAAGCCAGGACGCAACAACAACCGACAGAATGGCTATGCCTGCCGCATAGGTGGGCGTAAACCCATGCACGAGTGCTGCCACAAGAACAATCAAAGGCAATAAAAAATGCCAGCCGCCCTTCATAACTTCCTTGAGTGAGGGCGCCGCATCGTCTTCCAATTTAACGGCACGGCTTCGCTTGGCCTCGATACGCACAAACATGGCCACTGAGACAAAATAAAGGAGCGCCGGCAGGGCGGCCACGCCAATAATAGTAAGGTAGGAAACTTGAGTATAAGAGGCCATGATAAAGGCCCCAGCCCCCATCACCGGGGGCATTAGCTGGCCACCCGTTGAGGCCGCGGCTTCTACGCCCGCAGCAAAACGCGCCGGAAAGCCGGCCTTTCGCATCAGTGGAATGGTTATAACGCCGGTAGACACTGTATTTGCGACACTGGAGCCTGAAACCGACCCCATCAGTCCAGAGGCGAACACCGCAACAAACCCCGGGCCACCTACAAACCGCCCGGCAGCACAGCGTGCCAGCTCAATAATAAAACCCCCTGCCCCGGATTTTACCAGGAATGCCCCGAACAGGATAAACATAAACACGTAAGTCCAGGATATTCGGGCAATAGAACCCAACATACCCTGACCGCCGATATAAGAGCGATAAAGAACCGTCTCCCAAGACAGTCCCGGAAAATTGAAAAGGCCATCTACATACTGGCCCCACCAGGCCACATAGGTCAGTGAAACAATACACAGTACGGGAATGAACCAGCCAACGGTTCTGCGGGCCAGTTCCAGCACAAGCACCACCGAAACAATCGAGATGATCCAATCACCCGTATCAAAGTTAAATCCACGCTGATAAAGATCATTTTCAAAGATAATCAGGTAAAACGCACAACCTAGCGCGGTCAGCCCCAGCACAACATCAACACCCAGCACCATACGCTGCCCTCCTGGCGAACGAGCCTTGAACATGGGCGTGGTGAGCGTGCAAATAAGACCGAAAAGGCCGAAGTGCAGAGCCGAGCTCCACAACTCCGACAAGGTGGAGATCGTGTTGAAATAAAGGTGAATAAGAGCAGTGGCGATAGCAAGCCAAAAAATCACCGGCCCAATCAGCCGGTGACCCAATCGCTCGCTCACCTCTGCAACACTCTCGTCACGAACCGCAACGGTCGGCTCGCTACCTGAGTTACCTGACACCATTATTGTGCAATCAGTCGTTCAGGTATCTCAAGGCCCTGCTCCTTATAGAAACGCGCAGCCCCCGGGTGAAGCGGCATAGGTAGGCCGGCAATCGCTTTTTCAAGCGCCATGGCTTTGGTTGCCGGGTGAATATTGTTCAGGAACGGCAAATTGTTGTAGATGGTTTTTGTGATTTCGTAAACATCGTTCTCGGGGGCATCCGCACGGGCCGCCAGGATATTAGGCTGGGCAATGGTAGTGATGTCCTGATCCTGCTGCGGATAGGTACCCGCAGGAATGGTGTAAGGCGTCCACAGTTCAAAATCGCTGTTAACCTGTGCAACCTGCTCCGGTGTGAAATCCAGGGTGGTAATTTCTGCTCCCATGTTGGCGTAGGCTCTGGTTACTGCGGCGGCAGGCACACCAGCCGGTATATTCATGCCATCAATATTACCGTTCTGCAGGGCGTCTGCACTGGGACCATAGCCCAGATAGGCCAAGTCTACCTTTTCCAAATCAATACCGACTTTGCCAAGAATAAAGCGACCAGAACCTTCGGTGCCTGAGTTTCGTGCACCAATGGAGAAACTCTCGCCATAAAGGTTGGTCATATCTTCGATAGTGCCGGTTTTCGCAACATCTTTGGTCACTACAAAGTGTTCTACGTTTTGCCAAAGCATAGAAACCGAGCGCAGGTTTTTATAAGCCTTCGGCACCGGACCGGTACCATTCCATGCGTATGCACCGTATAGCCCCTGCAGAATACCAAACTGAATCTGATCTTCGTCCATGAGCTTTAAATTCTCACCAGAGCCGGCAGAACTGATCGCAGAAACCGATATATTGGTAGACGGCTCAAGCTTAACTTTGATGAGGGTTGAAATAGCAACGCCCACGGGATAATAGGTTCCGCCCGTTGTGGCAGTCCCCATCACATAATTTCCTTCCGCTTGAACGCCGCTGGCGAATGAAACCACAGCAGCTGCCAATAGCCCCGAGGCGCGTTTCGAAAATCTGTACTTACTCATGAAGTGGCTCCTTTTTATCATTGTTTTCGCTCACACTTGAAAGTGTAACTTCTTAAAGGTAGTTGCACCGCTCCAAATCTACCAGTCGAGTGTCGCGCCTGAAGCACAAACAAAAAAGGGGCTCCCGCAGGAACCCCTTTATACCTCAAGCGCCTTTCGCGCTATCGGTTATTCTCAAGTCTCTACCTGGTATTCATTGGAATCACCAGTCATAAGGCTTACTACGATAATCGCAATAAAGGAAGCTGCGAAGCCTGGCATGATTTCATAAACGCCAGGGCCACCCATGAACTCAGCGTTCCAACCCAGGGATACCCAGATCAAAGCGGTACCGGCACCAGCAATCAGACCCGCCAGTGCACCAGCGCCGTTCGTGCGCGGCCACATGAGCGCCAGAATGATCAGCGGGCCAAACGCAGAACCAAAGCCGGCCCAGGCGTTACCCACAAGCCCTAGAACATCTGAGGTAGGATCAGAAGCGATTACCGCAGCAACAAGGCCAACAAGCACTACGCATACACGACCAACGTTCACGCACTCGCGGTCACCTGCTTCCTTGTGCAGGAACAAGCGGTAAAAGTCTTCTGTCAGCGACGAAGAAGCCACCAGAAGCTGACTGGAAATGGTGCTCATTACCGCGGCCAGAAGGGCTGCATACAGGAAGCCTGTGATCAACGGATGGAACAGTAGGTCTGCAAGAATGATAAAGATGGTCTCGGGATCTTCAACGTCTATACCATTACGTATTGCGTACGCCCGACCGAAAATACCCAGGCCAATAGCACCAATCAGGGAGATGCCCATCCAGGACATGCCAATGTTACGAGCAATCGGAACCTCTTTCACGGAACGGATCGCCATGAAACGAACAATGATATGCGGCTGACCAAAGTAACCCAGGCCCCAGGTCACGGCTGAGAGCCATCCTATAAAGGTAAGCCCTTCTGTCCAGGAGAGCAGAGTGGGATCTACCTCGTTCAGCGTGGTTGTGGCCTGGGCAAAACCGCCACCGCCTTCGCCAAACAGCACAACAATAGGCATCAGAACCAGCGCAACCATCATGATGCAGCCCTGCACGAAGTCGGTCATGCTCACAGCCAGGAACCCACCAACCACTGTGTAGGCAAGTACAACGCCCAGAGTTATAACGATACCTACGCCGTAGTCACCCATGCCACCGAAGTTGAAAATTCCGGCAAATGCACTTTCAAACAGTTTGCCTCCGGCTACCAGGCCCGAAGCCGTGTAAACCGAGAAAAACACCACAATAACAATGGCTGACACAGTTCTTAGAGGCAGTGCCTGAGTTGGGAACCGATTCGCCAAAAAGGCTGGAATCGTCAAGGCGTTGCCGTAGTGGACGGTTTGCGACCGCAATCTGGGCGCAACAATGATCCAGTTAATAAATGCACCCGCAAACAAACCAATGCCGATCCAGGCAGAGGCAAGACCGGAGACATACATGGCTCCCGGAAGACCCAGAAGCAACCATCCGCTCATGTCTGAAGCGCCAGCAGACAAAGCCGCCACTTTTGGGCTGAGCCCCCTGCCGCCAAGCATGTAATCTTCAGATGATGAGGTAGATGTGCGCATCGCGAAAAGGCCAATGCCAATCATGACCGCAAAATAAGCAAATAGACTAATCCAAACACCAATAGCCATGGAACTCCTCCGGTTTAATGAGTCGGACTGTATCCGCTCTCAAAGCACAGGCCTGGCAACGGAATGCCAGCATACTGTGTCATTCTTCTTGTTTACTCGAAATCCTTCCGAACCTGAGCAAGATCACGCATCGCACGTTCGACCTTAACTATAGTTAAGTATTCACATTTTGCGACCGAAAACGCCAACAAGTTGGTAGGCTAAGTTTTAGCACGAACAGCCTAGTATCACTACGTATACCCGGCTTACAAAATCCTACGATTCTTTTACGGAATTCTACGGAGTCGTGTAATGCCAGACTAAATCAAGCAACGTTTTCACTAACTTGCAGCCTGGCCGGGGTGGTTCCCTTATGTTTACGCAGCGCATTGGTCAACGCACTCTGGGAGGAGAAGCCCACCCGATAGCTGATCTCCGATACCGAAAGAGAGGTAGAAGCCAAAAGGGCAATAGCCTGATTAAGGCGAGCCTGCAAAAGAAACTGGTGCGGAGTGGTGCCAAGCACTTCACGGAATACTTCATGAAAGCGACTGACACTCAGGCAAGCCTCACTGGCCAGCTCCTGCACAGTGACCTTCCGGTGAAGATTGGTCTTGATATAACGCTGCATTGCCGCCGGGCTGAGGCTATGCCTGTTAGGAGGTACAGCTTTCCGGTCAACCATTCGATCGGCCATGCAATAAAAAATACTGGCCGCCAAATGACCGTGCATGGCCAGATTACCAGGTGAGCGATCAAACTCACCTGCGGCAAATTGAACCAACCCCTGCATGCGGCTGTCCATATGAATGGTGCGCGGCCTTTCGAACACTCGAACCATACGCTCGTAATCAGCGTGTGCCGGGGTAGAAATAGCAGGGTTTGAAGGATCTACATTAATTACCAAAACATGGTTTTGATGATTGCCACAGTAATCGTGCCGCGCCTCTGTTGGCACAAGGCAGGCTTTCCATGTATCCAGATGAGAACCCGTTCCATCAACGCTCAAGTCTGCTTCACCTTGAACACCAACCACTATCTGGTGGTGCTCATGGCGATGCTGATGAGAGGCAGTTGGCAACTTGAGTAATCTGGCATCCAGCATAGGTCAACCGGAATCTTTAATTGAGAATATAACTCAATTAAAGCAGATCTGACTGGAACTTGCACATAAGTTCGCTGACTCTGCGGCTTACTTGGTCAAGCGAGGCTGATGCGTCTACGATATTGTAACGGGAGGGTTCAACAGCCGCGCGAGCCAGATATGTATCGCGAATACGCTGAAAAAAAGACACAGTTTCTTGCTCAAATCGGTCCAACGCTCCCCGCTGTCTTGCCCGGACCATACCGGTTTCAACGGGGGCGTCCAACAAAACCACATGATCTGGCCGTACGTCGCCTTGCACCAGATTTTCCAGCAACGCGATCCGCTCGCTTGAAACACCGCGCCCTCCCCCTTGGTACGCAAATGTCGCATCGGTAAAGCGATCACACAACACCCATTGCCCCTGCTCAAGGGCGGGGCAAATATAGGTATGAAGGTGTTGCGCTCTAGCGGCAAACATCAGGAGCAGTTCAGTAAGCTCGTTTACGGGTTCGTCCCTTGGCGCCAGGAGCAGCTCACGAATCGCCTCAGCCATGGGGGTGCCACCTGGTTCGCGGGTAACAATACAATCAATATCGAGTTTTTTAAGTGTGTCGGCCGCGTTGGCTATCTGGGTGGATTTACCCACGCCTTCGGTGCCTTCAAAAGTAATAAACCGGCCACGAACAGTCATTCTTTATCATCCTTACCAGCCGGCGACGAACGGTAATCCGACCGACGATTCAACTGAAACGTACGAACAGCCTTCTGGTGCTCTGCCAGCGTGTTGGAAAACTTATGGGTGCCATCACCGCGAGCCACAAAATAGAGAGCTTTACCGGAGCCCGGATGCAACGAGGCATGAATGGCTTCCCGACCTGGTAAAGCAATAGGTGTAGGCGGTAGACCGTCAATGCGGTAGGTATTGTAAGGTGTGTGAGTACGCAGATCCCGGCTGCCGATGCGGCCTTTGTACTTATCGCCCATGCCGTAAATCACCGTTGGATCTGTCTGCAAACGCATGGTTTTTTGCAAGCGCCGCACAAATACGCCTGCCACCTGTTCACGTTCATGGGGAGCACCGGTTTCGCGCTCGACAATAGAGGCCATAATTAACGCTTCATAAGCACTATCGTATGGCAGGCCTTCTTCGCGGTTCTCCCATTCTTCTGCGAGTACCTCTTCCATACGCCGGAACGAGCGCCGTAGCAGGTCAAGGTCCGACTCGCTGCTCGTATATAAATACGTATCCGGGAAGAACCGTCCTTCCGGGTGCTGGCCTTCTGCACCAACCGCCTTCATGATTTGCGCATCCGACCACTGGGATGTGAGTTTCTCAAGACCCTGGGTCGACGCGAGCGCAGCGCGCATATCGCTGAACGTCCAACCTTCAATAAACTGCACTGACCAGTGCTTGGTGTCACCCTCCACCATTTTTTCGAGCATGGTCTCAGCACTCATGCCGTCGGTGAACTCGTATTCTCCGGCCTTGATTCTGGCTAGATCAGGGAAAAGACGACCATAAATGCGAACCCACAGGCTCTTTTCTACCAGTCCGTGAGCTTCAAGCTGTCTGGCAACGCTACTGAATGCCGTGCCCGCAGACACATCAAATAGCACAGGTTCGGCCATAACAACGGGGGCTTTAAGCGAATCCAGCCCCTGCCAAACCCACAAACCCGTGCCCGCACCAACCAGTACAGCGGCACATATAATCGCAACCAAAAGTTTCTTGAACAAACGATTTATTCCAGTAGCTCGAAAGGATTGAAGATTGTCGCAAGTCCATCATCTACAGGCAAATCCTGGCCGGCAAGCACACCCACCGGAACAGCGCCCATAACGCTATTCAAAAGATAGAGGCCCAGGCAATGTGAGCCCATAATATCGCCGATATTCACATCACGCTCTGTAACCACTTCTCCCTTCGCCCTCAGTTTTTCCAGCATCCATTGGCGTAATATACCTGCCACTGCAAGGTCCTTCGCCGGGGGCGTTACCCAGCCTTCGGATGTTTTGAGCAGAAGGTTTGTACGGGTGCCCTCAATCAGGTTGCCCGCGCTATCTGACATGATGACTTCAAACAGATCGCCGTCTATCTCTCTAGCGGCCATAACCTGCTCCAGCCGATTGAGCGATTTAATACCGGCAAATAGTGGATTCACGGTGAGCGGAACTCGGGAAAAATCGACAGCAACGCCAGAAGCGTCAGGCATGGTCGGCATGGCGCTAGCAGACATCATCAAGTTTGGTCGAATTCCTAGCCCCGGTTGGTAGCCACGGCCACCCTCCCCGCGAGTGAGCGTCAATTTGAGCACCCAGTCTCCATCAATCTGCTGATTCGTATAACGGCCTGCGTAACGAGTAACAGCTGCAGTACAGGCTTTGCGAAGATCGGCAAGAGCAATGGGGATGCCCAACCTGCCTGCATCACGAACCATTCTGTCCAGGTGACGGGCCAGAAGCACACCCTTGCCACCACGCATGCTTATGGTTTCGAACAGACCATCACCGTAGGCCGCACCCCGGTCACCGGCTGGCAAGCCTCTTTCATCAGCCCAGTAAAGGTTGAACATAGCGCTTTAGCCTTCGTAACGGCGGAGAATCAACGTGCCGTTTGTACCACCAAAGCCGAATGAATTAGACAAAGCAACCCGAACATCAGATTTCCGGCAGGTATTAGGAACTAAATCCAAGTCGCAGCCTTCATCCGGGTTATCAAGGTTAATAGTAGGCGGCAGCACACCATCCCGTATAGCAAGCAGTGAAAAAATGGCTTCAACTGCCCCGGCTGCACCCAGTAAGTGCCCGGTCATAGACTTGGTACTACTCATAGCCAATTTGTTTGCGTGATCGCCAAATACCCGCCTAGCCGCTGCAATTTCTGCAATATCGCCCACCTGTGTGGAGGTGCCATGGGCGTTAATGTAATCCACGTCTTCCGGCTTCAATCCGGCGTCTCGCAGTGCGTTACTCATAGAGCGTGCCGCGCCCTCACCGTCTGCAGGGGGCGCCGTAATATGATGGGCATCATCACTCATACCAAAGCCAACCAGCTCGCCATAGATGGTTGCGCCGCGCTTTTTGGCATGCTCCAACTCTTCCAGCACCACCACGCCCGCGCCGTCACTGAGCACAAAACCATCCCTGTCTTTATCCCAGGGCCGGCTCGCCTTTTCCGGGTCGTCATTGCGAGTAGACAGGGCCTTGGCTGAGGCAAATGCCGCCATCCCTGTTCGCGTGGTTGCCATTTCAGAACCACCGGCAAGCATTACGTCTGCATCACCGTAAGCAATGGTGCGGGCAGCGTACCCAATATTATGAGTGCCTGTAGTGCAGGCCGTTACTATGGCAATATTCGGCCCCTGATAACCAAACCGGATAGCGGCGTTACCAGAGATCATGTTGATTACCGATGCCGGAACAAAAAACGGCGACACTCTGCGTGGGCCGGATTTATCCATCGTAAGCACACTTTTTTCAATGTACTCCAGCCCCCCGATACCAGACCCGATAGCGATACCCGCACGCTCACGATCAAGCTCGCTATAGTCTGCCAGGCCGCTGTGTTCCACCGCTTGCTGGGCGGCAATCAGGCCGTAGTGAATAAACGCATCCAGCTTTCTGGCTTCCTTGGTAGAAAGGTAGGATTCCAGATCCAGGTCTTTAATCGCACCGCCAATGCGGGTGCTGTAACCGGAGGCATCGAAGCGATCGATCGTGCCAATGCCGCTGCGGCCGGCCAAAACTGCCTCCCAGGAAGCCCCCACGTCGTTCCCTAGCGGAGACAACATGCCCATACCAGTGATCACAACCCGTCGTTTACTCATAACCTTGCCCACCTGACCTTTTCGTCCGTCGTTTGTGCTGATAGACCCGCAAAAGAGTCACCAAAAAGCAATAAAAAAGCCGTCCTTCAATAAATGATAAGGACGGCTTTTTGCCTGGCTAGCTTAACTGAAGAGTATCAGGTATGCGCGACGATATAGTCGATCGCGTCCTGAACACTGCCCAGCTTCTCAGCTTCTTCATCAGGAATTTCGGTTTCAAACTCCTCTTCCAATGCCATGACCAGCTCAACGGTGTCCAGTGAGTCAGCGCCAAGATCCTCTACAAAAGAAGATGTGTTTTGAACCTCGGACTCCTTAACGCCCAACTGTTCACAAACAATCTTCTTAACGCGCTCTTCAACTGTACTCATAATGTCCTCACTTTGTGTATCAACCAAGCAACTCAAGTGCTGCCAGTTTAGTGTAAACCCTACCTTCAAACAAGCAGGGATTGGGTTAAACATGTTGTGCGACAAGGGGTTGCGCACCAACTCCGAAACCGGAGCTTATCCCATGTACATTCCACCGTTCACATGAATGGTTTCACCAGTCACGTAACCAGCAACATCCGATGCCAAAAACGCAACAACGGCTGCGACTTCTTCCGGCTGCCCCAGACGACCCGTGGGTATGATTTCCAGCATAGCCTCACGCTGCTTATCGTCCAGTTTTTTTGTCATATCTGTGTCGATAAATCCGGGTGCAACACAGTTGGCTGTGATGCCACGGTTCGACATTTCTTTAGCCAGGCTACGGGTAAAACCTTCAACGCCAGCTTTTGCGGCACAGTAATTAGCCTGCCCGGCATTTCCCATACTGGCCACTACAGAACTCACGTTGATAACGCGCCCCCAGCGTGCTTTTGCCATACCCCGTAAAACAGCTTTACTGGTACGGTACACGCTTGAGAGGTTGGTTTCGAGCACCGCGCCCCAGTCGTCGTCTTTTAGTCGCATCAGCAGGTTATCACGGGTAATGCCTGCATTATTGACCAAAATCAGAGGTGTACCGGATTTTTCGGCTATCTCTTTTAAGCCAGCGTCAATGCTTGCCGGATCGGCAACGTTCATCACAATACCGTAGCCGTTACCACCGGCAGCCTGCAGGTTGCCAGTAATGGTTGCCGCACCCTCTGCACTGGTGGCTGTGCCTACAACGTCTGCGCCCTGCTCAGCAAGCGCTAAAGCAATCGCTTTTCCAATTCCCCGGGTAGCACCGGTTACCAGTGCTGTTTTGCCTTCCAGAGACATGTACAACTCCCCTTCTTCAAGACGATTCAAATGCCGCTTGTGCAGCGGTTAAAGCCTCCGGACCCTCGATTCCATGAACGGCGAGTCCCCGGTCAATTCGCTTGGCCAGCCCGGCAAGCACTTTGCCAGTGCCACACTCAAAGGCAATGTTGACATCCTGTCTGACCAAAGTGCGAACCGAGTCAGCCCACAACACAGGCGAATAAAGCTGTTTGAGAAGATTCGCTTTCAGTGTAGCCGAATCTGACTCAGGTGCAGCGTTAACATTCTGTATAACCGGGATAACGGCATCGCTAAAACGAACATCATCCAATGCCTCTGCCAACTCCTCAGCCGCGCCCTTCATAAGCGCGCAATGGGAGGGAACGCTAACGGGCAGCGGCATGGCTTTACGAGCACCCTTCGCCTTGCATGCGTCGATAGCACGATCAACTGCGGCAACCGACCCTGCAATAACCACCTGACCCGGCGCATTGAAATTAACCGCAGCCACAACATCGCCGTTAGCGGCCTTTTCACAGGCGGCTATAACATCGCCATCTTCTAAACCAAGAATAGCGGCCATTTTGCCTTCACCGGCAGGCACGGCTTCTTGCATCAGCTCACCGCGCAGACGCACCAATTTAACGGCATCGACAAAATCGAGGCTTTCGGCGGCAACCAATGCGCTGTATTCACCCAGGCTGTGGCCTGCCAAAAAATCAGGCCTGGCTCCACCTGCCACAAACCACTGGCGCCAGAGCGCGACACTTGCGGTTAACATTGCCGGCTGAGTAACCATGGTCTGATTAAGCTCTTCCGCCGGGCCTTTCTGGCAAAGCTGCCAAAGGTCATAGCCCAGCACATTAGAGGCCTCAGCGAATGTTTTATCGATCATGGGCCAAGATTCAGCAGCTACGGAAAGCATGCCAACAGATTGCGAACCCTGTCCGGGAAATATAAAGGCTGATTTCATAAGCGAGATCTTATCGTCATTGGAAGTGTCTGGAGATTAGCCAATAGTACAAGCTGGATGGTTTTCCCGCGAATAGGAGACATAGCCGAGCCAACTTCAGTATAGGTGCTCAAAGCATCAAATCATCAAGGCGTTCATTGATTCGCCGCGGCACTTCTAACTCAACCTCTAGGACTGCCTGGCGCATAGCTGCCAGCATAGCGCGCTCATTGGCGTTGCCGTGGCTTTTTATAACCACACCCTGCAGACCGAGAAGGCTGGCACCATTATGGCGGGAGGGATCCATCAGCCGAAGAAGCCGGCCAATAACAGGGCGAGCGAGAAGACCCACAAAGCGACCATAGAGCGTGCGAGTGAACGTCTGTTCCATGAGTTCAATCAGCAAACCGGCAACGCCTTCGCCGGTTTTGAGCGCGATATTGCCCACAAAACCATCACACACAACTACATCGGCAACGTCACGAAAAAGGTCACTGCCCTCCACATAACCAATGTAGTTAATAGAATCGCACTGGGCCAGCATATGCGAAGCCAAACGAACCTGTTCATTGCCTTTTATCTCTTCCTCGCCAACATTCAGCAGAGCAACCCGCGGCTCACCCTGACCACAAATCGCCGAAGCCATAAGCGAGCCCATGAGAGCATACTGGTAGAGATTTTCGGCGCTGGAATCTACGTTGGCACCAAGATCAAGAACATGACACCGCCCGCGAAGAGAGGGAATAAGCTTGGTAATTGCCGGGCGCTCAATGCCTGGATACATGCGGATAATGGAGCGACCAAAGGCCATCAAGGCACCGGTATTGCCGGCACTGACACACCCCTGAGCTTCGCCATCACGAACCAAAGCCAACGCAATGGCCATAGAAGACTTCTTCTTATGGCGCAACGCATGAGAGGGCCGCTCATTCATGCGAACAATATCTGCCGCTTCCACAATACGGATTCTCGGATGCTCATCACGCAAAAAAGCCTCAAGTTCACTCCGGATTCCTACCAGAATGAAGCTCAAGGCTTTATTTTCACGCACCGCTTCGAGGGCCGCGGCTACAACTACCGCTGGTCCCCGATCGCCACTCATGGCATCAATCGCTATGGTAACCGGCTTCACCGTTCATCCACTCGACTGAGGTTGGCGCGGCTAAGCAACGAGATTACTCGTCGCTAGCTTCAACTACCTGCTTACCACGGTAGAATCCATCTGGAGACACGTGGTGGCGACGATGAACTTCGCCCGTCGTTGAATCAGTGCTCAGAGCTGCTGGGCTCAAAGCATCGTGGGCACGGCGCATGCCACGCTTGGAACGAGTCTTGCGGTTCTTCTGTACAGCCATGGTTACACTCCTGACCTGTTAACGTAAACTTTACTTGAATAGGGTTACGAGTAACGTGTGTTCGTTTGATTGCGCCGGCTTTCTTCATAAAGAACGCCCACGCCCGAATTAATGCTTTGTATTCTTGAGCCCCGCCAGCACGCTGAACGGGTTATCGCCCGTTTTTTCCTCCGGCTCTGCAGACGAACCGTCTGGCTCATAGGCTTCCAGTTCTTCACTAGCCGGGCAATCGCCCCTCTCATGAAGTGGATACGGAGCCAAAACCAGAAGCAACTCATCCTCCACCATCGACCAGAGATCCGCACTGAAATCATCAGTCAGAAACGGCTCAAGATCTCTTGGCAGCCCCTGCGCCTGTTCATCGCTGGTGACTAAACCCAGAATAAACTGCGAAACCAGCACAACCCCCATAGGCCCCATGCAACGCTGGCACTCCAAATTAACTGGAGCCTCTAACTCACCAGAGACAATGCGGCGACGCTGACTGTCCATATAAAAGGACAGCTTAACGCGGCATGCCGCGTCATCATCGAAGCCCAACACAGCATCACGGAAACGAGGCAAGGCACGGAGAGGAATACTTCCCTCCAGTACACTGTTGTGCTCCGCCAACTTGTAGGGGTCGACTATTTTCGGTAATTCGGCACTCGACGCGTTCGACATAGGCGCGCAATTCTAGGTGTGAAGCAGGCTGCTGTCAAAGACTTCGTTGGGTTTTAGCCGGGGGTTCCGGTTTCTGTAGGTGTATTCTACGATACAAGTACAAAAAATGGCGAACATTCTTAAAGGATCAAGCTTTATGCCGCGGAAACGCCTGCTACTGGCCTCATCGTCTCCATACCGCCGAGAACTTCTGAAAAAGCTCGGGCTGGCGTTCTCATGTGCCAGTCCGGATATTGACGAATCGCCAACCCCGGCCGAGGCGCCAGACGTTCTGGCTGTTCGCCTGGCAGAAGCCAAGGCCAAAGCCTTAGCGGCCACTTACCCAGGGCACTGGATTATTGGCTCTGACCAGATAGCCACCCTACCCAGCGGCGCGCTACTGAGTAAGCCCGAGACCTACACCAAAGCTTACCAACAGCTAGAACGAAGCAGCGGCCAGAGTATTAACTTTTTAACAGGGCTCGCCCTGCTTGATGCAGACTCAGGGAAACTGCAAACCTGCTGCGAGCGCTTTACCGTTCACTTCCGAAGCCTGACCGCTCAGGAAATTGACACATACCTTCGCAAAGAAGAGCCCTACGACTGCGCAGGCAGCTTTAAAATGGAGGGCCTTGGTATAACCTTATTCCAGGAACTTCAGGGCCGGGACCCGAACAGCCTTATCGGCCTACCCCTGATAGCCCTCACCAACATGCTGACAACCTGGGGCAGAAACCCTCTACTGGAACCTTGAGGCACCTGCGGTGACTGCATTATCGTAGTTCGAGCCGCGACTCAACCAGTTGCCCGGCCAACCCCTGGCCGAACGACATACCAAGCTGGTCAACAAGGTCTCGCAGTGGCCCTTTACGCTGGCTGTAATCAACCAAATCTTCTTGACCGATCACCTGCCTGGCGACGTGAGAGGCACTACCAAGACCATCAATAAGACCTAACTCCAAAGCTTGCTCACCACTCCACACCAAACCGCTAAACAGCCGCTCATCGTCTGCAAGGCGGTCACCACGACCTTTCTTTACAGCCTCTATAAACTGTTGATGCGTGTTTTTTAGCACACTCTGCCAAAATTCCACTTCCCGCTCCTGCTCTGGCGAGAAGGGATCCAGGAAAGCTTTATTCTCGCCGGCAGTATACAGACGACGCTCAACACCCAGCTTATCCATAACACCGGTAAACCCGAAGCCGCCCGCTACAACCCCGATAGAGCCCACAAGGCTGGCGCGATTTGCATAGATTTCATCGGCTGCGGCGGCTATATAATAGGCGCCGGATGCGCCAATATCAGAAATCACCGCGTACACTTTCTTTTCCGGGTGCTCACCCCTCAGACGCTTAATCTCGTCGTAAATATAACCAGACTGGACCGGGCTACCGCCCGGGCTGTTAATGCGCAAAATAACAGCCACAACATCTTCTTGCTCAAAAGCAGAGCGCAAAGAGCCGGCAATACTGTCAGCACTGGCAAGCTCATCAGCAGCGATTGGGCCATTTACCTCAACCAGCGCCGTGTGTTTGCCGACCGCCGCTGTCAAACCGCCGTCAAACGGCGACCAAACTATAGCAAGTAAAGAAAACAAATAGGCAAACGTGAGAAGCTTGAAGAAAATTCCCCAGCGCCGGCTGCGCCGCTGCTCAGATTGCAACGACATTACCAGCTTCTCTATCAGCTTCCAGTCGCGGCCGGTTTCGGGCGGAACACGCGGCTGATTTCGCCCAGGGCGCGGCTCTGCAGGCTTATCGCCCCACTCTGGGTGTTTATCTGACTCCCAATCACTCATGCATTTGTCCTGTCAAAAATGGAATAGCTAACGCTCAGTTATAACCCAAGCACACTGCGAAGATCCGGCACAGAGTCAACGATGGCATGTGGCGCATATTCACCAAGCACATCACGCTTGTGCACACCCCACTCAACACCGATAGAGGGCATACCGATACGCTGCGCCATATCCAGATCATAACGAGTATCGCCGATCATAACGGCTTCTGAAGGCTCAACTCCGTAAAATAGAAGAATTTCCTCAAGCATTCGCGGGTCTGGCTTAGAACTTGTCTCATCGGCACAGCGGGTAATATCAAAATGCGCGCCAAGCCCACTGGACACCAGTGCCGGCTCAAGACCTTTACGACTTTTGCCAGTCGCCACGGAGCAGCCGCGACCAGAGCCCCGGAGATCCGAGACAACATCCGCCATCCCCTCAAAAAGATTCTGTGGCGTTGTCACTTTACTGAAGAAGTAGCGGGCGTAACCCTCGCGTATCGTCGTCATTTCATTATGACTGATGCCCGGATACAGCCTATCCAGGGCTTCAGCCATACCCAGACCGATAATATCACGGTAAGCCTCCCTCTCCCGTGCCGGAAACCCAAGGTCAGTGGCAGCCTGATGCAGGCTGTCGGCAATATGATCTACGGAATCCACCAGTGTTCCGTCCCAATCAAAAATAACAACTTTGACTTTCATTAAACTGCTCCCGCTGCACGCACTTCAAGCTTGCTTAGCGCCTGGCTAAACACCTCATCATAAGGCGCCTCAAACCGAACGACCTCGCCGGAAACCGGTAAGGCCAATTCCAAAGCCCGGGCATGCAGCATCAGGCGCTGCCCACCAACGGAGCGGAATGCTTTGAGGCTTACCTCATCCATATACTTATCGTCGCCCGCTATAGGATGTCCTGCGCACACGCTATGTACGCGAATCTGATGGGTTCGTCCGGTAATCGGCGAAGCCTCTACCAAGCTGTAACCTCTGTAGCGAGCAAGGGGACGGAAGAGTGTCAGCGAGGCTTTGCCCGCTTCGTCCACCCTAACTCTGCGCTCACCATTCGACATCTCGTAGCGCAGCAACGGCTCATCTACCCGACCAAGCTTATCTGGCCAATCTCCAGCCACCAGGGCATGGTACTGCTTACGAATGCGCCTTTGCCGGAGCTCTTCTTGCAGGTAGCGAAGTGCCGACCGCTTCTTGGCGACCATAACCAACCCGGATGTGTCTCTATCAAGGCGATGCACCAACTCAAGAAAACGAGCCTCCGGGCGAGCCGAACGCAGCACCTCGATCAAACCAAAACTCAGACCACTGCCACCATGCACTGCAATGCCCGAGGGCTTATTCACCACCAACATCTGGCTGTCCTCAAATACCACGGCGGCCTCAATTACTTTTTGCACACGGCTACCCGGAGACGCTTGAGGGGCTTTCTCTTTGCGAATAACCGGCGGAATACGCACCTGATCGCCTGTCGCCAGCCTTTTATCCGGCTTCACTCTGCCTTTATTAACCCGCACCTCACCCTTGCGCACAATGCGGTAAATAATACTTCTGGGCACCCCGCGAAGCTGCGCCAACAAAAAGTTATCCAGCCGCTGGCCGTGATTATCCTCATCAACCGTTACCCACGTAACACTTTGCGACACGCCTTCAGGCGCTTTTTTTGCCGCCGGCTTTCTCCCCCCTGTTTTGGCGGGTTTTCTGGTAGCGGTTTTGCGGGACATAAGGTTCCTTTAATAGGTAATACAACCGGTGATAAGAGCAGGATTGAACGGTTGCCTGAATACTGTTATATTCCGGCGTGATTAGTCGTTTGTCTACGGCCTGACCAACTCTAGTAAGAAGCCGGAGCGGCTGAAGAGTATACCGACACTATTCAAGAGTTTGAACGCCGAGAGCCCAATCGCTATCGGGCACGGCGCAAGAAATACCTCCGAAGTGTCAGAACAGACCCGTAAAAAGAGACGGCGTGCTGACACCGGAAAAACTGAAACCGCGCGGAAAACCGCCGGGCGATATCGCGAAGAATCACTGCCACGCAAGGCAGGGCCGTCCAGCATACGAATACGACGTGAGACCTAGGCACTTGTGTGAACCTGAAAACGGATTATATGCGCCAACAGACACTAACCCTACACGACACCTCCCTGCCACCAGGCAGGCAGGATGCCGGCCACGGCCTCAGATCAACAGGATCATACGCCGGTAGGGCGTAATTTGTCTGTCTTCCGCTCAGCCCCTGATGTAACAGGGCCAGCGGCACGCACATCCTGCTTCGCAGATGCGACGCCTTTCGGTTTTCTGTCAAAATTTAACGACAGGAACACCTATTTTCCATGAAAAGAATGCTTATAAATGCAACTCACCCAGAAGAGTTGCGCGTCGCCCTGGTTGACGGTCAACGCCTGTTTGACCTTGATATCGAATCCAGCTCCCGTGAGCAGAAAAAAGCTAACATCTATAAGGGGCGAATTACCCGGGTAGAGCCAAGCCTGGAAGCCGCATTTGTTGATTTTGGAGCCGATCGCCACGGTTTCCTCCCCCTAAAGGAAATATCCAGAGACTATTTCAAAAAATCGCCGGGCCAGATCGAAGGCAAAGTAAACATCAAAGAAGTGGTTGCCGAAGGCCAGGAAGTTATCGTTCAAGTCGATAAGGAAGAGCGCGGCAATAAAGGAGCTGCCCTTACAACGTTCATTTCCCTTGCCGGCCGTTATCTCGTTCTCATGCCGAACAACCCCCGTGCGGGTGGCATTTCACGTCGCATAGAGGGCGAAGAGCGGGCACAGCTAAAAGAAGCCATGAATAGCGTTCAGGTGCCCAAGTCCATGGGTATTATTGTGCGTACGGCTGGTATTGGCCGCACCACCGAAGAACTGCAATGGGATCTCGATTACCTTGTTCAGTTCTGGGAAGCTATCACCCAGGCCGCCGGCGAGCGCAAAGCCCCCTTCCTTATTCATCAGGAAAGCAACGTTATCATCCGTGCTGTTCGTGACTACCTGCGCCAGGATATCGGCGAGGTACTGATCGACTCCGAAAGCGTTTACGAGGACGTACTTAATTTCGTCCGGGCCGTAATGCCAACGTTTGAAAACAAGATCAAGCTGTACAAAGATGAAATTCCATTGTTCAGCCGCTACCAGATTGAAGGCCAGATCGAGACCGCATTTCAGCGCGACGTAAAACTCCCCTCTGGCGGCTCTATAGTTATCGATCCAACCGAGGCACTGGTGTCCATAGACATCAACTCATCCCGTGCCACCAAAGGTCAGGATATTGAAGAGACAGCTTTCCAGACAAACCTGGAAGCCGCAGAAGAAATTGCACGCCAGCTTCGCCTGCGCGACATGGGCGGCTTAATCGTGATCGATTTTATCGACATGACACCAGCCAGACACCAGCGCGAAGTAGAGCAGAAAATGCGCGAAGCACTGGAAATTGACCGGGCGCGTGTGCAGGTTGGCAAGATCTCACGCTTTGGCCTGCTGGAAATGTCCCGCCAACGACTACGCCCCTCCCTGGGCGAAACCCGCAGTGAAGTTTGCCCACGCTGTGAAGGCCAGGGAACCATTCGTGGCATAGAGTCTCTGGCGCTAAGTATTATGCGCCTGATCTACGAAGAATCATCCAAGGAAAAGACCGGCGAAGTCCGGGCTGTCGTACCGGTATCCGTGGCCACGTTCCTGTTGAACGAAAAGCGCAAACAACTGGCCGACATTGAAGCCAACCAAGAAGTTAGCGTAGTTGTTGTGCCGGTTCCACACATGGAAACGCCGCACTTCGAAATTCTGCGCATGCGCGATGACGAAGCAACGCCCGAGCACATCTCAAGCCATCAGGTTGCGCAGGAATATAGCCAGCGCGAAGAAGAAGTTTTTGAGGCGCCAGCCCCTGAAAAACCGGTGCGAGAGCAGGCAGCCGTAAAAGCCGTCCGCACAAGAGCGCCTGCGCCTGGCCCAAAAACCACTCAACCTCAAGAAGCCGCTGAACAGGATCACGGCCTAATCCGCCGGATCGGCCGCAAGATTGCTGACTTCTTTAGTGACGAAGAGGCTCAACAGCCCACCGACCGCGACCATTCAAGGGCAAATGCCAACCGTGAAGATCAGCGGAACCAGGCGCGCCAGGATCGCCGTAAAACACGCGTTGCACGCGACGGACAAGGCTCTGGCAACACCAACAACCGCAGCAATAACGAGCGTCGTCAAAGCGATAACCCGCAAAACCGAAACGACGATAACCGTTCGCGAAGCCGCAACCGCAACGACGACCAAAACCGTCCTAACCAGAACCGTCAGGTAGCAAACAAAGCGTCTGACAATAAGGACCCTGAGAATAAAGGGGCAGATAACCGCCGGGACAACCGTAAAAATGGTCAAACTCGTGGCCAGGGGCGCAACCGACCACAGCGCGACAATAAAAACAACGGTGATCAAAAAACCTCTAGTCAGCAGGACGCCCCGCAAAAGGCTTCCAGCGATAAGCCCAGCAGCGACGATAGCCGCCGCAAGCCACGCCGCCCTCGTAATCGGGACGGTTCGCCTTCCGAGTCTCCGGCGTCTACGCCAGCAGCTCGAAAGAGCACCCGCAACGAGAAGCATCAAAAGGACACACAACCGGAAGCAAGCAGCGACACCACCGATGTAAAAACAACATCTACTGCTGCTCGCAGCACAGAACAGGCTAAAGTTGAAGCGCCAGCAGCGCAGCAAGACGAGCAGAAACAGCCTGAGCAAAAGGCGGCCAGCAAAGCCAAGGCTGCTCAAAAGCCAGATGCGGCCCCTGACGCACCCCCTGCAGATGCCAACACGGAGAAGGCTTCAGCTGCCACTTCGGTTAAAGAGCCATCTGCTGTTAAGGTACCTTCAGCGGTTAAAGAATCCTCAGCCTCTGAAGCGAAAGAACCTTCAACTCCAAAAGAGAGCGAGCCTGACGCCGACAAGACCGAGACCACCCCGGAGACAAAGCCCCAAGAGCAAAAACCTCCCCGGGCTCAGAAATCTGAAGTCGCGGCTACCGACGAAGCAGCCACCAAGGAAAAAGCGCCAGAGGCTAAAGCTGCAGCGCCGAAAGCGACGACAGAGGCGAATAAGGCTTCATCTGCTCCAGAGGGTAAAAAACCTGCAGTTGAACCTGACCAGAAACCGACTACCAAGGCAGAGAAAAAATCTTCCGCCACAGCAGGCGAAAAGCCGTCTGAAAACACTGAGGCAAGCTCAACAGAAGAAGAAAACAAAGCCACACCGGTAAAGAAGCCAAAACCCGCACCAGCCAGAAGCCGCAACAAGGCAGCGGCTGAAGAAAAACCTGCGCAGAAGGCACCTGTCGAGAAACCAGAAGCTGAACAAACAAGCTCTCCGGCTGATAAAGCAGCTGATAAGCCAGCCGATGCGCCTAAGGTTCAAGCAACGCCTGGACGCGCCTACAACGACCCCCGTGAAGTGCGTAAGCGCCAACGGGCCGCCGCAGAAGCCAAAAAGTCGGGGAGTAACTGATCCATGCTATCCAATTCCGACATAGAAGCGCTGGAAGACATCCTGTTCGCCGACCCCTGGGGTGAAGAAGCCCTGGACTTTTTCGGCTTCCATGGCGTTGTCTGCGCCAGCGTCGTCGGGCCGGCCACATTAACCATGGAATCGATCTTCCGCCTGGTTACAGGCACCGAAGAGACACCCGGCGGCGGAATTCCGGATACCTTTCGCGAGTGCGTTACGCGCTTGGCGGGAGACATGGCTCAGGCGTTGGATATGGGTCAGGCTCTGGAGCTTCCAGAACCCGAAGATGGCGATCCGATGAATGCGTTGGAAAACTGGTGTGCAGGCTTTGTAGACACCTTCATGGAACATGAAGACGATTGGCTGGATGCCGTCAGCGAGCAAGAAACAGCCGATCTGATGGTTCCCATGCTGACCTTGTCGGGCTTGTTTGACGATGAAGATTTCCAGAACGTACGTAACAGCGAGAAGTTGTCACGTCAGATGGCAGATGCTATACCAGACTCCCTGACAGATCTGTATTTACTGTTCCACGCACCGGCTTAGCCAGGTGTAGCCGTACCAGGAATCTGCTTGAAGTGATGCCAGACTGGCTCCAGCCCGTCTGGCATTTTCATAATACGGCCAAGCTCACACCAAGGGGCGCCCGGAAAATGAAAATCACTTCCCTGAGAGGCTAGCAATTTCTCGCGGGTGCACAACTCCGTCAAAAAGCCCAAATCGCCGCTGGACTGCCCAGACGTAGACACCTCAATAGCGCGCCCACCCGCTCTACGAAAATCAGCCGTAAGCTCTCGTAGCTTTGTGGCCGTCAGCTGGTACTTTCTGGGGTGAGCCAAAACGGCCAGACCACCTGCGGAATTAATCCACCGCACCACTTCATCAAGCTCTGGCCAGTAGGCCTTTACATCGCCGGTTTTACCGGCGCCTAAATAACGCTTGAACGCCTGTGCAACATTTTTAACAGTGCCCGCTTCTACCATTACCCTCGCAAAATGCGGACGCCCGGGAACATCGCCACTCGCTTCAGTGGTCGCGCGTTCAAGCAGGTCTGGAATGGCAAGCTTACTCAGACGGTCGGCGATCATAGCAGCCCTTGCCCAGCGGTTTTTATGCTGTTGCTCCAGCGCCGCCCTGAAACCACTGTCGTCAGTGTTAAAATCCAGACCTACTACATGAATGGTGCGGCTTCGCCACAAGCAGGAAAGTTCAATACCGGGAATCAGCACCACACCGTTGGCTTTTGCCGCAATTTGCGCCTCGGCCAAGCCCTTAACGGTATCGTGATCGGTGAGCGCAAGATGTGTCACGTTTCTCTGAGCCGCACGAGCCAGCAATTCTGTAGGCGTGAGAGCGCCGTCTGACGCGGTACTATGACAGTGCAGATCAATGCACAAAACAGGGTCTTGCGGTATAGTCACAAAAATTCCCTAGTTGAATAAAAAGTAGAGTGGATGACTGAAGGCACAGTGTATCAGCCAATCAGTCCCTAGACGTATTAACAAAACCCACCAAGGAACGGAAGACCCAATGTACTACTCCATTAGCAGTGAAGACGTCGAAAACAGCCTGCCCTTGCGCCAAACCGCCAGGCCCGCTCATATTGAGCGGCTGCAAAAACTGAAAGCCGAAGGCAGGCTTCTGCTCGCCGGGCCACACCCCGCCATAGACACGCCTGAGCCAGGCGATGCTGGCTTTTCCGGCAGCCTCGTGGTGGCGGAGTTCGACTCACTGGATGCGGCTCAGACCTGGGCTGACAGCGATCCCTATATGGACGCCGGCGTTTACCGTAAAGTAACCGTTAAGCCGTTTAAAGTGGTTCTGCCCTAGCGTGGCCAATAGCGCTCCATGAGCTTATTGTAATGACAGATCTTTTGAACGACCGAATATCTGTGACAAAATTGCGGCTTTGATAACAACGTGCTTTTTAACCAATTTTTTTGGGAACCTTGCCAGTGACGTTCTTTCGACTTGCCATCAGTGCGCTTTTTGTATTGTCTTCCATAGCCGCCGCACAGGCGAAGACCGTGTGGGTCGACGATCAGTTATACCTTCCTGTTCGCTCAGGCGCTGGTTCCCAATATCGGATTATCGAAAATGCCGTTCCCAGCGGCACGCCTTTAGAAGTTATTGAAACATCAGATTCTGGCTACACCAGAGTACGCACTGCGAAAGGGAACGACGGCTGGGTTTCCAGCCAATATCTCAGCAACACGCCCATTGCGGCAGACAGACTGAAAACCGTAAGCAGGCAGCTTGAGCAAGCAAAGGCTAAACTCTCCTCTTTGAGGGAGCAGCTGAAAGACGTTTCCAATGAACGAGACAATCTGAGCGATGCCGAGTCGTCCCTATCGACCCGCTCAGAAGAGCTGCAAGAAGAGCTCAAGCGCATCAAGAACATTGCCTCGAACTCGATTAATCTGGAGCGACGGAATCGGGAGTTATTGGAAGAGAACCAGAAGCTGCGCAACGATCTGGAAGTATTAACCGCCGAAAACGAACGACTGGAAGCCAGCAAAGAATCGGATTTCATGCTGGTAGGTGCTGCCCTTGTATTTGGGGGCGTACTCCTGGCGCTGATTATCCCGATGCTCAAACCCACAAGAAAAACCGATAACTGGGCATAAGCTTATGAAGGACTACTCGGAAAAGCGCGATTTTCATCGCATGCATGTTGAATCAGAAATTGAGATCACAGATAGCAAGGGCCGTACGTTTTCAGGTACTTGCAGAGATCTCAGCGCTACCGGAATGCAACTGTTTGTAAGCAACCCGGTAGCGGTGGGAGAGGAGCTGACCACAGTACTGCGCCCGAGCGGTGATCAGTTTCCTCCGCTAGAGACTATCTGTGAAATTATCCGTTGTGAACCTGAAGGTGACGGCTTTTTGTTAGGGGCCGACATCAGCGAAGTTACCCGCTAAACCCTTGCCCCTAGCTTTAACAAACCAGGGGCTACCTAAAAGGCAAAGGCTAAACCAGGGCCTTCTCTGACACTACAATGCCGTTGTTGTCGGCGTACACGTAGTGGCCTGGCTGAAAAGTTACGCCGTGAAAGGTTACCGGCACATCCAAATCGCCGAGGCCACGCTTTTCGCTTTTTCTGGGATACGCAGCCAAAGCCTGAACCCCCACATCTGTGTTGCCGATTTCATCCACATCCCGCACACAGCCATAGATGATCAGCCCGGCCCAACCATTGCTGGCCGCCTTCTCCGCCAACATATCGCCCAACAGGGCGTGGCGCATTGAGCCGCCGCCGTCTACGACCATCACCCGGCCTTTGCCAGGCAAGCCCACTTGCTCCTTAACGACGGAATTGTCTTCAAAACACTTTACGGTGACGATTTCGCCACCGAAGGCCTTAACTCCGCCGTAGTTATTAAAACCGGGCGTCGCTACTTTAACTTCTGGAAACTCATCACACAGGTCCGGGGTAATAATGGTGGTCACGTTATTGCTCTCCTTTACGTGCAAAATGGATTCAGTCGATTTTCTCATCTGCCAGGAAAATCCAGGTATCGAGCACCGAGTCCGGGTTCAAGGACACAGAATCAATCCCCTGATCCATCAGCCATTTTGCAAGATCCGGGTGATCAGAAGGGCCCTGACCGCAGATACCTATGTATTTATCGGCTTTCCGGCACGCCTGAATGGCGTTAGAGAGAAGCGCTTTAACGGCATCGTTACGTTCATCAAACAGGTGCGCGATAATGCCCGAATCACGATCCAGGCCCAGCGTTAGCTGAGTCAGGTCGTTAGAGCCAATTGAAAAGCCGTCAAAGTGCTCAAGAAACTGATCAGCCAGTATGGCGTTGGCTGGCAGCTCACACATCATGATCAGGCGCAGGCCATTTTCACCGCGCTTCAGGCCGTTCTCAGCCAGCAGGCTAACCACTTGCTCCGCTTCGCCAACGGTACGCACAAATGGCACCATCACTTCTACGTTGGTAAAGCCCATTTCATCACGTACTCTCTTGAGCGCGCGGCACTCCAGCTCAAAACAGTCACGGAAAGTTTCCGAGATATAACGCGACGCGCCACGAAAGCCCAACATCGGGTTTTCTTCATCTGGCTCGTACAAAGTACCGCCAATCAGATTAGCGTACTCGTTCGATTTAAAATCAGACAAACGCACGATCACCTTCTTGGGTGCGAACGCCGCGGCCAGGGTAGAAATACCTTCTACCAGCTTGTCGACATAAAAATCTACTGGCGAACTGTAACCGGAAATACGCTTTTCTACGGTTTGCTTGATATCGCCAGGCAGGCCATCAAAGTTGAGGAGCGCCTTCGGATGCACACCAATCATGCGGTTGATGATGAACTCAAGACGTGCCAGCCCCACACCCTCGTTAGGCAGTGCCTGAAAATCAAAAGCACGATCCGGATTGCCCACGTTCATCATGATTTTGAATGGAATATTGGGCATGGAATCTACGGTATTTTCACGCAATTCAAAGTCCAGGGCGCCCTCATAAATCATACCGGTGTCGCCCTCAGCACAGGATACGGTTACTTCCTGGCCATCTTTCAGCAGCTCAGTGGCATCACCACAACCTACAACGGCAGGAATACCCAACTCGCGGGCAATAATGGCTGCGTGGCAGGTGCGACCACCGCGATCGGTAATAATCGCCGACGCGCGCTTCATAACCGGCTCCCAGTCAGGGTCGGTCATGTCAGTAACCAGCACATCGCCGGCCTGAACGCGCCCCATTTCCTTAATGCTGGTAATAATTTTAACCGGACCCGCACCAATTTTGTGACCAATGCTGCGCCCTTCCACCAGGACCGTACCAGTCTCGTTCAGCAGATAGCGCTCCATCACATTGGCAGACGCCCGACTTTTAACGGTTTCAGGGCGGGCCTGCACAATATAAATCTTGCCGTCATCACCATCTTTCGCCCACTCAATATCCATGGGGCGCTGATAATGTTTTTCGATGATCATGGCCTGCCTGGCGAGCTCTTCCACCTCGGCATCTGTAATGCAGAACAGGCCGCGCTCCTTCGGATCTACCTTAACGGTTTCTACAAGCTGATCACTGCCAGGATCTGAGTGGTAAATCATTTTGATGGCTTTGCTGCCCAGATTACGACGCAACACCGCTGGTCGGCCCGCATCAAGAGTAGGTTTATGAACGTAAAACTCATCCGGGTTAACCGCCCCCTGAACCACTGTTTCACCAAGCCCATAAGAACCGGTAATAAACACAGCGTCGCGGAAGCCGGATTCAGTATCCAGCGTAAACATAACACCACTTGAAGCCGTCTCGCTGCGTACCATTTTCTGGATGCCGGCAGACAAAGCCACAAGCTTGTGGTCGAAACCGTGGTGAACACGGTAAGAAATCGCACGGTCATTAAACAAAGAGGCAAACACCTCTTTCACTGACGTGCGCACTTGTTCAAGGCCAACGACGTTCAGGAAGGTTTCCTGCTGGCCAGCAAAGGAAGCATCTGGCAGATCTTCTGCAGTGGCAGAGGAACGCACCGCAACAGCCATTTTATCGTTGCCATTAAGCATTGTGCTGTAGGCATCTTTGAGAGCGATTTCCAGCGCATCCGGGAAAGGGGTATCAATAACCCACTGGCGAATCTCCGCTCCCACACGTGCCAGCTCGTTTACATCATTGATATCGAGGCTATCGAGCACGTTGTCGATTTTATCTTTCAGCCCGTCTTTGGCCAGAAAGTCACGGTATGCGTGCGAGGTTGTGGCGAAACCTCCAGGAACGGTCACACCAGCGTTGGCGAGATTACTGATCATTTCACCCAGAGAAGCGTTTTTGCCGCCCACCTGGTCAACATCGGACATTCCCAGGCGATCAAACCAGATTATGTAATCTTCCAAAGCGTGTCTCCCTCAAATCTGTATAACAAAGAATAAAACCGGGCCAGCGCGGTATCAAGCGTATAAAGCGGATAACAACCACTGCGGAGTCTCGAACTTGGCGTGTATGATACTGTAACCTTCGGATTTTACCTAGGGAGCCGGACAACACTATGAAACGTACAGCCTTCTTTATTTCCGATGGCACTGGCTTAACCGCCGAGGCGCTCGGGCATAGCCTATTAGCCCAGTTCGAAAAAATCGAATTTGAGCGTGTAACCGTACCCTATATCGACAACGTTGAAAAAGCCCGGGACATGGTAAAGCGCATAAACACCGCCACAGAAACCGATGGTGCGCGACCGCTGATCTTCGACACCATTGTTGATAGCAGTATCCGAGACATCATCTCGGACGCACAAGGCTTTATGGTGGACATTTTCGGAACCTTCCTGAGTCCTCTGGAAAAAGAATTACGTTCCTCTTCGTCCTATTCCGTAGGAAAATCCCATGCGATCAACAACGAAGGTGTGTACGAACGGCGCATTCATGCCGTTAACTTCGCGCTGGATAACGACGATGGCGCCCGCACGCGGCATTACGATGAGGCAGATCTGATCCTTGTAGGCGCATCTCGCAGTGGAAAAACCCCCACTTGCCTCTACCTGGCACTTCAATACGGCATAAAGGCGGCAAACTACCCGATTACCGAAGAAGATCTTTCAGATCAGCAGCTGCCTACGGCGCTACGCCCTCACAAAGAAAAAATTTTTGGCCTGACGATTGAACCAGAGAGACTGGCTACCATACGCAACGAACGTCGCCCCAACTCACGCTACTCGTCCATAAAGCAGTGCATGTTGGAGATCGAAGAAATTGAATTGATGTATCGAAGGGAGCGTATTCCGTTTCTGAATACAACAGCCTACTCTGTAGAAGAAATTTCGACGCGTATCATAGTTACCACCGGCCTGAAGCGAAATCGCTAAAAAAGCGGCCTGTTGAATGTACAGGCAGGCCGTGAGTGGCCTGCCTGTATATTACTTACAACTCCTGAATACTTAAGCCTAGCCCTTCAACAAGACTGCGGTTCTCAGGACTGGTTATAACAGCCGTGCTTGCCTTTTCTGGCACCAGCCAGGTTGCAGCCACCCGCTTGAGATCATCAAGCGTTACCGATAGCACACGCTCCCGGAAGCGTGCTCGCTGCTCTGAGCTGCGCCCAAACAATTTATTATGAAAAGCGTGCCGCGCAGCGCCAGCAGGTGAGCGCGGACGGTCCAGCTGACCAATCACCCCAAGAATAGACTCCTCCAGCTCCTGATAGTCATGGTCAGTTTCCTGAAGCCATACCAGAGCATTGTCAAAATCCTCCAGAGTTTCAACCAGACGCGGATCTCGATAAGAGAAAAAGCGAAAGTTGCCATTCACACTATCCTGGGCGGCCCCACCACCGTAAGCGCCGCCTTTTTCCCGGATGGCTCTGTGCAAGTACCCATTACGCAAGAAGCCGCCAAGCACGGTTAGTGCGGCTGAATCCGGGTGATCCATCGGTACAGTACTGTAGGCGCGAGCGCAAAAGTTAACCTGTGTGGAGGTTAACCAGGCTTCGCGAGTGACAAAACTTACCGGGTCTATACTCCAGCGAGACGATTCAACGCCCTTATCACTCTGCCAGCTGGCTTTAAGATCGTTGATTAAAGCAGGAAGATGCTCTTCCTCAGCAATCACCAGGAACTCTCGTGCCTGCTTGCGAATCTTATCGTGCAGGCTTGTAAGCTGTTGGCAGAACGCGTCAAGCGCAGCAGGGTCTTTTATAGATTGATCCAGCTCTTTGGTCCCGCGAATACCTGCCAGGCCACCAAGACGGAATGACAGCCAGGAACCCGAGCTCACGCCCTGCGCTGCGGCTCCCATGGCCAGTGCGTGACCACTGCCCGTTACAGCCTGCTCCCGGCGGGCGCGGATCTGCGCCATAATTTCGCGGATACGTTCTTTTTCATCAAACCGGGCACTTGTATACACATCTCGAAGCAGCCTGGTTAGCACCGTGCGGTTGCGAGCCAGGGCCTTGCCGCTAAAGATCATATAGCCGGCGAGATCCTGAACGTCATCAATGCGCCCCTTAGCGGTGAAGGAGGCCCCAACACCACCAGATTCGGCAGAGATTCGATCCTGCATCTGCAGGTAATCCAATTCGCCACAGCCCACCTCAGAAATCAGCGCACTGTAATATGGCAGCAGTAACAACTCTTCTTCGCTCAGCGCAGGCAGAGGCAGAACCACCTGTTCGTATACCAGCCCATTAGTACCCCGCGCAAACACGGTGGCGGAAATATCACCGTCGAAGCGACCTTCAGGTTCAGGCATTTGCAGTGGTACATCAGAAAGATCCACTTTCGGCAGGATGGAGTCGTCATCCTTGCGCATTTGGCGTTCTTCCAATGCTTGCGCGCGATCAACAATCTGCGCCACATCTTCGCTGGAGAGCTCAGCCTTTCGTTTTGCCAGGGCTTCACTGATCGCCAGCTGTCGCCGCGCATCCAGCTGATCATCCGGGCGCAAAGTGAGTGTCACCCGGTGTGGGTTATCCAGCAACTTACGGCGAATGAGATTCGGGATGAACTGTGGATCACGAATTTCTTCGCGCAGGGTTGCCAGAACTGGCTCCAGATCGAGAAGTTCAACCGGGTCGCCACCATGAACCATAGGAGAAATTGCACTCATGATCAGCTGAAGACCGTAAGGAAAGCTGTCTCCGGCAATTTCACGCTGATGCAATTCCAGTTGATGCAGGATGGCTTCCAACCGCTCCTCGCTCACGCCCTCTTCAGCAACTTTTTGCAACGTGTTCTCAAGAAGCGCCTCTAAGTCCTTGTGTTTCTCCGGCTCACTACCTTCAATGCCACAAACAAAGGTCATTTCGCGGTTAGAATCTTCTAACCCACACATGGGGGAAGGCGCCAGACCAATATCGGTTGTTTCCAGTGCCCGCATCAGCGGCGAGGCGCTGTTTTCCAGCAATACCGCAGTTAACAACTGTCCTTCCAGGTTTTCTTGCAAATCAAAGCTATGACCTAACAACCAACCCACAACGATATGGGTTTTGTTATTAGTGTCTTCGCCTTCATTTACCCCATACCCCTGCTCTACACGTAACGGCGCGTACATACGCTTCTCATCGCGCACCGGCAGTTCGATATCCTGCTTTTCGAAGCGCTTTAGGGCAAGTTCTTCAAAGCGCTCGTGGTGTTCATAAGCCGGAATATTGCCGTAGGTGGCAAAAATCGCATTACTTGGGTGGTAGTGATGCTGGTAGAAACGAATCAAGTCGTCGTAACTCAGATCTACAATATGATCCGGCTCACCACCGCTATTGTAGTGATACGTAGTGGTTGGAAACAGATGGCTGCTCAGGTTCTGCCAAAGCTGTGAGGTGGGTGCACTCATGGCACCTTTCATTTCATTGTACACAACGCCCCGGTATACCAGATCGGTGCTTGGGTCATCGGGCTTTTCAAACTCAAGACGATGACCTTCCTGGGCAAAATCCAACGGATCCAGCTTGGAAAAAAACACCGAATCCAGGTAAACGGACAGCAAGTTATCAAAGTCTTTACGGTTCATGCTGGCGAAGGGATAAGCCGTCCAATCGCTGCTGGTAAACGCGTTCATAAACGTATTCAAAGAACGACGAATCATCATGAAAAACGGATCACGAACAGGGTAGCGCTCACTGCCGCACAAAGCTGTATGCTCAAGGACATGAGCAACACCGGTTGAATCCATCGGGAAGGTTCTGAGCGCTACAAAAAAGACGTTCTCTTCGTTATCCGCCGCAAGATGAAGATGGCGGGCACCGGTTTTTTTGTGGCAATACTCTTCAACATCAAGATTAAGCGTATCTATCCGGTGACTGCGAAGCTTCTCAAAAGCCGGATGGATTGTGTTATCAGTCACTGCAGCCATTCAAACTATCCTGTCGTTAAACAATTGGAGAATCACAGGGTAACACGTAGTATCAAGTATCAGGCATCCGTCCCACAGCGATAAGGTAGCAACCAGATTCATGAGCACATTTTCAGGCCCAGTAACCGCCGCTCAGGCCCCGGAAGTCGCCGCCTATTGGGCCGAACGCCGCCGATACCTTGAGCGTATCCGAAAATCCCCGGAGGTCAGACAGCGTTTCTGGCGCGAGGTTATAATCTACCTGGCACGACGCCTGCTATGGTCGTTCGGCTTCTTTCCGATATTTATGGCCTTTTGGGTACCCTTCGTACTGGCCAGCTTCAACCCGGTGGTTATGGCATCGGATCTAATTCCACTGCTGCAGGACTTTGTAGGCGCCAACCCCGAAGTTCAAGCCACCACACTCAGCACGCTTGCCATTGCCTGGGCCTCGGTTGGTTTTTTCTTCCTCATTTTTGACTTTGTTCTCACACCGTTCAAATCGCCTTACCAATACGAGGCAGACGTGTACATGCGAGCATGGGAACAACTTAACCATGACCAACTTCCGGCCAAAGTGTGATTTGACCAGCATTCTCGCCAAGTTCAGACACTTTCTGTTACATATCTCAGCGCTCACTGGTTAATATGAGACAGCTACCGATTTTGTAGAATGCTGGATTAAGAGGTTCCACCATGGTCGATTTCAGACCACTACTATTTTTGAATGCCCTGGCTCTTATGCTTTTGGTGACCGCCGGCTTTGCTTCGATACGTGATGAACTGCCAACTGCAAAGGCTACACAACCACCGATGCAGGAAAGCCCACTACCGAAACCCGCCAGCAAGCCGTTGGTGTCGTCCACACAGAAAACGCTTGCCCAAACGCCGGCACCGGCTTCCACGCCTACCCCGAAAGTTGAGACTGTCGCTAAGGTACCATCCGAGCCGGAAACGCTACGCGAACGGCCAAAAGTGAATACTGAGCCTTTTCGAGTGCCTGAACCCCCGGAGGAGCCATTACAGGTTGCTGTCGCCGAGCCATCAGCCGCTATAGCGGGCGAAACAACTACCTCCTCTCCCGAGCAGGCACCAACCCCAACAACAAGCAACCTTACATTACGCTCAAATGTGGCAGGTGATCAGGTCAAAATTAATGGCAAGGATTATGGCGCAACGCGCCTGGACCTGAAACTGGCACCCGGCCAATATGACATCACCATAAGCAAAGCCGGTTTTCGGCCTTGGAAAAAAAGTGTCGCCCTGGATGCTGGCAGCAACCTTACGCTAGTAGGCAAGTTAAAAGCCTATACCACTGTAAATTACCAGAACGGGGTTTGGGTTGGCGGAGTAAAAACCGGTGACGGAACCTACGAAAACGCCAACGGCCTCAAATATGAAGGGCAGTTTGTAGATGGCGTTTTCCACGGCTCAGGAACGGCATGGCACCCCAACGGCGACCGCTATGAAGGTGACTGGAAGAACGGCAAACGCAGCGGTGAAGGCGTATTGCGTGAAGCAGATGGCGCCAATTACACAGGCCAGTTTAAAGCCGATGCGTTTCACGGCCAGGGCACGCTCACCCTTGCCAATGGTGATATCCTGACAGGTGCATGGGTTAAGGGGCGGCTAAACGGCCATGGATCGCTTACAACTGCCGCCGGCATGCTATACGTAGGCGGCTTTCGTAACAGCGACTTCCACGGGCACGGCACCCTTACCTACCCGGACGGCCGTCATTACGAAGGCGACTTTTCCAACGGCTCCTTTCACGGCAGCGGTTCGGAGGTGTTTGCCAACGGCAAAAAATACGAAGGCGAATATATTGAAGGCAAGTTCCATGGAAATGGCTTGCTGCGCAACCCGAATGGCAGTTCCATTGAGGCAACCTTCCGCCACGGCGAGCCCTACGGGCAGGTGCGCCTAACCACAGCGGCCGGCGAGGTATTTACTGCCCGAACTGCAGAGCCCGGCGTGTGTTATCGGGACAAAAGCTACAGGGCCACGCAGTGCCCGAAACTCGAAGGCTGGTAACACCAGCCCGATAACCAACACGATTGAAGTAACAGCTTGAGGTAGTGAGATGGCAATCAAAAATGCTCTTTTGGTGGACGACTCCAAGGTAGCCAGATTTGCTCTGAGCAAATTGCTGGAAAACCGCGACATGCAAGTCAACATGGCTGGGTCAGCCGAAGAAGCCCTGGATTTCCTCAATAGTAATCAGCATCCAGATGTTATTTTCATGGATCATTTGATGCCCGGCATGAATGGCGTGGAAGCCACCAAAGCTATAAAGAGTAATCCAGACACCTCCAGCATACCGATCATTATGTGCACCTCGCAAAAGTCGTCTTCCTTCACAAAAGAGGCGAGAAACTTCGGGGTTTACAATATTCTGACCAAACCCACACAACCTGATGGCCTGGGGTTGGTGCTCGATCAATTGGCAATCGACGCATACGAAGGAGTCCTGCCAACAGCTCCTCTGGCTGACCCGGAATCAGAAGCAGACGACCACTTCACCGGACTCCCAGACGACGCATCGCTGGAGGTAACGCCAGAGCAAACTGAGAGTGGGCCCGTAACGAATGATGAGACTGCGCCAAGCGTTGTGCCTCTTACCAGCGATCTCATTGAGCAGATTTCCCGCTCTGCGGTTAAAACTCACGTTAACAATCGCTTGCACGAGCTACTCAGCTCATTATTTGACGAACAGTTTGATCACCTTAAGCGAGCACTAGAAGAATCTCGCAGCAAGCAAGAAAGCATGATCGAAGAACGCTTAACCGCAATGAGCGGACTCGTTGAGCAACGCACAAAAAACCTGCGGGACGAGGTGGCGGCCGAAGTTAATCTCAACTTAGGCCGGGAACTGGCGGATCTCAAAAAAGAACTCGCGCGCAACTCTGGCTTTACCAGCGACCATATGGCTGAACTGAAAGACCATATTACCAGCGTGCAGACCATCGACACCGAATTCTGGCAAACACTCCAATCTGAAGCCATACAGCAGGCTCATGAAATATCCCGTGAAACAGCTGAAGACATTGCGCAACGCACCATCGACCTGTTCGTATCGCAACAGCGTTCGGCCTCATCCCGAATTTACACCGTCGCGCTGGCCGCCAGCCTGGGGGTATTCAGTCTGGGAATTGCCTGGCTTGCGGGCCTGTTCGGCTAGCGGCCTCACGAACCCTTTGCCAGTCTTCCGGCGTGTCTATATCCTCGTGGACACCCGGAATATCCAGCTGAGTCGCATTAACTAAAGCCAGTAAACGTCCCGCCCCCCGGTCACCCTTCAGCACCAGTACCTCTGGCCATAACCAGCGGGGCAGATACGCTGGCACACCCGGGCGCCGGCCATAATTGGCCGCGGCCGGCTGTTCAGGGAAACACCTTGCGGCTTCGCCAAAAGCTTTAAGCGCCTGTCTGTCCAGCAACGGCTGGTCGGCTACTAGTATAAACACACCTTTCACATGGGGGCCCAGGCTACGGATACCCGCGGCTAAAGAAGCCGACATACCCGACTCCCAATCTGCTACCGGCACCCACCGCGATGGCTGCGCACGACAGCGAAAGCGCACCAGCGGATACCAGGCGCCACAAACAACCCGAACCTCCTTACTGAGCAGCTTTCCCTGGCCAATGGCGCAGTCCAGCATAGTGCGCCCCTGCCTATCCCCGTCAGACTCATTGGGCTCATGCAGAGTAAGCAGAGCTTTGGGGCGCCCAAAACGACGGGAGGCGCCAGCAGCGAGAACAAGTGCCGGAAATTCCTGATCGATGTCATTGCGAGAGGCAGTTATGATGTCGACTCCTAGTCAAGCCGTAAAAGTGTACATGGTGGCGAAAATCGACTTAGGCTAACGACCTAAAGGGCCACTCAATTCGGATTTTTGCTAGAATCCGCACATCATTCAACCATATCAGCTCGGAAATTTGATGAATCATCTGTTTGTAGACAACCTCACCGTTATTGATTTCGCGTACCTGGACCCAACTCGTGGGCTGGTAGGTGAAAGCTGGATTGCCGACGTTGTGCTTGGAGGCGAGCTTGATGACCAGGGCATGGTATTCGATTTCAGCAACGTGAAGCGCACCATTAAGAGAATTATAGATGAGCGTGTAGATCACCGCTTGGTGATACCGCGGGGCTACGAAGGGCTCCACTGGGACCAGGACACGCCCGACACCTTCACCTGGACTCTTACCGATGGCAGCCACATTATGCACCGCTCGCCGGATGAAGCCATTGTATGGCTGAACGCAGAACGAGCTGCCAAAACAGAAGTGGCTGCATTGCTTGAGCGAGAACTGATGGCTGTACTGCCGGCAAACGTTACCTCAGTAGACATCAATCTTAGGGAAGACGTGATTGAAGGCCCGCACTACCACTATGTTCATGGCCTGAAAAAACACCTGGGGAACTGCCAGCGTATCGCCCACGGCCACCGATCACCCATTCGCATCGACCGCAATGGTGATCGAGATCAGCGGCTGGAACATTCCTGGGCCAAACTCTGGCAGGATATCTATGTAGGTTCGGAGGAGGATGTCGCGCGCCGCCATGTAGACGAAAAAGGCGTGGGCTATATAACCTTCGAGTACGAGGCCAATCAAGGAGAATTTGCGCTTACCCTGCCCGAGTCGCGCGTTTACATGATGGACACTGACACCACGGTTGAATTGATCGCGGCGCATATCGCCGACCAACTCAAGCTAGAGTCGCCCTCAGACAACATATTGGTGAAAGCTTACGAAGGCGTGGGCAAAGGCGCCATAGCCTCTCGCTAACGCTTTTCAGACAGACACAAAAAAACCGCCCGAAGGCGGTTTTTTTGATGGCTATCCGGTGGACTAAACCGTCAAGCCGTATTGGCGTCCCCTAGGGGGTTCGAACCCCTGTTGCCGCCGTGAAAGGGCGGAGTCCTAGGCCACTAGACGAAGGGGACTAGAAATTGGTGGAGCCTAGCGGGATCGAACCGCTGACCTCAACACTGCCAGTGTTGCGCTCTCCCAGCTGAGCTAAGGCCCCTCAACGGATGCGTATACTAAGGATCCGCCCTATGGGCGTCAACCTTTAGCTGCACTTTTTTTCAATTTTCTGAACTTCCCTGTCCAGACCGCCTATTTCTTCATCAAAGTGCCTACTAAGCACCCAACGCCGCGTACTCTTTTTCCACTCTCTTGGTTTCTTTCTTGGAGAAACCACCAAGCAACTCCAAAGCCTTGCGTAAACGAGCGCGAGTCATGTCTGGGCCCAACATAGCCATAGAATCCATAACAGACCAGGAATTTGGCGTACCAGCAATGGCTACAAAAATAGAGAACATGAAGTCACCCATCTTCAAATCCATAGCTTTAGCCAGGAACTTGATGTCAGCGAAAATGGTGTCTTTGCCCCAATGGCGCTGGGCTTCCAGTTTCCATAAAGTGAACTGAAGCACCCGCTTAATTTGGTTCTCGTCCAGCTTGTTGTGCGAAAAATCTTCTGGCTTTAAATCCATCATGCCAGAGAACATAAACTGCGCCATGGGCGCCACATCGGAGAACACTTCTGCCCTGCCCTTAATATGTGGCACCAGCGCTTTAAGCGCATCTTCGTTGAACCACCATTGGCGCATGCGCTCCACAAACTGATCTTCGGTGAGTTCATCACGCAACCATTGGCCGTTAAGCCAGCGCAGCTTCTCCACATCGAAAACCGGACCACCGAGAGACACACGCTGGATATCAAAGTGTGCGATCATTTCGTCCAGTGTGAACTTTTCACGCTCATCCGGCATAGACCAACCCATGCGCCCCAGGTAGTTGGTTACTGCCTCTGGCAAAAACCCCATGCGCTCGTAAAAATTGATACTGGTCGGGTTTTTGCGCTTCGAAAGCTTGCTTTTATCCGGGTTGCGCAGCAGCGGCAAATGGCAGAGCACCGGCATATCCCAGCCAAAATACTCGTACAGCAACTTGTGTTTAGGCGCAGAATTAATCCACTCTTCACCGCGCATCACGTGGGTGATCTCCATGAGATGGTCGTCTACCACGTTGGCCAAATGATACGTTGGCATGCCATCGGACTTCAGCAGGATTTGGCAATCTACCTGCGCCCAGTCGATTTCAATAGTGCCCCGCAGCATGTCGTCAATTTCGCAGATGCCCTCGCCTGGCACCTTCATGCGAATCACATAGGACTCACCCGCATCCAGGCGGCTTTTAACATCTTCTTCAGACAGTCCCAGGTTTCCTTTGATACCGGGATTCAGGCCTTGTGCTTTGCGCTCCTCGCGAATGGCATCCAGCTCTTCTGGCGTACGAAAACAATAGAAGGCTTTGCCTGCGGTAACCAGGTCTTCTGCATATTGGGCGTAGGAATGCTTGCGCTCAGACTGACGGTAAGGCCCGTGAGGCCCACCTACGTCGGGGCCTTCATCCCAATTAAGTCCAAGCCAGCGCAACGCCTTGAGGATATCCTGTTCCGATTCGCCCGTGCTGCGCACCTGGTCTGTATCTTCTATACGCAGAATAAATTGTCCGCCATGCTGCCGGGCAAAACACAGGTTGAACAGAGCCACGTAAGCGGTACCAACGTGTGGATCACCAGTGGGTGATGGAGCAATTCGGGTACGTACAGTCATGAAACCTTCCTGAAAATCTTGGCCGTTTGAGTAATCCTGGCATTATACCGGCCTGGGCGTTATTTCGCATGGCCGGCAAGCGTATCATTGCCCCGGCTATCCGTGAGTCTTTAGATTTTGCGATTTTACCTCAGCACATGTAACATTATAACATTCCATACCTGCATCAGGACTCAAGCCATCATGCACAAATTAATATCAGCAACTTTGCTCACTCTGAGTATCAGTGTCTTACTGTATGGCGACAATGCATTTGCAGATACCCGCATTGTCACCTCAATTAAGCCACTGGAACTGCTGGTGCGCGCTGTGGCAACAGAAGATATGCACATAAGCACCCTGGTGCCCCCTGGCGCAAGCCCACACAACTACGCCATGACACCATCTAAAAGGCGGGCACTGCAAAGTGCCGATATTATCTTCTGGGTTGGCCCTGGCATGGAGACATTTCTGAACCGCCTGCTAACCGGCAGTGAATTTAGTGAACGCTCGGTGGCACTAATGTGGCCAGAAAACGCTGATCGCGCTCATCAGCACGAACACGACAGCAGTCATGGCCACGGGCATGACCATGGCGACAGCAAAGATCCCCATATCTGGGTCAACCCGCAAATGGCCATCACCATGGCAGAAACTATCCGAGACTCTCTGGCACAACTAGAGGGAGCGGACAACGCCGCCCTGGATCGAAACCTGGAAACGTTTCGTAGGGCCACCACACAAAAAGAAAAGCAAATCCTAAAGCAGCTGAAGCCTTTGCAAAATACTAGCCTGCTTGCTTACCACAGTGCCTTTACCCGGTTTGCAGAGCATTACAGCCTAAATGTTGAGGGTGTGTTAACACTCAACCCCGAACTGTCTCCAGGGGCCCGTCATATTGCAGACGTTCAGAGCCGCTTGCGCAGTGCGAACAATCCCTGCCTGCTAACCGAGCCGCAATTCAACCAGCAGTGGTGGCTCTCTATTACCGAAGGGCTGGATGTGAGATTCAGCAGCTGGGACCCATTAGCAACGGATATCGCAGCAACCGCTAACGGTTATGCCGCATTTCAGCAAAGCATCGCCGATGCCGCTCTCAAGTGCTTACCAGAGAATACTGAGCATTAATGGAATAGACACCATGGCCAGAAGCGTCTGGCCGCTGATAATTCCGGCCATCAACGGCGCATCACCACCTAATTGTCTGGCTAAAATATAAGCCGATGTAGCCGTGGGAAGCGTGGCCAGAAGCACCGCTACCTGCACCAGGGTGCCATCAAGCCCCAATAGCATGGCAAGGCCTGCCGCCATTAGGGGAAATAGCAGCAGCTTCAATACAGACGACACAACAAATGGCACAGAAGCCCCTCGCAAAGCTTTTAGCTGAAGTCCTGCGCCAACAGTCATCAACCCCATAGGCAAAGCCAGATTGCTCAGGGGCTCTAGCGTACCTGCAAGAAGTGGATGAAAATCAATCTCGAAAAAACTCCAGGTAACCCCAAGAACCGATCCGATAATTAAGGGGTTTGATGCAATGACTCGCAGCACCGGCCACACCCTCACCGGGCCCTGAGTGACCACCAGTGAAAACATCAAAATGCACAAAAGGTTAATCAGTGGCACCATAATGGCCACCGCAATCGCCGTGAGCGACAACCCTTCATCGCCTAGCAGCATACCCCCGGCAGCCAGAGCCACATAAGAGTTAAACCGAATAGCGCCCTGGTAAACCGAGGAAAAAACTGGCCCTTGCCAGCGCCAAAATAACTGCGCAACGGCTAACAGCACAGTCATCGCCAAGAGCATGGAGCCTATCAACATGGCAGTATCGCCATAAGCTGAGGCAGGTAATCGCGCCTGGCCCAGCTTGAACACCAGCATGGCTGGAAAGAGCACGTAGTAGGTAAAGCGCTCGGCCTGAGGCCAGAACTCAATGGACGGAAATGCCCAGCGCCTGAACAGGTGCCCTAATACAATCAATGCAAAAACAGGCACCAACGCCTGAACCATAACCGGCATACCGAATACTCCAGCATCAACAGCTTATAATAGACACACACCCCAAGCTGGGCGGCGCTGAAGCATAACAGATGACCAGAATCCCGTCTCAGGGCTGCCTCTGGATAATCGCATGCCGACAGTCATCTCGCCTGGTAGCCACAGCAAGCCTAGCCTGCCAAAATAATTGCCTCTACGTTGCTGTATTCCGCTTTTACGCCATAGCCTGTCTCAGGGAGAAACCATGCAGTCCGATTCCGAGCCAAATGCCTTGCCCAAATCAGAACCCAGCTCAACACAGGGTAAAGCCACTCAAATTATTCATAACCGCCGCCACAAAGACAGCTTGGGCAGCCCCTATTCGCCTGTTTATAACACCACCACCTACCGCTTCCCGGATACAGCCTCTCTGCAAGAGGTGATTGAAGGCCGCACACCGGGCAACCTCTACACCCGCTGGGGCAGCAACCCAACCATTCGGGAGCTGGAACAGGGGCTAGCCCGCCTTGAAGAGGCGGAGGATGCACTGGCTTTTGCTTCGGGCATGGCAGCCATTTCGGCCTCCCTGTTTGCCCACGGCGGTAACGGCATTGTTTGCGTGGGAGACTTGTACGGGGGAACTCAGGAATTACTGACGAAACATTTCCAGCCTCTGGGCATTTCCGTCACCTTCTTGCTGCAACATGACTCCGAACAGCTGGCCGGCGCCCTAAGTAAGCCAGGTATGCTGGTGTACTGTGAAACGCCGGCCAACCCAACATTAGCCATACTGGATATTCAAAAACTGGCTGAGCAGGCTCATGCAAAGGGCGCTCTTCTTGCGGTGGACAACACCTTTGCCTCGCCAATAAATCAACGTCCTCTGGCACTCGGCGCCGATCTCACTATTCACAGCGCCAGCAAGTTTCTTGGCGGGCACAGCGACATTACAGCAGGCGCCGTTATGGCCTCGACAAAGCTGATTAGCCCAATTGCTCTATGGCGAAAAAACCTTGGCCAGATTCTGGCTCCAGAAACCGCCGCCCTACTCTCCCGCAGCCTCAGAACCCTGCCGGTGCGAGTGCAGCAACACAATGAAAACGCCATGAAAGTTGCCAGCGCAATGACAAAACACCCAGCCATCGAACGGGTGCTTTACCCCGGATTGCCAAACTTCCCAGGGCACTCGCTAGCCGCCCGGCAAATGGATGGATTTGGCGGTGTGCTAACAATAGAAATCAAGGGGAGCCGGGAACAGGCAGCCAAAGTAGCTGACAACCTGCGGGTTTTTCTACTGGCCACCAGCTTGGGCGGTGTAGAAAGCCTGGTTTCCCAACCCTGTAATACCAGTCATCACAGTATCAGCCGCGAAGAACGGGAGCTCCACGGCATCACCGACGGTATGTTGCGGCTGTCTGTTGGGCTGGAAGATACGCATGACCTGATCGCAGATCTGCAGCAGGCGTTGGCCCAGTTATAAATCGCCGTTATCAAGAAACTCGCGAAGGGCTACAGCGTTGTTGTGCTCTGTGTCCTTTGCGGCAAACACTAGCGTGATGCGCTTGTGCTTATTCACGATCGCCTGCAGGTCTTCCAGAACCTCAGCAGCATCCTCTTTTTTCAATTCTTTCAGGTATCGCTGTTGAAATTCCTTCCATTTTTCCGGATCGTGACCAAACCATTTTCGTAACTCGGTAGACGGGGCCAGCCCCTTCAGCCAAGTCTCAAGCTGCGCATCTTCTTTGGCGACACCACGGGGCCATATTCTATCGACCAAAATACGTGGACCATCAGAATTCGCCGCATCCTCGTAAGCTCTTTTGGTTCGAATCTCCATCATCAAACCTCCGTTTTGTTAATCAATAATAACAGGCTCCGGCTATATAAGATCATCCGGACTTAATTGTTCTACCGAATTTTTACCCAACAGTGCAAGGGTCAACTCCACCTCGTAGCGGAAGTTATTCAGCATTTTAGAGACCGCCTCTTCGCCACCTGCGGCCAACGCATACGCCCAAGCACGGCCCACCAAACAGCCGTTTGCGCCCAGGCAAAGCGCCCGCACAATGTCCTGGCCAGACTGCACACCGCCATCAAACAAAATTTCGGTTTTCCCCGATACAGCCTCCACTATGGCAGGCAACGCCGAGATAGTTGAAGGTGCACCGTCCAGCTGACGCCCACCATGGTTAGACACAACAATACCATCAGCACCAACATCCACCGCTGAGCGCGCATCATCGGGATCCATAATCCCTTTTATAACCAGCTTACCGGGCCAGTGCCGCCTGACCCATTCCAGATCTTTCCAAGTAACAGACGCATCAAATTGCTGATCAACCCAGGCCTTGAAATCCTCGGGGTTGCGGCCCGAAGGCACCGCGTCGGAAAGATTGCCAAACGTTAACGGCTTTCCCTTAATAGCAACGTCCCACAGCCAGAGGGGATGCAAAAGCAGATCAGACATTTTTTGCAACTTACCCCAAGGAGAGAGACCCCCATTCATACCATTGCGTACATCCCGGTATCTTACGCCGAGCTTGGGGAGATCTACTGTGAACACCAATGTGGAATAACCAGCTTTGTGCGCACGATCAAGCAATGCCTCGGAATAGCTTCGATCCTTAAGAACATAAAGCTGAAACCAATTGTTCGAGCCAGTTGCCTCGGCCACCTCCTCCAGAGAGCAAACCGATACGGTACTGAGACAAAACGGCACATTACTTTGTTGCGCGGCCTTAGCGGCCTGCACCTCTCCCCGCCGCGCAAGCATGCCGGCAAGACCAACCGGCGCGAGGACCAATGGCAAAGCGACATTCTGGCCCAATATCTGAGTGGCAGCAGACGCGCTGGAAACATCCCGCATAACCCGCTGACGAAAATGAAGGCACTGAAAATCCCCGGTGTTCTCCCTAAGTGTCTGCTCAGAAAATGCACCACCATCAAAATAGTCGAACATCATTTGGGGTAGTCGAGCTTTAGCAAGTTTTCGATTATCCGTGGTATTGGCGGGTGTTATCATGGTGTTACAGATTCTCCGGTTTCATCAGCCAAGCAATATATTACCCTTAAGCATAGTCGCAGATAAGCCAACCCTGAAATTTCCAGGCAAAACCAGAACTGACTCACATACGCTGGGGGATGATTTAAATCATCTTTCGCCTGAACAATTGACAGATGCTAAAGCGTTAACCGCTTATCTTTGCTAGTACTCCTATAATATAAAGAGGAGACAGATCATGGAAACTATCACCGTTCAACTCTATCGCTACAACCCGGAAACCGACAATGTGCCCTATGTGCAGGACGTGGAAATAGATTCGAGTTATCGAAAGCGCATGGTATTGGATGTTCTGGAGTACCTTAAAACAGTGGACCCTACTCTCTCGTTTCGCCGTTCCTGCCGCGAGGGAGTTTGCGGCTCCGATGGCTTGAACATCAACGGTCGCAACGGACTCGGTTGTATTACCCGAGTGGATGACGCTCTCGGTAAATCTAAAAAACTGGTTATCCGACCACTGCCCGGTATGCCGGTTATTCGTGATTTGGTGGTCGACCAAACGTTATTCTTCAAACAGTATGAAAGTATTCAGCCGTGGTTAATAAATGATACGCCCGCACCGGCCATTGAGCGGCTTCAGAGCCCGGAGGACCGGGCAAAGCTTGATGGCTTATATGAGTGCATTTTGTGCGCTTGCTGCTCCTCCGCCTGCCCTTCCTGGTGGTGGAATCCGGAAAAATACGTGGGGCCAGCAGGCTTGCTCCAAGCCCACCGGTTTTTGCTCGACTCCCGAGACACTGCCACAGCAGAACGATTGGCTAAGCTGGAGGATCCGTTCAGCGTGTTCCGTTGCAGGGGCATTGGCAACTGTACGGCTTATTGCCCCAAGGGGCTCAATCCAATGAAGGAAATTGGTCGAATCAAAGCCATGCTTGTTCGGCACCAAACCTGAACTGAGGGTTAATGCATCTTAATCTGATTTAATCGGCAAATGGCGCGCAAGTGTTTACACTCGCTTTCCGACTGATCCATTAATACGAATCTAAACGGGTACATATAAGGAACAGCCAGATGCAAACGATAAGATCTTATACCCAGTCTGTTTCAGCGATCATGACGTTGGTAATGATACTAAGCTCAATGTGGGCAATTCCTGCCTCTGCCAGCATTGTTGGTACCGGCGAACTCCTCACCGAGCAGCGAGCGGATGTCGATCGCGAGGCTTTAATGGGTATGCTCGAACGGGAAGACGTTAAAAACACGCTGGCGAGCATGGGGGTGGGCGAAAAAGAAGTGCAGGACAGAATTCAAAGCCTAACGCCCGCAGAACTTGCAGACTTCCAACAACAACTGGCAGAAGCACCCACGGGTGAAGGTGTCGTGGGTATTATTGTACTGTTCCTGTTGGTTTTCATTGTTACAGACATACTGTGCGCCACAAATATCTTCCCGTTTATTAACTGTATCCGTTAAGCGGGCTTGACCATGCACACGTTCCGGCTGACATCAGCCCGGCTTTTTGTTGCAGCGTTCCTGGGAGTGCTTCTCTCAGGCTGCGCCAGCCAGCCGCCCTGGCCAGATTCCTTTGATAGCCATACGCTCACCGAGGTGCCTTTCTATCCACAGGCTCAATACCAATGCGGCCCAGCCTCGCTGGCAATGATGCTCAATACGCAACATGCGGGAGCAACACCCGATGAGCTGGTTAGCAAGGTGTACCTGCCAGAACGCAAAGGCGCCCTGCAGGTTGAGATGGTTGCAGCTGCGCGCCAATACGGAATGCTGGTTTATCCCCTGGCACCACGGCTTAACAGTATTTTAGAGGAAGTTCGGGCGGGAAATCCGGTTCTGGTTCTGCAGAACCTGCGTTTTGGTTGGTGGCCACAATGGCACTTTGCCGTAGTAATTGGTTACGACAAAGAAGACAAAACGCTGATTCTCCATACCGGCACCGAAGAACATTACCGCCAACCCGCCAGCGGATTTATGGCAACCTGGGATCGCTCTGAACGATGGGCGCGGGTTATCTTACCAGCAGGCCAGATACCAACAACGGCCGAGCCCCTCACTTATTTGCTGGCAGCTCACGACCTGGAAACAACGCAACAGACAACCGCGGCAAAATCTGCCTACAAGGCGGCAGCCCGCACTTGGCCAGATCAGCCTGCCGCCTTGTTAGGGTTGGGGAATCTCGCCTATCAGCAAGGCCGGTGGTCAAAGGCAGAAGATTACTACCGAGCTATGACCAAGAGATTCCCCGACATCAATGCCGGATGGCAAAATCTGAATGAAGCTCTGCTAAAACAGGGCAAACCCAAGGTGACCGATTAACCGGTTTCGGTGGGGTTATCCACCGCCGGCTCTTTGCCTAGAAACTGCTCTTCGAACTTCAGCAAGCCGTCCTGAATAAGATCAAACCCCTTGTCGATTTCCGTTCCCAGCGTCTCGTTCATCATGCCCAGGGCTTCAATCTGCTCCCGGGCTTCGGCATAACCCTGCTCAATACCGGCACGGGCCTGCTCCAGCAAGCCTGCCAGTTTCTCAACATCGGCACCGGCGTCTGCTTCTGCTTGCAGTCGGTTCTGGACAAACCCAAGAATTACGCCAGCCACATCAGAAGCGCCTGGTGGTTGAGCCTGAGCGGCGTATTTATCCGCACCGGATACGGCTTTGTTTTGCCCGCCCATGGCTTCTTGTAACCGCTGCTCCATGCGCGTACGCATGACATTAATGGCGTCTGCGGGAGTGCGGATAGACGCTTGTTTGTCTACGCGCGCTTCTGGGGCTACCCGGCCCGCGGGCTTGGTCTCAGCCGGCCCAGTATTTACTCGGCCGGTCATATCCGGCCCACGACCAATGATTGGCGCTACCATAGCCTTTACCTCCTGCAAGGTCTTATGTGTAACGGTTATCGGCAGGCGCTGGCCTTGCCTTAAGATTCATTGGTTATAACGCCATCAGCCAGTTACCAATTGGGTTCTATTTTTTAATCCAGTGCTCATCCACTTTGATGTACTGCCCGGACGGTGTTTTCTCGACCGCTTTCTGGCCGGCTACTGTCTCCACTTTGGTTACGGCAATACCGTGTTTTTCCGCAATTTTATTGTAAGCCTCACGCCGGGCATCGTTAATTGCGCTTACTATCTCTTGCGCTTTCGGATCAGAGTTTACACTCGCCAGATACCCCGTCGGCGTCTCACCCACAAGTCCCTGGCTTTTTGCCGATTCGAGAGCGTTCTTTGCTGCATCAAGACTCATGGCCATTGCAGGCAGCGCCAGGCAAAGCGTTAAAGCAAAGACACTGAATCGCGCAACTAATGTCATGGTTAACTCCTTATTAATCCGCTATATACAAAATACCGACACAATCAGAACAGGCCTTTTTCACTGAACAGTTCGTCTACGTCTTTATCGACCTTCACGTAAATCTCATGCTGAATTTTTACATTCAGGTTTACGGTAATCGGCTCCTTCGGCGCGGCCACCTGAACAGTAGGGGTACAAGCTATCAGCAAGCTACCCATTATCAGGCTCGCACACAGAGCAAGCGCGCGCCGGGAAAACCTGGAACCAAATTGCGTCATATCGGTGTACTCCTTTGTTGCCCCTACTCTAACAGGTCGCCTTAATCACGCTCACGCTTCTTCAATAAATTTTTGACTCTTTCTGTCACCGCATCGCTCACCTTGCCGCTTAATTGCAGGCTTCTGAGCAAGGCTGGAATATTTTCTTCCAGATTTATATTCAGTACCACCGGCTGTCCTTTGCCCACCTCCGGACTACTGCCCTTAAGATGTAGTGTGAGTATGAGTGTGCCGTCTTCATCATAATTGATGCCGCTGTCCAAAACTGAATAACGAAAATCCTTCAAAGCTTTTGCCACAAGCTCCATGGCTTCGCTCTGATTGCCAAGCGCCTTTAATCGTCCGGCGGTCAACTGTATACGCCCCCCTGGCTTGAGCGCATCAATACGGCCCTGCTTCACCCTTATTCCGGTAGCCGAATCAAATAACACAGGGAGAGTGCCGCTGAGAATACCTGTGCCTGCCAGCCCTTCTGTCGGGTAGAGCTGCAGAAGGCGTGCAAGGTTAAGCTGTTTGAGTTTAACGGGAATCGTCACCGGCGCCTGCGCCAAATCCCAACTCTCTGGCTGGACGGTTACCTCGCCGCCCAACGCGCCGGAAACAGCCTTTTCTACAACTAACTGCCCGGCAGCTAACTGGCCTAAAGGTGCCTCATACTGCCCTGCCAACTGCACTGGACCAAATGGTATCCCTGGGTTTACTTCCGCAACGGTCAGTTCCGGCGTTGAGACCTTCATGCGCCCTTCGTCCAGAAGAAAATCAGCAGAGCCATTCATTCGGCTCCAGGTGGTGCGATCGTATGTACCACTCCAGTCTGCCAGCACCAGATTTCCGGTCAGGTATACCGCGCCGCTCTTCGGCTGCTCATAAGCGGCGTTAGCGCTAACGGTGCCGCCGGATACCGTAAGCAGCTCTGGCCATGCGGTGAAAATACGGGATAAAGCCTCAGCTTCCTGCTCGCCGCTCACCCGCATTTTGCCGGCCAGTCGAAAAGGACCTTGATATGGCACATTCAGATCAAGGTTCACGCTGGTTCCTGCCTTGGCTTTAAGCAAGCCCGTGACGTTCGTGCGTGTCAGGTTACCGTTCAACGCGCCCTCAAAGCGCCAGGGTTGAGGCCGTAATTGGGGGTGCTTAACCTGCTTCGCAGTGAGACCAAGTGGCCCACTCAAACTGAATTTTCCTAACCTGCTCTGTGCTGGCAGGTAGCTGGCCTCCAGCGTTGTATGGGCGAGATCCATACGAAGACCTTTGAGCAAGGTCTCATCTCCAGACACTCCCGCTGTGCCAGCAAGTGGCTCAAGCTTGTCCGCCTTCAGAATCGTCGGCCCCTTGAATTTCAAAACCGCTCTGGTGGTATCCAGCCAGCCTGTCAGTTCAATTTCGGCCCGGGGTTTGGTTAGCAACCACCCCGAAGCTTCCAACTCGGGCAATGCTGCGTGCAGGTAGGTTTTCCCAAGCTCTACCCGCCATGGAGCACGGGTGGTTATCGCAAGGTGGGAGCGCATAGAAACATTTGCTCCAGCGCGGCTGCTCAACTCTACGTTCAACGGTAACAATGTTTGTTCTGCGACTGCTTTAGCGGCTGGAGAAACCGGCGCAACCGGCTTACCTGGCCGAACAGACAGTGATAAAGAAACTGGTTGCATCAACTCCGGCAATGTCTTGACCCAGGCCGCTGGATGCTTCAACTCTATATCGGCATTCAGAGTGTCGGGCTGCCACTGTCCCTGCCTGGCATCCAGAGCCATCTCTAAACTGCCGCTTATTTTCCCCACCCCGGGCACAAACCAGGGCTGCGGCACTCGTGCTTTAACTTTCAAGTCACCCGTTGCCTGCGCCAAAAACCTTTCATTCCACGCCCCCTGCAACTTCCAATCCGCGCCAATGGTTGCTGTTTCAGGTTGCTCTGGCCAGGACTCGGCAGGGATGCTCTGCCAGGTTTGAAGCCACGCCAGCAACCAGTCTGTTCGGGGCAGGTCTGATATGTCCACCGCGCCATCCCAGGAGACCAGACCATTTGCATTTTGTTTGTGATAACCGGATTCAACAGACACGTAGCGGGTGCCATCAACCGCCAACTCTGCCGCAAGGCTCAGCTCATCAGGCCAGGAGCCATCAAGCGTTGCCTGCACGTTAATGTAGTGCCTTTCGTGATCAAGCTGCAGGTTGGCTTTAACAGGAAGCCTGGTGCTTGCGGCCAGGCCAGGCTCGGGATCAGGGTGGGAGCTGGTGATCGACAGGTCTCCTGCCAGCGGGCAGCGCCCCGCCTCGCAAGGCAGAGTCACCTCGAACTGCTGAATGATTACCTCAGAAGGCATCCATGCTGGTAGATCTGGCGGCCACGGGCGCTTAGATAAGGCTTGAGGTTTGGCAGCAGAAGACCCTACCTGTTTTGTGTACCAATCCAGTTTCAGGGTTTTCGCTGTTAGCTCCATCAACCGGGGTGTCCATCCGCTATCCCAGTCCGGCCAGCGCCAATCCAAGGCCAACTCCCTGCCCTGCAGCACAACTTTCCTTGTTGGCAGAGACTGGGTGAGTTCTAACTGGCGTAAAGATACCCCACTCAGCGAAAGACCCAAGCCTTGCCACTCGAGCGTTTCAATACCATTGCTTTGCAGCGTCTCGTTCCAGAAGTAGCGTACTGCCAGAGCACCCAGCAGAACGGCTAGTACCCACACCGTAAATAAACCCCAGACAAGTGGTTTCCAGGCAATGCGCATTAGGAACTATCCCTGGCTTTTTGTGGGCTCTTCAACACAGCCTGAGGCGCCCGCAGGGCGCCCAACTACTTACTCCGATTACTCTGAACCGAACTTTTGGTGCTCTCCCAGGTTCGTCGTTTCATTCTGCGCGTTGGCTTTTGCGATTTCGAAGAACTTCACCATCTTGCTGTTGTCGCTGTTCCAGAACTCACCTTTGTGGACTTTGACTTCCAGCAGACCCACGTTGGGATCGTCTTTACCCTCGGGAAACCAGGACGCCACGAACGGGTTCCAGAATTTATCAATAAGCTTTTTGTCCCGGGTTACCTGACCCACGCCTGTCAGCGAAACATAGGTGTGATCGTGGGGGTCACTGAACGATACGCATACGTCGTTATCTTCCTCAAGCTCAAACACTTTTTCCGAGTTCAGGTCACTAAAAAACCACAACGTACCATCGTATTCGTCCTGCACCAGGTACATTGGCCGTGCCCGTAACTCGCGCCCATGCAGCGTGGTTAACATGCCCGCCTTAATGCCTTTAATCAGCTTCCAGACTTTTTCTTTATGTTCAGGTGTGGACATTGCCTTTCTCCTTTTGCATTCAATCAGGATAACGCCCTGGTTGATCTGACGTTTTTCGACCCGAGATACCGCCCTCTTCGAGATCGGCCTCAGATGAGGTTATAAAGAAACACAACCGCAATACCCGCCGGCGTTATGAACTTCAGTACTACCATGAACGCGCTGTAGGCGCCACCTTGAAGGCCGATATCCTCTGCCAACCCTTCGCGCCGGATAGCCCACCCGGCAAACAGAGCAATGGCAAGACCGCCCAAAGGCATCATCACGTTTGAGACCAGAAAGTCGAGCAGATCGAACACGGTTTTACCTTCGAAAAAGCTGATAAAGCCCAGTGGATGCACATCGCCCCACAAGTTAAACGACAGCACCGTGCCTATGCCGATAAACC
>JAKDUK010000071.1 GCA_030457765.1 Marinobacter sp. | reverse complement strand
TCGTGTTGTGCGGCCGAAAGTTCCGGGGCGGCTACGGTTTCATTGTGCTTTTGGCCCTGGGTGTGTTCCTCGGCTGGTGTTATTGCCCGAATCAGGTCTTTGTTGCTTAGCGTTTTTAGCTGCGCACGGGTGAACCCCGCCCGGATTATGTCGCTGCCTTTTGCGCCGGTTTTGTGCTGCGCAATCCAGTCCAGCAGATGTTTTTGTTTGTGGGCATTTTTAGGCAATGTTGCGCTACTGCCGCTGGCTTGCCACCAGTCTTCGCTTTTTTCGATGGCTGGTCGGCCCCTGCGTAATGCGGGGGGTAGGGCGGTGAATAAGCATTCACCCAGGGGGTGTTGGTAATAATCACTGGCCCAGCTTAGTAGCTGAAAGGTTTCTTTGGGTAGTGCGGGCCATGTTTCCAGTGCGCTATGAACAGGCTTAAGGGTGATGCCTTCCGGTGGCGTGATGTTGGTTTCCACCACCAGGCCAATGGCTTGTTGGCGCCCGAAAGGGATTTTTACCCGTTGGCCGGGCTGCAGAATAAGGCCGGCCGGCACAATATAGTCGAAGAGCCTTCTGAGTGGCCGGTTCAGTGCAATGCGAGCTGTGGATGGCACTGAGTGCTCCTTGTAGTAAGGCTTGCCTGCCAGGGTAATTGCAAGTAAGATTCGCGGTCTGTTTCTGGCAGGGCATGGATTGTGCCCCGTCTTCTTCATTGATTCAAATATGCGGTGCTTGGCACCAGGGCGGTAATGATCGCCCCGTGATCAGGTGGCGGCATAACCCAAAGAGGTTCCCCATGAAAGAAGGTATTCACCCTAAATACAACGACATCACGGCCACGTGTTCTTGCGGTAGCGTGATGAATACTCGTTCCACATACGGTAAAGATCTGCAGCTTGATGTTTGCTCACAGTGCCACCCATTCTACACTGGCAAGCAGAAAGTTATGGATACCGGTGGTCGTATCGATCGCTTCCAGAAGCGTTTTGGTGGTCGTATCGCCAGCGGCAAGAAAGATTAATTCTTGCAGCAGAGTCAAAAAAAGCGCCTGAGGGCGCTTTTTTTGTGAATGGCCGAAATAAATGCTTAGTTTTTGATTATACGCAATTAGCCGTATTGACTGGTCATGATTTGCTCGGTAAGCCCTTGTCGTTTTGGGACGGGCGCGCCATAATGTCGCGCTCCCTTGAGTAGGCTCTTGCCTTTTGAGGGCTTATTACCTTTTAACGTGACAAACGGAACAGTGGCAATGTCTCAAGATCTGAAAGAAGCAGCCCTTGAATATCACGCCAAGCCGCGGCCTGGGAAAATCAGTGTAGAAATCTCTAAGCCGACAGCGACCGCACGCGACCTGGCTTTGGCGTACAGCCCCGGGGTTGCCGAGCCAGTCCGCGAGATCGCTAAGGACCCGGAGAGCGCGTACAAGTATACCGCCAAGGGTAACCTTGTAGCGGTTATCTCCGACGGCACCGCGATTCTTGGTCTGGGTAACCTGGGCCCGCTGGCAAGTAAGCCGGTTATGGAAGGCAAAGGCGTACTGTTCAAGCGCTTTGCCGGCGTTGACGTATTCGATATCGAAGTCAATTCCGAAAGCCCGCAGGCGTTCATTGAAACCGTTGAACGTATTGCGGATACCTTTGGCGGTATCAACCTTGAGGATATCAAGGCGCCAGAGTGTTTCGAAATTGAGCGCGCACTGATTGAAAAGTGCAACGTACCCATTTTCCACGATGACCAACACGGTACGGCGATTGTGACTGCGGCTGGCATGATTAACGCCCTTGAGCTGCAGGGCAAGAAAATTGAAGACGCAAAAGTGGTTTGCCTGGGTGCAGGCGCTGCCGCAATTGCCTGTATGAAGCTGCTGATTAGCTGCGGTGTTAACCCTGCCAATATCTTTATGCTCGACCGTAAGGGTGTGATCCACTCAGGTCGCGAAGATCTTAATCAGTACAAGGCAATGTTCGCCAACGATACGGATAAGCGCACTCTGGATGAGGCAATGGACGGAGCCGATGTATTCCTCGGTTTGTCTGGGCCGGATCTGTTGAGCGGCGATCAGCTTGCGAAGATGGCGCCAAACCCGGTTGTCTTTGCGTGCTCCAACCCGGATCCGGAAATTGATCCGGCGCTGGCTCACTCAGTTCGTGATGATCTGATTATGGCGACTGGCCGTTCAGATTACCCGAACCAGGTAAACAACGTGCTTGGCTTCCCATTCATCTTCCGTGGTGCTCTCGACGTTCGCGCAAGCTGCATTAACGAAGAGATGAAAGTGGCTGCAGTAACGGCCATTCGCGAATTGGCGAAAGAGCCGGTTCCGAAGGAAATCTGTGAGGCCTACGGCGCTGACAGCTTTGAGTTTGGTAAAGATTACATCATTCCCAAGCCCATGGATGTTCGCTTGCTGGAAGTGGTTCCAGCGGCTGTGGCTCGTGCTGCTGTGGATTCTGGCGTTGCTCGTAATGAGTACCCGGCGCATTATCCGCTGAAAAGCATGGACGACATTATCTGATCGATAGTGTTGGGTTATTAAAAAAACCGGCGGTGATCCCGCCGGTTTTTTTGTGGCTGGTTAAAAGATCTGGCGAGAAAGATCGTCTCCGTTTCCACTATTACCCCTGGGGTCTTCATCGTCTGGTGCCAGTGGGGCAGGGGCGTCTTCTTCTTTGAAAATCTCGAAGGTGCCGTCTTCGCCAGGCCTTGCGCGCTTGCCGGTTTCCGGGTTGATGCGAATATTAACAATGCCGTTTGGCCGTGGCATGAATGCAGAGGGTGCTTCGTCCAGCGCTACCTTCATGTAGTCGATCCAGATGGGCAGGGCGGTGCTTGCGCCGTACTCTCTGCGGCCCAGTGGTTTCGGCTGGTCAAAGCCTACCCACACGGTTGTGGCAAGGTTGTGGTTAAATCCGGCAAACCAGGTATCCCGCTGCTCGTTGGTTGTGCCTGTTTTGCCGGCTATGTCGTCGCGGCCAAGTGCCAGTGCCCGGCGCCCTGTTCCGCGCTTGACCACGTCCCGTAGCATTGAGTGCAGGATGTAAACCGAGCGCTCGTCTGCAAGTCGCCGCATAACCCGTGTTTCGGAGGCGGTCTCTTCCGTCAGTGCTGGCGCATTTTCGGCGTCTGTGTCTGGGGGTGCGGAGGTTGTTTCTTTTGTGTCGCAGTTCGTATCACACAGAATGACTTCCGGAGCCTCGTATATGGTTTCGCCATTCACGTCTGCGATTCTTTGAATCAGGAAGGGCTCTACGTCGTAGCCGCCGTTGGCAATAACAGCCAGGCCTCTGGCCAGCTCCATGGGTGATAGCTGACCGCTGCCCAGGGACAGGGACAAGTTGTCGGGCATGTTCTCCGTGGGAACTTTGAGCTGCTTAAGATAGTCCAGTGTGTGCTGGATGCCAAGGTCTCTTAGCAGTCGAATGGACACCAGATTCCGCGAGCGGTATAGGGCTTCGCGAAGCGGGGTGGGGCCGTAGAACTGCCCCGAGGAGTTCTGTGGTCGCCAGGCGGTTTCGAGCTCTGAGTCATCAAACACAATGGGGGCGTCATTGTAGATGGTTGCGGGTGTCATGCCGCTTTCAAGCGCGGTTAAATACAGGAATGGCTTGAACGTAGAGCCAGGCTGCCGCTTTGCCTGCATGGCGCGATTGTACTTGCTCTGGCTAAAGCTGTAGCCGCCGGCCAGGGCTTCGATGGCCCCTGTTTTTGCCTCAAGGGAGATCAGCGCGCCTTCGGCTTTAGGGGTTTGCATGAGAGAGACCCTGACAGGCTCTGCAATGCCAGAGGCTGGGTTTTCAGAGGGGTCATCTCCGGCAGAAATGGTCGGTGCTTTCGGAAGTTCGTCTACCCGAACGTAAACAACGTCGCCCACACTGACAACATCGGAGGGCTTTTCCGGCTTGGGGCCGGTCCAGTTCTCTGTTCTATAGCGCTGGGCCCAGAGCATGGATTCAAATGGCATTACGGCAGGGCCAAATTGACGAACATGCGCGCGAGCCTCGCTCTTGTCGTCATTGACAGCAGTAATAACGGCAGGCATCAGGGATTCAATTCTGGGGTAACTCTGCATTGCGCTTGCAAGGTCTTCGCTTGCCAAGGCTTCGGTATCTAGCTGGTCAATAGGCCCGCGAAACCCGTGCCTGCGGTCGTAGGCTTCCAGCCCGCCTCTTAGGGCGTCTGTGGCTGTTTGCTGTTCTTTGCTATCTACAGTGAGTGTCACCGTGTAGCCATCGGTGTAAGCTTCGTCGCCGAAACGCCTGACCATTTCTGCGCGAGCCATTTCCGCCACGTAATCGGCATCTACTTCGGCTTCAGTGGCGTTGTAGGTGGCTGTGAGCGGGGCCTGGATTGCGAGTTCGTAGGCGTCGGGGCTGATAAATTCCAGCTCTTTCATGCGGCCAAGAATCCAGTCTCTGCGTTGCATTGCGCGCTGAGGGTTGGCAAGTGGGTTGTAAGCTGAAGGTGCTTTGGGAAGGCCCGCCAGCATGGCCATCTGTGCAAGAGAAAGTTCGTTCACCGGCATGTTATAGTAAACGCGGGCAGCAGCGGCAATGCCATAGGCCCGGTTGCCGAGGTAGATTTTGTTCAGGTACAGCTCTAGAATTCGGTTTTTGTCGAGTTCACGTTCTATCTGAATAGCCAGAAGTATCTCATTGAACTTACGGATAAAGGTCCGATCACGTGACAAAAAGTAATTTTTTGCAACCTGCATAGTGATGGTACTGCCGCCAGATTGGATCGAGCCGGTAGAGACCAGTTCGATTGCAGCCCGCGCCAGGCCTTTGATGTCGACCCCGTGGTGTTCGTAAAATCGCGAGTCTTCAGCGGCCATAAAGGCTTGTAACTGAATTGTAGGGATCTGTTCGATTGTGATCGGTGCCCTTCTCTTTTCACCGAATTCTGCTATTAATCTGTTGTCTTTGCTATACACCCGCAGCGGCGTCTGGAGTTTTATGTCCAGAAGCTGATCCACAGGGGGAAGGCCAGGACGAAGGTAAAGATAGAAGCCTGAGCCCACGATTATGGTGACACTCACTCCAGTGAGAAATAACCAGGCAAAAAGGCGAGATGTACGCATCAAATGGGGCATTTTTTTCTGACAACTGTTGGATATAGGTCTATCATTTGAGAAATTGCTTTAGGAAGGATGAGTCGCTTCACCGTCGCAAATGTTCTCCGCTAAAGAAGAGCAACAGTGTAAACGGAATAATGAAGAAATTCTCTTAAATAAAAAACACATAAGTCATATAGCCGGGTGCATCTAACCAGGTATAGGGTGAGCGCGTGTTCGGATTGTTCGGAAAGAAATCCAGTGTAGTATTGGGCGTAGATATAAGCTCAAGCTCCGTCAAGCTTATTGAGCTGTCGAAGCAAGGTGATCGTTTTAAGGTCGAGAGTTACGCCGTTGAGCCGTTGCCGGCTAACGCCGTGGTGGAAAAAAACATCACAGACGTAGAGGCCGTTGGTGAAGTTCTCAAACGAGTAGCTTCCAAGTCGCGCACCAGTGTTAAGCAGGTTGCGGTGGCTGTGTCTGGCTCTGCGGTTATTACCAAAGTCATCCAGATGGATGGCGGTCTTAATGAGTTCGAAATGGAAGACCAGATTGCCCTGGAGGCAGATCAGTATATTCCATACCCTCTTGATGAAGTGTCGATTGATTTCGAAGTGCAGGGCGCCTCTGAAGCCAACCCGGATCAGGTGGATGTACTCCTGGCTGCTTGCCGTAAGGAGAACGTCGACATCCGGGAGGATGCGCTTGAAATAGCCTCCCTCAACACGAAAATTGTGGATGTGGAAGCCTACGCCCTTGAGCGCGCTTACGGCTTGATCGAGACTCAGCTGGACTCTCAGGGTGAAGACCTCGTGGTGGCCGTTGTTGACGTTGGCGCAACCATGACAACTCTGAGCGTGTTAGCGGAAGGCAAAACCGTATACACCCGGGAGCAGATTTTCGGAGGCAAGCAACTAACCGAAGAGATTCAGCGCCGTTACGGCCTGTCTGTGGAAGAAGCAGGGCTTGCCAAGAAGCAGGGCGGGCTGCCCGACGATTACGATTCCGAGGTGCTTACACCGTTCCGGGAGGCCGTCGTTCAACAGGTTGCCCGCGCGTTACAGTTCTTTTTCGGAGCCAGTCAGTACAATGCGGTGGACTATGTGGTGCTCGCCGGCGGTACTGCTTCGATTCAGGGGCTGACAGAAATGGTGGAAGAGAAAACAGGAACGCCGACACTGGTCGCGAATCCTTTTGCAGAAATGGCGGTTGGCTCGCGGGTTAACGCATCGGCGTTGAGCAACGATGCGCCCTCGCTCATGGTCGCTTGTGGTTTGGCAATGAGGAGCTTCGACTGATGGCAACGATTAACCTCAGGCCCTGGCGCGAAGAACTCCGGGCAGAGAAGCAAAAGCAGTTTATTACGATGATTCTGGGGGCTGCCATTATTGCGGCCGGTCTCACGTTTCTATGGAGCTCAAATTTAGACAACCGTATTGCGTATCAGCAATCCCGGAACGCTTATATTGAATCGGCGACCAAAAAACTCGACGAGCAGATTCGTGAGATTGAAAGCCTGAAGAGCAAGCGTGATGAGCTGTTGGCCCGCATGAAGGTTATCCAGGACTTGCAAGGCAAGCGGCCTGTGATCGTTCGCGCGTTTGATGAGCTGGTGCGCACCCTACCTGACGGCCTGTTTTACACAGACCTGAAAAAGTCGGGCGACAAGTTAAGTATTGTCGGCATGGCTGAATCGAATAGCCGGGTTTCAACATTGATGCGGCAGTTTGATGAATCTGACTGGTTTACCAACCCAAACCTTTCAAACGTATCATCGGCGGATAGCCGGCGGTCGGGTTACAGCCAGTTCACTATGACAGTCAAACAACAAACACCAGAGCCCGAAGGGGAGGATAAGTAATGAGCCTCGCGGACTCACTGAAAAGTCTTAATGAATTCGACATCAACGATCTTGATGTAAATAACGCCGGCATCTGGCCCGCGCCTGTTAAAGGCATTGTGGTTCTGATCATATTTGGCCTGATCATGGGCGGCGGTTACTGGTTCTTTATCAAGGATCAGTATGTGCAGCTCGATCGGGTTGAAAAAACCGAGCAGGATTTGCGCTCCAAGTACGAACAAAAAGCCTACCGGGTAGCCAACCTGGAGGTGTTCAAAGCGCAAATGGTAGAAATGGAAGAAACGTTCGGCGCGCTTGTGCGGCAGCTACCGAGTGAAACCGAGGTTCCGGGATTGCTTGAGGACATAACCAATACAGCTCTGGGTAGCGGTTTGTCACTTCAGGAAGTAAAGCTTCAGCCGGAACAAAAGCGCGACTTTTATTCGGAGTTGCCGATCAACATCCGGGTGTCCGGCTCGTATCATGAGCTGGCATCATTTGTAAGTAGTGTTGCAAGCCTTCCACGGATCGTAACTCTGCACGATTTAACTATTAAACCAACTGGCGGCGATGGCGACCAACTTGATATGCAGGTTGTTGCACGTACCTACCGCTACCGGGCTGGAGAGTAAGCATGGCAGTAAAACATGCGGGAAAAGCCTGGCTGGGTATTTGTCTGGTATCACTCCTGACAGCCTGTTCCCAGGGCAGCGGTTTTTCTGATTTGGATAAGTTTATGGAAGATACCCGTGCCAAGCCACGGGGACACGTTGAACCATTACCCGAGTTCAGTGCATACGAGGCATTCAGCTATTCCGCGGCAGACAGACGAGCGCCGTTTGAACCGCCCATGGATGTTCAGCTGACGATGGTTGATGAAAAGCCGGTCAGTGATGTTGAGCCTAATCTGGATCGACCAAAAGAGGTGCTTGAGAATTTTGATCTCAAGAACCTTGACATGGTGGGGACACTTAAGGGCGTGTCAGGCAACCTGTTTGCGCTGATTCGCGATAATACTGGCGGTATTCACCGGGTACGTTCCGGAAATTACATGGGGCAGAGCTACGGCCGGATTATCGGCGTGAGTGAAACCCGGATCGAGCTTGTCGAGATCGTTCCCAATGGCCGGGGTGGTTGGGTAGAGCGTCCTCGCTCTCTGACCCTGGACGAGGACGCAGGCTAAGGAGCGGCTGGATGAAAATTGAAAGAAAAACGCATTTACAAAAAAGTTTGGGGTCGAGGCTAGCGATGTTCAGAAAACTCAATGTATACGTCAGCGTAATTGCTTTTGGGTTGTTATCCAGCCTGGCCAGTGCGGTCACGCTGGAAGACGTGTCGTTTTCGTCGCTACCGGGGGAGCGCCTGGAAGTGACACTGGAATTTGATGGTCAACCACCCGAGCCGTCGGGTTATACCATTGAGCGCCCAGCGCGTATTGCAGTAGATCTGCGCGACACCACCAGTGGCCTTAACAGCCGAAGCATCCCGCTTGGGTCTGGCAATGCCCAGAGCATGACCGTGGTAGAGACAAAGGATCGCACGCGCCTTATCTTTAACCTGATTGAACTTGCGCCCTATGAGACGGTTCGCAATACCAACTCGTTGGTAATGACCATTGGTGGCGATTCCGGCGCGGCCGCGGCGGCAACCAATTCATCCGGATCGACGGCATCTGCGCCATCGTCTTCCGCAGCGGATACGCTTGCGGGCGTTGATTTTCGTCGCGGTAAAAATGGCGAAGGCCGGGTGATTGTAGACCTGGGCAGCCCCAGGGCACCGGTCGACTTGTCTGAGCTCGGCGGTAAGATTCGCCTTACAATGGACGGCATCGCCGTACCGGCCGATCTGCGCCGTCGCCTTGATGTCACCGATTTCGCAACGCCGGTAACCCGGATTGATACCTTTGTTGAAGATGGCAACGCGGTGGTCGAAATTCGCCCTGAAGGCAATTACGACTACATTGCTTATCAGTCTGGAAGCCAGTTCACGGTGAGCGTTGAAAAGCTTACCGAAGAAGAGGCGGAATCACGCCGTGAAGAGAAGTTCCCGTACTCTGGTGACAAGCTCTCCCTGAATTTCCAGGATATTGAAGTGCGCTCTGTGCTGCAGCTTATTGCAGACTTTACCGGGCTGAACCTGGTAGCGAGTGACACCGTAGGCGGTAGCATCACGTTGCGCTTGCAAAACGTGCCCTGGGATCAGGCGCTGGACCTTATTCTGAAAACCAAAGGGTTGGACAAGCGCCAGATTGGCAACGTGTTGCTGGTTGCGCCGGCTGATGAAATTGCTGCCCGCGAGAAGCTCGAGCTTGAAACCTCCAAGCAGATTGCGGAGCTTGCACCGGTTCGGTTGGATATCATTCAGGTGAATTACGCCAAAGCTGCCGATATTGTTGGCCTGATTAAAGAAGACAAAGAACTCATCACCGACCGTGGCTTTGTGTCCTCTGATGTGCGCACCAATACCATTAGCGTTCGTGAGAGCACGGGCAAGCTAGAGGAGATCCGTCGCCTGGTGTCTACATGGGACGTACCAGTACGCCAGGTATCTATCGAAGCTCGCATTGTACGTGCACAGACTAACGTGGCAGAAAATCTTGGTGTTCGCTGGGGTGGTGCAGGCTACGATGTAAGCGGGGATAACGTGTTTACAGTAGGTGGCTCTCAGGAGGCATCAAGCGAAGCGCGTGATGCTGCCGGTGGTGGTTCAGGTGGCATTAGTTTCCCGGGGGCGCTAGGGGTTGATCTTGGTGTAACAGGTGAGGGTGCTTCCTCATTTGCCATAGGCTGGGGCAGCGATAACTTCCTGGTAGATCTGGAGTTGTCAGCGCTTGAAACTGATGGTCAGGCAGAGGTGGTTTCTCAGCCACGAGTGGTTACTGCAGATCGCCAGACAGCCTCTATCAAATCTGGTGAAGAAATTCCGTACCAGGAAGCGTCTTCCAGCGGTGCCACCTCCGTATCGTTTAAAGAAGCTGTGCTGTCTTTGGAGGTAACTCCGCAGATTACACCAGACGATAAAATCATTATGGATTTGATGGTTAACCAGGATTCCCGTGGTGAAGTCACCGACGGTATTCCTTCCATCAACACCAATGAGGTAACTACGCAGGTGTTGGTTGGTAATGGTGAAACAGTTGTTCTAGGTGGTATTTTCCAGTCGGAAGTCGCTACCCAAACCACTAAAACACCATTCCTGGGAGACATCCCTTATCTTGGGCGCCTGTTTAAGCGCACCGAGAAAATTAATGAGCGAAGTGAACTGTTGATTTTTATTACACCAAAAATCATCAAAAATGATCTGATTCAATAACAGGGGTCAGCAAAAAAGCCGCCGCGTTAAACCGGCGGCTTTTTTTTGTCTGTGTGGTCTGTGCGTCAGGCCTGAAGCTTATGCAATCTTTTGCCCTGTGATATTCTCATCCGCCTGAACCTTATTGAGCGGAAGTTATGTCTTTGCCCAAGCGCGTTGTATTGGTTGGCCCTATGGGGGCTGGTAAAAGTACCATTGGCCGGATGCTTGCCCGAGAACTGGGGTACCGTTTTCTTGATTCCGACCGAATCATTGAAGAGCGTTGTGGCGCAAATATTCCGTGGATATTCGATGTGGAAGGCGAAGCGGGGTTTCGACAACGAGAAACCGCAATGCTGGATAAGTTGTCTGCAGAGCCAGAGACGGTTCTGGCAACTGGCGGTGGAGCGGTCATGCGTGCTGAAAACCATCCGTTGCTGAAAAAAGATTCGGTGGTTATATATTTGCGCACTTCCATAGAGCAACAGGTGGAGCGCACCCGTAAAGACCGGAATCGCCCGCTGCTGCAGAATGACGACCCTGAAGGCGTATTGCGCAAATTATTTGCGATCAGGGACCCCCTGTATACCGAACTCGCCGATATTATTATGTTTACAGATCGCAAAAGCCCCCGGCTTGTGGTGCGCCAGCTGGTAAACCGAATAAACCCGAAAACGCCGCGACAACAAAGACAGGTGCGAAAGGAGGGCCGTAACCATGTATAACCTGCTTCATGAGCTCCCGGTTGATCTTGGCGAGCGCAGCTATCCCATTATGATTGGCGAAGGGCTGTTGGGGGAGTGCGACCTTTCTGGTTACGTTGGCGGCTCCCAGATAATGATTGTGACCAATGATGTGGTCGGCCCTTTGTATCTTGAGAAAGCAAAGGCCTGCTTTCCCGGAAAGGCAGTGGATAGCGTTGTGCTGCCCGATGGAGAAAAACACAAAGACTGGCAAACCCTGAATCTGATTTTTGATGCTTTGCTGGAGAAACGACACACCCGAAAAACCACGCTGGTCGCGCTGGGCGGCGGTGTTGTGGGCGATATGACGGGGTTTGCTGCTGCGTCATACCAGCGCGGTGTGCCATTCATACAAATCCCAACCACGTTGTTATCTCAGGTTGATTCGTCTGTGGGCGGTAAAACCGGCATTAACCACCCACTTGGCAAGAACATGATTGGCGCTTTCCATCAGCCAGAAGCGGTGATGATTGATACGGACACGCTTCAGACTCTGCCGCCGAGAGAAGTATCTGCCGGGCTGGCAGAGGTTATAAAATACGGTTTGATTCGAGATACAGCCTTTCTTGGCTGGTTAGAAGAGACAATTGAGCCTTTGGCAGCTTGTGATAGCAAAGCTCTGGCGGAAGCTATATTTCGCTCATGCGCCTGCAAGGCCGATGTTGTGGCCCAAGATGAGCGTGAGAGCGGTTTGCGTGCCACGCTGAACCTCGGCCACACCTTCGGCCACGCCATCGAGACGTATGCCGGTTACGGCAACTGGTTGCACGGTGAAGCGGTGGGTACGGGCATGATTATGGCCGCCGACCTGTCGGCCCGTGAAGGCTTGATAAGCCTGGCAGATTACGATCGTGTTGTGCGTATAGTTCATAGGGCTGGCTTGCCTGTGCAGCCTCCAGTGGAGATGACACCTGAGGATTTCATGGGTTTGATGGCTGTTGATAAAAAAAATATCGACGGTAAATTGCGGCTGGTTTTGCTTCGCGCCCTGGGCGATGCATTGGTTACGTCGGAAGCCACGTCGCAAAACCTTATGGCCACCCTAAAGGTATTTAGCCAGCCGCAAAGCTGAGCGGGCGCTGTAACATTGAATAACAGGAATGTGTGTGACTGACGACAGCTTGAATAGCCTGGATGGTGGCGGCCTGTTCCCCAGGTTGCAGCAGCGGTATGGCCTGAGGGATAACCCTCTGGAAATGGAAACGCCTTTCTTTCCGGATGGCATGCGCCATCATGCTTTGGAAGCTCTGCGCCATTTGTGTGGCTTTGGCGACATGGCACTATTGCTCACTGGCGCCCCGGGCTCGGGTAAAAGTCGGTTATTGGCCGAATTGGTACGCAGTGAATCCTCACGATTAGGCTTCCACCGCCTGTCTGCCGCCGCCATGACAAGCCCTAATGCGCTGGCAAGAGACCTTAAGCAATTAGCGCGCCCGGGTTCCGGCCAAGATGATAATCCTCGTGAGGCTGTGTATCGCTTTTTTCGTTGGTCTGAAGGCAAAGTTGCCAAAGGGCAACGCATGGTGCTGCTCATTGATGACGCAGACCGGGCAGCCCCTGAACTTCTCAGGCTGATTCTGGAAGGTTTTTTGGCCGCCGATCGCGCCAAGGCAGCGGTTCCGGTGTTTGCCGGTGAGGATCGCCTGGTTTCGCTTTTGGATCTTGAGGATTCGTTGGTATCTGTTCACCAGGTTCATTTGCGCCCACTTACTAAAGAAGAAGTGTTTTCCTACCTTGAGCCCCGAGTACACAAAGCAGGCGGCAAGGTGAATGAGCTGCTGAGCCCCGCACGAATTGAAAGAATACATGGTCTCAGCCAAGGTAGCTTCTCCCGGCTTAAAAGGGTGACGCCTGGTATCTGGTTAGATATGGTTTCCAATGCTTCGAAGCGGAAGCGCCCAGCAGCTATTAATGTTAAACAGCTTCGCTTGCCCGCGTTGGCTCTCTTGCTTTTGGGTGGTTCCTGGTGGTTTGTATCTCAGCAGTACGATGACACAGTCGCGCAGGAACAGGGCACAGCGTCAGAAGTTGAACCAGTACGTAAGAGCATAACCATTGGGCCAGGTATGCCAGATGAGGAGATGCCGGTAGACAAAAAGCCAAGCGAAACAGTTCCGCCATTGACAGAGCGTCCGGCCCCGCCAGACCCTATTCCTGAGCCTGAGCCTGAGCCTGAGCCTGAGCCTGAGCCTGAGCCTGAGCCTGAGC
>JAKDUK010000070.1 GCA_030457765.1 Marinobacter sp. | reverse complement strand
TTTGGTTATCAACGGTTCCAGACCGACGTGATGGTGATTACCGTGGCCCTTCTGGTGATTTTTGTGCAGGTGCTGCAGATGATCGGTGATCGACTGGTTCTGCATTTTAGCCGTAAATAGTTTGTTTCTGAGTGAGCTTTTAGTGGCAATACGCTCTTGAAAACACCTCAGAACCAAGCTCAGCCTACGCCATGCCTCCCGAAAACGTGGAGCGCCAAGGATGGCGCGACCGAGCCCTACAGGGATGTATTTACGGGCGTTTTTCGGGAGGCATGGCGTAGGCTGGGCGCTGCCATGAACAAAACTGTTGTTATCCGAATATAAACACGAATAGGAGAGTGCTAGATGAAGTTTAAAAAAGCCTTGGTAGCCCTGGCGGCTGCATCCGTTTTTTCTGGCGCGGTAGCCGCTGAAAAGCTGTCCGTAGCTGCAACCCCCGTACCCCACGCCGAACTGTTGGAATTTGTGAAGCCTAAGCTGGCGGAACAAGGTGTGGAACTGGATGTGAAAGTATTTACCGACTATGTTCAGCCGAACATTCAGGTAGATCAGAAGCGTCTGGACGCCAACTTCTTCCAGCACCAGCCGTACCTGGATGAGTTCAACGATGGCCGTGGCACTAACCTGGTGACCGTTACCGGCGTACACGTTGAACCCTTTGGAGCATACTCCAACAAGATCGACTCTCTGGATGATCTGGAGAAAGGCGACGTGATTGCCATTCCGAACGACCCCACCAACGGCGGCCGCGCCTTGTTGCTGTTGCAAAAAGCCGGGGTAATCACCTTGAAAGAAGACAGCAAAATCACTGCAACGCCCCGTGATATTGCAGACAACCCCAAAGATCTCGATTTCAAAGAGCTGGAAGCCGCAACTCTGCCACGGATTCTCGGCCAGGTAGACGTGGCTCTGATCAACACCAACTACGCACTGGAAGCAGGCCTGAACCCATCAGAAGATGCTTTGATCATTGAAGGTTCCGAGTCTCCTTACGTGAATATTCTGGTGGCCCGCCCTGATAACAAAGACAGCGAAGCCATGCAGAAGCTGGCAAAGGCGCTGAAGTCTGACGACGTTCGTGAGTTCATCAAGAAAAAGTATGAAGGTGCCGTTGTTCCGGCATTCTGATTAAGGGCCCGGCGAGAGTCGGGCGCTATTTTTGTCCCGAATATTGTCCGCATCAGATCAAAAAACACACAGTTTATTGTACGTCCTGTGTTTCAGGTCTACTTTGAAAAGAGGCGGACAACAAGAGTCTCTGTCTGAATTGTGTTGGTGAAAACATGCCAGCCTATACTTAGTCATTGATTTAGGGATAAAATTATGACGACCTGTCGATTTGCAGTGGCCCTGTTTGCGGCGGTGATTATGGCCTCAGGCTGTACAACCGTTTCAAGACAAATGGGCAGTATTACCGCTAACAAGTACGCAGATGCCCGCAGCGGCACCGTGTGGGTTGTTCCACCGCCTCAGTTAGAGCCACCCGCGCACTCGGACAAAAACGTATATATTTCATATCGCAACATTTCCGACAGTGATATCCAACTCCTCTCTTTGATGAAAGAGTCTGCAAGAGAGCAGGGCTGGAATATTGTAAATAATCCGAGCGATGCAAAGTATCGGCTGCGTGCGTCAACCAGATACTTTGGCGAAGTTGAGCCTGAGTCTGGTGGTGCAGGTGCTGCAAAGACCATGGGGGTTATATCAGGTGCCGCGGTTGGCGTCGGAACCGGATACGCTATATCTGATATGACAGGCAGTGGTGTCGCCGGCGTGGTTGGCGGTGTAGGTGCAGGCGGGCTAGCGGGTCTTGGTATGAGCAATGCCTCCAAACCACGAGAGTGGGCACTGATTATTGATGTGGTTCTGGAAGAGAAGCAGAGTAGGCCAGTAGAGTTTGATATGGCTACGGATTCTGGCAGCGGCACTGCTGATCGGGCCGGTGCTCGCAATTCCAGAATGGCATCCGGTGGTGGTACTGCGAATAGAAACACCAGTGCCGCGACTGCCAAGCGCACAAGCAATTACTTTCCCCATGGGATTCGCTTATCTGTTTGGGCAAACCAGATGAATATGAGCGAAGAAGAGGCGCTGCCCGAGATTGAAAAGCGCACCAAACGGGTGGTTACCCAGATGTTGCCAATGTAATTTCACTGACTAAAAAAACAGGTAATAAAAAGGCCGGGTAACGACAGTTGCCCGGCCTTTTTGCATTCAGTACCTTCTGCGGTCAGTACCTGGGGCTGGTGACTAATCACCGCTCCAGTTAGCAGTGGGGTCTGGGGTCATACGCAGGTAGGACTTCACAGTCTTGTAGCCTTTCGGGAAGCGCTGCTTGATTTCATCTTCATCCTGCAGCGACGGCACAATAACCACGTCTCCGCCGCGTTCCCAGTTGCCTGGAGTGGCAACCTTGTGGTCATCGGTTAGTTGTAGGGAGTCAATCACCCTTAAAACTTCGTTGAAGTTACGGCCGGTGCTGGCTGGGTAAGTGATGATCAGGCGAACTTTTTTGTTCGGGTCAATCACAAACAGCGAGCGCACGGTAACAGTGCTGTCGGCGTTAGGGTGGATCATGTCGTACAGTTCGGCAACTTTACCATCGTGGTCAGCGATGATCGGAAAGTTCACTGCACAGCCCTGAGTTTCGTTGATGTCCTTGATCCACTCGTGGTGGGAATCAACCGGGTCTACGCTCAGCGCAATGGCTTTCACATTACGCTCTGCAAACTCGTCTTTCAGTTTCGCAGTCAGGCCAAGTTCCGTTGTGCACACTGGCGTAAAGTCTGCAGGGTGCGAAAACAGCACGCCCCAGCCATTGCCGAGCCATTCGTGAAACGAAATCTCGCCCTCACTGGAATCCTGTTTAAAATCCGGTGCGGTATCTCCCAAACGTAAGCTCATTTTTGCTCTCCTTTTTGCGGCTTTTCTTAACACTGTCTGAAGTTCCGGCAAGCCGATTGCCGGATTCATTTACTGAGTGTATACGAGAATCATTGGTGCCGGATGATGCAATTGCAAGGGCAAGTTGACACACCTCATCCGGCAATGGCGGCTTAGCCGCTGGCTAGTACAGTTGCTGCCTTAAAGCCCCGTGGCTTTTTCCCGCTCAAAATGTTCCCTGGTTAGCTTGAACACTACCGGGCTGAGGAACAAAAGAGCAATCAAGTTGGGCAGTGCCATCATGGCGTTCAGCGTGTCGGCCACCAGCCAGATGAGCCCCAGGTTTACCGTCGCGCCAAGGGGAATGGCCAGTACCCAGGCCACGCGGTAAGGCACGATGGCTTTCACGCCGAATAAAAATTCGATGCACCGTTCGCCATAAAAAGACCAGCCCAGCAGCGTTGTAAAGGCAAACACTGCCAGAGCAATAGCCACCACATAATCGCCGACCCCGGGCAATGCGTGGGAGAACGCCATAGACGTAAGTGCAGCGCCAGACTCACCGGATGTCCAAACGCCGGAGGTAATGATGACCAGGCCGGTGATGGTACAAATAATAATGGTGTCGATAAAAGTGCCCAGCATGGCCACCAACCCCTGATTGATCGGGTTCTTGGTTTGTGCTGCGGCATGGGCGATAGGGGCAGAGCCCAGGCCGGCTTCGTTGGAGAATATTCCCCGGGCAACCCCAAAGCGGATGGCGGCCCAAACCGCTGCACCGGCAAAGCCACCCTCTGCAGCGATAGGGCTGAACGCATGCTCGAAAATCAGTGCAAAGGCAGCCGGAATGTCTGCAACGTTCAGGGCCAGCACAACCAAACCGGCCAGCAAGTACGACACCGCCATAAGCGGCACCAGCGCGCTGGCTACCTGGCCAATGCGGCGGATACCGCCAATAAGCACCAGGCCCACCAGCACCATTAAAATGAGCCCGGAGATCCAGTGTGGCAGACCGAACGTGGCTTCCATCACGTCGGCAACCGAGTTGGCTTGCACCGTATTGCCAATGCCAAACCCTGCAATGGCTGCGAAAACGGCAAACAGTATACCCAGCCAGGCCCATTTTTTACCAAGGCCGTTGCGAATGTAATACATGGGGCCGCCAACGTGGGCACCACGCTCATCCACCTCACGAAAACGCACAGCCAGCACCGCCTCTGAATACTTGGTGGCCATGCCGACCAGTGCGGTCAGCCACATCCAGAGTAGCGCCCCCGGGCCACCGAGAAAAACGGCAGTAGCCACGCCGGCAATGTTTCCGGTGCCCACGGTTGCCGAGAGGGCTGTCATTAATGCCTGAAACGGCGGGATTTCACCGTCGGATTCCACACCGGCTGCACTGCGGCCGCTCCACATCAAACGGATGCCAGCACCGAGTTTGAGTATGGGCATAAGCTTCAGGCCGAGACTGAGAAACAGGCCAACGCCAAGAATCAGGACAAGCATGGGTGGGCCCCAGACCAGTCCGTTGATTTGTCCCAGAATATGTTCAATGGCTTCCATGGGGGTCCCCTGTGCGTGCCATAGTTTAGTGGTGTGGTTTCAATCGCGAGGATTATAACTTATTGAGTTTAGTCCGATATCACACTGTGTAAACCGCCTTGCCGGGAAAATTGGAGGATTCCGGGCTAATTGCCTATGTTTAGAGTGTAGGACCCGGCTGGCATTGGCTGCCGGGTTATCCAAAAAGGAAGGGCTATCCATGAGTGCACTCAGAGTATCTGATGTTATGTCGAATCACATTGCGCCCATCCGCCGCGGAACGTCGCTTTCAGATGTCGTAAAGACGTTGTTGGAACACCATGTTTCCGGGCTGCCTGTAGTGGATGAAAACAGGCATTTACTGGGTTTTGTGTCTGAACAGGATTGTATTCACGCGTTGCTGGTGAGTAATTATCATTGTGAGGGCGACCCCATTGTTGACGACGTGATGTTTCGCGAGCCGTTGTCGGTTGCCCCTGGCACAGCTATTGTTGACCTTGCCCAGAAGCTCGGTTCTGGCAAGCCGAAGGTGTATCCTGTTGTGGAGCACGAAAAGCTTATCGGCATTGTTACGCGTACGGCTGTGCTGGCTGAACTGGCCCGTATAGGTTGCGGAGTTGAGCTTTCAAAGCGTGCACGCGCCGACGACTGATTAAATCGTGCTCTCAACCAGCTTTTCAACCAGCACGCTCAATCCGTATTCTGCAGAGGACATTATGGAACTGCTATCCACCAACGTCAGTTTTGACGGGGAACACCGCCGCTACAGCCACACATCTGCCACGCTGGAGTGCACCATGGAGTTTGCCGTGTATCTGCCACCGGCAGCGGTGGGGCCTAACCCTAAGAAGGTACCAGCGCTTTGGTGGCTTTCGGGGCTAACCTGCGACGATCAGAACTTTATGCAAAAAGCAGGGGCCCAGCAGCAGGCCGCCAGACTGGGTATGGCGATTATTTGCCCGGATACCAGCCCGCGCGGCGTGAACCTGCCGGGGGAAGACGACAGCTACGATTTCGGAAGCGGAGCAGGGTTCTATATCAATGCCACACAGCAGCCGTGGGCGCCTCATTACCGCATGTACGATTACGTTGTTAAGGAGCTTCCGCAGCTGGTTGAGGGTGAATTACCACTCACGGATAAGCGCAGCATTAGTGGTCATTCCATGGGAGGCCATGGGGCATTGATATGCGCCCTTCGCAATCCTGGCCGCTATGTTTCTGTGTCTGCTTTTGCTCCGATTGCCCACCCCACTACATGCCCTTGGGGTGAGAAGGCGTTTAGCGGTTACCTTGGTGATGATCCCAAAAGCTGGGAGGAGTGGGACGCTACGTTATTGATCCCCGGGGCCAGTGAGCGGTTGCCACTGCTTATTGATCAGGGAACGTCCGACAATTTTTTACCAACACAACTTAACCCTGAAGCTTTAGTGGAAGCGTGTGATCAAAACGGTCATCCCATCGATCTGCGCATGCGCGAAGGCTATGATCACAGTTACTTTTTTATCGCGTCGTTTATTGATGACCATCTGGAGCATCATGCCAAGGCCTTGGGCCTTAGCTGATTGACGCGCCAGATTTGGGGCTGATCCGATCAGTCCGGGAAGCCCCAAATCTTGCTGAAGTTCATGGATGGCATCATGTCTGGCTCTTCCAGGGACCGAATGTTGAAGTTCGGTACGCTGGTGTCACGCTCCTGATATGTATTGCTGTCTTTTCCCGAAGAATCGATCACAACCTGTACAAAAGGCCCGCGAGCCCGCACTGGCCTACCGGTAATGACGCCCACTTCGTTGCTTTCCAGCCGTACCAGGGTTCCCGGTGGGTATTCGTCAAGAACCTGGAGCAGGGCTTTTGGAAGCGCCGGCCTGAAAGTGCCGTCTGCCAGGTTGGCGATCAGTTTGCGTGCGGCTGTTACGTTCAACCGTTTGCGATAGGCACGTTTTGTGATCATGGCCACGTAGCGCTCGGCCAACGCAAGAATTTCTGCCTCTGGCCGAATGTCTGCACCGCTTAGGCCATCCGGGTAACCGCCGCCATCTGCCTGTTCGTGATGCTGCGCTATAATGGTGAACAGCAGCTCGTTATCGACGCCCGCCGCTTTTAGAGCGCGTACGCTGCGCTGGGGGTGTTTGCGAATAACGTTTCTTTGTTCACTGCTGAGTACTTTGTTGAAGGCGTTCAGTTTATCGGCAACCGGCACTAGAGCAAGGTTTGCGCTTAAGGCAGCTTCCGTCAGTATGGGGATGCGATGCTCGCTAAGCCCAAATTGCCGAGCGATAAGCTGGCAGAGAATGGCGTAAAAAATGATCTGTTCGTGAATGGTAGGCCCCACCGAGTACAGGTGTATTAGTGCCAGGCTGGAATCGGGTGTATGTATGCAGGCCTGTTCCAGAGAGTGCGCCAGGTCCTGTAACTGTTTACGAGCGCTTGGTTCGCCACTGGCGATGGCCTTAAGGGCGTTTTCAAGCGAGTCGAGATAACCAGGGTAACGGGCAAACGGATTGCAATCAGCTTCGTCGCCGGGTGCCTCGTCGCTTTCCGGAGGCACCTCGATAACCCGCGGTTTGAAAAGGCCACGCTCAAACAGTTGCTCGAGCTGTGAATTGGTCTGAATCACATAACCCTGACACAAAAGTACATTGCCGTCGGTATCGTAAACGTTCCACGGTAGGGGGCGGCCTATGGTCAGTGCGCCTGGAGCTATTCGAACGAGGTTAGTCAAAATCCTCTGAGTCCCTGTGAAACATGGCTGGTTTGAATACGGATATGGCTATGATAATGGTAATTGAATTGCCAGAGCTACCCGGCCAGCGGCTAAACTTGCCGTTATGCGTCTTTTTTTGCGACCCTTTACGCCCATTTTGTTAAAAAACGTAGGATCCGGCGCTTATTATGCCGCACTGGCCTATGCTTAAGGGGAACACTGCTTGGCAGGAAGAAGACTGGCATGTTGAACCGCCTTAAAACCGATTTTCGGTTGTCGATCATCACTCTTTTGGGGACCAGCGCGTTTCTGGGGATTACTCCGTTTGCCGCCATACGCTTTTGGCAGGGCAATGTTCTTGCGGGGCTGATAGATACCTCTATTTTGGTGTTTATCTGCGCCGGTATGGCTTATGCCTGGATAACCGGGGATACCCGCCGCAGTGGAGTAGTGCTTGCTGTTATTGCTTGCGCAGGGGCTGTGGCGGTTGCGGCAGCGGTTGGAGAGGTTGGCTTGTTTTGGCTTTTCCCCTGCCTTGTGACCACATTTTTTTTGGCAAACCCGCGACTCGCCACGCTTCTTAACGCTACCTCAATTGTCGCTATGGTGGCCCAGAGCGACGTTTTTCAATCTGATATTCAAATGTGGACGTTTGCGGCAACGGCCGTTGTTGTTAGCGCGGCGGCTTTTGCGTTTGCTCAACGAACGAACGACCAGCGTGAGCGTTTGGAGCAATTGGCCACCATAGATCCGCTGACTGGCGTTCAAAACCGGCGCGCCATGAACGAAGAACTTGGCGAGGCAGCGGCTCATGCTGAGCGTACTGGCATGTCCTATGCTCTGGTTATGATGGATATAGATCACTTCAAAAAGATTAATGACACGTATGGTCATAGTGTGGGGGATAGCGTTCTTGTAGATCTGGTGACCCGGATGCAGCAAAGCACCCGGAAGTCAGACCAGCTTTTTCGCTATGGGGGTGAGGAGTTTGTACTTTTGCTACCGGGTGTTGATGGCGCGGGTTTGTCGGCGGTTATGAATAACCTTCAACATATAGTCCGAAAAAAAGTGAAACATCCGGGCGGGACGATAAGTGCATCGTTTGGTGTCGCAATACTAAGGCGCAGCGAGCATGCGGGTAGCTGGCTGGATCGTGCCGATTCAGCGCTTTATGAAGCCAAGAAAACGGGCCGTGACCGGGTTGTTTTTTCAGACAAAAAGCCCAAGCCGACAACGCAAGAGCACGCCCTTGGCACTGGTTTTGGCGACTAGCCAAGATCTGTTTGCGGGCGGTAACGAAACAGTCTCCACCCCAGTAATACACTGGCCGATGCCAGCCCTCCTGTTAGGCCTACCCAAAACCCCGCTGCCCCCATGGCAGGCATGATCACATCGGTAAACGTAAGCACGTAACCTAGCGGCAATCCCACACCCCAGAACGAAAACAGCATAATCAGCATGGGAATACCGGTATCTTTGTAGCCACGCAAGGCGCTGATGCAGGTAACCTGAATCACATCCGCCACCTGAAAAATAGCCGCGAACATTAGCAGCCGCACGGTAACTGCCTGAACGTTTGAATCGCTGGTATAAAGCGCAGCAATGCCGCTGGAAAACAAAAAAAGCAAAATAGCGAACACCAGGGCCGTGGCTGCTGCCAGAATCAATGAGCTTCGGGAAATCAAGCGGGCGGTGTCCGATGCACCGGCGCCGATAAGAAAACTGACCCGCAGCGTAAGCGCCATACCAATACTCAGTGGCATCATAAACAGAAGCGACACGACGTTCAGGGCAATCTGGTGCCCGCCTACTACCACAGGGCCAAGTGGGGCAAGAAACAACGCGATTACAGCGAACATGCTGGCTTCTACAAAAATAGTGAAGCCAATGGGAATGCCAATACTCAAAATATAGCGAATCAGCGCAGGGTTGGGTTTGGTCCAGCTGCCAATCAGATGAAATTGCTTGAAGAGCCTGCTTCGGTTGAGATAAACCAGCAGTGCGATGGCGGCGGAACCATTGGAAAGTGAGGTTGCCCAGCCACAGCCTACGCCACCCATAGCAGGCAGGCCCAGCTTGCCGTAAATAAACATGTAATTTAGCGGTAGGTTAATCAGGGTACTCAGCACCGAGAACGCCATGATCACCCGGGTGTGACCCAGGCCGTCGGTTAGCCCGCGCAGTGCGGTTATCAGCAGCAGGGCGGGCACACCCCAGGCAAAGGCGTTCAGGTAGCCTTGGGTAATGCCAGCGGTGTTGGCTTCGAGGTTTAGCCCTTCCAGTATCGGGTGCACGTTCGTAAGCAACATAATCATTAGGACGGAACCTGCACCGGCAATGTACACACCCTGCCAGGTAGCTGGCATGATTTTCTCTGGCCTGCGGGCACCGTTGTAACCGGAAATAATTGGCTGCAGAGCACCGAGCATACCCATAAAAAACAGGAACAACGGCATCCAAAGGCTACTACCGATGCCCACGCCCGCCAGATCTTCCGCACTTGCATGGCCGGCCATGACCGTGTCGATAACGCCATTGGCCATTTGTGCTATTTGCGCAATCAGAATCGGCCCACCCAGAATTGCCAGGGTTTTCCATTCGATCAGCGTCCGCGAAACGAGCGGCTTGCGGATTTCCGGTAGTGGCTGGTGGGTTTCATCCATAAAGTGTGTATCCGAGGGGCTGGAATAAGTAAAAACCGCGGCCGATTTGTTTGCGGGCTGAGTATTCTAATGGGCCGTCGTGATTTATATCATACGAAGTTGCCACCCAGAGGCGGTGAAACAGACCCGAAAAGCCGTTAGAGTACGTGCCCTTATTCACACAAATGGCAGGCACTATGGGATTACTGGTCTTTGTAACAATACTCTGGGCTTTTTCGTTCAGTTTAATTGGCGAGTTTCTCGCCGGTCACGTAGACAGTGATTTTGCAGTGCTTAGCCGGGTGCTGTTGGCAACGCTGATTTTTCTGCCGTTTACCCGCTGGCGTGGGGTACCAGGGGGGCTTCGGCTGGGTGTTCTGGTAACGGGCATGCTGCAGTTCGGTATTACCTACCTGTGCCTTTACCGCTCATTCAGTTATCTGACGGTACCAGAAGTTCTGTTGTTCACTATATTTACGCCGCTTTACGTCACCCTGATTGACGACGCCTTATTCCGGCGCTTTTCCCCCATTGCCCTGGTGGCTGCTGCGATAGCGACGTTCGGCGCTGGCATCATCCGTTATGATGGACTGAGTGAGGACTTCATAACGGGTTTTTTGCTGCTGCAGGTGGCGAACTTCACGTTTGCCGCAGGCCAGGTTGGCTATAAACACGTTATGCGGCGTTATTCGGTTGATATCCCTGCGTACCGTACCTTTGGTTACTTCTTTATGGGGGCGCTGATTATTGCGCTTCCGTCTTTTATGGTGTTCGGCAATGCCGACCGCTTGCCCACAACGGCACTGCAATGGGGCATTTTGACGTGGCTTGGGCTGGCCGCTTCCGGGCTTGGCTTGTTCCTTTGGAACCGCGGCGCCTGCAAAGTGGACGCAGGCACACTCGCTATTATGAACAACGTATTGGTGCCAGCAGGGTTGTTAGTAAATATTTTAATCTGGAACCGGGATGCAGACCTGTTTCGGCTTGCCCTAGGGGGCGCTGTTTTAGCCTTGTCACTGTGGGTGAACGCTCGCCTTCACCCTCGTGCGCGGATGGCAGGGGCAACGTAAAACGGATCTGTTTGCCTCTGGGCCGTGGCGGCGGTGATAAAATCTGTTACTCAGTTTTACTTTTGACGAATATCAATAGAGCTCGGGACGCTATATTGTGTAGGGCAGAATCAATGGTTTTCTGCCCGCACAACGAGTAACAGGCATTAGTATGCGCACAAATCTACCGGTAACCCAGCGTGAAATTAAAATGCGCGAGGGCGGCAGGCTGATTACCACCACCGGCCTCAAAGGTGTGATCACCTACTGCAACGACGAGTTTGTAGAAATCAGTGGTTTCTCTGAAGCACAGTTGATCGGCCAGGCTCATAACATTATTCGCCATCCAGACATGCCGCAGGCGGTATTCAGTGATATGTGGCGGTACCTGAAGGCTGGCAAAGCCTGGATGGGCGTGGTGAAAAATCGGGCAAAAAACGGCGACCATTACTGGGTGAGTGCCTATGTCACTCCAATCCGAGAAAACGGGCAAATGGTTGGTTATGAGTCTGTTCGTGTAGAGCCAACCCGCGAAGACATTGCCCGGGCTGAAACGCTTTACGGCCGTATTGCCGCTGACAAATCTGCCGTAAAACCCAGTAGCCACGTCTTGTCGCTGATGACATCTGGCTGGCCTCTGGTTTTGTCGCTTGCGCTGAGCCTTATTGCACTTGCATTTGAGCAAACCTGGATAGCCGCCGGTTTGATTGTATCTGGTCATCTTTTGGGTGCATTCATATTTCAAAAATCATTAACCGGACGGTTGAAGCGCCTTATAGGCCTTCGGCCGCAGGCTTTTCACGACCCGCTTGTAGCCCGCACTTACAGTGACGAGTCGGGGATATTTTCGCAACTGGCGATGCTGTTGATCAGCGAAGATGCACGGGTGCGCACAGCACTGGCCCGCATAGATGATCAAGCGGAGCTACTTTATGCCCAGGCTCGCGCTTCCTACGACTACATCAGCGCCGGCGCACAAGCCATAGGCAGGCAGCGCGCCGAAACAGATCAAACGGCTTCGGCGATCACGGAGATGACCGCCTCCATTCAGGAAGTGACAGAAACCATGCTCGGCAATGCCCGGGAGGCTGAGACGGCCGATCGCCTCGCTATCATTGGAAGTGAACGCAGCTCAGAAGCCTTGATTGCAATCGAGCAACTGGTTACGCGGGTGAATGGAATAGGTCAGGCCATCAGCAGGCTTGGCGAGTCCACCAAAAGCATTGGTGAGGCTGCCAGTTTAATTTCTGAAATTGCGGAGCAAACCAACTTGCTGGCCCTGAATGCGGCCATTGAAGCTGCCCGTGCGGGTGAGCAAGGCCGTGGGTTTGCGGTGGTCGCCGACGAGGTACGCTCGTTAGCCAGTCGTACCCGTGAATCTACCGTGCGCATTCAAGAGGTTATTGACGACTTTCGTTTGCAGGTGGATACAGCGGTTCAGGCCACACAGGAAGGCGAAGAGGTTGCCGGCCAAGGGCTGGAAAAAGTACGCGAAGCCGAGAGCTCGTTGCGGGACATTGTAACCTCTATTCAAGCGATTTCTGACAGTTTTATCAGTATGTCAGCGGCGTTTGAGGAACAGAACCAAGTATCTGAAGAGATTAACCATCAGATTATCAATATCGCAGAACTTGCAGACCACAGCGAAGAACAGGCGGCTTCAGCCAAGCACAGCAGTGATAGCCTGAGCGCCATGTCCCGCGGGCTGAAAGATCTGGTTTCCCGTTTTCTAGGGAAAAGCGATTAAGCGTGATTTGCCGGTAATTCGGCGCCAATTTGTTGTCTACTCTGGCATCCCCGCGCCTGTGCTGGCAGAATCCTTCCCCAATTGCCCTGGTAAACCAGTGGCTCCTCCTTTCGCTTCCTTAGCCAAAAGCACAGGAACATAACATGACTCAGTTTAACAAGGCCTCGGGTAACGGTACTGGTTCTTCCCGTAGCCTATGGTCTTCCCGCTTTGCCTTTATACTTGCCGCCACCGGCTCCGCCGTTGGCCTTGGCAATATGTGGAAATTTCCCTATATCACCGGCGAAAACGGCGGTGGTGCCTTCGTTCTGGTTTATCTTTTGTGTATTGCTGTGATTGGTGTTCCCATCATGATGGCAGAAATATACATAGGCCGTAGCGGCCGCCATAACCCGATTGGCAGTATGCGGCTGGTTGCCGAACGCAACCTCAGTTCGCCGGCATGGCGTATTTCTGCGGTGATCGGCATGATTGCGGCCTTCGCGATCCTGTCGTTTTATTCTGTCATCGGTGGTTGGGCTGCTTCCTACATTGGCCATGCGGCTACGGGTGATTTC
>JAKDUK010000069.1 GCA_030457765.1 Marinobacter sp. | reverse complement strand
TCAGCCGACAGGCTCAGGGCGAGCAACCGCTGGCTCCGATGAGCACGATTTCCGCCATGGTCATCAAATCCAGAGGGATACCGACAACGTTGGCTGCAAACACCGCAGCTTTAATAGCGCGACGGCATAATATGAGTTCCTGATTCGGGATGGCGCAGATTGGGGTGGAAGTCAGTCAGCGGGTAAACCGCTGACCGGAACTATCTCCTTTGCGACCCAAACGGTGCTCTCACTGGGCCCACTTGGTGTTATATCTGCGCAGGTATCGTAACGCATCACGGTTGTTGCCGCACACTGAACGCTGAACAAGCCTGCCAACCTGCCTTCGTTCCAGTGCACCTCAGCCGTAACGGTCTTGCCTGAAATGCCTGGCACCATAGACTCAACCCGTGCATCCGCTACATACCCCTGTTCACCAAGCCGCTGAAGCACAGCAATTTCAGCGCATTGCCCAGCAGGTTCCAACGCGGAATTACCACGGTAGCAGGACAAATAAACACGGTTTTCTGACTCTGCTTCGAGAAACGGCACAACTTCATCCGGCCCAATGCGGCCATATTTTCGGTGCGCAGGGAACGTCATAACACTGGCAGCCAGGCGGCACCCGCCAAGATGAGAACTCTGCCAGACATCAAAGTTATAACCACCTTCGTTCACGGCCTGAACCAGAGTCTTGAATGTAGCATTACCAAACTTAGCGCAACATTTATCTTTCTTGCCATGAGTACAGCACAGAATGAGCGGGCTGGCATTTGGTACCGGACGCCAGGAATCAAGCGACCCGCCACGATTCAAAGCATCCAGAAAAACCGGCAGCTGGTCTCGCGGTAGCTCTATTTGCAGGTTCTCGGGCATAAGGTATACCCGATGCTGCTCGGCAGGCTGTTGTTCACGGTGTATGAGATTAATCCGGCGACCTGTTTCAACCGTGGCTTCAATTTGGTTGATCAAGTTGTCGGACATATCTCGAGCCTTGCGCAGGCTTCGCATCCATTTTCCACTGGGCCAGCTGATCAACAGATTGCGCTGTGCATGAGCACCAGTGCCCGCCAGAGGATCACCGGCCTGCTCACTTTCTACAGTGCAAAATAAACGGGCAGCCACAGGCTTCATACTCACCGTAATTCTCCCTATGAAACCGCTTGCTGACTCAGCGGCTCAGTCGTATGCATAGCGCGACCTGTTTTGGGGATACAAACGGGTCTACCACTGCGCGAATCAGAAATGATGTGGCTGTTCAGCTCGACGAGGATGATAATTGTTATCACTTATATCCGCAAGTAAGGCGGTTCAGCTGTCGTACATCGGCCAAAACACCCATCAAACCAGAGTACGAGGCATTTATTGAAGCAGAGCGAGGTCAGATAGTTAAGGAGTTGTCGCTTGTGCTACCGATTGTTCACTGGCAGGCGCAGGATTATTAGCCTCAGAAACCGTTTTGGCTGTGCGCTCAAACGTCAACGCCATTCGCTCAAACATACCCTCAATATTTGCTATTTGTGTTTCCGAAGATCGGGTTGCATTAATAGCCGCCAACAGGTCTTTGCTAACCTTCCGAAACTGAGGGCTCATATCGCCGCTGGCGCTCATAAGATAGGTATCAGCCAATACCTGTTGCCACTCGCCCAGTTTTTCATCTACAGCCACGCTGCGATGTTTTTTTAGACGGCGTCGCAAACGAATGGACATGTGGCCGATGTTCAAACCGGTAAAGCCCAAATCCGTCATATAGCGATTGGGGCTGCCCGACCCGCGATCATAATTCGCAAGCCGCAACAACCTCTCACCCATGCGGCCATTAAACCAATTCTCTGGTCGGCGCTTATAATCAATGCTTGTGAGATCGCGGGCGGTGGCCTTGAGCAATCGACGCTGCATAAACGGGCCGTCTAGCGGGGCAATCAATTTGAACACCCAGTAGAGAATGCTGATACCCACAAACAACCCTAAAGCGTTACTGGTGGCGGTTTCCATATTGAAGCTCATGCTGTTGCTGGGCTGCACGATGAGTGTGAACGGAATACAGAAGCCCAATCCATAAGGCAGGGTTGGTCGGTCCGCAAGCGCCAATAAGCCGATAAAATAGGGGCCTGCCAGCACCAGTATTAGCATTTCAAAATCGCCACTGCTTCTCGAAAGCAGGCCCAGGCCAAAAATCAGCGCAACCGGGACGGCCACCACCACCCCTAGCAACAAGCGCCGTAATATAAAGGTCAGCAACACCAGGGAGAAACGGGCAAACATAACCGCAAATACCACCGGCATGATCATCAGCATAATGGCCGCTGGGCTACCGGTATGTAGCCAAACCACGCTACCGATCATGAACACAAACGCGGTTCGGAAGCCGTTAATCGCGCCAATCAATGGGTCCTGATGGGTTTTTAGCTTGGATGCTTTCAGTAGGGTCTGATCACGGTTTTCAAGTGCGTTATAGGCCCTCAAAACCATCACCAAATCGGCGACAAGTTCGACCGCCGTGTGGGTCAGGCGAATCACAATGGCGGCTTCATTCACATAAGCTTCTTTGTGCGCCAGCAATGCGCGCCTCAGAGCCTGAGCCTCCTGGTAAGAGCCATCATAGCTATCAGCTTCTGCGATCTTTATGAAGTGGGTGCGCATATCTGCCAATAACTCGCTGAACGCCGGCGAGACCAGCTCTGGGTGGTTGCGAGGAAAGCGCCCCATGATTTGAACCACCCCCAGCAGCGACAGAACTTTGTTGCATAGCAGATTTGCGGCCCTACTGCGTCCTGGTCCCTCCAGCCCCTCATAGGCCACTGCGCTGGAATCGTCGTTGAGCACAACCAGCGTTTCCAAAATCTGATCCGCGTGCCGATGTCGCTGCTCGTGGGTACTGGCTGGGTCTAACTCCAATGACAGGTATTCAAGAGTGTGATTGATTACGTTGCGGGAGTGCTTGCGAAGGCTGTCCTTAACCGTTACCGGCCACAATAACTGGCTGACCAGCATGGCACAGAGGGCACCCACGGCGATTTCACTGATACGGGATTGCGCAATGTCGAACACAGCTTGGCTGTCTGCCGCCATGGGGTTTGCCATCACCAGTATCACCACCAGGCCGGCGGTCATTCCCGACATGGCAAAGGCATAAATAAAGTTGGTGTTGTGCACCATGGAAGAGGCTGCGGCATTCAAACCAATCCAAAGGGTAAGACAACCTAGCGCCAGCAAAGGGTATGGCATAAATAAAGCCAGGATCAGAATCCCTACGCCACCCCCCACTACCGAGCCAAAAATCTGGCACAGGGCTTTCTCGATTACCAGCCCGCTTTCCGGTCGAATCTGCAAAAAAACGGCAGACACCAGCGCCCAGTATGGGCGGTCAAGCTGCAGGTACATGGACACCAACAACGCCAGTGCCATGGATACCACCCCTTTCAGAGCAAATATAACCGCACGTCTGTTGGGCATTAAAAGCTGAGACAGTAGCGGGTGGAGCGTCATAAAGGGCTCCGTTACTCGCTTTCCGGATCGGTTTCCAGGTAGATAGAAGCCGTCATGCCAGCACTTATATTTACACCTTCCGGGAGCGGGTCTAGCGCTATATCTACGGGAATTCGTTGGGCAAGACGCACCCAGTTAAAAGCTTGTTGTACCTGGGGTAGCATTTGGCTGTCGCTACTGGTGTTCGGGTCTGCGATACCACGCGCAATACTTACCACCTCGCCCGTCAGCTTCTCATCGCCAGACACAAGTGTGATGCGCGCCTTCTGCCCTACTCGCACCAATTGCAGTTTGGTTTCCTCAAAGTAGCCAGTCACATAAAAAGAGTCTTTTTTAATCAACGACAATACCGCCGACCCACGAGCTACGTAATTGCCCTGCTCCAATGTGAGGTTGTTCACTGTGCCGTTTTTCGGTGCCTGAACGTTTGTTCGCTCCAAGTCGATCCGGGCTGAGCTTAGCTGCGCCTGTGCCAGTTGATAGCTGGCTTTGGCCGATGCCGCACGTATGCCATAGGCCTCCAGGCTTTCCTCGCTGATCGCTTGGCGATCAGACATGCTCTGCCGGCGCTCGTATTGGTGCCTGGCCAGATCCCACTCGGTGCGCGCCTGAGCCAGCCTGGCTTCTCTCTCGGTAAGCTCGGCCTCGTAACGCGCATCATCAACGGTGAAAAGAAGGTCGCCCTCATTCACCATTTGATTATTTTTCACGCTCACTCCGGTTACCCAACCGGAAACATCCGGGGCTATTGTTATAACTTCCGCGCGAATTCGGCCGTCCCGGGTCCATGGAGAATAAAGATAGTGATCCCAAACCCAAGTGCCAGCAATAACGGCAGCGGCTACCACCAGCAATGTCAGTCCAATACGTAGCAGTTTTCCCATGGAAGCCCTTTAATCCCCGAACACATAAACAATAGCAGCCAAGTAGCAGACGAACATAGCCACATCGAACCATGCCTCTTTCCAGATATAGCGGCGCAAGCCCGCGTAATGCAGTCCCAGGCGCGTAGCGGCCGCCAGGATAAACGCCATAGGCACCAGCACCACAAAGGGGCTGAACAACATTCCACCAATACTCATCTCGTGAAGCATGTCACCCTTATTATCATGGTTTTACCCCAATTAATCATTGCAGCGAAAGTGTTTGATCATAGGTGCCATTTGAGTATTTGGCCAATCTCCATGTGCTAGAGTGGAACCTATGTTTACGTCACGAGTTTAAAAAAACATGTCGCCTGGAATTGTATTTGCACTCTTCGCCACCGTTTTGATCGCAACGGCAATGTTCTACCTGTTCTTCTACCGCACCTGGCGACGTGAGCGCGAGCTAAAACAACCCTTTCCAAAAGTATGGCGAAAGCATCTCCAATCGACCGTCCCTCTTTATCGCCGACTACCTGCGCCACTCCAGCAAGCGCTGGAACAACAAATTCAACTCTTCGTTTCAGAGAAAAACTTCTATGGATGTGATGGGTTTGAGGTGACTGATCGTGTACGAATAGCCATAGCAGGTCACGCGTGCCTGCTGACCCTCAAAAGATCGTACACGGATTTCGACGACGTACGCAGTATTCTTGTGTACCCGGATGTCTACCGGGTGCAGGCATCCGAGCGGGATGGCATGGTTGTAGGTGTCAGCGATCAGGTTCGTGCAGGTGAAGCATCAACTTTGGGGCAGGTAGTACTGGCTTGGTCAGAATGTGAAAGCGGGGCAACAAACCCCAAGAGTACTCACAACGTGATCCTCCACGAATTTGCCCATCAACTTGATTACCTCGACGGAACCGCAGACGGCGCACCGCCGCTGAGCGGGGAACATGCCACAAAGTGGCAGCAGACTATGACCATTGCTTACGATGACCTTCGGCATTCTTTGCGGCACCACCGCAAAAGCTGGCTCGATCCTTACGGTGCCACAAAGCCTGCTGAGTTCTTTGCGGTGCTCACGGAAACCTTTTATCAGCAACCACTGCACCTGAAAGAACAACAGCCGGCCGTGTACGACTTGCTTAGGGACTTCTACAGAATAGACCCTGGCGAATTAGCCCAGGGCTAACTTCACCAGGCATGCTTTTTAAGGCGTCAGGCCCAGGCTCTGCGAATCCTTCTCTATGCTGCGATCCAGCAGCTCAAGGTATCCGGCTTTGGCTTTCAGTTTGGTCTGGGCGTGTGCTTTCAGGCTCAGCTTACGGAAACCTTGAGCCAACTCATTTGCCCGGTTCATAAGCTGCTCTGGTGCAACCACTTCATCCAGGTAACCAGCGGCTACAGCTGCGTGAGGGTTATAAATTTCAGCATTAATAACCGAGCGATAGAAGTGGGCGGGTGCCAGGCGATGCCGCGCAATCTCGATACCGGCGTGGTGCATGGTCATGCCGATAGCCACTTCGTTGAGCCCCAGCTTGAAACTGCCTTCAATGCCGACACGATAATCCACAGACAGCATGATAAACGCACCTTTGGCAATGGCGTGGCCGCTACATGCGCCAATGATCGGAAATGGAAAAGCAGCCAAGCGACGGGTGAATGTTGAGCCTACAGTCACCAGTGCGGTAGCTTCCTTCATGCCCTTTTGCATTTCTTTCAAATCGTAGCCACCAGAAAAAATCCCCGGCTGCCCTGTCAGGATAACCACAGCTTTATCTTGTTCGGCCTGATCAAGCGCCTTGTTCAACGCGTCGAACACGTCGTGGCCCAGGGCATTCGCTTTGCCGTTATTAATAACGATTGTCGCAACACCATCTTTCAGGGTGTAATTTACTAAGTCGGTCACCGGCATTTCCTCTTGGTGGGGTTGAGTCTAACTGCGCAGAACTTTGCCAGCTTATTCAAGCCGCCACAAATTATTCTTCACCAAGCCGGGGGTTCTTTGACGTCAATCAGGTACGATGCTGCAACGTTATCCGCAAGTTCCCCTGAAAACCCTTTTTCGACGATAAAGGTATCAAGTAGTTTTCACCCTCCCGCCTGGCCTTGCTTCCATCGCGCTCACTCCACTGTTCATCGGTGGTGACATAACGCAAATTCCAGTCATCTGCCGACGGGGTCATTCTTAACGTAAGCGTGTCTCGATAAAGGTATTCGCCCTCTACCCTCTGCTCTGCCCACAGTGCACCGTCAACAAAGTAATCCGTTGCGGAAACAGCAAGCTCCACCGTCATCACCAGAGTACGTCCACGCTTAACGGTAATCTTTGAGCTATCCAGGAAGGTAGAAAACAGCACCGGAGAGCGGGCCGAATCCAGCCCGGCCTGCTTCGGTTTCATCAGTTCATCAAACTTTCGCAGCACAGCACTGAAGGTTTCCCTGCGTCTTTCAGTTAACCGAAAACTACGCACACCCCGGGGCGATACGGTGGCTTCGAAATAATAGGAAGCCCGAACCCGACGCCCCTCTTGTCTGGCCTTTTGCACGGACGGCGGTAACGGCAGGGATTCCACATCCATCACCCCATCTACACGAACGTCGCCAAACAGGAACCGCACCATGTTCTGGTAGCCATCTTCAGAATTAACAATGCCATAGGGGCCGCTGTGACTGCGATACACAAAGGCTCTGGGCGCACCTTGAACACTGGCATTCTCTATAGCCACCAGCCCATCACTCATCTTGCCGGCTAGCCATTTTGACACGCCTTTGGCTGCGCTATAGTCCTGTTGATTGGTCCCAACCAGGCTAAAAAAACGATCCGGGTCGAACTTGCCATCCAGAGTGTCCACCCGCTCTGGCCTTCCATCCAACCCCAGGTAATCCGCCATGGTTTCGCGATTAAAGTTGTTAATATCCCAAAGTCCAAGAAACGCTGGCACGTTAATACCCGCGATTTCTATGCCGTTATGTGGCGTGGCATAGGTAAACACCTTGTCCACCATCTTTCGCATTGACGGAATACTGACCCCGCCATTTTGCAGTAGGCATCGGCATACCAAGCCGCCCATGGAATGGGCCACAAGATGTACTCGAAATTCTGCCAGGCGCTCTGGGTTATCGCCGCACAGGCGTTGTCGGATATTAAGAATCAAGTCCCGTAACTGCAGCGCCGCTGCAGGAATAGAAAGCGGTTTTCCTTCGCCAAAATCTTGATCCGCCTGATCATAGTAACGGTATATCACTAAGGTTTTATGGGTGATATCTCGATCGACTTCGGCCCCATCCGAAAAGGCATCGGTATAACCGTAATCCTTCATCAGGCGCACCATCGGGGATTCGAAAACCTGCTTGTAAATTGCTCCGTCCCAGGATTGGCGAATCTTTGTTGCGCCCAGATTAAACCCCATATAGGGCATGGATACGATATCGGCAATTTCGTTGGCGGTCATGGCGTAGCCACGAACGTAGATGATGGGGTGGTAGAGGCTCATAAGACTTGCATCCTTTCAGGCTAATCCTAACCTGATTGCATGCGATAACTGTTCCGGAACACTCTTTATGGGGAGGCCGCCGGCACTTGCGCAACGCCAACCAAACTAAACTTAAAGCTAGTGTAAAGAAGGCTGACGAACCGAGCCCTCTCAGGAAAAGTAATACCAAATCAATTGCACCACGATCAACACGGCCACCAGTGGAAAAATGAACCTTGTCAGGTTGCCATAGTTACGTGCCTCGCCTTTCGGTGCATATTTTTCAATCAGAGGCAGTATAACGATCAGCGCAAGAAACAGAACGGCAAGGATAATCAGCAATGTCGACATAGCGAAACTCCTTTAAAAACAATTCACTGAGCTGGCCAGACACGTCCATGCACTCCTGCATATAAGTTATCCCGGGAATCTGTGGATAACTTTGTGAAAAGGCGCGGGACAAGCATACTCAGGCCAGTTAAAACGGGCGTTCGGCAAATGTGACCGTTAACTGACCAGGTTAATTACTAACCACCCGACACCATGCCACTCTAAAAGCTCGACAGCTCATCTTGCAGGTCTTCCTTCAGTTCGCCGGGTTCGGTTATCCACACGGTTTTATCAAGCCCCGGGAATACGCCAATATGCAGTCCATCTTTCGAAAGGCCCGGCACCCATTTCCTGAAAAAATCCGGCAGGGAAATGCTTTTTGTTGTTAAGTCGCCCGCCCCTTTGGCGTATGCAACAGCAAATTCCGAGCTAGGCCAGACCGGCAGATGAGCCACGCCATCCTCTTCTGACACGATTGACAGGAAGCGATTCTCGGAATTGATCAGTATCCAGACTTCCCGCTCCTCCAGCACTTCACTCAGAAAATAGTCGTACCGCTCTTCGCCGCTCAATTCGAGCACACTTGTTAACTGCTCATCACTCATAATCTGGATCTCTGGTTAATAAATGAGGCTTAAGGAGTCTGAACACTTGCACGTTGCGCCTTTCGATAGATCCAGGCAAGGCCCACGCCAAGCAGAACGAGTAATGCTTCCAGGCCCTTTTTTTACAAAAGCCCAGATCAACCTGCTGGGCCGGTTCCTGTAATGCATATCCATATCAGTATTCTGGCGCCGCCTGGCGCGGCATGGGTGGACGCAGCGTGCGCCTATGGTACTGATGACAACTCACGCAGGTACTAAAATCAAGCCCCTGATGATAATCATCTTTCTTAACGAGATCTGCATGGCAAAGCCTGCATTGATCTGTGGGCATGGCACTGGCAAAGTTGTCGCCGGCACGAACGTGGCCATTATGGCAGTCCAGACAGCCATCCGGCTGAATATGCCTGGGAAAATCACGGCGACCCACAACGTCCAGATACGCGGTTGAATGCGCACGGCGCTCGCCGAGCACATTGTCATGGCAACCCCGGCAACTGGCGTTCAGCGGCGCCTGACTGCTATTGACACCAAGATGACATTCGTCGCATTCGACAGTGGCATGCCCCTGAGAGAGCGGCGCCGGATTTGCGATGGGCTGCCACTTGCCGGTCATTAGCAAAATCGCCCCCAGACACACAGCGAGCATGAGGCTATAAAGCAGGATACGCGTGGTGAAAATCATCGTCAGCAGCCGGTTGGTGGACTTGTCAGGTGTTTAGTATTGGTAGACAAACACGATATGAATCACCGTTGCAGCTAATAAAGCGAGTGTGGCGGCATAATGACCAAGGCGCAACCCAACCACCCCACGACGGATTTTTAACAGGGCACCACTTAAAGCGACCAGCAACATCAGCCCAACCAGGCTGGCACCAAAGCCGGAACTGTGTGAGGGACCACCCAAAGAGTGCAGCGGCAGTAGCAGCAGCGCAGCGCTTCCCAGCCACATGTGCCACCCGTAGCGTCGGCGGTCGCCGCGAAGCGCAAGAGTCGTCAATATAACGGCAGTCAATAGGTAACCACTGGCCTCCCGAATGCCGCTGCTGGTCAATAGGCGATAGGCGGTAAAATCGATATAAAGAACACTATCAGGGACCGGCCAGACCGGCAGTGATCCGAGTAAAATGACCATAAGCAGAATCGCCGCCACCGTTAACCAGCGCGTCCCCCGACTTTGCCAGGAGTTGCTGCCACACAGTGCGGCAATGTCATCAAGGCAACCGCCACAATAGTTGCCTGCCTGGGTTACCTGACAGACCATTGCCAAGTCACTGCCGTACTCGCTGATGGCAGCGTGAACCGCTGAGCGACGCACGCTGGCGCAGCGACAGATCAGCGGGTCTGGCTGCCGGCGTGGCGGCAGCCAGACCAACCGCTGCAAGCTAGCAGATTCCCAGTGGGACAATATGGCGTGATTTTGCCAGAGTTCCGTGAGCCGTCTGGCCGGGGCGTGAGGCAACAGTGCTTGAAACGCGACGACGGAGTGATGTTGCATCGTCACGGACGCTACCCGATTAACGCATTCATAATAGTGCTTATGCAACGCCTTAGGCTCGATCGCCGGATGCAAGGCCGCTATCACAAGCCGGCAGTTATCATTCAGCCGACATTCCCGGTACTGCCCTGCTGGACATTCCGGTGTCTGCTCCTTGTTAGCCGAGGCCAGGGCCAGGTCAGCCATATACAGCACTTGCGTGATATTACCCCGCATTGCTGGCCAAGGTGGCTGAGCACAGTCGCCGACAGCGAAGATGCGCTCATCACTTAAACTGCGCATGCAAGCGTCCACCAAAATTCCCGTGTCAACACCAAGACCTGCCTCGCTTGCCAGGGTCGTGTTGGGCGCACTGCCACAGGCCAGCACCACTTGTCGTGTCACCAGTTGCCGGCCATCGGCCAATTCCACACCGGTGACACCCTCGCGGCCAAGCAAGCGTTGCGGCGTCGCTTGCTCCAGCACCCGAACACCGAGTTTTTCGAATCGCTGGACAACTTGCGCACTCATCTTCGGCTCAAGGTAGCGTCTCAACAACCGGCTGCGGACAATCAAAGTGACGGAAGTATGTTTGGCCGCTAAAGCAGCGAGTTCGACGGCGAGCAGACCACCGCCTATTATCAGCAACGGCGCTTTGTGCTCCAACCCTCTGAGCAGGGCATTGAGCTCGTGGCGAGTATAGAGCGTCTGCACTCTGGCGAGCTGGCTCCCGGGCAGTTCGGGACGCAGGGGCGCCGCACCCAGTGCAAGAAAGAGCCGGGAATACACATGGGTCTGGCCTTCATCATCGAGGATTCGACAATTATCGCGATCAATATGAACTACGTTACGACCAGACAATAGGCTAACGCCGGGCGCTAGCGGCAAGGATGGCCGTGCTTGAGCACCTTTATGTGCGTGAGAAAACTGGACATGGGTGAGTAACTTGGGGCGAGCCTCTGTTGCCCCGGGGCTTTCAGTATCGCTGTCCAACACCAGTACATTGCCGTTTTGGGCTAGCCGGCGCGCGATACGCATACCCGCAGGCCCCGCCCCGATAATAATGGGTGATGCCGCAGATGGATCAGCTGAGGACGACATGTGTCAGGTGAGGCGCGCGCGCGTTAATTTTCCGCACAGCGTTTTTTGAAGTCGGACGGCGTAATTCCGAAACGACCTTTAAACGCGGTCGAAAAATAGCTGGGGCTGCCAAAGCCGTATCTATAAACAACTTCCGTCAGGTTTAATCGCCCGTTATTGGCTTTGATGTAATCGGCACACATCTCCAGGCGCTGAGTTTTTACATAGTCTGAGAAAGTCATGGAATCGCCAGCAAAAGCACGGTAAAGACTTCGCACCGATACGCCAATATGGCTAGCGACCATCGGTGCGTTCAGGCCAGGCTCACCTAGATTATCTTTTACAAATTCAGACGCAGCCATGAATACTTTATCGTATGACTCGCTACTACGAACACTCTTTAATACCGACGGTTTTATAAGCGTTGCCAACGAATCAAGAATGGCGCCACTCTCTTCCGGATCCAGGTTTTCATGCCTGGAGGCCTCAACCACCAACTTGCTGGCAAAGCGCGCAATATGAGAATCAGCAGGAATTTTGACGCCCAGTTCAACCCTGCTCAGGTTCAAAATCCGCTCAACAATCTGGCGAGGCAATATCAACGATATCTGCTGCGAAGATTCCTGAAATGAAAAACGAAAAGGCAACGCGGAATCAACCAGAACAACGTCTCCCGAAGTGAGAGAAGAACGGTTCCCTGCCTGCTCAACCAGTGAGCGCCCTCGAATCTGGAAAACACAAAAAAAGTCAGGCACACCACTTTTCTGTATCTCTTTTGGCGTGCGATAAAGATCTGCGCCCAAAATATTCACTTTGGACATATTGAGCGACCCGCCAACTTTCTCTACAGAACCTGAAAACCTGTCACCCAACGGGCTCGCCAGGAAGGGCCCGCATATATCATTGATATTGCAGATCCATTTTTCGAAATCATCAGTCCCGCTATTGCATGACGACACGTTTATGACCTCTTACTCTTATTTGTTATTGCTAACGTCGAAAATGACCAGAAAACAAACAAAAGTCAAGATGCCCTGACGGAGCCAGCACCTGGTTTCGATACAAGCGCAAGGCAACGGCAAACAAAAAAGTGTCGATTGTGAACTAGACTTCTAGTGTTTTGGCGCAGTAACGAAATGTTCTGGCACCGATAAGAAAGCACACGGCAAGACGAGTTGATTAAGATGACGACTATAGTGTCAGTTAGTCTCAGTCCAACAACCTGAACACCTGCACTCAAACGATGGCGACTTATTTCTTCTGACCGCAAAACGGTACCTTTCGGCCACTCGCCCGGTACGGCGAAGCAGGCTTTCCATTGCTGGAGATTACAACATGCAAATTTACCGGAACACCGTGGACGGAACTCTAACAGAGCCGGCTAATCACTATGAAATCTTTAACCCTGCCAACATGCAATCGCTGGGTTTCGCGCCAGAGAGCGATGAGCAAGAAGTTGACCGGGCCGTTCAATCGGCTGTAGATGCTCAAAAAAGCTGGGCAAAGCGCAGTGATCAGGAGCGGCGGGATATTGTCCAGAAGGTGGCGCACATTCTGGAGGAAAATTCTGAATACCTGGCTGAATTAATTACTCGGGAACAAGGTAAACCTTTGTCAGGCCCTGGCTCCAGGTTTGAAATGCAAGCCTGCGTTGGTTGGACACAAGTGCCTGCAAGCCTGGAACTGAACCCCGAGGTTGTTTACGAGGATGACGAGCGCAAAGACACCCTTCACCGCGTACCTCTGGGGGTGGTGGCAGCTATTGCCCCATGGAACTGGCCATTGATGATTGCCATTTGGCAGATCATTCCTGCCATACGAATGGGAAACACGGTTGTCTTGAAGCCTTCCGAGTAC
>JAKDUK010000017.1 GCA_030457765.1 Marinobacter sp. | reverse complement strand
CCGGTATTCAGGTAAAGATTGCCGAAGTGGCTTTTGCCCACATAGGGCACATTGGATGGAGTGGCTGGACGCAGCCCTGTCCAGAATTCAGCCTGATCCCAGTATCCTGCCTCAGGCATTATCTCAGCTGTTCGGCGCACAATGGCTCGGCAGCGGGTATAGTTCAGGGTACGGGTATAGCCGCTCAGTTCGGCGGTTCCAGCTACCCGAATACGGTCGCCAAGCCGGGAGTAAACCAGCTTGTATTCATCATCGGTCAGGCTGACATTGAACGCGGCTTCTTTATTTTTTACCGGTACGGTAATGGAGTAGCCTTTGGCGGGGTATATATTCAGAAACAACCCGAGCTGCCGGGCAAGAGGGGCGCTAAAGCTTCCCAAGCTGAGAACGTAGGCATCTGCGCGCATGGTTTCATGGTGGCCGCCCTTCAGTACCCGAACGCCAAGAATCCGCTCACCCGCGTGCTCAAAACCAAGAACATCTGTGTTATAGCAGAACTCAACGCCGGCTTCCCGACAGCGTTCTGCCAGCGTTTGGGTAAACTTGCGGGCATCACCAGATTCGTCATCCGACGTGTAGGTTGCGCCTGCTATTTTGTGCTGAATATACTTCAGCGCGGGCTCCAGCTCTACCGCTCGGCTTGCGTCGATAACCTGGCGATCACACCCTAGATCACACATGATGCGAGTTGGCTCAAGCGCAGAATCAAACTCGGCCGGGTTGGTATAAAAGTGAAGAATCCCCTTATCCACCTGGTCGTATTCAAGCCCGATTTCCTCGCGCAAAGTTTGCAACTGGCTGCGACTATATGTGCCAAGATTAACCATCTGGCGAATGTTATGGGCCGCTTTCGCAGTGGTGCACTGGGCCAGAAAAGACAATGCCCAGCGCCATTGAGCCGGATCCATCCTGGGGCGAAACAATAAAGGCGCATCTGCCCGAAACAGCCACTTCAGCACTTTCAAGGGCGCAGAAGGGTTAGCCCAAGGCTCAGCGTGGGAGACAGATATCTGGCCCCCGTTTGCATAACTGGTTTCCAGGCCGGCCTGGCTCTGTCGGTCTACCACCGTTACCTGATGCCCTTGTTTTTGCAAAAACCAGGCGGTGGTTACACCAATGACTCCCGCACCCAAAACCAGTATGCGCATGCTTGCCTCCTTTCAAAGAGAGTATGTGTCTATACCATCAGCCACCCGAGCGCTTTACAACCCAGCCTTTTTGTTCCAAAAGTGGTACAAGAACCTCTCGCTGGTCACCTTGAATTTCAATCACATTGTCTTTCACAGTACCACCGGTACCGCATTTGGCTTTTAACACTTTGGCGTAGGCTTTGAGCTCTTTCTCATCCATGGGGATACCCGTAACCAGAGTAACGCCTTTACCTTTGCGCCCTTTGGTTTCTCGGCTTACCCGCACAATGCCGTCACCTTCGGGGCGTTGTGCCTCGCGGCAACTGCAATCAGTAATCGGGTTGCGGCATTCCGGGCACATACGCCCCTGTTCGGTTGAGAAAACCAACCCACCTGTCGTTGTTTTAGCCATTTATTCTCCGTAAATCAGACCATCAGGCTTATGCCCCAAAGGAGTCTACAGCCTGAAAAGGCCTAATATTTTCAATCTAAATCGGGAGGATACTTGCTGAACATCTCGGCCACCACCTCGTCAATCAGCTTACTGCGTTTTTCTGGAGACTGATTTTCATTCAGATAACGGCGGCTTGCGGCGCGCCAAACCACTTCTTCAGTACGTTTGTCTACAAGCTCGATCACCAGCTTCCCTTCTTGCACTTCTCTTACGGGTGGCGGTGAAGAAAGTCCCCAACCAAAATTGCCTGTACCAAAACCAAAACCAAGCCCTAATCCGGATTGTTCAAGACGCTCGTGTTCCACGATTTTCCAACTCACCAACAGATCTGCTTTTGGCTCATCAGCCTTCTGCATTTCCTTGCGTTTCAACTCCCGCTCAACCGCACTCTGAATCCGGTTTCCATCCAGGGAAACAAACGAAGAGTTGCCATTGCCTGACGCAAACGCCCAAGATGAATAGTTGTCATAAACAACAGAGGAGTTGTAATCGGTAACCACATTACTGGCGCACCCAGCCATGGTCAGGGTTATCAGCACTACCATCAGAAAACGACTCATTGCCTACTCCTTAGTTTCTGAAAGTCCTTCTAGCAGTATACGCACAGGAACCTTAATCGATGCGGTTTTGCCAGGTCAGGTTTCAAAACGGTAATCCAATTTATGGGAATCACAAAAATCTGTGAAGGCGCCCATTTTGTCTTCCGGCACGAGTACCCGCGCGGTAACCGAAGCGCTGTAGCCGATTGATTCCAGCTCAGCCGAATGCACTTCACACCAATGCCGCAAAGGCTGTTCGTCGGCAAAGCCCATGGTTATATTTGCCACGCTAACCGGCTTGTGAACCACTCTTTCCACCTCTGAAAGCACACTTTCAGCTGCACCGGCATAGGCTCTCACGAGCCCTCCTGCGCCCAACTTAATGCCGCCAAAATAACGGATCACCATCACCAGAACATCACCCATATCCTTGTGCTGAATGACGCTCAAAATTGGCTTGCCTGCGGTGCCAGATGGTTCGCCGTCATCGTTCATGCCCGCTTCGGCGGCGGAACCTGGGCGCCCGATTTGATAGGCCCAGCAAATGTGGCGCGCATCAGGATGATCCCGATGCGCTTTTTCCAGCCATTCTTTCACCTCATCGCGAGACCCCACTGGCGCAAGCCGGGCAATAAAGCGGCTTTTCTTTATCTCGATTTCACGCTCAAGGTAGCCCGCAGGTACCGGATAATCTTTTTTCATGCACAAGCCTGTGGTTGTATTAATCGACGGCGAACACCGGTAACCGGGCCACTACCTGCAAGCCACCGCGTTCACTGTTGTTTGCAGTGATGTCTCCGTCATGGGCCAGGATAATGTCTTTGGCAATGGCCAGCCCAAGGCCCCAGCCCTGGCCACCTCGGGACTTGTCAGCCCGGAAGAACGGCTCAAAGAGGTGCTCCAGCATGTTATTTGCAACGCCTGGTCCTTCATCCTCAATCACAAGGCTTATCCACCCTGATGACAACGCCAGTGCAACATGAACCACTTTGCCAGGTGGCGTATGATCCAGTGCGTTTTGCAAGATATTGTCGAATGCTCTCTGCAACAGCCCTGAGTCGCCCAGCACAGATACGCCAGTGCTTTCGGGCATGGAATCCAACTTACAGTCCACCCTTTGGAGCTCTGCATAATTGGCCGCATCCCGTAACACCTGATTCAGTAACTCCACAGGGCGCATAGGCTCCCGGGCAATATCACCGCCTTGCTCGGTAATCCGATATAAGGTCAGTATCTGCCCGGTCATAACTTCAAGGCGTTCGTTTTGACGCAGGATACTGGTCATCAACTCTTCTTCCACGTCGCCTTCACTGGCCAATTCAATAGCCACTCTCTGGCGCGCGAGCGGCGTACGTAAATCATGGGAAATATCTCGCAACAAGTGCTTTTGCCTTTCCAATAATTTGCAGAGTTGATCGGTCATAGCGTTAAACGCTGTAGCCAACTGCCCCACCTCATCCCTGCGCGTTGCTATTTGTTCATCAACTCTTAGCTGGGTTTTGCCTCCCGCAATGGCCTGGGCGGTGGCTTCCATATGCCTCATGGGCCGCGACACAAACCGTGCAATCAGCCAGCAAGCCAGGGTAATTAAAACAAACGCCAAACCCATCTCCATAAACCGGAAAACCCTGGGTTCCAGCCAACCCTCGCCATGCATTTTCGGCCAGGCAATCAAACGGTACCCATCGCCGACATCCACAATCGCAGGCTTTTGCCGATACCACCCAGACTTGATTCGTGAACGAATAGCCGAGGGCAAACGCTTGTCGCCATCCCCGCTGATCATCATCAGATGCAGGCCCAGCTCGTCCCCCTGGGCATTGAGGAATTTGTGCGCGCCCCTGCGCCCTTGGCTTTCTCGAATAGCGGCCACCTCAAACCCAAGATCCCGTAGCTCAAGCTGGCGCTCGATGGCCGCGCGTTCACGATCCAGCAATACCCGGGAGGCCAGATTGCTGACCACCACCGTTACCGCCATAGCCAGCCAGATCAACAGAAATATTCGCCAGAACAACGGAACCATAAACCGGCGCTTCATACTGGCACCCGGTAGCTATAGCCGAGACCGCGCATCGTCTCAATCCGGGGAGGGTCATCATTGCCCAGCTTCTTACGAAGATTACTGATGTGCATATCCAGAGTGCGGTCGTAAGCCTCCAAACGGCGACCCAAAGCCCACTGCATCAAATCTGTTTTGCGCACTACACTGCCGGCATGGGCCAGCAGTACCTGCAGAACTTCGTATTCTGTGGCGGTCAGCTCCAGCGGCTCGTTATCCTGGTAAATACGGCGGTGACCCAGCTCAACCCGCAAATCACCATAGTGCCGTGCCTCCTCTACTTCCGCCTTTTGATCCCAAGCTACCCGGCGCAATATCGCTTGCAGCCGTGCCACCAGCTCACGAGGGTTACAGGGCTTGGGAATATAATCATCTGCACCCACTTCCAGCCCTACAATACGATCCATCTCATCGCCCCGGGCTGTTAACAACACCACCGGCAAATGGGTTTCAGCGCGCAACTCCCGCAACATCTCAAGACCGTTGATATCCGGCAGCATGATATCCAGAACAACGATGTCGCAGTGATGCCCAAGAGCCAGTGCCAGCCCGTCTTTACCGTTGGCGGCCTCGCGCACAGTGAACCCTTGGCCACTTAAGTAGCGGGCAAGCAGTTCACGGAGCTCGTCGTCATCTTCTACCAGCAGGACCCTGTTTTGCATCGTTAGTCTCTATCCAGTTTCTGTAAATCCATGTGTGCTCAATTAATGTGAACTCAATGTATTTCCAAAGTCTAACACGGGCTTAACAACCCGCTGACTCAAGCCTGTGCTCCTTTGCAGAACCTTTACATGCCATTGACGCTCGTTTACCAACACCCGCAGTACCATGGCTGTGGATCGTGCTTATGCCGATAACGGCCAGGCAGATATTTCACCCTAAGAGGAACTACCATGAGTCATCGTAAAACATCCACTATCACCGCAAGCCTTTTAGCGACAGCCTTGTTTGCAGCCAGCCCCGCGTTGATGGCTGGTCAACACTCAAAGCATCATGGCGAAAACTACCGCGGCAATCATCACAACATGACCGAAATGTGCGACAACATGCGCGGGGGCAAAGGGCGCTTTAACATGGAAGAGCGCCAGGCGAAAATGGCCGAGCACAGAGAAGCCATGGCAGAACGCCTGAAACTCAACGATGAGCAGCGTGGAATATGGAACGAGATCCATCAGGAAAGGCGCCAGCATCACGAAAAGCGCATGGGTAACTGGCAAAAAAAGATGGAAAAACGCTGCAACAACCAGAAGAAGTGATTACAAGCCGGGTTTTGACGTAAGGTATCGGAAGCGATCAAGGAGTCCGCGCCAGCTATGTCAGAACTCGCAGTATCATCTATAACACTTGAAACCTGTCAGTCCATTTCCGACATCTCTAAGGAAACCTGGGAAAGACTGGCAGGCACCGGCAATCCGTTTCTCCGGTACGAGTTTTTCGAGGCACTGGAAAGCTCACGCTGCACCAGCCCGGAGACTGGCTGGACACCCTGCCATCTTGTATTCCGCCAGGATGGCGAGATCGCCGGCGTTGCACCCGCTTACCTGAAAACCCACTCCATGGGCGAGTATGTGTTTGACTGGGCCTGGGCCGACGCCTATCGCCGCTATGGCATGGAATACTACCCAAAGCTCCTGCTAGCCGTGCCGTTTACACCCTCTCAAGGGCCGCGGTTACTGCTGCACTCAAAACTCCGCGACCTGCTTGATGCCAGAAGGCTCCACGACTTTCTGGACACCCTCATAGATCGTCTCGGTGCTCACTCCTGGCACCTTTTGTTCCCGAACGCAGATGACCAGACCCTGCTGGAGCAAGAAGGTCAGTTACACCGAATTGGCTGCCAATTTCACTGGCACAACCGCAATTATGAGTGCTTCGATGACTTCCTGGCAGAGCTTACTTCCCGTAAGCGTAAATCTATTCGCAAGGAACGCAGGCAGATAGCTGAGCACGACATCACCTTCACCCGGTTTGATGGGCGGGATATATCCGATCACATTCTGGCAGCGTTTTATGTGTTCTATCAGGCCACCTACCTCAAACGCGGGCAGCGCCCCTACCTGAACAAGGCATTTTTTGAACAACTGCGGGAGAACATGCCGGAGCACCTGCATATAATCATGGCCGTGAAGGATGGAGAGATGATTGCCGGCGCTCTGTTTTTGAGCGGACAAGACACACTATATGGCCGCTACTGGGGCTGTCTCGACGAATACAATCACCTGCACTTCGAGACCTGCTATTACCAAGGCATTGAGCTGGCCATTGAGCTGAGGCTGCAAACATTCGATGCAGGTGCGCAGGGAGAACACAAACTGGTGCGGGGCTTCGAGCCTTTGCTGACGCATTCGTGGCATGGAATTGCGCAACCCGCGTTTCATGAGGCTATTGAAACATTCACCCTGGAGGAAGCAGAGCAAGTTATGGGGTATTACGAAGATGCCAAAACTGTGCTTCCGTTTCGGCGGAATAGCGGAGCCTGATAGGCCGGCCTTCGGGCGCTACCTGGCTCCGCACCCGCATCAGTTATCCTTGATTCGAAAACCTATTTTCAGCGACACCTGATAATGGCCAACCTTACCATCAACAATGTGCCCACGGGTTTCCATCACTTCGAACCACTCCATATTGCGGATGCTCTTTGAGGATTCTGCAAGGGCATTTTCAATGGCGCCCTCAATGCTTTTCTCTGATGAACCCACAATTTCGACTTTCTTGTACACGTGGTTATTGGACATACCAAAGCTCCTTATGCTCAGTGACTTTCACTAAAAGCCTATAAGGCAATCCGCTGTCCGGCAAATCACAATCTCACAACCTTAAACCAATTTGCTTTAAGATTGAGCAAAGGTCAGCCTTTGGCAAACTCCAAATACCGACTAGCCGCCTGCTTTTTCTCGTTCTGACTGTTCAGTAGCTCAAGGCGAAGCTTATCGATAACGCTCATGTATTCATCCAGAGGCGATTTCGACTTGCCGAATTCCTTAGTCTCCTCAATGAACGCTTTTTGCTTCTCACGAATGTCATTGAGCTTTGCCAGTGCATCGCGAATTGCTTCCGTTCGGGCATCTGCCGGCCCATCACTTTCGCTGCCTCTGCCGGCGCTATCACTCCCAAGCATCTGTCCTGCGGACGGCGCCTGCTCGGTGTTTTGTTCAGCCAGGTTGATCTCTTCCAGGGTGCGCACTTCGCCGTCGGTTGTCAGGTAAATACCTGAGGCTTGGATTTCTCCCAGCGGCACGCCCTGGCGATTAGTAAGAGTGAAATTGTCTTCGGCACTGCCCACAAAAAGTGCCTGCACGCCCACTTCATTAAGGGACTTCAAGCTCTGTTCGCCGTCGGCGCCCTGAACCCATACAGAAAGCGATGAAAATACTTCGTCGTTGGCATCAATCCACTGATTGCCGTCGTCATCAAACTTAGCCAGTTCACCGAAGCCAGAACCACTTTGCGGGCCAAACAGCTCTGTGCCGTCATCCACTTCGCCGTTGCCATTGTGGTCAAATACCAGATAGCCACTACCACTTCCCAGTGAAGCAAACTGCCCGGTTTCTCCATCTCCGTCCATATCAAACTCAAACAGGGTGTCGGTAAGTTGTGCCGTTGCGCTGCCGAAGTTGATAACCAATGGGTCGGTCATAGGCCGCTCTTCAATTCGCAGGCTTTCGGAGTATTCATAACTGCGAGATTGAGACTGGCGAAGCGACAGGGTGAAATCGATGGTTTCACCGTTCTCCAAAGAAATGCTTCCTGTGGACGCAAACGAGCGGGTTTCGCTCTCGGAATGGAACATATAACGACTTGCCTCAACAGACATGCTGCCTGTTGCCTGAGTACCAGATTCGCCACCCAAAGCTGCGCGGCTTACGCTGACGGCCTGCTGGCCACGAAGAAACACCTCCGTGGTTTTCTCTGCGAGCTCGGCACTGGTAAACACAGCATTACGTTCGCCGCCGCTCACAGTGCTGGTACTGGTGTATCCAAGTCGCTCCTGGCTGTTGTAACGATAGGCAGCATCGCGGGTTATATTTACCTGCGCACTACCACCCTGGCCTTCCCAGCGATCCCCAAATACTGGCTGTTGGTTAATCCGGATCTGGCTCTGATCGAAGGACGTTTCTTGACGGGAGCTTCCCTGAAGGAAGGAAATCTGGCTGGACACAATCATGGCGCGGCTTACCTCTCAATGCCTTATCTCTCTACCCGTAGATCGGCTGAGACACGGCTAACTTGAGCAATTATTGCGCAAACTACTGTTCTGCCTGCTAACTACTTGTTAGCTATAACATATACCTAACAAGAGCAGCAGCTAGAATGCCTGCTGCAATCGCGGGCAATGGCTTTTTGAGGGCGAGCATGGCAACCGCAGTAACCGATAGCGCCGCTATCGCTCCCCCATCCCCGGCAAAAGCCATAGGCACGATAATGGCGATGAGCACGGAGCTGGCCATGGTGTTGATAAAGCTTTCAATGCGAGGGCTTATACGCACGAAGGACATAATAAATACGCCGCCAAACCGGGTGGCCAACGTTACCAATGTCATTATGAGTATCAGCGCCAGAACACCTGCCGTATTGGTTTCAATGGTCATGCTGACTGCCCCCCCTCGTCATCCGGTATCTTTTCCAACCAGAAGAAGCCAACAAGACCACCGGCCAGGGCGCCGGCAACCACGTGGGTATTGGCAGGCAGCCATTTCCAGGCCGCTAAAGACGCAGCAGCAGCCAGCGACCAGGCGACCAACACCCGGGGATTTTTCTTGCCTCCCAATGCCATGGCCAGCAGAAAACAACCCAGCACCATATCCAGGCCAAGGCTTTTCGGGTTCTGCAAAAGCCCGCCGAAATACACCCCTAACCAGGTACCAACAATCCACGCCAGCCAGAGTACGAGCCCGCCACCCAGAATCACTTCGAGATTGCGCCTGCCGCTTTGATATTCCTGGGCAGACACAGCCCAGTTGGCGTCTGTAAGAAGCAGGATAAGCCCATAACGTTTAGCGGGTGAAACGTCTCTCAACATGGGGTAAAGCGAAGCGCCCATCAAAAGGTGTCGGGAATTGATGGCAAAGACCACGACCATAACGGGAATAACAGAGACTTCCGCTCCCCACATATCAATGGCGGCAAACTGCGACGCACCTGCAAACATCAAGGTGCTCATCAGTAAGGACTGCAGAGGATCTAGCCCTTGCTGAGCGGCCGCCAATCCAAAGGCAGCTCCAAACGCCACCACAAACAGCGAAATAGGGAGCATCCGGATAAGCTCGGAACGAACTTTTGCGGGCTGGAATTGGTAGGTATATTGCACATTTTTCATCTACGCAAGCTAAGTAAATTCTCGCTGCACGCGTATCAGTATTTTCCGCAGGTACCGACTACCAGCATGGCTGGTTGGCCAGTTTACTTGTCAGAAACCGCACCTGAGTCATCCACCAACCGCGCCCGAACGCGAGGCAAGTATTCCGGATAATGCTTTTGAACGAAGACCACCAGGCCTTCCCGCACCGCACACCGAAGGTCCCAGACCTTACTTGAATCCGGTGCGCTCATCAGGAAGCGTATCTGTAAGGCTTGTTCACTGGAGTCGGTGACCTGCACCGTCTCAATCTTTCCATCCCACTGAGACGATTGTCTGAGCAAACGCCCGAATTCCTCGCGTAACGGCTGTACGGGTATAGCGTAGTCCAGCCAGAGAAAAACCGTACCCAACATGTCAGTGGTGTTGCGCGACCAGTTCTGGAATGGGTTCTCGATAAACCATTGCAATGGCACGATCAGCCGGCGCAGATCCCAAACCCGCAACACCACGTAAGTCGCGGCGTCGAGAAAAATGCGGGGGACAGCCTTGGAACGGGAGAAGCGCCGCGTCAGTGCCAACACAAGCCGATAAGCGGTGTAGGTTGCTAATAGCGCCAACAACGCAGTCGCCCCTGGCAGTAGCCACGCACTAAGACCGGCCTCGATGGACTCCAACATCCTGTACTCCCAGGGCAAAAGTTCCAATGTCTTCAAATTAGCGTATGACCGCAGGTGGAGGCAAAAGAAAGTGAGCCTGCCCCGGTTTTGAAACTGTCAGAACCGGTTCAGACATCACATCTGCAATTGACGTCTGCACTCACACAGATTAGTTTACATTCAGTCCAGCCTCACAAGGGTTGTCTCCTTCGGGAGATACGGACACCTGAAATCAAACGCCGGCCACAAGCCGGACGACAAAAACAACACAACCACTGCCGCCGCGATCCGGCCAGGTGGAGAGGATTTCAAAATGCGTAACCCAGCACGCCTACAGGGCGTCTTGTGCAATGCACAAAAGTGCCCGTCTGTTAAGATAAGCGCCTTTCATTTCCGCAGGATAACGTCTATCCCAGCCATGGAAGAGAGGTAAGCCGCCATGAACGTATTCAGCCATCCCGAATTTGATAACCACGAACACTTGTCCTTTTTTTGCGACCCGGAAACCGGACTTAAAGCTATTGTTGCCATACACAACACCTCCCGCGGGCCAGCTCTTGGCGGCTGCAGAATGTTCCCCTATGTCAGCGACGAAGAAGCATTGCGTGATGTATTGCGCCTGTCACGGGGTATGACTTACAAATCGGCACTGGCCAATCTTGACCTGGGCGGTGGCAAATCGGTGATTCTCGGAGACCCTCGCGAACAGAAAACCGAAGCCTTGCTGGAAGCCATGGGCAAACACCTTGAGGGACTTGGCGGCCAGTACATTGCAGCCGAGGATTCCGGTACCAGCGTGCCAGACTTGAAGGTCATGGGGCGGCACACAAAGCACGTTGCGGGTATTATTGAGCACACCGCGTTTGATGGTCAGCCCAGCAATGGCGATCCATCCCCCACCACTGCCTATGGTGTTTTTGTAGGTCTGAAGGCCGCAGTAAAACACAAGCTTGGGCGTGAGGATCTTACTGGCCTGAAAGTGGCTGTTCAGGGTATCGGCAATGTGGGATATCGCGTGGCCCAACACCTGAAAGACGCCGGCGCAGAACTCTGGGTGTACGACATTCACCCGAAGAACATGCAACGTGCGGTGGATGAACTGGGTGCCCATGCCGCGTCGGCCGAGGACATTTTGTTCCTGCCGGTAGACGTTATCGCACCCTGCGCCATGGGTGCCATACTGGACGACAACAGCATTCCGCTCCTGAAAGCCACCGTCATTGCAGGCGCAGCCAACAACCTCTTGCAGCGGCCAGATCATGATCAGGCACTGAAAGACCGGGGCATTCTCTATGCGCCAGACTTCGCTATTAATGCCGGCGGTATCATAGATGTGTTCTACGAGCGCACCGGGGCTTCCCCGGAAGAGGTACGTGCCCACGTGGAAGGCATTGGTCAAACTCTTGCCGAGATCTTTACGCGCTCGGATAGCAGCGGCACGCCAACCGGTGCGGTTGCCAACACCCTCGCTGAAGAACGCTTTCGTAAGCGCACAGGCGTTGCCGAAACATTCCGTGAGCAGCTTGCGGGCAGCCAATAAATAAAGACATTTGCTTTAAGGGGCCGTAAAACACGCGCGGCCTCCACTCTTCCAAACAAAAACAAGTATCTGGCCGGAGACAAATATGTCTGAATCAAATGCGCCCTATTCCGGAGCTATGGAAGGCTCGAACGCTAAACGTGGGCTTTGGTCTTCACGCTTCGCTTTTATTCTTGCGGCCACCGGCTCTGCCGTTGGTTTGGGTAATATCTGGAAGTTTCCCTACGTTACCGGTGAAAACGGCGGTGGTGCCTTTGTGCTGATATACCTTCTGTGTATCGCAGCCATTGGTCTACCCATCATGATGGCCGAAGTGTTGATTGGTCGCCGTGGCGGCCGAAGCCCGGTTAATAGCCTTAAACAGATTGCCAAACAGCAAGGGCTTAATCCGGGCTGGCGCGCCGTTGGCGCCGTTGGCGTGCTTGCCGGCTTCCTGATTCTCTCGTTCTATTCGGTAATTGGTGGCTGGGCTGTATCCTATGTGGGCACAGCGGCTACCGGACAACTTGCAGACCAGTCTGCGGATGCCATTGGTGCCATTTTCTCTGACCTATTGGCTGATCCTGCCACTTTGCTCATGTGGCACACCCTGTTTATGGCGCTAGTCATATTTGTGGTAGCCAAGGGCGTTCGTGCCGGGCTTGAGCGGGCTGTCAGTATCCTTATGCCGGCCTTGTTCCTGCTTTTGCTCACAGTGGTAGGCTATGCCATGACCACCGGTGAGTTCGGCCGAGCCGTCACCTTCCTGTTCCAGCCAGACTTCTCCAAACTCACTACCTCCGGTGTTCTCGTGGCGCTGGGCCACGCTTTTTTCACTTTGAGTCTCGGCATGGCGGTAATGATGGCCTATGGCTCTTATCTGCCAAAGAACATTTCCATCGCCAAAACGTCTGTTGCCGTGTGCCTGATTGATACCTGCGTAGCACTACTGGCGGGCCTTGCTATTTTTCCGATTGTCTTTGCCAACGGTCTTGAGCCTGGCGCCGGCCCCGGCCTGATTTTTCAGACCCTGCCGCTGGCATTCGGCCAAATGCCCATGGGTAGCCTGTTTGGGACCCTGTTCTTTGTATTACTGATATTTGCCGCCTGGACGTCGGGCATTTCTCTGCTGGAGCCCATCGTGGAATGGCTGGAAGAGCAAAAAGGCATGAATCGCACCATCAGTACATTGTGTGCCGGTTTTGTGTGCTGGGCACTGGGTATTGCCTCGATCCTTTCCCTGAACCTGTGGTCGGACTTTGCGCCATTGGGGTGGATTGGCATGCTTGAAGGTAAAACCATCTTTGATCTGCTGGATTTCTTTACCGCCAACATTCTGTTGCCTCTCGGCGGTCTGCTAGTTGCGATATTTGCCGGCTGGGTGATGTCACGCAAGGCGATGGAGAGCGAACTTGCGCTCTCACAGCCCATGTTCCGTCTGTGGTACACCACTGTGCGTTACATTACGCCGGTGGCTGTAGGAACGGTGTTTGTCTATAACCTGCTAGGGGCCTAAGCTATGTCAAACTTGAAGGCGAGCCGAAAGGGGGCCAGGTAGCCTTAGCATTGTCCCAGAGTCGAAGCGCGTGGTTGGAAGGCCAACCATCTGATGGAGCTCGTTTAACGTGTCAATTCCACCGACAGAAAGCTGGACTCTATTACAGGGTGGCTTGGTGTTTTTGGTATCTGCGGCCATTATCGCCGTTACCGGAACGCGAATCACCCGAGTGGTCGACCAGCTTGCTGATCGCACCGGAATTGGCGAGGCGGCCGCGGGGGCCGTGCTGCTGGGCGCGTCAACGTCTCTGGGTGGCTCGGTTCTCTCGGTCACCGCCGCATGGAACGGCCATGCCGAACTGGCAGTCAGTAACGCGCTGGGTGGCATTGCTGTTCAAACGTTTTTTCTGGCGGTTGCCGACATGGTCTACCGTCGGGCCAACCTGGAACATGCCGCGGCGTCGGTTCCTAACATGATGCAAAACGGGCTGCTGATTTGCCTGCTTGCATTGATCCTGTTCGCGCCATACCTGCCAGACATGACCGTCGGTGGGATTCATCCGGTAACGCCGGTACTGCTTGTGGCCTATTTCTACGGCATTTACCTGGTGCGCACCGCTTCAGAATCGCCCATGTGGCTGCCATCCGTTACCCAGGAAACCCGCGAAGACAAGCCCGACGACATAACGGCGATGCCTCCTCTGTCTCGCCTATGGGTCGAGTTTCTTTTGTTAATGGCCATTCTGGGTATCGCAGGCTGGGCACTGGAGCCGGCCGCCACGGTGATTGCCAGCAAGACAAACCTGACACAGACAGTGGTCGGGGTGCTACTCACAGCCATCAGCACCTCGATTCCCGAACTCGTGACATCTATTGCTGCGGTCCGCCGTGGTGCGCTCACTCTGGCGGTGGGCGGAATTATTGGTGGTAATGCCTTTGACACTTTGTTCACCGCCGCTTCGGACATCGCCTATCGGGAGGGGTCGATTTACCACGCGATGCCCGAAGATTCAAAATTCTGGGCGGCTCTCACATTGTTGATGTCAGGCGTACTCATGATGGGGCTGATACGTCGCGAACGCCATGGCATAGGGAAGATTGGCACGGAAAGCGCCGTCATTATGGGTTTATACGTTTGCGGGGTCGTGTTACTGCTTGGTGGTATTCAGGCCGCAAACTAGAGGTGATCCAGGGAGGCCTTCAGGGTCTCCCCGATTCTTGCATTCAGCTTCAAATCCGCCAGCTCCTCAGCCCGCGTTCTACCCAGGTTAAGGGTAGCAATAGGCTTGCCGAGTTCTTTGGCGTACCTACAAAAGCGAAAGCCTGAGTACACCATCAACGACGAACCGATCACCAACAGGCCATCACTGGCCTTGAGTGCGTCCAATGCTGACTGCACTCTTTGCTTGGGCACATAATCGCCGAAAAACACCACATCTGGCTTCAGAATGCCGCTACAGTGAGGGCAATCTGCCACACGAAACGCTGAGAAATTAACGTTTAAATCCGCATCCCCATCCGGAGCAGTATCCGCTTTGTACTGCCCGAAACCCGGATTGAGATCCGCACAGCGGTCGTGCACGTGATCCCTGGGGCATCGGTAGCCACAACTCATGCACAGTGCTTCATCTGCGCGACCATGCAGGTCGCTCACACCGTGGGTGCCGGCTTTCTGATGCAGACGGTCGACATTCTGGGTAACAACCAAACTGGAGTGATTACGCAGTTCGAGATCCGCAATGTGGTAATGGGCGGGATTGGGCGTGGCATTGCGAATAACTGGCCAGCCAATCAGGCTGCGCCCCCAATATCGCTGGCGGGTTTCATGGTTGTCCATAAAATCCTGATGCTGAACCGGCTGCTTGCGTTTCCAGGCGCCTTCTTCATCGCGGTAATCGGGAATGCCAGAATCCGTGCTAACACCCGCACCGGTCAAAATCAGGAGTTTGGGATAACGGTGAATAAAATCCGCCAGCAACCCTCCTGCCTGTTCCGGCTCGTGCAAAACCGAAGGTTCATCCAGCTCGGGAAGACGCTGGTTTGCACTGAAGGGGCGAGTACGGTGGGTAGTCACTGGCGGCATGCACACTCCGGTCGGCTTAGCCCGGTTTGCGGGCCACGTATACGGTATTGAAAGATTCTCTGTTCTGGAACGGGTTGTAGAAGCTCACGACGTGGCAGATCACCTCGGTGAAGACTTCACGCAACACGTTCATGAATACGGCATCTTCACCCTCATTGGACCACATGGCAAAGATACCACGGGGTTTAAGCTGCTGGGCCATGCGGCTGATGTTTTCGGTGGTGTAAAAGCTGGCGTTTGAATCGTTCAGCAGGGCGCGGGGCGAGTGGTCGATATCCAGTAAAATGGCATCAAACTCTTTGCCGGGCGCTTGGGGATCGAAACCGCCGTTCTGCGGATCAGCCACGGCGAGATCAAAGAAGCTGTCGTGCACATAGCGGCTGCGGGAGTCGGCATTGATGTCTTTGCCAAGGGGCACATATTCTTGCTGATGCCAGCGGATAACCGGCTCCAGGTATTCGACTATCAGTAGCTCCCCTACCCGTTCGTGTTTGAGTGCTGCCACGGCGGTATAACCGAGGCCAAGGCCTCCGACTACGACGCTGAGGTTGTCGCCTTCTGCTTCGGCTATCCCAAGATCAGAGAGTGCCACTTCGGCGTCGACGAACATGCTGGACATGAGAAATTCTTCGCCGAGTTTTACTTCGTAGATGTCTCGATCCCCCAGTGCCGGAATGCGGCGACGGCGCAGGGTAATCTCTCCAATTTCGGAAGGCTGGCTATCAATTTGCGCGAACAGACGTCCCACGGTGTTGCCTCTTTCTAGTCTTTGACTTGTCTATCGTCGGGCCTGCACCAATTCTGTACCGTGCAAGCGCCGGTGGGTACCCCTCTCCCAAAAACCGCTGTGAATACATCCCTGTACGCTTGGCTCCGCCATCCATGGCTCCGCACATTTTTGGGAGAGGGGTACCCACCGGCTCTACTATCTACTCCCCTGCATTCTCCGAGCCCTTCAAGCTGTCGATCAGAGTCGCTCGCATTTTCTCGGCACCGAGTTTGTTCATCAGTTCAATATTACGAGGCGGAATTCCATCCACATCCGGATGGCTATCAATCGCGGCTTCCAGACTGGCTTCGCGCAACAGATGCAACATGGGGAACGGCGAACGGTTGGTGTAGTTCTCCGCTGCATCCGGTTCTGTGTCTGCAAATTGGTAATCCGGGTGAAAACTGGCGACCTGGTACACGCCTTCCATATCCAGATACGTGAGTAACCCATCCGCAGCGTCAAGAAACTCATTATAGAGGCCGAAGTCCTGCATGACGTGGGGATGAATCAGCACAGTGGTTTCGATCTCCGGCTCGTCTTCCAAGCGCAGAAGCTCAGAATGCAGAGCCTGGAGCAGCGAATCCTCATTATCGGCTTCTGAAACCACAAACCTCACGCGGTTCCTGACCAACTCCCGCTTGGCGAACGGACACAGGTTGTAGCCAACCACAACGTCTTCAACCCATTTTTGGGTTGCTTGAACTACAAGTTCTTCACTCACACAAAGCTCCTTTGGCTGTTGATCCAAACCACAAAAGTCAGATCGGGTAGGCTGGCAGGGCTGTCCAAAAATGTGCGGAGCCATGGATGGCGGAGCCAAGCGTACAAGGACGTATCAACAGCGGTTTTTGGACAGCCCTGCCAGCCTGCCCTAGCCCCCGCAGTGTAATTAGATTCTAGACGTACCCTTGACTGCGAAGGTAATCGTCATAGCTGCCGCTAAAGTCCGTAATACCTTCAGGCGTCAATTCAATAATCCGGGTCGCCAATGAAGATACAAACTCACGGTCGTGACTGACGAAAATCAGCGTACCCGGATAATTCTCAAGCGCCAGGTTCAACGCCTCGATGGATTCCATATCCAAGTGGTTGGTTGGCTCATCCATCAGCATCACATTCGGCTTTTGCAGAATCAGCTTGCCAAACAACATACGCCCCTGCTCGCCACCGGAAATCACCTGCACCGATTTACCAATGTCATCGCCAGAAAACAGCATACGCCCGAGCGTGCCGCGCACCAGCTGCTCTCCGCCGGTTGTCCACTGGGCCATCCAGTCCGTTAAAGTATCGTCAGTGGCAAAATCTGCCGTATGATCCTGAGCGTAGTAGCCCACTTCAGCGCTGTCGGTCCACTTTACTTCGCCGCTATCTGGTTCATACGCACCCGCCAAACACTGCAGCAATGTGGTTTTACCAATGCCGTTGGGACCAATAATAGCCACACGCTCACCCGCTTCAACCTGCAAATTCAGCTTATTGAACAGAGTATTGCCGTCAAACCCTTTGGTCAGGTCCCTAAGGGTGACCGCTTGGCGATGCAACTTTTTGCCCTGCTCAAAGCGAATAAAGGGGCTCACTCGGCTGGAAGGCTTTACTTCATCCAGCTGAATTTTGTCGATCTGACGCGCACGGGAAGTGGCCTGCTTCGCTTTCGAGGCGTTGGCGGAGAAACGGCTTACAAACTGCTGCAGTTCCGCAATCTGGGCCTTCTTCTTCGCATTATCCGAGAGCATGCGCTCGCGGGCCTGAGTGGCGGCGGTCATGTACTCATCGTAATTGCCCGGGAACAGTTTCAGTTCGCCGTAATCCAGATCCGCCATATGGGTACACACGCTGTTCAAAAAGTGACGGTCGTGGGAAATGATGATCATGGTGCTGCTGCGAGCCACCAGAATGTTTTCCAACCAGCGAATGGTGTTGATATCCAGGTGGTTGGTGGGCTCGTCCAGCAGCAGCACATCTGGATCGGAGAACAGCGCCTGAGCCAGCAGTACCCGCAGCTTCCAGCCCGGGGCCAGGCTACTCATGGGTTCATTGTGCTGTTCCAGAGCAATGTCCAGGCCAAGAAGCAACTCGCCCGCGCGGGAGTCGGCGGTGTAGCCGTCCATCTCGGCAAACTGAACTTCCAGATCGGCGACTGCCATGCCGTCTTCTTCAGTCATTTCTGGCAACGAGTAGATGCGATCACGTTCTTTTTTAACGTGCCACAACTCTTCGTGGCCCATAATCACGGTGTCGATAACCGAGCAGGTTTCGTAGGCAAACTGATCCTGCCGCAGCTTACCCAACCGAACGTTCGGTTCCAGCATAACCTGGCCACCGGAGGGCTCAAGATCGCCCCCGAGAATTTTCATCAGGGTAGATTTGCCGCTGCCGTTGGCTCCGATCAGGCCATAACGATGGCCGTTACCAAATTTAGCGGAAACGTTTTCAAACAGGGGCTTGGCCCCAAATTGCATGGTAATATTGGCAGTAGAGATCAAGAAACAAACCTATAGATGTGAGGGCCAGCGCCACGCCGGCTAAAGAAAGCGCGCATTGTACAGGTTTGCGAGGGCAATCGTGAGATCGCAGAAACACCGATAAAAAGACTTGCCTCCGGCCGTCTGTACGGGCAGCATTTGGCACTCTGCCTCGCTCATTCGTAGGCGCTTTTATCTGACTCATTAAAGGAAACTGAACATGGCACAGGCAACCGCACGCCACATTCTGGTAGACAGCGAAGCAAAGTGTGAAGAACTGAAAACAGCGATCGAAGGCGGTCAGGATTTTGCCGAAGCTGCCAAGCAGCACTCATCTTGCCCTTCTGGCCGCAGCGGCGGCGACTTAGGTACTTTCGGCCCTGGCCAGATGGTTCCTGAGTTTGATCATGCTGCGTTCAACAGCGAACTGAACACTGTGATTGGCCCCATCAAAACTCAGTTTGGCTATCACCTGCTGGAAGTAACTGATCGCAGCTAAGACGTTTCCCGGCACGATTTGTTGAGCGGCTCCTGATTGTTTCAGGAGCCAAGCTCATCAGTATCCAAGACGTTTACCGTATTGACCCTATTTTTTAGGGGTGAGAAAACGCGCCATCTGATTGCCGATAGATTCAATCGGGTCAGTAATGGCCTGCTGAATACTCTGAGTAACCGTTTTAGAAAACGCAGCCCCTGGGCCACTCTCCAGAAAGTCGATATACAGCCCCATCTCCTGGGTGCTCATCTTCTCATAGGTATGCAGATAACTGTCATACACCTGTTTTTCCACAACACCCCGAATAACGCCGCGCTGGCTCTCTATCTTCTGTTTAACGGCCTCGTAGTTATCCGAGTCATTGCTGAATGCCGCCATGGCGGTTGCCAGCCCGAGCTGTACGGCTATGGAAGTATCCACTGCGCTTTCCGTCGCGCGGGCGGCACGATCAAACCGTTCAAACATTTGGGCGCGGTCCGTACCCCTATACTTTTTGGCCAGATCCGGCGCTTTGGCCTGAATTTGCTTCCAGGTCGCAGGGTCTGAGGCCGCAATTTCTGCCTCGGATATTTCCTTGGCCACGGGAGTTTCATACCAGCTATGCACAGCTTCAAGTTGCTTTTCAGACAGGTTCTTTTCCAGGTTTTCGACAATTTGTTGCTCTATGTCAGCGGCACTGAAACTATTGGTCACAACGTACCCGATGGTGTCGGCAACCATGGGCGGAAGCTGCTGATTGCGCTTAAGACCCTCGCGGATGCCTTCAGCCATCATGGCAGGGTAGCGTTCAACAATATCGTCGATGGGCGATGCCGTCAGGACCTGCTGAGCACCAGGCGCAGCTATAACCGGCCCAGCCAGAAACAGACCAGCGACTAAAAGAGGTTTAATTAGGGTACCAAGCTTCATTTATCTATCATCCTGTTTGGTGGATGTTGTGTTTATGACACGCCCACCCTCCCCTGAGCAAGCAATCCACGGGTTCCGGAGATGACAGTTTGGTAGGAAAATTCTGGCAACCACTACGACCACGCAGGAAACGGCGGCAAACACGGCGTAATCGGTGGCTGTCCCGGGGGAAATGGTACGGCCTCCCCGTTCTTGGGGTGCTGATAGGCACTTGGGCAACGCTGCGCTTCAGCCTGCTGGCCCCCAACCCGCCCGTCAACCCAGAAGATGTGTGCGACATTTTTCGGGAACACACGGTTTGGTATGACTACGCCAGTGATTCTCAGGCTCGTTGGGGTACGCCCATAGCCACCCAGATGGCTTTCGTTTACTACGAGTCTTCATTCCGTAGCCACGCCCAGCCACCCAGAACCAGGCTATGGGGGTTTATCCCCTGGAGCCGGCCTTCCACCGCATACGGATACGCTCAGGCTCTGGACCCAGCTTGGAGAGAATACCTTGCTGCCAATGGCGATGGTTTATTCACCGTGCGCACCGATATGGAGTACGCGCTGGATTTTGTCGGCTGGTACAACCACCTTACCAACCGGCAACTCGACATCCCCTTTCACAGCCCGCGCCGGCTCTACCTGGCCTACCACGAAGGCCGGGGTGGTTACGCCCGAAAAACCTATGCCCGCAAGCCGACGGTAACGGCTCTGGCTAAAAGGGTCCAGAACCGTGCCTTTCGTTACGACAACCAGCTCAAATCCTGTGAGCAGGAATTCCAGTGCTGGCACTGGTATCAATTTTGGCCATTCTGCGGCTGAAGGCGAATGGCTGAACCATCAGGCCCCCGGATTGAACTCAATAACAGACGCCTGAGCCTGCAGGCGCTCCACCAGAAACTCCATCACAATACGAACCCTGGCCATTTGCTGAGTATCGTGGTGTACATGCAACCAAAGATCGACACTTTCACCTTCTATCGGGTCTGAAAGGCGGCGCAGTTCTTTAGCGCTTTCACCCAGATAACATGGCAAAACAGCCAAGCCAGCCCCGGCCCGAGCCAGCGTGTGCATTGCATGCAAGCTATTGCAGCGAATCACCGAGCTCACGCTTTTCAGTTGCTTGCGGTACCACCGCCCTGTTGCCAGGTGGCTGAAGGTGTCATCCGGAATAATCCAGATGCACTCGTCTGCATGGTTCTCAATGTCCATATCGCGGTTACGCCGGCAATACGCGGCAGAACCGTAAACAGCCGACTCAATTGAAGCAATGCGCTCACCCTCCAGAGTTGCCTGAGGTTTGTTTTCGGGGCGCAAGGTCAGATCTGCCTCACGATGGCTGAGGTTTGCTACGTCGTTATCCGTTAACACTTCCAATTCAATGTCTGGAAACTCGCGCACCAGTTCTGCCAGAACTGGCCCAAGCAATTCGCTCATCATCGTGTCTTCTGCCGCCAAACGGACTCTGCCTACTGGCGCCGAATCCTGCCCTACCAGCTTGCGTTCGAGATTCTCCATCTCAACCGACAGCTTTGCGGCATTGCGGAATGCGGTTTCCCCTACCGGAGTCAGCTGCAATCCATCACGGTTTCGTTCAAAAAACTGCACACCCAACGATTCTTCCATTTGGTCTAACCGACGCAAAACCGTTGTTTGGTGCACACCCAGTATTTCTCCGGCTTTAGCGAGGGTTCCACCTATTGCCAGAGCGTGTATATATCGAAGATAATCCCAATCCATAAGCTACTGCGTATTTGCAACGTGGGTAGGGATTTTAACGTATTTAAACTGCATAAAAACACCTTTAGTATTAACTTAAATTCGGACAAGCCCCGTAATTAACTCACCAGATAAGGAGGAAGTCGCTATGACTCATACACATATCGCAACCGTACAACCGCTACCATCCAGCATCCTCCATAACAGTACTGCGGTGAGAAGCCAGCATACTCGTGCGGCGGCTAAGATGGCAGTTCAGTTCATGAGCCGTAAACTGCGTTCCTTTAATCGCAAGGCCGTAGCTGTAACAGACCTCGCTCAAATGCAGGGTGGTCACTGATAAAAGTTGAGCAAACCCAAAGAGCTGCACTGAATAGTGCGGCTCTGAACGATTAGCCCGACTGAAAACGCCGGAGCTTCCTTTACAGGAGGCACCGGCGTTTTGCATTATACGATCAAAATTTCCCAGATCACTTCTTTCTGCTACCCGCCCAACGCAACGACTGATTGGCCAGACGGAATGCTATCGCCGAAAACGGGTTTCTAGCACCACCGACGAGTTGGTGCGCTCCACGCCGCCAAGGTTGCCAATGTCATCTAACACGGTGCTTAGCTCTTCAAGAGATTGCGCTTGCACAATCGCAATCAGGTCGTATTCCCCACTTACCGAGAAAAGCTGAGATACACTGCTCATACCTTCCAGAGCCGAGTTTGTTCGCGCAGTCAGCTTTTGCGCGACTTTGATTAAAACATGGGCCTGTACCTGGCTGGCCGTATAAGCGCCCCCCAACTGAACCGAGTATCCGCTAATCACGCCGCTGGCTTCCAGCCGTGCAATACGGTTCTGCACGGTTGAACGCGATAGATACAGAGCCTTGGCCAGATCCGTAATGCTGACTCGAGCATTTTTTCTTAGCAGCATCAGCAGCTTCTGATCTTGCTTTCCTATCATTCCGCTCACCCTGTTAGTCACTATGCTAAATAGAGTAGCGCATTTCGCTCAAATTGCAGCTGCAATTTGACAGGGCATCCATTCATACTGTCCCAAAACAATGTCAGGTTGCAGCCCATGATCATTCGACCAGTTAGCGACAAGGATCTGGATGCGCTTTTCCAGATAGCCATGGAGTCCGGCCCAGGATTTACCTCTCTGATGCCAGACAAAGATGCCTTGGCTCTTAAAGTTGCGCATTCCATGGCAAGTTTTGAGCGCCGGGTTACAACGCCAGACGACGAGCATTACCTGTTTGTACTGGAAGACGAGCAAACCGGGGATATCTTGGGAACGACTGGCATAGAAGCTAACGCCGGCCATACCCGACCCCTTTATCATTTTCGGCGCAACACGGTTACCCATCATTCGCGAGATCTTGATCTTCTCCGAAGCGTAGAAACACTCACTCGCTGCAATCACTACACCGGCTATTCTGAAATCTGCTCTTTGTATTTGCGGCCAGAATTTCGTCAAGCCAATGCGGGCAAACTTCTTTCCCGGGTGCGTTTTCTGTTTATGGCACTGCACCCGGAACGCTTTTCAGACAAGGTAATTGCCGAAATGCGCGGCGTTTCCAATACAGCTGGCCAGTCGCCCTTTTGGGATTGGCTGAAAACTCATTTTGTTGATATGGAGTTTGACCAGGCAACTCATTTGGTTGGCTCAGGCTACACGGATTTCATTGAAGAGCTCATGCCATCTCACCCGCTTTATACCTGCCTGATGAGCTCGGATGCCCGCGCCGTTCTGAGCCAGGTGCACAACCACACCCGGCCAGCACTTAGAATATTGGAATCCGAGGGATTTCAGCACAAAGGGTTCGTAGACTTGTTTGATGGCGGGCCAACCGTTGAATGTGACCTGTCGGATATTGGCAGCGTGAGATCCTCTTCTGCCTGCGTGGTGAAAATTGACGACACCGCCGTGGGAACCAACCGTAGCGGCGAGCCCACTAGCTACCCGCAAAACGAACCAACATTGATTACCAATACGGGTATCGCGGATTTTCGGGCAACCATCACATCCCGCGTATCGGCTGCATCAATCCCTAATAAAGCAGGCCGCCAAAGGCCAGAAGCTTTAACTGTCCCTTCGGCCCTTGCTGAAAAACTACGCCTTGGAAACGGCAGCCTCGCTCGTATTCTGTCTTTAAACCAGGTTAAGCGTGCACAAACCCGATACATGGCCACGGAGTTAAGCTATGCATACTGATCACACTGTTTTATTCGAAAACCTCTGGCAGAATTACCAAAACGTTACACCTTCGGCTGCACACATTCACCGGCTTTTAGGTGCCGAAGAAGGCCGCGCGATTATCAACGATCATATCGCGCTGCGAACGTTCAACTTGGCGCCCGTTGGCCTAGACGCTCTTGCAGAGCACTTTCTTACCCTGGGCTACCGGGAAGGGGGCGAGTACCACTTCAAAGGCAAAAAGCTTTACGCCCGACACTATGAACACGAGGACCCAAAAGCTCCGAGAGTGTTCATTTCAGAGTTACTCACAGAGCAATGCTCACCGGAACTTCAGGCACTGGTAAACAAACTGGTTAAGGGGATAACAAAAGAACAAGTTCACGCAGACACTTTTTTATATTCCGGTCGGCATTGGGAACTGGATTACGACACCTACCGTGAGCTATTGAAGGAGAGCGAATATGCCGCCTGGCTTGCGGCCTGGGGCTACCGAGCAAATCATTTCACCGTAAGTGTGAACCATCTGCACAACTTTGAGACAGTCGCTGACATAAACCAGCTGTTGAAAGACAACGGCTTTTTGGTGAATGGGTCCGGCGGTGAGGTAAAGGGCTCCCCTGACGACCTGCTTGAACAGTCCTCCACCATGGCCGATCGGGTTTCAGTGCGGTTCAGCGACCGGGAAATGACTATCCCCAGCTGCTATTACGAATTTGCAAGGCGCTACCCAACACCCGGCGGTACTCTTTACAACGGCTTTGTCGCTGCCTCTGCCGATAAAATCTTTGAGAGCACCGACACCGGCATGTAAGAGTTTTGAAGGGCGTCAGCATGCAAGCCTGCAGAGGCTGATTACTCAGCGTTACAAAGAGATAACTTTCTACAACGGTGCCACCCACCTTTATTGTCTACTTTTTAAACATCAGCACACCCAAAATACAACTGGTTTGACACGGCCGGAAGCTTCACAACAACAAAAATGCGATGGTGGCGCCTGCGGGCCTGCCTCCACTAAGGAGAAAACATGTCTGCATCTGCCAATTATCTCGGCGAACGCACCCAGGATTCGGGCGAGCTGCTTGATGAAATCATGCCTTCGGCTATCACGCTTGCCATGATGCTACGCCATAAAAAAATGGCTGCCTGGCTACGTGCTGAGCTAGAAGGTTATCAAGATCATGATGCTGCGCCGCTCTATCGCAGGAACTTACCTGGCCATATTGTGGCGAAATCCCCGCAATACGGTTGGATACCCGCCCCTGTAAGTGATCAACAAACACAGGAATATGGTCATCTTGATCTGATTGATGGCACCAAGTCCCTGGAAAAAATCTGCGTTAATAGCAAAAAAGGCGACGGTAATCGGCTACTGCTAGACGAAGATGATATGGCTGTTCTGCAAAAACAGATTAACTTAACTGCAGAGCTGGCAATCAACCTGAGCCGCGACGTTTACTCACGCCTACTGAAAACTGTAAGAGGCGCAATCTATCTGTGGACACAGGAGCTACTGGCAAAAGGTCTTGCGGGAGAACACAACCATTACAGCCCTGAAGAGCGGGCACAGGTGGCTGAGTTAGACACGCCTGAGCATTTCTGGCGCAAAGCCATGAACGAAGTAGACACCCTCCCCATTCCCGATGTGCGCTCTGCTGGCTTCTTCGAACGGATGTTTGGGCGGGCAAGCTGAGCTAAACTAACCCCTTGTTCCCGGACAATTCCGTTTTGTTCATTGCAACAAGGAGTTTTGATGAAGCCTATCGCCACGCTTCTGCTGGCCTGCCTGTTTACATTGGTGGGTTGTCAGTCGTTATCAGGTAACCATTCTGCTAGCGAGCCAAGCAACGAAAACCTGCCCTCCGTTGCGGAAGGGAAAAGCCATCACTCTATTTTTATCAGCGCCCAGCACTGCTTGAGCGAAAATTTGAGTGAACAGAGCCGGGTTCACTTTGGCCCCTGCCTCAAAATTGTCAGTGTCGATGGTGAAAGCCCCCGGGTTCGGGATGATGGCTTTATAGAGCTGCCCGCAGCTACGTCCATCATTCTGGGTACAAGCTGTGTTTACCGCCATGCTGATGGCACACCTATCCCTGCCACTATGGAAACAACAAACTTTCGTGTTACACCGCAAACGTTTACCAAGCCGGGCAAGCGCTGGTATCTGCATGCAAACAGAAAGGCCCGACAGGTAATTGGCTGCGAACCAACGCTGTCTCGCTCAAAAAGCCCGACTGAGAAAACAGATTGAAACATCTGGTTTTGCGCGATGGCCGTAAACTAGCCTATACCGATGTTGGCGATTCGTTAGGCTACCCACTGATTTTTGGCCACGGAATGCCGGGCAGCCGGCTGCAGGGTGAGTTTTTCCACAAACAGGCGCTGCAGCACAGCTTCAGAATTATTACCCCTGACCGTCCCGGCATTGGCAACTCGGATTATCAGCCCGGGCGCAGGCTGCTGGATTACGCCAACGATATTGAGCAACTGGCAGATGCCCTAAAGTTAGAGGGATTCAGTCATTTTGGCTGGTCCAGCGGCAGCTCGCGCACACTTGCCTGCTGCTATAAATTAACAGACAGAGTGGACCTGGGCGTGTGCCTATCCGGTTACACAAACTTTTCAGAGTATGCGGGGCACCATAAGCTACTTGAAGAAACACGCTGGCCGGGGCCACGGCTGGCCCGCTATAGCCCCTGGCTGGTGAAGCTTGTAGCGCAACTGGTAGCCTATCTTTCTCGCCGTCACCCGGGGCTATATATGCGAGAAGCCAAACATCTGGTTAACTCAGCCGACCGGAACTTGCTGAGCTTATTACTCGAGGAAGACACTTTTCAACGCGATCAAATGCTTTGCCTCGAAAGCGGCGGAAAAGCGATTGCCACAGATCTTTTAGCCGAGCTTGAAAATTGGGGGTTCAGCCTGAAAGACGTACACACACCGGTTCTGATTTTTCAGGGGAAAGAAGACGCATTTGTGCGCGTAGACTACGCTAGGCATTTGGCCGGGCAACTTCCACGTGCAGAATTAACACTGATGCCCGACACCGGCCACCTGTATCCTTTGGCCGAAAACTTTCAAAGCCAATTATTCGCACATATTAAGCTGGAGCTTGAACGTATGACCTTAAAAAGAAAAGCCCCGCTTTTATGACTACCGATATCAGTATTGTCTGGCTTGGTACACTGGCAAGCCTGCTAGCTGGCCTTGCAACCGGCATAGGCGCGCTGGCGATATTTTTCGTCAAATCCCTGACTGAACGGCTGCAGGACAGCATGTTGGCGGGTGCTGCGGGCGTGATGCTGGCCGCTTCCTTTTTCTCGCTACTGCTTCCGGGGCTGGAGCACGGTGAGGCATTACTGGGCTCAACCTGGGCTGCGGCACTGCTGGTTATACTCGGCATATTGTCCGGTGCAGGCGCTCTTTACTACATCCACCAGAGGCTTCCTCACGAGCACTTTAACCTTGGGCCAGAAGGCCCTGATGCATCGCACATACGCCGCATCTGGCTCTTTGTTATCGCCATAACGCTGCATAATTTCCCGGAAGGTATGGCTGTGGGCGTTGGGTTTGCAGGGGGCGACGTGCGCAACGGTTATGTACTGGCCATGGGCATTGGCATACAGAACATTCCGGAAGGTCTTGCCGTTGCGCTTTCACTAATGGCTATTCAATACTCCCGGACCCGAGCTTTCATTATTGCACTACTGACCGGCCTGGCCGAACCCATTGGCGGGGTATTCGGTGCCACACTGGTATGGCTGGCAGAACCAATAATGCCTTGGACTCTGGGGTTTGCCGCCGGGGCCATGCTGTTCATTATCAGCAATGAAATCATTCCGGAAACACATCGCAACAGCTATAAAACCGTGGCGACTTTCTCACTGCTGGTAGGCTTTGTGGTGATGATGTTCCTGGATGCCACGCTGGGCTGAACATAACATAAGCGGGTATCTGAATGGCGCTCAGTCTGTCACACCTGCCAGATCAACAATATCTTCGTATTGGCGAAGCTGAACAACCCGCTCCGCAACAGGCTTGGAAGACAAGTTACAAACCTCATTAACCATGGCAGAGGCAACCGTTTTCGACTCAATGGCTCGAAACTTCTCCAACGGCCCCAAAAGAGCGCGGTTGATCAGCGGCATGGCCTTCGCACCCAGGGACTCTCCCAGGCGACTCTCAGGCCTGTTGCCAAGCAGCAAGCTGGGATGGTAAATCGACAAATAAGAATAGCCAAGCTCCTTAATGCTGTTTTCCAGCTCGCCTTTGACTCGATTATAAAAAATAGTCGATGAAGAAGATGAGCCTATGGCAGACATCAGAATAAACCCGTGGGCACCTGCCGTTCGGCCAAGCTCTGCCGCTTTCAGGCAATAGCCGTAGTCCACTTTACGAAATTGTTCCTGAGAGCCGGCTGTTTTGATGGTCGTGCCCAGGCAACAAATGATCACATCCACCGCAAAAAGCCCTGCGTAGTTTTCCATGCGATCAAAATCCATTACCTGCTGGTGCAACTTGGCGTTAACCGTTTTTAGCGGTTTACGAACGGGCACTACCACAGACTCAACTTCACGGCGGGCCAGCAGTTCGTTCAGAACAAATCCGCCAGTAAGCCCCGTTGCTCCCAATAACATTACTTTCATAACGTTCTCTTCCGTCGGTACAGGGGCTCATGGTAGCAAAGAACGACCCGGCTCCGTGAGCCAACGCCTTTTTGTATTCAAGAGAGTTTGTATGTCATAGAGCGCCCAAGGTATGTATGCAAGAGAATGCTAAAGGCCTCTCAGATACTGCAACCCGGAAAGCTGATCCATCTGGCCACGAATCCAGAACACCCGATCCCGCACATAAGGCGATGGTGAGGTAACACTCAATACCTTGGGGTTTGGCAACACAGCGGCAAGCCGCGCCGCCTGCTCGGCAGACAAGTGTCGTGCTGAAATACCAAAGTAGAACCTGCTCGCAGCCTCCACACCGTATATTCCGTAGCCAAATTCGGCAATATTCAGATACACCTCAAGAATCCGTCGTTTGGGCCAAAGGCCATCAAGAGCCAGGGCAAGGCCGGCTTCCAGTGTTTTGCGCACAAAGCTTCGATCATTCCAGAGAAACAGATTTTTTGCGGTTTGCTGGGTAATGGTGCTGGCCCCCCTAAGCCCATCACCCGAATGATATTCCGCCAGCGCTTTGCGGATGGCTGAAAAATCAACCCCCCAATGCTCTGGAAACCGCTGATCCTCGCTGGCCACAACCGCGAGAGGCATCCAGGGTGAAATATCAGAAAGATCCACCCACTGCTGCTGCACGGTTTTATCAGGGTTGGCAAGACTGTAGCTGAGAATAAATGCAGAGGTTGGCGGATTCACATAGCGGAACAGGAGCAACAGAGAAACGAACAACGCAACCACGGTGAAAAACACCCAGGCAGCCATGCGAAATAATCGTTTTTTTATAGATCTACGAGCCATAAATGCCCTACTTGAGCCCCGGCTGGCTGTTCTCAGCCTCACCCGTACTCACCACCTCAGGTCCAATCACACGAAGGCAGTGCTTTCGGCACATCGCGCGCAATGGTGTTTTACCCGCTGCGTCTCCATCGACAGTCACGGTTTTTTCATTGGCGGTGAGAATGTCGCAGCGTCTGCCCTTCAGGTGCACAACCGTACTGGTACGCCTGGGAGATTTGCCACTAAATTGAACCAGAAAAAAGGTGAGCAAAAGCTGAAACAGTGGGCGCGGCTTCACAGCAATAACATCCAAAAGCCCATCATTGGCCGTTGCTTGCGGAATTTCGTTACCGCCCCCGAAAAAAGCACCATTGGATACTGCAATCGATAGCCAGTGACCACGCACAAAAGCCTGATCACACTGTATTTTAGCGTGAAATCCCCGTTTGGCATTCACTCGGCGCAGTAATTCGACGCCATAACTAAACCGGCCAAACAATTTTTTGGCAGAACCTTGCGACTCCCTGGCTGGAAGAGTTCCCAGGCCAACGTGCGCAACATTCAGGAAAATTCCGTCGCCAAATTCTGCCACATCAACCAGCTGAGTGACGCCTTGCTGAACCAGCTCGCACACGGCAGCGGGGTCGTCTGGCAGGGCCAGGTTACGGGCGAAATCGTTTGCGGTTCCCGAAGGTAAAACAGCCAGTGTTGCGTTGCGTTCAAGGCATAAACTGGCCCCGGCATTAACCGATCCATCGCCGCCAGCAACCATCACAATATCACCTGCCTTTACTTGCGATTGCCAGTCCTTCTCTGCGAAATCACAACATTCCGGGCTTAAAATACCGGCTTCTTTGAGCTGTTCAAGCCAGAAATCCCGGCCCTTCTGGCCATCGCCTGCCTCTGGATTTGCAACCAACCAATAGGTCATAGCATCTTTATCTCTTTAGCGGATTCAGACATGTTCCAGAAAACAATTGCTTCAAGATACCCCAAACACCTCTGTGCTGACGTTACGATAAGGACACCGGGGCCACTCCCAAGTGCCGGATTGTTGAAAAACTCACGCCTTTGCGCTCCAAGGCTCAACTGGCAGCGCTCAAGTTATCCGCACTATCAGCACACAAACGGCATAGTAGAACAGCTGTTAAGGCGCCATTAAGCGGGGCGCCTTTGTGAAACAACCAAAGCAACGCCGGTGATGGAAACAATACCACCGGTGATTGCCAACGCGCCCAAGCGCTCATCAAAGAGCCAGAAGGCTTGCAGAGCGGTTACCGGGGGCACGAGATAGAACAGGCTGGCAACCTGCGAGGCCGCACCACGGCGAATCAGCCACATCAATAGCAGTATGGCGCCAACAGAAACCCCCAGTACCAGCCAGGCCATGGAAAGCTGTAACTGTAACGACCACAATACCTCGCGTGTTTCCAGCATCCATGCGGCAACGGCAAAAAATGCAGCGGCTGCGCCGTACTGAATAATGGTGCCCGCTACCAGATCGGCGCCCGTGCCGTGACGTTTCTGATAAACCGTACCCAGAGAAATACCCGAAAGAGCAAGCACAGCCCAAACCAGTGTCCACAATGGGAAGCTCCCTCCTGCGTTGCCCGCCCCGCCAAACTTCTCTAGTAAAACCAACGTGACCCCCAGTAGACCAAGGCCCAACCCCAACCATTGCCGCCATGAGACGGTCTCTTTCAATACAAGCACGGCAACGCCCGCCGTGACCAATGGTTGCAAGCCAACCACCAGAGACACTATGCCCGAAGGCATGCCACCCTGAATCGCGTAATAAACGCCGCCAAGATAACAGCCATGAACCAGTAGCCCGGTAACAGCAAGGTGGCTTGCTGCGCGCCAACCAGGCCAGCGAGTTTTTAGCATCCAGGCAAGACCAGCAAGCAGGCCCAGGGTTAACAGCATTCTGATTAGCAAAAGAGTAAACGGTTCGGCATAGGGCAAGCCGTACTTGGCACCTATAAAACCGGTACTCCAAAGCCACACAAACAAGGCGGGAACAAAAAAAGAATAGAATAGCGATTGCATAAGGCGCTGCCGGGGTCAGGTATCTGGAACATCAGTCAGTTTAAAGACTCACTCGCAATCGAAACAGACACAGGCACCCGGCCAGGTAACCATTAGAAATGGCAATGCGGACCGACCATGTGACTGTCAGGTGGTGAGGATAGACTGCAGCTTCTGGGTCAATTCTACAGCCTCGCTACCCAAAGGCGTGAGGTAACCGCCATCATCCTGGCTAATCAGCCCCTTGGCAAACAGCCGCTCGGCAGCCCGAACGGTTTCAGGTGCCGCGTCACCGCGGTGCACTTTAATACCAGCCTGTCCGGAGGAAGACTCAAACTGGGATAGCAGGTTAAGTTCGTCAATGTGGTCTGCAGAAAGTGGCATGGTGTTTCCTTCTCTGATTTTGGTGGTCAAATACTTTTGGATCTTTTGTCCTGATCAAGGGTCAAATCCCGTTCAGTTTCATTCCACTGTTCGGAAAATGCTTCATACGCATCCGAAAAGCCTTTTTTGGCTCGCTCCCATGCCGATGCGGAACTGGCTTTGAGTTCGTTATACCAAGATTGCACTCGTGCTCGTTGCTCTCGCAGGGATTCCAGGCTTTCCTGCGAGCGATCCTGAGCGGCGTTGCTCATATCGTCCCAGTTCTCGGCAAGCTCTGCCTCCAGCTCTAAAATTCGTTTGTCGAGAGCTGAGAGCATCTGGTTAATGGAATCTTCAGCTTGATCTTTCTGGTTGGCGCCATATTCCTGCAGCGCTTTACCAAGCTCGCGGCTCTCCTGCTTGAGATCGCTAACCGATGAATCCTCGGACTCTGCATGCAGAGGCGCTGCAAGCGTACAAGACGCAGCGACAGCCAGTGCGCAAACAATGTGTTTTAAATTCATAAATGACTCCCAAGCTGCATTTCACAAGAATAGCAGCAGTGTGAGGATAACAATATACCCACCATCGGCCTATCTTATAAAAGTGTAATTAACTGCTAACAAACCCGATTTACATCAGTAAAAACATAACTTTAAAATAAGCGTAAAGATAAAAATAAAGGCAAAAAAAGCCCTGACCTCGCTCATTATTTGTGGATTCTCACAAGCTGTGCCATTTTTAAGTTGAAGTCAAAAAAGGAGATTTCACTATGCTGTATTGGGCTATAGTTTGTCTTGTCATCGCAATTATTGCTGGTGTTCTAGGATTTGGAGGCATTGCAGGTACAGCGGCAGGTATCGCCAAAGTGCTATTCTTCATCTTCCTCGTTTTGCTGGTTATTTCTCTTATTGCCAATGCAGTTCGCGGTCGAGGCCCTAAGATCTAGCGCTATTTTCAGGAGGTCTGGCGCTGTTTGTAAGCCAGGTAACATTATTCTGACAAGTCTTAATGTTTTTTCGACCTGTTCAGGCCGTATAATCCTACTCACGTCTGTTTTAATATGACTGGCAGATACACTGCCGGTCATGTTTTTCGTGAGTAGCCCATGCCCCGATTCATTATCCTACCCTTTATTGCTGCATTGCTTTGGTGTTCAACACCGACCATGGCAGACACCATAAAGCGTATTGTGCATCCAGACGGCCGCGTGGAGTTTACCAACGTAAAAAGTGACAGTCCCGGACGAGCCTCCAGCAAAAACGAAACTGTTTTCCGCTATAAAGATAATAATGGCATTGTTGCTTACAGCGGAACCGTGCCTTCGGTGGCAGACTTCGACGTGATCAGCTTCCACTGCTATGCATGTAACCCGGATTCCTCTGTTAACTGGCGCACAACGCCGCTGTTTGCTGGCCGCTACGAGTCGGAAATAAAGACCGCAGCCCAAGAGCATGGCGTAGACCCAGCATTGGTTCGTGCGGTAATTCATGCAGAATCTGCGTTTAATGAAAAGGCACTGTCGCCTGTTGGTGCACAAGGCCTTATGCAGTTAATGCCGGGAACGGCTTTAGAAGTTGGCGTACAAAACGCCATGGTGGCTGCAGACAATATCCGTGGTGGTGTTACCTACCTTGCTAAAATGCTTGATCGCTTCAAAGGTGATACCCAGCTGGCAACCGCCGCTTACAACGCCGGCCCAGGTACCGTAAACCGTTATGGCGGCATTCCTCCCTACGCCGAAACCAAGGCTTACGTTGAGCGTGTTGGCATACTGCGCGAGCGGTATGCCAGTAACTGATCAGGCCACCAGTAACACTCTGTATATGTGCTAACCCTTCCCTGGGTGCTACTCAATATCAGGTGCTACTGGCGCCAACCCAAGTGTTACTCAGATGCCGCGATCAGGCTGGCATTGCCGCCGGCGGCTGTTGTATCCACGCACAGGTGCCGTTCAATCACGAAGCGCTGATCAAGGGTATGCTCGGTGATCAAAGGCAACAGTGCGCCATCACGTTTCGCCAGCGCTTGTCTGTACTTGCGCAGAACCGACTTTTCGGCACAGCTTACAACCGCTTCAAACCCATTCGCTGTAGCCAACGCCTCCGGCTCTATCTGTCCCTCAATGCCTGTAATGGGCAACCCAGCTTGCGCCGCGCGGCTTACTGCATCGTTAACACCTGGAGCCACAACCACTACCTTGTTGCCCTGAGACAACGCCATAGAAGCTTGTGCCAGAGCCGCATCCTTGTCTGGCCCTATGCATACCACCACACCACGGGCGTAGTTGGTTAAGCGATTAAGCTCGCCGGTTGGCCCTGGCAACTCTTCAGTTTGGCCTTCCAACTGCTCAGGCACGTTACTGAAAACAAGCTGCATGGCTTTCGCCCTGGCATCCGAGCTCAGAACGCTTATCTTCTCTAGGTCACCAATTAGCCCGCTGAGTTTCTTGCCATCAACCGTCTTACCGCCGGATTCTGCAGGGCGCTCAACTGTGGCTCCTTTCAGGAAACGACGAACATACTGCGGCCCACCCGCCTTGGGGCCGGTTCCAGAAAGGCCTTCACCGCCAAATGGCTGAGAGCCCACGATGGCACCAATCTGGTTACGGTTAACGTAGGTGTTGCCTACTTTGATGCGGTTTGAAATACGCTCAACGCGGTTATCGACCCGGCTGTGGATACCGAAGGTGAGCCCGTAACCCTTGGCGTTCACTGAATCCACAACCTTGTCGATGTCCTTGGCCTCAAACGTAGCCACGTGCAGGATCGGCCCAAAGATTTCTTCTTCCATATCTTCAATCCCGCTGACTTTCAGTACAGCGGGGGATACGAACAACCCGTCATTCGGCACGGGAATCTTTTTAAGTAGGCGACCTTCGCGCTCAAACTTGTCACAGTGATCGACAATTTTCTTGCGCGCGGCCTCATCAATCACCGGGCCCACGTCTGTGGACAACGCCCAAGGATCACCAATACCCAGCTCTTCCATGGCACCGTACAGCATTTCTAACAGGTGCTCGGCAATATCCTTCTGCACATACAACATACGCAGCGCTGAACACCGCTGGCCGGCACTCTGGAACGATGAGGCCAGCACGTCACGCACTACCTGCTCCGGAAGAGCGGTCGAATCTACAATCATGGCGTTCAACCCCCCGGTTTCCGCCACCAAAGGCGCGTCCGGGGCCACATTTTCGGCCATCACTTTGTTGATACGTTGAGCGGTTGCGGTAGAGCCGGTAAAGCACACGCCCGCCACTCGGGGGTCAGAGGTAAGCGCTGTACCTACCGTAGAGCCGGAGCCCGGCAGAAGCTGAATGGCATCTTTCGGCATACCCGCCTCGTGCATCAGCTCAACGGCGCGAACCGCCAGCAGTGATGTTTGATCTGCAGGCTTGGCGACTACTACGTTGCCAGCCGCCAGGTTCGCCAGAATCTGGCCGCAAAAAATGGCCAACGGGAAGTTCCAGGGCGAGATACAGCAAACCACACCACGAGCTTCGCCGTTATCTTTGTTACGAATGCCTTCGTTGGCGTAAAACTGGGAAAAATCCACCGCCTCACGGATCTCTGCAATGGCATCCAGTAAGGATTTACCGGCTTCGCGAGTGGTCAGGGCAAACAGCTCATCTGCATTTTCTTCCAGCAGATCACCCACTTTACGAACGCAGGCAGCACGTTCTTCCGCAGGCATAGCAGACCAACCGGTAAAACCTTGCTCGGCGGCGGTTATGGCTGCATCAACATCGGCTTCATTTGCGTGGGTGATGTGCCCAACCAGGTCATCTGGCTTTGCAGGGTTTTTTACCTCCAGCACTTCGTTGCCGGTGCTGTCTGCAGCAATGCGTGGGCCGCCTTCCCAGCGATGGTTAAGAAATGCCTCGCGGCCTTCATTAATTTTCGCCACCATGACCGGGTCGGTAATGTCCCAACCTTTGGAATTGCGGCGATTGGCACCAAACAGATCTGCCGGTCGCACAATCACTTTACTGGAAACACCCTCGCCCAGTTCCTGAACAATATTAATGGGGTCTTTGGCTATGTCTTCAGGGCTGATGCTGGTATCAACAATCTGGTTAACGAAAGAGCTGTTGGCACCGTTTTCAAGCAAGCGACGCACAAGGTAAGCCAGCAAATCGCTGTGTTTACCCACAGGTGCATAGATCCTGCAGGGTACACCGCTCTCAGCAAGCACCTGATCGTGCAGCGATTCGCCCATACCGTGCAAGCGTTGGAACTCATAGTTTTCCAGCCCGGCCGTGCGTGTCAGTTCCAAAATGGCAGACACAGAGTGCGCATTATGGGTGGCGAACTGCGGGTAAATTCGATCGCTCATACTCACAAGCTTTTGGGCACAGGACAAAAACGCAACGTCGCTACATGCTTTGCGGGTAAATACGGGGAAGTCTGTCAGACCCATCACCTGAGCGCGTTTGATTTCGGCATCCCAGTAGGCGCCCTTCACCAAGCGAACCATAATGCGACGGTCGAGTTTTACCGACAGAGCATACAGCCAATCGAGCGTATGCGCGGCACGCTTGCCAAAGGCTTGTACAACCACGCCAAAACCTTCCCAGTCTGCCAGTGCAGGATCAGACATAATGCCTTCGATAACGTCCAGAGAAAGATCAAGGCGATCCTGCTCTTCGGCATCTATGTTAAAGCCCATATTGGCCGCCGCTGCTTTTTTCGCCAGCTTCAGTGCTCGGGGCAAGAGCTCATTCATTACCCGTTCTTTCTGACCATACTCGTAACGGGCCAGCAAGGCTGAGAGCTTGACAGAAATACCCGGGTTTTTGCGCACATCGCCGGTGCAGTTCTGGGCAATGCTGTCGATAGCCTCGGAATAAGAATCGTAATAACGTTGGGCGTCGGCATCGGTGCGAGCAGCCTCACCAAGCATATCGTAGGAGTAGGTATAGCCTTTTGCCATGTAGGGCTTGGCTTCGCTCTGGGCTTCTTCGATATCACGCCCTAAAACAAACTGACGCCCCATTTCTTTCATGGCCTGCCCGGCAACCGTGCGAACCACCGGCTCACCCATCCGCTTAACCAGCCGACGTAGCGTATCGCCCACCGTGTGGCGCTCAGAATCTTTCAGCAGGTTGCTGGTCATAAGCAACGCGATAGTGGTGGAGTTAATAAACGTAGAAGATGCTTTACCTACGTGGGAACCCCAGTTACCAGACGTGATCTTATCCTCAATCAGCGCGTGAATGGTTGTGTTGTCGGGCACGCGCAACAAAGCTTCTGCCAAACACATAAGCGCCACACCCTCTTTGGTGGTGAGGCCGTACTCTGCAAGAAACTTTTCCATGATCGTGGATTTGGCGTTATCCCGCACACTTCTTACCAGGTCGGCCGCCCGGGCAGAAATTGCCTCGCGCTCTGCCTCAGACAATTGAGCGTCAGCAATCATCTCGTGAATCACTTTGTACTCATCTGCGAGATAGTAATCGCGAACTGCCTGCCGGCTTTCGGCAAGCTCAGGTCTCACTGATTGCTGCGGTCTCATAGTTGTACCCTCTCAATTATTTGTCTTTCCCGCATTCTACCGACAACAGCCAAGACTATTTCCCTGTAAGAATCGACATCACATATCACTTTGGCTTTATTAGCTCGCGAAAGTGCGTAACTTCCCTCTCATTACATGCAAAACCAGGACATTGTCCTTAAAAAATAAGTTAGAATAGTCAGAAACCTATGCAGAATCCGGCATTTACAACCTACAGCATAGTGCCCATAACCAGGACTTGCCCAAAAGAGGCAGTTTTATGCTTTGTGAAGGATAAAACAACATGAACGAGCTCGACCGGATCGATCACTCCATCATTCGTGAACTGCAAAAAAATGCGCGAATTACAATCACCGAGCTAGCCTCAAGGGTGGGCCTTTCTAAAACCCCGTGCCAGGTACGCATGCGTCGTCTTGAGGAACAGGGTTTTATTACCGGCTACACGGTGCTGGTAAATCAGACCAAACTGGGACAAAGTCATATCGCTTTTGCTCAGGTTACGTTAAGCGATACCAGCAGCGAGGCGCTAAAAGCGTTCAATACAGCCGTTAAACAAATCGCAGCTATAGAACAATGCCACATGATTGCCGCCAATTTTGATTACCTGATGAAAGTGCGTACGCGCAATATGGCGGAGTATAGACAGGTACTGGGTGAGCAGATTTCCGCTCTGCCCCATGTGCTGCAAACCAGTACGTTTGTGGTGATGGAAAATGTGAAGGATGCCGGGCTATAGAAAGCCTACTTATTGACCCTGGCCAACCCAAGAGAAGATACGTGCAAACCAAGCTCACCTCGGTACAGTGAATTGCCGATACCAAGCACTATGTTTTCCACTGTGAAATTAGACGACACGGCGCTGGCACCACCAGGAGAACGGGATTCAAGCACAAGCACCAACCGAAGAAGATCAAGCAAACGAATCACCAAGTCCAGAACGCCGAAGTCTTCCGGTGCATCTTCAATGTGAGATATAACATGAGCTTTGGCGGCCCCGACCACATAGGCCTCGTGACCGGTTAAATACTCAGTTCCCAAATACTTAATGGATTCAACACGCTGCTCCCGCTCTCGCAGGATGGCCTCCATACACACTTGACCGGAGTTTTCCGGAGTGTCACTCCCACGCAGAATACCCGCCAACCGGAAATCAACCTTACCCTGGCTGCGCATCTGATCGTATTCGTTTTTCAGACTCTCTTTGGCATGAGGCAGATAGCGGTGGATCGCAGTCTCGCGGGCACGCTCCAGATCTTCCATAGTCGCAAGAGTCACCAGCGAGCTCATCACCCGCACACAGTGGAGCAAGTGTTGCCAAATAGCCGGCTCGATAGAATGTGGGTTATCCGGCAGCACGCGCTTGATAGAGACAAACTCGAAGTAGAGCGCTGTCACTTCCTGCTCCGAGAAATCAGACATGCGAATAATCCGGCGCAGCCCCAGCTTTTCGATATCCAACAAAAGGCTGGGTATCAACATTAGAACGTAATGTTGCGCACCTACCGATATCAACATGCTAACTACTGCCCCACTTTGGATTTGCCTGAAAACCTGGGATGTTCAACCCCCTGATGCTGCATCCAGCGATAAATGGTTGGCCGGGACACCCCATAGAAACGCGCCACCTCAGAGATATTCCAGTGATACTTCGTCAAAGCTTCCAGCAAGGGGCTGGAACCAAGGTGCTCATCATTGTTTTTCAGAACCGACAGCCCCTGTTCACCCAGACATTCGTCTGGCAAATCATCAACCGTGATTTCTGCGTTATCGCAGGTGGCCTCGGCAAATGCCAGCGCGTTGGCAAGTTGCCGGATATTTCCTGGCCAAGCGTAAGCCAGTAGAGCACTCATAGCATCCGCCCGAATGTGAACATTCGCAAGCTCACCTTCCTCAATTAACTTTTTGAGCACTCGGCTAATTACGTGCTGTCGATCGGCTCTCCGGCTCAGGGACGGCAAGCGCAAGGTAGCGCCGTTCAGCCGATAATACAGATCTGCCCGAAAAGTACCCTGTTCAATTAACCGGCCAAGTTCCTGATGAGTAGCAGCAATCACGCGACAGTTCACCTTAACAGGGCTACTGGCACCAACGGGAAGCACCTCGCCTTCGGAAAGGAATCGAAGTAACCGAGTTTGTAGCTGGAGAGGCATATCCCCTATCTCATCCAGAAATAATGTACCACCATCCGCCTGTTGAATCAGTCCGCGCATGCCTTTGGGACGGGCGCCAGTAAAGGCGCCTGAAACGTAGCCGAAAAGCTCACTCTCGATCAGTGACTCAGGAATGGCTGCACAGTTCACCGCCACAAAAGCTCGCCGGGAACGATGGCTTGAAGCGTGTATCGCACTGGCCAGAACCTCCTTACCCGTGCCGGTCTCACCCAGAATAAGCAAGCTGACATCTCTGTTCCGCAAACGTTTTGCCAATCCAAGAGTACGGCGCATTACGGGATCATCAGCGGCAAGCGCATCCAGTTGCGGCACGCTGTCTTCGCTCGACTGAATCGCTGGCGATAAAGGCGTCGGAGATTTGATTCTGGGCTGGATCAGGGCAGCAAAAAATGTACTTCCGCTAACACAGTGCCTGAAGGCTTTAACCTGATCATCGTGATCGTACGGAATGCTCCAGATATCCCTGAGTTCACAGTCGAACAGGCTGGCAAGATTGGGCCGGATTCCGGCGTTATTGTCGGAGTTTGGGTTCAACATCAGTGAACGCCCGGCAGTATTGGCCGCCTCGACACAACCGTCATCGTCAATAGCAAACAGATACTGACCATTAACCTGAACAAATTCACGGGAAGCATCGCAGCGAAAAATAACCTGATTCCGATAACGGCGGAGGAAATAGGCATCTTCTATCATTCGGGCATACAGCTGGGTCAGGTGTAACGCGAAGTTCTGGCTGCTGTGCGCGTCCGGCGAATCCATGGCTGAGATATCCAGAACCGCCAGGAGATTGCCCTTGGGGTCGAGAATCGGCGCGGAGGTGCAGGTAAGGTTGATATGGGTCGCATCGAAGTGGTCGACCCGGTGGCAGGTCAAGGCCTGCTGTTCCTGTATGCAAGTGCCTACGGCACAGGTGCCGGCATACTGCTCACTCCAATCAGCACCCAGGTATAAACCTGCCTTTCGAAAGCGCTGATCAACTCGCCTGTCGCCGAGGTACTGGACCGTGATGCCCCGGTGATCGGTAAGTAACAACACATAACCAAGATTCGCTATCCTGGAGTAAAGCTGCTCCACGCCCGCTCTTGCGACATTAAGGAACTCATCTACGGAGTCCTGATGCTCTCGCAGCGTTTGTTGCGTCACGATCCGTGGCCGCCGTGGCCGGCTGGGGTCCAGCCCAAACTCCTCTATACATCGCTTCCAGGAACGGCCAATCAGGGTCTCCGGAGACAACGCTGTATCAGTCTTGTCATCTGCGTAGTTCAAGATGGTATTGATATGTTGTCGCTGCACCATTTGTATCGTCATGCCACCCTCCTGCATCTCGATATCAGCATAGACCCATTACCAAGAACTCAACATCCTTCCTTAGTACCCCGTCTTCACGTTACATCTGTAAAGCATCCTCGGGTCAAAACATTACAGGTGTAATACAAGATCCCCAGCCATAGACCACGCCCGAACATCCTGTTCTCTACCAGGTGGACTTTTTCTCATTTAATATCAGCAGCTTAATTAAATTCCTGAAGCCTGAAACCGGAGCTGGCATGCCGCCTGCTAAACCTTTCTCGAAGGGTTCATTCCTGTACGGGGTGCCACAGGCATCCGGCTAACAAAAACAATGCAAACCTGGAGAATCTTAATGACTGAAGCACAAACCACTGCCACCCAACGAGTCCAGCAATGGCTCGACGCGTTCAACAAAACCTTGCAAGCAGGCGATTCTGGCCGAGCTGCTGAGATGTTTGAACAAAACGGCTTCTGGCGAGACCTTGTCGCCATGACCTGGAACCTCAAGACACTGGAAGGCCGCGACAGCATTCGTGACATGCTGGATAACACGCTAGAGCTAACCCGCCCGGGAAACTGGCAGGTTGCAGAAGAAGCCACCGAACAGGATGGTGTTACCGAGGCCTGGATCACCTTTGAAACCAAAGACGCTTTCGGTAAAGGTCAAATTCGCCTGCGCGATGGCAAAGCCTGGACCCTCCTCACCACTATGCAAGAGCTGAAAGAGTTCCCGGAAAAACGCAACTCCCTGCGGCCCAAGGGCGCCCAGCACGGCGCCACAAAATCCCGCCAAACCTGGCTGGAAGCACAGCAAGAAGAAGAGCAGGCGCTCGGCTACAGCCGCCAGCCCTATTGCGTGATCATTGGGGGTGGCCAAGGTGGTATCGGCCTGGCAGCAAGGCTACGCCAACTGGATGTACCTACGATCGTTATCGAGCGCAGCCCCAAGGCCGGCGACTCCTGGCGCAATCGTTACAAGTCTTTGTGCTTGCATGACCCAGTCTGGTATGACCACATGCCGTACCTGCCTTTCCCGGATCACTGGCCGGTATTCGCCCCGAAAGACAAAATCGGCGACTGGCTAGAGATGTACACCAAGATCATGGAGCTCAACTACTGGAGCTCGACGGAGTGTACCGGCGCCCGCTATGACGAAGCCGGCGAGGAATGGGTTGTTGATGTCTTCCGTGAAGGCAAGAAAGTCACTCTTCGCCCCAAACAACTGGTACTGGCAACCGGCATGTCCGGCATCCCGAACATTCCCGACATCCCTGGCATGGACAGTTTCGAAGGTGAACAACACCATTCCAGCAAACACCCTGGCGGTGCCGCCTACAAAGGCAAAAAGTGCGTGGTGCTTGGAGGCAATAACTCCTCCCACGATATCTGCGCAGCCCTCTGGGAAAATGATGCTGACGTCACCATGATTCAGCGTTCATCTACCCATATTATCAAGTCCGACACGTTAATGGACCTGGTACTCGGCCCCCTCTATTCAGAAGAGGCCATTCAGAACGGCATGACAACTGAGAAGGCAGATCTCACCTTCGCGTCGGTACCTTTCAAAATAATGCCTGACATGCACATCCCGGTTTACAAACAAGTTGCCGAACGGGATGCAGATTTCTACCAGCGCCTGGAAAAAGCAGGGTTCTTGTTGGACTTTGGTGACGACGGCTCAGGTCTCTTCATGAAATACCTGCGCCGTGGCTCCGGCTACTACATTGATGTGGGCGCCTCCGAATTGGTCGCACAGGGCGAAATCAAGCTCAAGAGCGGTGTCGGCATTGAATGTATAAACCCGCATTCTGTAACGCTAACCGATGGCACGGAGCTGCCCGCAGACCTGATTGTCTACGCGACCGGCTTTGGCTCCATGAATGGTTGGGCGGCACGAATCATCTCTCAGGAAGTGGCAGACAAGGTTGGTAAATGCTGGGGCATGGGGTCTGAAACCACCAAAGATCCAGGCCCCTGGGAAGGCGAACTCCGCAACATGTGGAAACCGACCCGGCAGGAATCTCTCTGGTTCCACGGTGGTAACTTGCACCAATCACGTCACTACTCGCTTTACTTGGCACTTCAACTAAAGGCCCGGAAAGAAGGGCTCGAAACGCCGGTATACGGTATGGAAGACGTTCATCACCTTTCTTGAAAGCAAAAAAGGCTGGCCAAGGCCAGCCTTTTTATTGTGCCTGCGGGTCAACTGAAGACACTCAGGCACAATTTTATACAATACCCAAGTTCACGGTCGCGTCAGACTCCTCACTCAACTTGCGATATTTTCCAGCCTGTATTTGCCCATCTGCTGGCTATCCCTTTCTACATGGGTACTGGCCGGGCGCTCTTTGCGCCAGCATGTTCAGCGGCCCCACAGCTGAAACCTCAACTTTGCTAGCCAATGAACATCTACATACAACATCGCCAAATCAGTGGTTGGGCATCAGCTAAGCGACTCATAAGGCAGTCTCCGCCTCCCTACCTTTAACTCCACGGGCAAAATAAATCACCACCACTCCCAGCGCCATCACCACCAGAGTGAGCCAAAGACCATTAGTGTAATTACCCTCCACATCTGCCAGGTAGCCCACCACAGCAGGCGCTAGCATCTGGGCAATGCCGTAGCTGAAAGTAAGTCGGCTCATGGGGCGGGAAGGGTTTTCAGGGAATACTCGCCCCACCATTGCCAACATCATACTGACAATACCAATGAAGCTGGCGCCATAAATAATCGCACTTAGCATAACGCTGACCATACTGGTATTGAGGATCAGCATCAGAATACTTACGGAATTGAGTGTGTAGGCAAGATAGAGCGCTGTCCATTGCCCCCAACGGCGGGTGAACACATCCCACAGCCAGCAGGCAGGTGTAGCTGCCAGGCCGGCAATGAGCCAGATAAGCCAACCCTGGCCACTGAGTTCGGGCATGGATTCGGCAATAGCCACGAGAAAAGTCGCCGTGACCACATAGCCAACACCGGCACAAAAGTAGGCCAACTGCAGCATCAGGATAAACCGGCTTCGGTCATCCCCGGCATTTGAACTGCCGGTTTTCGGCATAGCACAGGCGCGATAATCCGGCATCCAGCGCCATATAGGTATCAAGAGTACCAGCGCTGCCAGACCGTAGATCACCCATTGTTGATCCCAGGTAAACGCATCGCGAATCAGCTCTGCCAGAACGGCCGTCAGCACAATACCCAACCCTATCCCCGAGAAGAACACGCCTAGCTCGGATTTTTGGTTATTCTTAATGAGCCAACTCATCAACAGGCCAGCACCGAGCAACATCCCGGTTGAGGTGCTCAGCCCGGAAATGAAGCGCAGTGGATACCAAAGCCAGAGATTGGTGGTGTATCCCATGAGAACGGTGGAGACCACCGCCACAACAAGGCCCAGCTGATACAGCTTTACCTTGAGGCCGAGATCACTGATTCGAGTAATCAGGAGCGCGCCGGTAAGGTAGCCGGCGTAATTCACCGTGGCCAACATGCCAATCACCGACTGACTCAACCCAAGCGCTTCTACCATCTCGGGAATCATCGGTGTGTATGAGAACCGGGCGATGCCCACCGTGACCACAACCGCGATCACGCTGGCAACCAATACCTTGGCGGTCTCCTTTGTTATCATGGGCCTCCTTACCTCGGGCTAGGCCCGGCTTAAGAACTTTCGTTCTTCTACGTTGATCTTAATGCGATCACCGGTAGAAATATGCTCAGGCACCTGGATAATCAGCCCAGTGGACAAGTTAGCCGGCTTGGTACGAGCGGTTGCGGAACCACCTTTAACAGACGGATCCGTTTCAACAATTTCCAGCTCTACCGTTTGCGGCAGTGCAAGCGCGACCGGTGCTTCACTGACTAAAATAACCACAACGCCCTGGGTGTCTTCGGTGATGAACAGCAGTTCGTCTGCAATAGCTTCCCGGTTCAGGCTGTACTGGGTGAAGTCCTCGCTATCCATAAAAACGTATTCATCACCATCAGAATAGGAGAAAGTCGCCGGCCTGCGCTCAAGGTCGGCAAGATTCAGCATATCCGAATCTTTGAACGTTTCATCAATTTTGTTGCCCGTTACCACATCGTACATGCGCATGCGATAAAGGCTGCCGCCGGCACGACCCTGAGGCACCGAACGGTCGATATCCCTGACAAAATACACTCGATCCTGATATTCAACCGCAGAATTCTTCTTGATTTCACTTGCTCTAGGCATCTTTATAAAGCTCCAAAACAATACCGTAAACGCGTCCATGCTGGGTATGCGCCAGTGTGTTTCACACGAGCAACTCTACCCGCATACTTGCCCTGCAGTAACAGGGCGAGTGAGTACTATAGGCCATTCAGCAAAAAGCTTCTTGGCGCTTTAACGGGATTCATATAAGAAAAAGCAATTTGATGTAAGCTATGC
>JAKDUK010000068.1 GCA_030457765.1 Marinobacter sp. | reverse complement strand
GGGATGTATTTACAGCGGTTTTCGGAGCCCTGTTCCGCACTGAAGCCCGGCCAGTTCAGTTTTGAGGTGGTTGTTTATCCCAAGCTTCACCACGAGCAACATCCGAAGCCTTCTGCTCCACCCAATGCTCCCCGTCTTCAGAAAGCTCCTTCTTCCAAAACGGCGCCGAGGTCTTCAAAGCGTCCATAATAAATTCACAGGCCGCGAACGCATCACCCCGATGGCCACTGCAAACCCCCACAAACACAATTTGCTCCTGCAGGAGCAACCGGCCAACCCGGTGAATCACCCGGGCCTTGCGCACATCCCAGCGCCGTGAAGCCTCTTCAATAAGCCCGGCAATCACCTGCTCCGTCATCCCCGGGTAATGCTCCAGAAATAACCCCGATACACCTTGCGTATCACCGCTATCCCGTACCAACCCGGTAAACGTAGCAATCGCCCCCGTGCCTGCACCACTGTCACGCAGCGCCGTATATTCCGCGCCTGCATCAAAGTCTTCAGTCTGAACGCTGATCATTTTAGCCCCCGGTTACTGGCGGGAAAAAAGCCACTTCATCCCCGGTTTTCACGGCTGACCCTGGCTTTGCCATTGCCTGATTAATTGCAATCATCACCGGCTGGCTGCCTTGCAGCTGCGCCCAGGGGCCGCCGCGCCTGGCTAGCGCTGCCAACAGGTCGCCTGCTGTCTGATTCTTTGTTGCAGGCAGCGTGAGTTGCTCTGTATCCAGCTCCTCCCGGAGCCGCGCAAAAAAACGGACAGTTAAGGTTTGTTCAGTCATATCAGCTCAATAGCTCAGTGAATGGGTAAAAAGTCAGGGTGTCGCCCTCTGCCACAGTGGTGTGCTCGGGAACCACAGCCAAGCCACTGGCCCAGCATGCAGAGCTCAGCACACCTGAACTCTGGTTTGAAAAGGCGTTGACCCGCGTATTGTCATCGGCTGTTTCCGTGCGGGCGCGGACAAATTCCTTGCGAACCGAAGGCGACGTCACCTCAAACATTGAAGGTAACGGCTGGCCCACAGGATAAACCTGTAAGCGGCCCTGGCAGGTGCGTATGTAGGGCATGCCTACAATCAAAAATGTGACCAATACCGCGGCCGGGTTGCCGGGAAGGCCTAAAACCGGCGTGCCACTGATCGATCCGAACGCCAAAGGTTTGCCGGGTTTAATCGCCATGCGCCAAAGCGAAAGCTCGCCAGCCTCCTCCAGGACGGCCCGCACGTGATCTTCCTCGCCCACGGAAACACCGCCACTTGTGATGATCAGATCAGCCTTGCTGGCAGCCCGCTCTAACGTTTCACGAGTAAGGTCGCGCTCATCACGCAAGGTTTCGCACAGAACGACATCGCAGCCGGCTTCTGCCAGCAAGCCGAGCAGGGTGAAACGGTTGGTGTTATAAATCTGGCCAGGCCCTAAAGGCATGCCGGGATCGACCAATTCATCGCCGGTGGACAGAATCGCCACCCGCAGCTTTTTCATAACCGTGACCTCTGCCACCCCGATGGACGCTAGCAGGCCCATTTCCTGGGCCCGGATTTTTGTGCCTTTTGCCAGAGCCAGACTGCCCTCGGCCAAGTCCTGACCGCGCCTGCGAATATTCTGGTCGGGTTTCACCTCGGCACTGATCACAATGCCATTATCCGTAACCTCAACCCGCTCCTGCATGATGACCGTATCGGCGCCGGCAGGTACCTCTGATCCGGTAAATATACGCGCTGCTGTGCCAGGTTTGAGTGGGCTGGGTGCCGAGCCCGCTGGAATTCGATCGGAGATAGTCAGTGGTTGGCCCGCTGTGTAATCTTCTACCCGCAGGGCGTAGCCATCCACGGCGCTATTATCTGCGGGTGGGACGTCCGCAGGAACCTGATAGCCCTGCGCCAGTATCCGGCCCAGGCTTTCAGTAAGCGGTAAAACCTGAGTGCCTTCTATTACTGGCGCTTTGTTCAGCAGATGGGCAATAGCCTCTTCTACTGGTGTCAGATTAGCGGCCATAATGTGTGCCTCCGTAGTTTAAGTTAACGAGCGGCGCGGGTGCCGATAACCTGATGAAGGCGCTCAACGGCGCGTGTTGGCTTGCGGCCAACCAGCTCTGAAAAGTTACAGGGGCCATGACGGCTGTCTAGCTGAGTGTTCAAAATACCGTGCCAGCCAGTTCGGCAAGCTCCGGTTGAGCCTGGCAGGCAGAATATCGCTGTATGATTGGCAAGGCCGCCGAACGCTCTGGACTGAATGGTAGACGTACCAATCTCTGAAGCCGACAAGCGTCGGAACTCTTCACCAAAACCTTCAATGCTTTTATCCAGCAAGGGTGCAACAGCCTCTGGCGTACTGTCGCGTTCGTGAAAGCCGGTGCCGCCGGTGATGATAATCACATGAACATCTGGCTGTGCAATCCAAGCAGACATAGCTGCCCGCACCAGATACATGTCGTCTGGCAAAATGCGCCGGGAAATCAATTGGTGTCCAGCTTCTATAATACTGTCTTCAAGAAACTGACCAGAAGAGTCTTCCTTAGGCCCGCGGGTATCGGAGATCGTTAGAACGGCAATATTAAGAGGGATGAGTTCGTCAGTGCGTTCACTGCTCATGAAAAAAGACTCCGAAAATTCATGTGAAAATGTACCTGTTAGTATCCCCATGAGCCGCTAAAAATGGAAGGGAGTAACCCATCAGGGGGAGGCTTATGGGTGATATGAGGCTACTATTTCGTCGCATTATAGGAGTTTATTTGCTCTATGCACTTGACATTGGCCAGCAAGGTAGCAGATTATCGGTCCTGCCCTACGAACTGTTGTTCCCACTCTACTGGTTTTAGTTTTTATTCCGGATTTCATCCGCACCGGTTGCTTCATCGGCCAGCATCTGTTTTGACAACGATTTTATAAATATGTTCGGGGCGCCCCTGTCATTCCAATATTCGTTTACTTCCATTCTTGAAAATCTAATAACTTATGAACCTTACCGCACTTAAGCAGAACTCCATGCCCGAATTGCTCGACATCGCGCAAGAGATGGGCCTCGATAACCTGGCACGTTCGCGCAAGCAGGATGTCATCTTCACAATCTTGAAGAAGCATGCGAAAAGCGGCGAAGACATTTATGGCGATGGCGTACTAGAGATTCTGCAGGACGGTTTCGGCTTCCTCCGCTCTGCCGACGCCTCCTACCTGGCCGGGCCAGACGACATTTACGTCTCTCCTAGCCAGATCCGTCGTTTCAACCTGCGCACTGGTGATACCGTTGCTGGCAAAATTCGCCCACCGAAAGATGGCGAGCGTTATTTTGCCCTGTTGAAGGTTGCCGAGATTAATTTCGACAAGCCAGACAACGCGCGCAACAAGATCCTGTTTGAAAACCTGACTCCGTTGTTCCCTGATGAGCGCATGCAGCTTGAGGCCGGCAATGGGAGCACCGAAGACCTGTCTTCCCGTGTGCTGGATCTGGTAGCACCTATTGGCAAAGGCCAGCGTGGTTTGATCGTATCGCCACCCAAGGCCGGTAAAACCCTGCTGATGCAGAGTATTGCCCAGTCGATTACCCGCAACAATCCTGAATGCCATGTGATGGTATTGCTGATTGATGAGCGCCCGGAAGAAGTGACTGAAATGCAGCGCACCGTGCGCGGCGAAGTGATTGCTTCTACCTTTGATGAGCCACCTGCACGTCACGTTCAAGTAGCTGAAATGGTGATCGAAAAGGCCAAGCGTTTGGTTGAGCACAAAAAAGACGTGGTTATCCTGCTGGATTCCATTACTCGTCTGGCTCGTGCTTACAACACAGTCATCCCATCCTCGGGCAAAGTACTGACCGGTGGTGTAGATGCCCACGCTCTTGAGAAGCCCAAGCGTTTCTTTGGTGCGGCTCGTAATGTAGAGGAGGGTGGAAGCCTGACAATCCTTGCGACGGCTCTGGTGAGCACGGGTTCCAAGATGGACGAAGTGATCTACGAAGAGTTCAAGGGCACAGGCAACATGGAAGTGCATCTGGATCGCAAGATCGCCGAGAAGCGTGTGTACCCGGCCATTAACATTCGCAGTTCCGGCACGCGCCGCGAAGATCTGCTAATGAGCGAGGCGGATATCCAGCGTGTGTGGATTTTGCGTAAGCTGCTGCACTCTATGGACGACGACACCGCCGCCATCGAATTTTTGCTCGATAAGCTGAAAGACTCCAAGACCAACGACGATTTCTTCCAATCGATGAAGCGTCGTTAACAGTTAGAGTTTTGGCTTGGCGCCTCAGGAGTATCGTGGCTTGCAGTACCGGAGGCACCCTCCCCGGACACGCCGTGAATACATCCCTGTAGGCTTGGTCTTGCCATCCTTGGCAAGACACAGTCCGGGGAGGGTGCCCCCGGTACTGCCGATCGAATTTTGTGCGCGCATATACTGATTACCGTAAAGCTTAAATGCGTTTTGGCATTTAGGTAACTGGTGATCAAATGAACAGGGTGGGGGACGCCTTGCTCAGACCGTGCATTGCCAGGGATGGCAATGCCGAGCCCCCAGGGATGGGTTTACGGCGTGTCTGGGCAAGGCGTCCCCCATCCTGTTCTTGCACTTAGTCAGAACCAATTTCTTCGAATCCACGTATATTGCCGGAACTAACCGGAGCCAACGATGAAATACAACGATCTGCGGGACTTTATTGACCAGTTGGAAAAACTGGGCGAGCTGAAACGCATCTCGGTTGAAGTAGACCCCCATCTGGAAATGACCGAAATCTGCGATCGTACCCTGCGGGCAGGTGGGCCTGCATTGTTGTTTGAAAACCCCAAAGGCTACGACATGCCCGTGCTTGCCAACCTCTTTGGCACCACCAGAAGAGTAGCCCTGGGTATGGGGCAGGAGAACGTAACCGCGCTTCGGGATGTTGGCAAACTGCTGGCGTACCTCAAAGAGCCAGATCCACCCAAAGGCTTCAAAGACGCGATAGAGAAATTACCGCTGCTCCGGCAAGTCATGCGCATGAGCCCGAAAGTGCTCAGGTCAGCGCCCTGCCAAGACGTGGTTATCGAGAAAGATAAAGTCGATTTGTATCAGATACCGGTACAGCACTGCTGGCCCGGCGATGCTGGGCCGTTGGTTACCTGGCCGCTGGTGATCACCCGTGGGCCCCATAAAGAACGACAAAACCTGGGTATATATCGCCAGCAAGTGATTGGCCGTAACCGGTTGATCATGCGTTGGCTAAGTCATCGCGGTGGGGCGTTGGATTTTCAGGAATTCCAGAAACAAAACCCGGGCGAGCCTTACCCGGTAGCGGTTGCTTTGGGTGCAGACCCTGCCACCATTCTGGGCGCCGTAACCCCGGTGCCTGATTCGCTGTCGGAATACGCATTTGCAGGCTTGTTGCGAGGCAGTCGTACCGAGTTGGTGCAGGCTGGCCTGAGTGATCTGCAAGTGCCTGCTAGCGCAGAGATTGTTCTGGAAGGGTTTATTTACCCAGACGATCACGCACCGGAAGGCCCGTTTGGCGACCACACTGGCTATTACAACGAAGTGGACGAGTTCCCGGTGTTCACCGTTGAGCGCATCACCCACCGTAAAGACCCGATTTATCACAGCACCTATACCGGCAGGCCGCCCGATGAGCCAGCTATTTTAGGTGTCGCCTTGAATGAAGTGTTTATTCCCATATTGCAGAAGCAATTCCCTGAGATTGTGGATTTCTACTTACCACCCGAAGGCTGCTCTTACCGCCTTGCAGTGGTGACTATGAAGAAGCAATACCCCGGCCATGCCAAGCGGGTGATGATGGGAGTATGGTCTTTTCTACGACAGTTTATGTACACCAAATTTGTAATCGTGACGGACGACGATGTAGATGCCCGTAATTGGGAGGATGTAATCTGGGCTATAACCACCCGGATGGACCCTACCCGGGATACGACCCTGGTAGAGAACACACCCATCGATTACCTCGACTTTGCTTCACCTGTCTCCGGTTTAGGCTCCAAAATGGGAATGGACGCCACCAACAAGTGGCCGGGCGAGACAACCCGTGAGTGGGGCGAGCCCATAGCCATGACCGACACCGTAAAACAGCGGGTAGATGAGCTTTGGGATAGCCTGGGGATTGAAACTGTACCTGTTCGCCCCGATTGATATGGGTAACAAGGTTTGGCGGGTAGGTCTTGTCCCTTCCCGGCTTAGCTACACGGTGGCTTCTGATACAGACTTACTCAGTGCAGCTGGCAACGTAGGCATTGCCGTTCCGTCTGCTTGCAAAAACGGTGTATGCGAGCTTTGCGAAGCTCGGCTGCTTAGCGGCTCTGCTTTGAATACCCGAAACCAACAGATAATTACGCCCGGCGCGCGTTTGATGATGTGTAGAGCCAACGCGCGTGGTGATATTGAATTGGAGATTACCGCCGTTATGGCAGCAGGAAATAACCAGCCGAAAAAGTTCCAGGCAAATGTCGTGGATGTATGTTCTATAAGCCACGATGTGTATCGGGTTGAACTTCAGCTACCACGGCGGCGGAAGCTGTCTTTTCACGCGGGCCAATATTTATCGGTCAATCTGCCCGATGCCGAGCCCTGCTATTTTTCCATAGCCAGTAGCCCGACAGAGCAGAACATTGAGCTGCATATTCAGGCCTCGCCAGAATGGCAGTCGGCGCAAAAGGTGATTGACACGCTGACATCTGGCGAACCCGTTACGTTAGATTTGCCCCACGGCAAAGCCTGCCTCGCCTGTGCCCCGGAAAAGCCTTTGTTGCTGGTTGCCGCCGGCACCGGTTTTGCTCAGATGAAAAGCCTGGTGGATTATCTGCGCGGTACATCCTTTGCTCAGCCAGTAAAGCTGTTTTGGGGTGTACGCCGTCATGAAGACATGTACCTGAGGACCATGGCTCAACAGTGGGCGCAGGACTGGTCGGTGCTTACTTTTACGCCTGTGGTGGGTGATGATGAGGATAGCGACTGGAGCGGGCACCATGATCAACTGGTGCGAACAGTGCTGGCTTCTGGCATGGACTGGAACAACGTGGAAGTACACGCCAGTGGCTCACCGACGATGGTCTACACGCTGATGGATGCGCTGATAGAAGCCGGGCTGCCGCCGGAAGGGTTCTTTTCGGACGTACTGGAGTACGCACCCAGGCACTAAAGCCACAAGCCACCAGCGCCAACGCTTTGGTGGCTTGTGGTTCGGCTAGGCTTTGGGCATGGGCAGTTCTGGCAGTCCGTTGTCTTTTGCCAGCCCCTGCATCATAAGTTTAATGCTTATTTCTTCATCGCCCATGTGAGCACTCAAACGGCTTAATTCTGCCAGAGCCTCCCGGCTGCGGCGCAGCCTCAGGCTAGTTTCGAAATATTCCCGGGCTTTGCCCCAAAGTTCGTTGCGCAGGCTTAGCCGGCCAAGTGCCAGTAGCAATTCTGCATTGTTTGGCCGATCCTTTAACCACTGTTCGGCTGTAAGTAGCTGCTCATCTGGCTTGCGCCCCTTTATGCGGCCGTAAAGGTTAACCAGATTGTCACTCCAGTGATTGTGCAGCACCTTACGCAGCAGAGTTTCGGTTTGCACTTCGTCGCCAAGGTCGGCGAGCAGTCGGGCATAGTCTTCGATGGTTTTTTCGTCTTTGCGCAAAAAGCCCGGAAGTTCATCCCAAAGCCGGGTAATGGGTTCCAGTGAGGCGTTAGGATTTTCCAATTGCTGACGCCGGCAGTCTTCTGCAGCCCGCTCTAAAAGGTTGTGCCATACCTGTCGTTGAAGTTCTCTCAGCTCAGGTTCCGCAAGCACGTTGCGCTTGCGTAACTCTGGCAAAAGCTTTGACAGCTCGCGCCAGTCTTCCAGGCGCAGGTAGGTGTTTTTCAGCAGTTTTAGCACGAAAGGGTGGTGAGGAGATTGCTTGCGCAAGCGCACCAGCGTTGCGAGGGCCTGCTCCAGACGGTTGCCGGCAAGTTGAAGTTGGGCCTGGGTAATGCCTACGGCCATGTCCGAGCCGGGTGTGCTTTCAAAGGCTTTTCTCAGTAGCTCATCCTCGGCCTCGTGGTCTCCGCACTCGAAGGCTGCCTGAGCGGCTGCCAAATAGTTGATAAGAGGGGTGTCTGCATTGCCTGCGGCCGACGTAAGCATTTTTCGCGCTCTTGGCCAGTTGCCCTCAGCCAGCGCTAGCAAGCCATGAGTGGTGCGGCGCCTTGCCCGGCGTTCTTTGCCGCGGGACACCCAGCTGGCTATCAGCCCGCTTCCGTGGCGCATACGACGGAACAGATTGAGAGTTAAAACAATTAACGCTATAACCACTATAAGTAGCGCAAGGCCTACCCAAAAGTTGGTTTCGACCAGGTAATTGCCCAGGCTGATGCGAATGTAACCCAGGTCGTATTGCAGCCCCAGGGAAAGCCCTGTGCCAATTAACAGGGCAAACAGAACGATCAGTAGAAGGCCGATCATGAATCATCGCCTCCGTTAGCGTCAGCGTTGTTTTTGTCGTTATCTCCATTATCTTTATTGAGGCGCCCTGCAAGCCGCTCCTTGAGCAGGTCCAGGGATTTGCTGATATCTGGCAGGTCTGGGGCGACGTTGTTTTTACCGAGCTCATCCAAAGTCCTGGACAGCGCGCCCACTCGTTGATTGCTGCTATCATACCAGTCGGCAATGGCCGCCTGTGCTTTGGCGAGAGCGCGCTCATATAAGGGCTGATTTCCTCTGAGTACCGCCATTTCGGCTTCTTCGAGCATCAGTTGCAGGTTTAATCGAGCGTAAGCACTTTGATCGGGTGACAACAATGGCTTAACCGATTCGTCCATACGGCGCACCACAACTACCTGCATCAATGTGGATTTGAATTTTTGCCAGGCCTTGGTCAGCATGCCCGGCTCACCGCCCTCCGGTGGAGCATCATCTGATTGTGAGTTGCCCATAAATCCGGGGGCCTGTTCACTGATGAGGGCTTGGTCGGTGAGCTGGTGAACGCTATCGATGGCGGCTTCAAGGGTGAGATACAGGCCGGTTCTGTCAACACCGGTCAGCCCCTTAAGCGCCAGAATTTCCCGGGCCAGCTGCTGGCGTACGGCGTATACGCCAATATCGTCAGATTCTGTGAGCACATCATCTGTCGCTTCAAGGGCCGAGAGGGCGCCTTTTATGTCCTTTTCAATCAACAGGCGCTGATTGGCAATGCGCAACAGATACTCTGCTTCTGCCAGTAGCCAGTCTGTACGGGTGCGGTTTCCGGCTTCGAGCAGTTCGCGGGCATTGTGATCTATTTGCCGTTGTTGGGTGGCGATCAGTTCCCGCTGGGATGTGAGCTTGTTCTCCAGAGATTGCAAGCGTTGGCTTTGCTGGCTACCACTGTCGCCATAACGGCTCTCTAGCTGAGCCGTGTCTTGCTGTAGGTCTTGCAGTGCCTGCAAGGTGCCCTGCTGATTGTTCCATTGTTGCCAATTCCATAGCGCCAGCATAACAACACAGATCAGGGTAATAATGACAATAACCCATACTGGCCAGAGTCTCTGGCGGGCGGGTTGTTCTTTTTCGATCGGGGCGGGTAATTGCTTTGTTGTTTCAGTCACGGGCGTCCTTACTTGGCTGTTCCGGAGCCACCGTCCCGGCCGGCCAATTGTTCTGCAACGGCGGCCACGATGTCATTATCGGCAAGGCTTCCTGGTATAAACGGAGCATTGAATCCTGCTGCGCGAGCCTGGTCGGCTATACGCCGAGCGGGCACAACGACAAGTCTATCGTATAGATTATGGCTGCAATTCGCACATAGTGCGATGAGATTGTTTAAGGTTTCACCAGAGAGCGCAACAATGGCATCTGGTGCAAAGTGCTCCAGGGCTTTATCGACCTGTGTTGGAGTGTAGTCGGGACAGAATCTGCGATAAAGCGGCATCACGGTGACCCGCGCGCCGCGAGCTTCGAGGGTTTTCCGGGTAAGCTCACGACCTTCCTCTCCACGGGCGACCAAAACCCGCTCCCCGTTGAACTGCGACAGAGACGGCAGTTTCAACAGCGCCTCACTGGTCCAGCCTTCGTCGGGTTTGCGCGGGCTAAGTCCATGATCGGCAAGCGCCTTAGCCGTGCCAGCACCAACACCGTACCATTTCAGGCCAGCGGGAAGTTGCGGCCACCAGGTATCCAATTCTTCCAGCAAAAGGCGGGCAGCATAAGGGCTCACCGCTATAACGTGGGAGAATTCATCTAGGCCAAGAATGGTTGTGCGTCGTTCCGGTGTCTCTGGCAGCGGCTCGCGATCAACCAGCGGAAACACGTGCGTTTCAGCGCCAGCAGACTGAAACTGCCGGGCTAGCCGAGACGCTTCTGGTTCTGGTCGGCAAATGAGAACACGCCGACCAGCCAGATTGGGCAAATCAGTGCGGAGTGTGGCCATAAATTTCAGCCAGCACTTTGTCTGCGCCTTGTGCCAGCAGGTTTTCTGCGAGCTCGCGGCCCAAGCGTTCGCCTTCCGCCCGTGGAGCCCGGCCTTCAGCGCGAAGGATTTTTGTGCCATCAACCGCACCCACCAGGGCGCGCAACCACACAGTTGTGTCGTTATCTTCTAGCAGAGCATAGGCTGCTATAGGTACCTGGCAACCACCTTCAAGGCGGCGGTTGAGGGCTCGTTCGGCTTTTACCCGGTCTGCGGTGTCCTGGTGGTTCAATGGTTCCAGCATAGCGAGCAGTTCACTGTCGTTAAGCCGACACTCGATGCCAAGTGCCCCCTGGCCAACCGCAGGCAGGGAGAGTGTATCCGGCATGGAATACCGTATCCGATCGTGAAAGCCCAACCGCTTGAGGCCGGAGCTGGCCAGCACGATAGCTGCATAATCACCGGCATCGAGTTTTGCCAGGCGGGTGTTTACGTTACCTCGCAGCACCCGGATTTCCAGGTCTGGTCGATAAGCCCGAAGCTGAGACTCCCGGCGCAGGCTGGCAGTGCCAACTACAGAGCCATGGGGAAGCGCGTCTACGTTTTCGAAATCGTTACTCACAAACGCGTCGGTGGGGTCTTCCCGCTCACAGATAGCAACCAGCCCCAGGCCTTCAGGAAAAGCCATGGGCACGTCTTTCATGGAGTGTACCGCCAGATCTGCCCGGCCATCGAGCATGGCCTCTTCCAGTTCTTTTACAAACAGGCCCTTACCGCCGATCTTGGCCAGTGGCACATCAAGAATTTTGTCCCCCTGGGTTTTGATCTTGACCAGCTCTACCACCACGTTGTCGTTGAGCCGTTCCAGCTCAGCCTTAATGAATTCCGCCTGCCATAACGCCAGGGCGCTGCTGCGGGTTGCGACACGAAGAGTTCGTTTAGACATTGTGCTCACTGTCGGTTCTGAAAATGTTCGCCAAGGTTACCCTGTGGCGCCGTAAAAGTCCCGTTGGTGACGGTTATCTGCTACCGGCTGCTACACGGCTCAGCGTTGCCAGTGCGGATTAACTGGGTTGCTGGCCGTGGAGCCATTGGCGCACATTACTGGCATGCCGTCGACTGACCTGAAGCTCGCCCAGATTGTCTTTGAGCAGTACCAGATTGCTGTTATCCGGCGTGCGTTTTAAAGCCTGAATAAAACGCACGCCGACCAGCGTGTTGCGGTGAATTCGCAGTAGCTGGTGCGGATATGTGTTTTCCAGTTCTTTCAGTGTGTAGTCAGACACAGTCTCACCACGAGAGTGGTGGATAGTTACGTATTTTTGATCCGCCTGACAATAGCGGATCCCGGCTATATCTATCAGCTCTGTGCCCCGGTGGGTGCGAACCGCCAGTTGCTCGTTTTCCGGCGCATTTTGCTGAGAGCTTTTGGTCAGTGCTTGTAATTGTACCCGGTTAACCCGCCCGGCTCGGGCCAGAGCTTCTGCCAGCGCTTCTTTGCGCACTGGCTTAAGCAAGTAAGCCACAGCCTGCACATCGAAAGCTTGAATGGCGTAATGATCGTAGGCGGTACAGAAAATAATCGCTGGCGGGTTGCTGAGCTGGCTTAGTCGCGCGGCTGCCTCCATGCCGTCAACGCCTGGCATGCGTATGTCTAACAGCAAAATGTCGGGCTGTAGATCGGCCGTTTGAGTAAGAGTTGCATTACCATCAGCCGCTTCGCCGCATACCTGGTAATCCGGCAGGCTTTCGGTCAGTCGCCGCAGGCGCTGGCGGGCCAGTGGCTCGTCGTCGGCTATCAAAATTGTCTGCTTTGTCATGAATGCTGTGTAGTTTTGGGTAGCCTTAAGGTTACCGTGTAAACATCTCCCTGATGGCTGTGTTTGAGCACGGCGGGCTCACCAAACAGCGCCTGCAGTCGTGCCTGTATGTTGCTCAGGGCCATGCGGTTGCCGTTGTGCTGGCTGCCGGTACCTTCGGGTTTAGGGTTTTGCACCAGCAGGTACACAAAGTTGCCGCGCGTTTCTGCTTCTATGCGCACCGTACCACCCTCCGGTCGCGGCTGTATGCCGTGATAAACCGCATTTTCTACCAGCGGCTGCAGGGTGAGTGGTGGGATTGCTTGGCGTTCAACCCCTTCGGCAATGTGCCATTCCAGTTTTAGGCGTGAGCCTAATCGCAGAGCTTCAATGGCAAGGTAGCGCTGGCATAAGTCCAGTTCCTTGGCCAGCGGAATGAGCTGGTCGACTGTACGCAAGCTGGCGCGGAACAGCTCCGAAAGATCCAGAACGGCCTCTTCGGCTTGCTCCGGGTCAGACGCAATAAGGCTGGCGATGGTGTTCATGCTGTTAAATAAAAAGTGCGGTTGTATGCGTGCCTGCAACGCTGCCAGGTGCGATTGCATTTCTGCTTCCCGCTGCTGTTGCCACTGGTGCTGAAGATAAAAATAGCGCAATGCCATCAGCACAATCAGCAGGGCCAGCAGTAGTTTTTTTGCAATGGCCTGCCAGTCGATGACGCCCGGCTGGGGGTGCAAAACATTGTCGGCGAACAGGCTGAAGGCAAGCACGTCCAACATTACGATGGCCGAAATAGCCAGGGTGGCCCGGGCCACAGACATTCTGGCCAGCCGGTACCGCAGCAAGCAAATCAACGCGGCGCTGGTTAGGGTGGTCCATTGTACAAACAGCGACAGCAGCGCAAAATAATTCCAGTCGATCCAGCTGTTGCTGGCCTGAACAATGGCCAGCACGAGTACCAGGAGTTCGCTGGTGATCAGCAACATGAAAACAGACCGTACCCGGCAAAGATCCGGTACGAAAAAACCCTGTATCACCGCCGCCTTGTCGCCGCTCAGGAGAGTCTCTTTTCTACGGGTCAGAATGCTATACTCCCGCCATATTCAATGTACCCAATTCCCGCCAGATAATGCCGGGCTGCCAGCAGGAAAGATAGACCATG
>JAKDUK010000143.1 GCA_030457765.1 Marinobacter sp. | reverse complement strand
GACCACCGCCTTCGGAGGGCGGTACTCTATCCAGCTGAGCTACGGGCGCGTACGAAGTTAACGGCTGTGCGTCAATTCCGAGTGCGCAATCTTACGTGCGCAGGGGCCTTCTGTCCAGCCCCGTCTGTATTGCAGGTGCTGACTTTTGTTACGGCAGCAGCGTGATCGGGGTAATCAGAGCCAGCGCGTTTTCATTGCTGAAGGACACTTCGCCGTCCTGAATGGTTACCTGGTAGCTCATGTTGCGCTCCGCCAGCCTGGCCAGGGCATCAGTCGCATCTGCGGGCAGGTCGATAACCGTCAGGTTGCTCAGGCGGTCCAGCTTGCTCCGGTTCTTTCCCAGCCACAGGGGGACAGCGCGGCCGCCGTAGGTATACAGCGTAACCTGGCGCGCACGGTTGCAGGCTTTGCGCAGACGGCTTTCGTCGGGTTGCCCCAGCTCAATCCAGTGTTCAATATCACCACTCAGGCTTTTTTGCCAGAGTTCGGGCTCATCCTGGGTGCTCAGGCCTTTGGTAAACTCCAGGGTGTCGCCAGCATTCAGGGCAAACGCAAGAAGGCGTATCATCATGCGCTCGTCGCTTTCTGACGGATGCTGGGCCAGGGTGAGCTGGTGGTCCGCATAGTAATGCCTGTCCATGTCGGCAATGTTGAGTGTGGCTTTACATATGGTTGCTTTCAGCGCCATGGCCGTCCTGCCTTGGTATGGTATAATCTAACGCAATTATTTGGGTGATGAGTATAACAGCATGTCGATGTTGCGCGGTTTTCTGATTCTGGTTTTGTTTTATCTGCTTGGCGAAACAGTACGCCTGATTTTTCTGGTCCCCGTAAGCGGAGCCGTGCTTGGCATGATCCTGATAACCTTCACCCTGATGCTCCGTGGCGAAATCAGCGATTCTCTGGCCTCGGCCAGTCAGGCCCTGATCTCTGTGTTGGTGCTGCTGATCATGCCAGGTGTCGTGGGCGTGTTTTTTATGGCCTCCCGGTTTTCCGGGCAGTGGCTGGCTGTGGCGGTAGCGTTGTTACTGGGAACCTTTCTGAGTGTTCTTACTACGCTGCTATTGATGAAGGGTGTGCTGCATTTATCCGGGCGGAGACGTATAAGTGAGTGAATTTTTTGAGCGCATAATTGCCGCTCCCGATGCGTTGTCTGCCGGTCCAATGTTTGCCGTAGGGCTTACCCTGAGCGCTTTTTTTGCCGGTAACTGGCTGTTCGTGCGCCTGAAAAGGCCTTTATGGATGCCGCCCGTGGTGCTCTCAGCAGTTATGTTGGCAGCGGTGATTGCCCTTTTGTCTGTGGATTATGTGAATTACCAGCAGGGGGCCTTCTGGATAACCGTGTTGCTCGGGCCAGCCACTGTGGCCCTGGGGATTCCTCTGTATCAGCAAATACACCATATCCGGGCCATGTGGGTTCCGATTGTGGTGACGCTGCCACTGGCGGCCACACTGGCCGCTGTCTATGCAGTGCTCATTGCCTGGGGTTTGGGTGCTACACCGGAAGTGCTGGCCTCACTGGCGCCAAAGTCTGTCACCGCGCCGATTGCGATCGGTATAACGGAACAGCTGGGCGGCTCCGTGCCTCTGCTGATGGGCGGGCTGCTGATTACCGGTGTGGTGGCCACCCTGTTTGTCGATTTTTTGGCTAAATGGTTGCCGGTTCGCGATGAACGCATTCTGGGATTCGCATTGGGCCTTAATGGTCACGCTATCGGCACCGCCCGTGCTTTTGAAATCAGTCATACAGCCGGAGCTTTTGCATCGTTGGGGATGGGTCTGACGGGTATATTCACGGCGCTTATTCTGCCTCTGGTGTTCCGGCTTTAAGGTGGGGCCGGGCTGTTATCCGGAGCCGCGATTCAAATCACGCATAACCGCAAGTTGTAATTTCGATTGCCGTACGTGCTTTCCGAAGCTAGTTTCTGTTTGAGGCGAGGGTGCGCCTGAGATCCGGTGTGCCTGAAACAAGACAAATAGCGATGGAAATAACGCAATGAAGAAACTGTTTGCAGCTTTAGTCGGTACCCTGGCTCTGGCCTCGGCTCCTGTCGCTCTCTCCGCCGAGGCGACGAAAGAGCTGAAAATGGCGTACGATGCGGACCCGGTTACCCTGGATATTCATGAACAGCTTTCGGGCGGCATTCTGCAGTTGTCCCACATGTCGTTTGATCCTCTGGTGCGCTGGACCAAAGACCTTGAGTTCGAACCCCGCCTGGCTGAAAGCTGGGAGCGTATTGACGACAACACCATGCGCTTCAAGCTTCGTGAGGGCGTGAAGTTTCATTCTGGCAACGAACTCACGTCAGAAGATGTGAAGTTCACCTACGAGCGTCTTAAGAAAAGCCAGGATTTCAAAGCGATCTTCAAGCCTTTCAGTGGCTTCAACATCATTGATGACTACACGTTTGAATTGGTCACCAGCAAACCCTTCCCCTTGCTGCTGAATACCGCTACCTACCTCTTCCCCCTGGACAGTGAGTTCTACTCCGGTGAAACCGAGGCCGGGAAAAAGAAAGACGCCATCCTCAAGCATGGCAACTCATTTGCCTCGGATAACCTGTCCGGCACAGGGCCGTTTACAGGGCCGTTTA
>JAKDUK010000142.1 GCA_030457765.1 Marinobacter sp. | reverse complement strand
CGCATTGCCCACAACCGCACCTTTGACCAGCGTTTACTGCGCATTGCCGCCAAGCGTTACGGCACTAAGGCGCAACAGGAAGCATGGGCCGACAAGAACACCCACGACTGCACCATGTGGCTGTCTCGCACGGACATGGGCATGAAGAAGCCGCCCAGGCTGGAAGAAGCCTACCTTCACTACACCGGCAAAAAGCTGGAAAACGCACACAGCGCACTGGCAGACGCGCAAGCCTGCCTTGATGTGTACTTCGCACTACTGGATACAGGAGCAGCAGCATGAGCGGGGTTGCTTATGGCGTTCACGCATAACCCAAAGCACCCAGACAAAAGATTTATGGAGAAAGTATCCGTAGACGAATCAGGGTGCTGGCTTTGGACTGCATACATTGATCAAAAGGGCTATGGAGTCTTTGGCGTAACAAGAAGAGATTTATACAAGGCGCACAGGTACAGCTATCAGATGCACATTGGGGAGATACCTGAAGGCAAGCAGTTAGACCACTTGTGCAGAGTTCGCCACTGCGTCAACCCGGCGCATCTTGAACCAGTAACAAATCAAGAAAATGTGATCCGGGGAGTTAACGCAAGGCCCGCAAAAACACACTGCAAGAGCGGGCATGAGCTAACTGATGACAACACCTACTACCACCCCAAAAAAGGCTGGCGAGACTGCATAAAGTGTCGAAAGGCAGCGAAACAAAGATACCTAGAGGGCAAAAACTATGTCACGCGGAGTTAACAAAGTAATCCTGATTGGCAATCTTGGCCAAGATCCCGACACCCGGTATACGCCAAGCGGCAATGCTGTGGTGAACCTGAATCTGGCGACCGACGAGAGCTACAAAGATCGGAACACCGGGCAAATGGTGCCGAAAACCGAATGGCACCGGATTGTTATTTTCGGGAAGCTGGCCGAAATCTCCGCGCAATATCTTCAGAAAGGCTCCAAGATCTACGTTGAGGGCAAGCTGCAAACCCGTAAGTGGCAGGACAAGAACGGCCAGGACAAATACACCACTGAGGTTGTGGTCGATATTAAGGGCGAAATGCGAATGCTGGACGGCAAACCCCAGGGCCAGCATACGCGCCAGCCACAACAGCAACAGCAGTACCAACAGCCACAGCAACAGCAACAGCAGCAGTACCAGCAGCCGCAACAAACTCAGTACCAGCAAAACAATCCGCCTCCAACGGGGCCAGGCGGGCCGGTAGATGACTTTGACGACGACATACCTTTTATGCCTCTCCATTGGATGCAAGGCGGGTAACACCGCCTTTTTCCGCCCCGCTTTTGAACACGAGGTATTTTCAGAATGACTGAGCACGAAAAAGACAAACTGAAGGCCGAGCGCCGGCTACGAATGGCCGACACCCTGTATCGCCGGATGCTGGCCTCTGGATTTGACCAAACCCGGCTTTCGGAAGCCTCCGGCGTTGCGCGGGATTACATTGGCCGCTACTTGCTTGCTGAATCAGAACCCAGGCCTGAAAACCTGAAAAAGCTGGCAAGGGGGCTTGGTTGTACCGTGGGCGAAATCGTCTACGAGGCAGAGGGCGCAATCCAACACTCCGATAGCCTGCTTTTAAGCTACAGCGAAATCCGCAGGCTTACCGGGAAGGCTCGCCGCAGCACACAGAAGCAGATCCTTGAGGCCATGGGGATCCGTTACAAAGAAAACGGTATTGGGGAGCTGGCCGTTTCCAGAAAGCACGTTGAGCGGGTTCTGGATGATGTGACTCCGGACTACATGAAAAACGAGAGTGACGTTGGTATGCCGAACTTCGCGGCCTTGGGAGGGTGAGCCATGTTGATTGTAGGTTACCAGGAGTGGATGGATCGGGTGGCTTTGGATCTTCAATCTGAAAACCCGGTAATAGAGTGCCCGATTTGTCATGACCATTTCTGGCCGGGGTGCGACGAGTGCGACTTTGAGGGCGAGTTTAACGCCCTCGATGCGCCGGAAAGAGTTATAGAGGGGCTTTTGAGCAAGAAGACTTACCAAGAGCAAGTGATTGCAGACCTCAAAACGTGGTGTGCCTACACCCGGCAGGATTTCTTAATGGTTGTCGGGCCGTTTATTCAGAACTCCAGGGGAGTGAGAGTTAAATGATGAATGATTTTGTATGGCCCAGCGACCGCGATAGGGCTGAAAACGATGAGCTGAACCGTGTCTGTGAATACGCTGAGCAGCTTCTTGGCGCACTGGAAGCCGCCCGCGCTCAGGGTGATGCGGAGAAGGAAGCTGAAAAGGAAGAATCCAAGGGCGATTTTCCGCTAAAGGAAGAATCGCTAATCCGGAAAGCAGCCCGCGCTCAGGGCGATGCGGAGCCGGTGGCGTACATATCCCACACCTCTGAAAGCAGTTGTCTTGACTGGTTCGCTCAGTTTGATGCGCCAAGACATACGCCACTTTACACCCACCCACCAAAGGCTCAGGCAGTGCCGGAGAGTATCGAGGCCGCCATTGACATGCTTGAAGACTACGCGAGCGCCCTTGAAAACGGTGATCTTGACGGTGCCGGTCACAGCACTACCGCATGTATCCACGAAGTTATCGACCAACTTACTACCGCCCCACAACCACCACAGGAGGGCTTAGGTGATGCGTAATTATGAGCACT
>JAKDUK010000067.1 GCA_030457765.1 Marinobacter sp. | reverse complement strand
CTGAATTTCGGTAAGATGCTGATGTACCTGGATTTGGATCCAGAGCGCTGGCCGCTTGATGATCGAAATCTGATCAAACATCCGATTGTCCAACGCTTTTTCAAAAGTTCGGGGAATGGTTCAGGTGAGGGGCGTGGCAATGTTGGAGAGCATTACATTGACGACGTTGAACAAGTACATGATTTGTATCCGTTAATCGATGACGCTGACAGCTCTCAACACAGCGCATTGATTGACGCAATAAATGGCGAGAATCTGGTTATTGAAGGCCCTCCAGGGACTGGAAAGTCGCAAACGATAACCAACCTGATCGCCGCTGCCATGCTGAGCGGAAAGAAAGTCTTATTCGTCGCGGAGAAAATGGCAGCTCTCGATGTGGTTAAAGCCCGTCTTGATAAGGCGGGGCTAGGCGATTTCTGTCTTGAGCTCCATAGCCACAAATCGCAAAAGCGAAAGGTGCTTGACGATATTGGTGCCCGTGTTGTTAAACAGAAGCACTTGATCTCCACGCAGAACATTGACGCAGAAGTCACCCGCTACGAGGAGTACAAGGAGCGCCTCAACAGCTACGCGAAAGAGATTAACGAGTCCTGGGCTAAAACGAATCGCACAATCCATGAAATCTTCAGTGGAGCTGCGCGTTATCGCCAACAGTTAGAGATCAACCCGACCGATGTTCATATTGCTGGCCTATCCGGAGGTGAGCTCACTGAAGTGAATCGGCTGAAGCTGGTTGATCAGGTTAGCGAGTTCCAGAAAATCTATCGCGCGATGATAGAGCAGGTCGGGCGGGATGCGAGTCTTCATGACCACCCTTGGTCTGGGGTTGAGAATACAGCGATTCAGCTATTCGACTCAGGCCAGGTAGTATCCGTCCTGAAAGAATGGCAGCAGTCGCTAGAGCTTTTGAGGGAGCAAAATCAGAAAATCGTACAAGCTCTCAAGTTCGAAGATGCGAATTTGTCGGGTTTGGGCAGCTGCGAATCACTGGCCTTGGACCTCAGCGATTTGCCAGAGCTCTCTCGCAAAGAACTGTTTCAAGCACTAGACCGACTCGACCTGAAAACTCAGTCTGAAGTTGAGGCGTTGCTGCACCTTCACCGTGAAATTCAGGAAGGCTACGAGGGGCTCTCAGAAGACATCCTCCCAGAAAAACTATCGACACTTGCTGACGGCGAGGCTTTACCTGCATTCCCAGATATACACCGGTTGACGGGTGCAAGGCGCAGGGAAAGCTTCTCAGATATTGTTCGCGGGATAATAAAGCTTGAGAAGATTGAGTCTGTGCTCGCTCCTTTTCAGCGACAGTTAGAGGAATTAGGATCCGCGCTACCTTCACAACTGAGCGAGCATTTTGGCCCGACCATCGAGGGGCTTGGCGCAGCAACTAAGATGATTGAGTTGATCGATGAGCTTGAGAGCTCGCTGATTAACCAGCGTTCTGAGCACTTCGACGAAGACGACATCGATGCGACTCTCATAGAGCTTGAAGTGAAATTGAATCATTTGTGCCCCCTGCGAGAAACCATCACCGAACGCTTTGATCTTGAGAGATTGCCCGATTCTAGTGAGTTAAAGGCCATACATGCGCAAATACTGCGGAAGGGGATGGGGAAATGGTTCTCAGGCGACTGGTGGCAAGCTCGTAAACAGTTAAAGTCATTGGCAAGTAAGCCATACCTGAAAATAGCGGAGCTTAGTGCAGTTACTGAAGAGGTGGTTGAATATGCGACTGCTCTGGAAACTTTCGATTCAGCACTCTATCAGCGTCAAATAGGCCCCGAGTTTAAAGGGCTAGAGACCGACATTGATGGTTTGAAAAGGCTTAGGGAGTGGTACAGGCACGTTCGCGGTGCCTATGGAATCGGTTTTGGTAAGTCCGTCGCGATTGGGGGCTGTGTTCTCTCCCTCGATGCGAAACTATTCAAAGGCATTCAGCAACTAGAACAGAAGGGCTTCACCGGAGACCTGCGAAAAATACTAACTGCATTGGACGAAGTTCGTACTGTACTTCCGAACATCGATCAAGAACTCGATCGAAACAAAAGCCTCACTGGTGAGCAGGGAGCACTGCTCACAGAACACAACCGCCTGAAAGCTGAGGTTCGAATAATTCAGCAGTGGTTTAAAGACAGTAATCTAACCGTTGAAGAAGTGGAAAGCCGTGTTGGTCAGCTAAGAACGCTGCAAAAGAATCAGGTGCAGTTTTTGGAGAGCAACCTCCTTCATGACCTTTTTGCGCCGCAAGTGGAATTGTCGATTGGGCCAAGCGCCGACAATAAAGAAGCTGTTGAGGCTATTCGGGAAACACTGGATTTCGCCAACTATGTTCGGCGTAAGCTTCGGTTCGAGCCGCTGAGACAAGTTATTCTCTTGGTTAAAACTCATGAAGAGTATGAGCGCCTTAAAACTGAAGCAGAAGGCTATCTTGCAGCGTGGCGTGGCCAAGAAGAAAACTATGAACAGTTCAAGAGCAGGACGGAGCTTAACCGCGCTCAGTGGTTGGCTAACCCGGAATGGAATATCGAGGAGCTCCTACAAAGGAACCTCTCCGCAATACAAAAGCCAGAATGGTTGAATGACTGGGTCAACTTCGTTCGCATTAGAAACGAAATGCAGGTGCAGGGCCTGGAGCCACTCTGGCGCATGGTGACAAGCGGTAAGCTCGATATTGAAAGTGCAGGCGAAGCTTTGGATTTGGCGGTTTTTGATCAGTTGTCCAGAGAAATTCTCTCAGCGCGGCCACACCTTTCTCGTGTTTCCGGCAAGGGCCAGGAGGCGATCCAAGGTACCTTCCGGGAGTACGACCAAAAACTGAAGAAATTACAGCGCCAGCGAATTGCCAGTGCTTTGGCAGAGCGGCATGTTCCGGGAGGGAATGCTGGGGGCCGGAAGTCTGAATACACCGAAATGGCATTGATTGAGAACGAGCTAGGGAAAAAGACGAGGCACATCCCCATTCGTCAGCTGGTTAACCGAGCAAGTAACGCTCTGTTGGCCTTAAAGCCCTGTTTCATGATGGGGCCTATGTCTGCAGCCCACTACCTTAAGCCTGGTCATCTGCAGTTTGATTTGGTTGTGATGGATGAAGCCTCTCAGGTGAAACCAGAGGATGCGCTCGGCGTTATCGCTCGTGGGGCACAGCTTGTGGTTGTAGGGGATCCAAAACAGCTCCCACCTACCAGCTTCTTCGACCGCCAGGATATGAACGACGATGACGACGAAAGTGCGGCGCTGACACAGACAGACAGCATACTTGATGCAGCCATGCCTCTTTTTAAAATGCGACGGCTGCGTTGGCACTATCGCTCACAGCACGAGAGCCTGATTGCCTTCTCGAACCGAAATTTCTACAACAATGACCTTGTCATTTTCCCATCCCCACACGCCAAGTCTGTGGAATACGGCGTTAAGTTCAGTTATGTCATAGGTGGGCGTTTTGTTAACCAGTACAATGTTGAGGAAGCGGGTGTCGTAGCAAAAGCCGTTGTGAAGCATGCGCTCAATCACCCCAATGAGTCTCTTGGCATTGTTGCGATGAGCTCAAAGCAGCGCGAGCAGATAGAGCGTGCAGTTGAGGAGGAGTGTAAGGCTGACGATGCCGTTTCTGAAGCTGTCGATGCTCTTCGCAATATGGAAGACGGCCTGTTCATCAAGAACCTGGAAAACGTTCAGGGCGATGAGCGAGACGTGATCTTTATTTCTTGTACCTACGGTCCAGGCGAAGTGGGTGGGCGAGTCTATCAGCGGTTTGGCCCTATTAACTCAGACGTGGGCTGGCGGCGTTTGAACGTGCTGTTTACCCGTTCAAAGAAACGGATGCACATCTTCAGCTCCATGCGCTCAGACGACATATTAATTTCGGAAACATCGAAACGTGGTGTTATTGCTCTTCGAAACTTTCTGGATTACGCCGAAAAGGGCAACATGGATGGCACGCCGGTCCACACGGGCAAAGCGCCGGATAGTGATTTTGAAGTCTCCGTCATTGAAGCGCTTCATCAAGCTGGCTTCGAATGCGAGGCACAGGTAGGTGTTGCCGGTTTCTTCATCGATCTGGCTGTGAAGGATCCCGGCAAACCGGGGCGGTTCTTGATGGGGATAGAGTGTGATGGTGCAACCTATCACTCCGCCAAGTCGGCTCGGGACCGGGATCGCTTGCGGCAGGAAGTATTAGAGCGACTTGGCTGGCGGATTCGCCGTATCTGGTCGACGGATTGGTTCAGTAACCCCAAGGGTGAGCTGGAGCCGATCATAAGAGAGCTGCAGGAGCTGAAAACCGATATGCTTCCCGAAGCAGAACCTTTGGAGCCCGATGTAGAGGTTGTCGAGGAGACTGAAGTTTTCGGAGAAGCCACTACGGATGAAGTCTCTGAAGTGCTGGACAGTGAGCTGGACTTGCGAGGTCGGCTCGAAGCTTTTGGCTCCACCATCATTAGTAAGCTGTTCCCAAACACGCCGAGGGAGCGGAGGTTGCTGCGCCCAGCAATGATTGAGGCCTTGGTCGAACATGAGCCTGTGTCCTCTTCCGAGTTTGTTGAGGTGATTCCGGAATACTTGCGGAGATCGACTGAACCTAAAGAGGCGAAGGCTTTTCTGAATCAAGTCTTGGATATTGTCACGGGGTCAGAAGTGGCGCAGGGCGATTTGCTCGACTGAACTATTTAACCGCCTCTTGATTTTTATTACGCGCACCACACGATTAATTACGGAGTTTTATAGGTGAATCAGGCAGTCCACAATAAATTAGTGTCCTTCATTTGGTCCATTGCTGACGACTGTCTGCGCGATGTGTATGTGCGCGGAAAATATCGTGATGTGATCTTGCCAATGGTCGTTCTGCGCCGCCTCGATGCGCTACTGGAACCCAGCAAAGACGCCGTTATGGGCGAAGTGGCATTCCAGCAGGACGAAATGAAATTCACAGAGCTGGATGAAAGTGCTCTAAAAGCAGCTTCTGGCTATGTGTTTTACAACACCAGTAAGTGGACCCTGAAAAAACTCTACAAAACCGCTACCAACAACCAGCAAATCCTGCTGGCGAACGTAGAAGAGTACCTTGATGGTTTCAGTGGCAACGTCAAAGAGATTGTCAGCAAATTCAACCTGAAGTCTCAAGTGCGGCACATGGCCAGCAAGGACGTGCTGCTGGACGTATTAGAAAAGTTCACGTCTCCTTACATTAACCTAACCCCAAATGAGATCGATGATCCGGAGGGCAACCGCCTGCCAGGCCTGACTAATCTGGGCATGGGGTATGTGTTCGAAGAACTGATTCGCAAATTTAACGAAGACAACAACGAAGAAGCCGGTGAGCATTTCACCCCGCGGGAAGTGATTGAGCTGATGACCCACCTGGTTTTTGATCCGGTTAAAGACACTCTACCGCCCGTTATGACTATCTACGACCCTGCCTGCGGTAGTGGTGGCATGCTCACGGAGTCTCAGAACTTTGTCGAAGAGAAATATCCGAACCCTGACACCCAGCGTGATATTCATCTGTACGGCAAGGAAATCAACGACGAAACCTACGCCATCTGCAAATCCGACATGATGATAAAAGGGAACAATCCGGCCAACATTCGCCCCGGGTCCACCCTGTCTACAGACGAGTTTGCCGGCACCCGTTTCGACTTCATGCTCTCTAATCCACCCTATGGCAAAAGCTGGAGCAGCGAGCAGAAGTTCATCAAGGAAGGCGGTGATGTTCTGGACCCTCGTTTCAAAATCAGCCTCGCAGACTATTGGGGTAATAAAGAAGAGGTCGATGCAATACCGCGTTCCAGCGACGGCCAACTCCTGTTCTTAATGGAAATGATCAGCAAAATGAAAGCGCCTGGCAATGGCGCTTTGGGATCCCGCATTGCGTCTGTACACAACGGCTCCAGCCTGTTTACCGGCGATGCGGGCAGTGGCGAAAGTAACATTCGCCGTCACGCTATCGAAAACGATCTACTGGAAGCCATCATCCAGCTGCCTAACAACTTGTTCTACAACACCGGCATCACCACCTACATCTGGCTGCTTTCTAATAACAAGCCTGAGCATCGCCGTGGCAAGGTGCAATTGATTGACGCCAGCCTGCTGTTCCGAAAGCTACGCAAGAACCTGGGGAATAAAAATTGCGAATTTGCACCAGAGCACATTGCCGACATTATTCAGGCTTATTTAAGTTTAATCAGTATTGAGCGCCCTGCGGGCAGCGATGGCATTGCTGCGCAGGTGTTCGATAACAGTGATTTCGGTTATCACAAGGTCACTATTGAACGCCCGGATCGCCGCATGGCGCAGTTCAGCCAGGAACGCATTGAAACCCTGCGTTTTGATAAATCATTGCGCGAACCCATGGAGTGGGTCTATCAGCAGTGGGGTGAGGGCATCTACGAAGCCGGCACTCTGAAAAAGCAGGAAAAGGACATTGTAAAGTGGTGTGAAGAGCAAGACCTGAACCTCAACGCCAAACAACGCAAGAAGTTGCTGAGCCCCGAGACCTGGAAAAAACACGCAACCTTGGTGAAGGTTGCCAGCTATTTGATGGACACCATAGGTACGGACATTTTCAGTGATTATAACCGCTTTAAAGTGGCGGTAGATCAGGAGCTGAAAGCCCTGGCTAAAGATACCGGCATCAAACCCAGCGCGAGTGACAAGAACCAAATTCTCAATGCAGTTAGTTGGTACGACGAAACTGCCGAGAAAGTCATCCGCAAGGTAGAAAAGCTCAATGGCGATAAACTGAAAAGCCTGTTGGCTCATTTGGCGTGCGACCAGGATAGCTTGCCTGATTTCGGATACTACCCCACAGGTAAAGCAGGTGAGTACATAACCTACGAATCCAGCACCGACCTGCGCGACAGTGAAAGTATTCCCCTGGAAGATGATATCCACCAGTTTTTTCTTGATGAGGTTGAGCCACATGTGGGAGAGGCTTGGATCAATCTCGATTCGGTGAAAATTGGCTACGAAATCAGCTTTAATAAATATTTTTATAAGCACCAGCCATTGCGGAGCATGGAGGAAGTTGCGAAGGATATTGTGGTGTTGGAACGGCAGGCTGAGGGGTTGATTGCAGAAATGTTGGGTATTGAAGCGGAGGGTTTTTCGGGGGGTAAAACTGCTTGATATGAATATCTATATGCAAAGACACTCGAAGTATAAACCTGTGCGATCGTCCTATTTATGCGAAATACCCGAACATTGGCACATTGTCCCGGGTTTTGTTGCGCTCAGAGAGAATCGGCGTGATAACAAGGGGATGAAGGAGCGTCGAGTTCTATCGCTGAGCTATGGGAAAATTATTGTAAAGCCAGAAGAAAAGCTGGTTGGTCTTGTCCCAGAATCGTTTGAAACATATCAAGTGGCAAAGCCCGGCGATATTATTGTACGTTGTACCGATTTACAGAATGACAAAACGAGTCTTCGGACTGGTTTGGTGGAAGACTTTGGGATCATTACCTCAGCGTATCTCAATTTGGCCTCGAATAAGGGTTTTTCGGGCAGATATTTGCACTACTTTCTTCACTCTCTCGATACAACGAAGGTTCTTTATCAACTTGGTACTGGCCTGCGTCAGAATTTAAGCTATCAGGATTTCAAGCGTTTCCCTGTTGTATCCCCTCCCTTTGCTGAGCAAGTTATTATTGCAGGGTTTCTCGATCGTAAAACGATTCAGATCGATAAAGCTATTAGCGTCAAAGAGCAACAAATCACTCTGCTCAAAGAACGCAAACAGATCCTGATCCAGAATGCTGTAACTCGGGGCCTGAATTCAAATGCACCCATGCGAGATTCTGGGGTTGAATGGATTGGGGAGATTCCGATTCATTGGTCTATTAAACGGGCAAAATATCTATTTCAGGAGGTTGATGAGCGCTCACCGCATGGACAGGAAGAACTCCTCTCAGTCTCCCATATGACGGGAGTGACACCTCGTTCTGAGAAAAGTGTCAGCATGTTTATGGCAGAGGACTACACCGGCTCCAAAACGTGCCAAAGCGGTGATCTTGTGTTCAATATTATGTGGGCATGGATGGGTGCGTTGGGCGTGTCTGACCGATCCGGCATTGTTAGCTCTTCTTACGGTATTTTTCGGCAATTAAAGACGCAAATGTTTAACTCCCAATATCTGGAAATGCTGCTCAAAACGATTGGCTACATTGAGCACTACAACAAGGTATCTACTGGTTTACATTCGTCGCGCCTTCGATTTTATTCCCACATGTTTATGGCTATGGAAATTGGCTATCCGGATTTGGAAGAACAAAACACGATTGTTGAACATATCAATCTGGAGTCAGGGAGGTTGGATAAAGCAGTTGAGATTTTGAGTCAGCAAATCACCAAACTCAAAGAATACAAAGCTACCCTGATCAACAGCGCCGTCACTGGCAAGGTCAAGGTGCCAGGAGTGGTGGAGCCTGGTGACGAAGTGGCCAGGCCAGACATGCAGGAGTTACCAGCACTATGACCGTGAACCGCGATCTGGCTTACCTGCAGTCACTGCTGAAAGAACTCTGCTCACTGCCTCAGGAAGCCGAATGGGTGGAGTTCAAACAGGATAACGACGATGCGCCGATGATCGGCGAGTACATCTCTGCGCTGGCCAATTCTGCCGCGTTGCTGGGTAAGCAGTACGGCTATGTTGTTTGGGGTGTGGAAAACGAGACCCACGCAGTCAAAGGCACATGCTTTAAGCCTTCAGCGGCCCGTCATAAGCAGCAGGAACTGGAAAGCTGGCTGTTACAGAAAACCGTACCAAAGATCCATTTCCGCTTTTTCGAGTTTGTCGCCGCCAATGAGCAGCCAGCGGTGATTCTGGAAATCCAGGCGGCGGCGCATACACCCGTTCAGTTCGACGGCATCGAATTTATTCGGGTGGGGTCTTATAAGAAAAAGCTGCGGGAGTTCCCGGAGAAAGAGCGGGAACTGTGGCGGGTGTTTGACCGGGTGCCCTTCGAGCAGCAGTTTGCGGCTCAGAACCTTGAAGCGGGCGATGTGTTAAAGCTATTGGATTACCCCGCCTATTTTGACCTGACCGACCAGCCTTTGCCCGAAGGGCGTGAGGCCATCCTGGCAGCCCTTACTGCAGACCAGATGATCGAGCGAAATGACAGCGGTCATTGGAGCGTCACTAACTTGGGCGCAATCCTGTTCGCAAAGCGCTTGCAGGATTTTCAGGCCTTGGGTCGCAAGGCTGTACGGTTGATCCAGTACAGGGGCAATAACAAGCTTGAGACCATTCGGGAAATTACGGGTAACAAAGGTTATGCCGTAGGCTTTGAGGGGCTAATCGACTACCTCAAAACTCTTTTGCCGTCGAATGAAGAGATTGGCAAGGCTTTTCGGGAAGAGGTACCCATGTATCCTGAACTGGCTTTGCGAGAGCTGGTGGCCAATGCTGTTATTCATCAGGATTTCAATCTGAGCGGCACAGGCCCGATGATTGAGCTTTTTGGTAATCGGCTGGAAATAACTAATCCCGGCGTTCCTTTAGTCGATACGCAGCGCTTTCTTGATAGCCCTCCACGTAGCCGAAACGAAGCACTTGCATCGTTTATGCGCCGTATTGGCATCTGTGAAGAACGAGGCAGTGGAATTGATAAGGTGATTGCCCAGGTTGAGATTTATCAGTTACCTGCCCCTATTTTTGAGCAAACACAAGAGCATACACGGGTGGTGCTATTCTCCCATCGAGATTATAAGGATATGGAGCCGGAGGACCGCGTTCGAGCCTGCTACCAGCATTGCTGTTTGAAGTACGTTAACCGGGAGCCTATGAACAATACATCTCTGCGTGAACGGCTACGCATCGATGAGGCGAACAGTGCCATGGCAAGCCGGATTCTCAAACAGACTATAAAGGCCGGATTGATTCGGTTGTATGACCCGAACTCGAATAGGAAAGCATATCGGTACGTGCCATTTTGGGCATAAGCCATTTCTCATTTGATGGTCATTTGACTGGGTAAGAGTCTGCAAGATGAGCTCTCCAGTTAAAGCCTTAAAAGTCAGCCGCTTGCCTCTTGCGCTTCATTTGACTGGTGGCCGCTTGCCCGGTTTGCTGAGTGAGGAGCGTTCATCGAAACAGAAAAAATAAAGCTGGATTAGGCGAGATTTAGACATTTCTGGTTGAGCTTTTTGTTGACTGTGATCATGCAAGAAATACTGCATATGACTCCAAGATGCTGAATAAAAAGAAATATTTCGTGAAGTCTGAGTTGATCCCCGGCACTTAAAATGTCTAAATGAGCATTTTGGTTTAGACGAAGTTAGACATTTCTAGCCAATTGAACAGTAAGGATTAGTGCATGGCCAGCCAAACCAACGAACAGGCACTGGAAGCGAGCATTGAGAAGTTCCTTACCGGCACCAGCCTGGAAGAACAGCGGAGTGTGCAGGAGGCGGTGCCATTCAGCCAGCATCACGGTTATCGGCTGGGACAAGCGAACGACTTCAGTGCGCGCTATGCGGTTGATACCCGCTTCCTGTGGCAGTTTCTGGAAACCACCCAAACCGAAGAGTTGGCCCGCCTGAAGGAGCGCTACGACAACTGGCAAACTCGAATTCTTGATCGCTTTGATAAGTTGGCGAAAAAATACGGAGCTCTGCATCTCCTGAAGCGGGGACTGGACATCGACGATGTGCATTTTCATCTAATGTATCCGGCGCCTCTAGCCAGCAGTTCCGCCAAGGTTAAACAGAACTTTCAGCAAAATATCTTCAGTAGCACCCGGCAGGTGCGTTACTCGATGACCAACACGCTGGAAGAGATCGATATGGTGCTCTTTCTCAACGGCCTGCCCTTCGCCACTCTGGAGCTGAAGAACCCCTGGACTGGGCAAACCGCTCGTTTTCATGGCCAAAGGCAATATCGTCAGGATCGGGACACCAGCCAGACATTGCTACAGTTCGGTCGTTGTTTGGTTCATATGACGATGGACACCGACGAGGTCTATATGACCACCAAGCTGGCCGGGCAAAAGACCATTTTCCTGCCTTTTAACAAAGGGCATAACCATGGGGCCGGCAACCCACTCAATCCCAGTGGGCATAAAAGCGCTTATCTTTGGGAAGAGGTCTTCAGCCGGGGCAGTATTGCCAATATCATCCAGCACTTCGTTCGACTGGATGGCACCAGCAAAACACCTTTGAACAAACGCACGCTGTTTTTCCCCAGATACCAACAGTTGGATGTCGTGCGAAAACTGATAGCCCATGCCAGTGAACAGGGCGTGGGCCAGACCTATCTGATACAACATTCTGCCGGCTCTGGTAAGTCTAATTCAATCACCTGGGCGGCCTACCAGTTGATTGAAACCTACCCTGTATCCCTTGATGTGCCCGGCGCGAAAGGGCTTGAAGTGCCGCTGTTCGATTCTGTGATTGTGGTAACCGACCGACGTTTGTTAGACAAACAGTTGCGAGAGAACATTCGGGATTTCTCAGAGATAAAGAACATTATTGCACCCGCTATGAAGTCTGCCGATCTTAAGCAGGCGTTGGAGCAGGGCAAGAAAATTATTATCACCACCATCCAGAAATTTCCGTTCATTATTGATGGTATTGAAGACATGAGCGATCAGCGCTTCGCCGTCATCATCGATGAAGCCCATGGCTCTCAAGATGGCAGTGCCCACGGCAAAATGAATCAGGCAATGGGACAGACCACCAGCGAAGAGGGCGCGGACGACGCGCAGGACAAGGTTCTCAGTGCCATGCAGTCCCGCAAGATGCGGGGTAATGCCTCATACTTTGCGTTCACCGCCACACCCAAGAACAGCACTCTGGAAAAATTCGGCCAGCTGCAGCCAGACGGCAGCTTCCAGCCCTTTCACCTGTACTCCATGAAACAGGCGATAGAAGAAGGTTTTATCCTGGATGTGCTTGCCAATTACACCACGTATCGCAGTTACTACGAGATTCAGAAGTCGATAAAAGATAACCCGCTGTTCGATACCGCCAAGGCCCAGAAAAAACTCAGGGCGTACGTGGAGCGCCACCCGCAGACGATTGCGGTAAAGGCGGAGATCATGCTGGAGCATTTCATTTCGCAAGTAGTAAACAGTAAGCGGCTTAAGGGCAAAGCCAAGGGCATGGTGATTACCCAGAATATTGAATCCGCCATCCATTATTACAAGGCAATTGCTGATTTACTGGAAAAGCGTGGCAATCCTTTTAAAGCGTTGGTTGCCTTCTCTGGCACCAAGGAAGTGGATGGTATTGAGTATACCGAAGCACAAGCGAACGGTTTTTCAGAAGCTGAAACCCGAGAGCAGTTCGATAAGGACGAATTCCGGTTGCTGGTGGTCGCGAACAAATATCTGACCGGTTTTGACCAACCCAAGCTGTGTACCATGTATGTGGATAAAAAGCTGCAAGGTGTGCTGGCGGTGCAAGCGCTGTCTCGCTTGAATCGGGCGGCCCCCAAATGGGGCAAGAAAACCGAAGATTTGTTCATTCTGGATTTTTTCAACGATGTGGATGACATCAAAGCAGCCTTTGATCCCTTTTACACCGCTACCAGTTTATCTGAGGCCACTGACATCAACGTTCTCCACGAGTTGAAAGACAACCTGGAAGACGTAGGGGTTTACGACTGGCCAGAAGTTGAAGAATTCATCAGCCTGTATTTTGGTGATGCCGACGCGCAAAAACTCAGCCCTATTATTGATACGGCAGCGGAACGGTTTAATAGCGAGCTGGATTTGGAAGAAGAGGAAAAGGCTGACTTTAAAATCAAGGCCAAGCAGTTTGTGAAAATATATGGGCAAGTGGCATCCATCATGCCCTTTGAGATAATTGCTTGGGAGAAGCTCTTCTGGTTTCTTAAGTTCCTGATTCCGAAGATAAAAGTGAAAGATAAGGATGCAGATAAAATTGATGCACTTCTTAACTCTGTAGACTTGTCTTCCTATGGCCTGGAACGGGTCAAATTGAACTACGGTATTGGTCTGGATGAGGCTGAAAGCGAACTGAATCCTGCAAACCCGAATCCGCGAGGGGCTCATGGGGAAGAGCAAGAAATCGATCCGTTGGACCAAATTATCCAGAGCTTTAACGAGCGTTGGTTTCAAGGCTGGGAGGCAACTCCGGAGGAGCAGAGAGTGAAGTTTCTGAGCATTATGCAGACCATTCAGGAGCACCCAGACTTCGAAACCAAATACCGTAACAACCAAGACGCAGATAATCGCTCTCTTGCGTTCGAGAAGATTTTTGAGGAAGTCATGCTCAAGCGCCGTCGGCAGGATATGGAGTTATACCGTCTTATTGCCAGTGATTCGGCGTTTAAATCATCGATGCAGCAGAATATGAGAAATGCGATTGGGTAGAAAACAGTCTGTGTCCGAATCGTTCTGTGCCGAAACATGGCAAAGGTCAAAATCACAGCGCCAAGAAAAGTCGATTTAAAACCTTGGACACAGGAAATTAAAAAGGCCCTACGTTTTCACGTAAGGCCTTGAAAAATATGGCGCGCCCGACAGGATTCGAACCTGTGACCACCGCCTTCGGAGGGCGGTACTCTATCCAGCTGAGCTACGGGCGCGTACGA
>JAKDUK010000066.1 GCA_030457765.1 Marinobacter sp. | reverse complement strand
ATGGAGCCGGAGGTGATGCTGTTTGATGAGCCAACCTCAGCTCTGGACCCGGAACTGGTGGGCGAAGTACTCAAGGTAATGCAAAGCCTGGCAGAAGAAGGCCGCACCATGATTGTGGTCACCCATGAAATGGGCTTTGCCCGGGATGTCTCATCCCAGGTGCTGTTTCTGCATCAGGGAGTGATTGAGGAGCAAGGCACACCGGAAAAGGTTTTTGACAACCCGGATTCGGAGCGCATGAGGCAGTTCCTGGCTCCTAAGTTCTGAGTGGCAATGTTATCGTAATAGGTGTTAAGCACTCACTGTGCAAAAAATGCGAAGAAAAATAATGCCTTTAAGGCAGTAATCAGGAGAAACGACACATGAAAAAATTGATGATTGCAGCAAGTTGCGCACTGGCAATGATGACCAGTGGCATTCAAGCAGAAGAACGCGATCTGCGCATTGCGTTCGACGTGCCCTATGCACCTTTTGAATACAAAGATGACAACGGCGAACTGACCGGTTTTGAAGTGGAACTGGCAGAGGCCATGTGTGAGGAAATGAAGGCAAACTGCGAATTTGTCATTCAGTCCTGGGACGGCATGATTCCCGGCCTGCTGGCTCGCAAATTTGATATGGTGATGTCCTCCATGTCGATTACGGAAGAGCGCGCCAAGCGGGTGTTGTTCTCGGAACCATACTACAACACCCCGGGCGGCTGGTTTGGCCCTGACGATTTCAACGCCGACGTGACCGACAAGAGCGCCATGAAAGGCAAAACCGTGGGCGTTCAGCGTGGCACCACCATGGACACGTATGTAACCGAAGAGCTGGGCAACGTGGTAACGGTTAAGCGCTACACCACCGCCGATGACATGGTGCTTGATCTTGAGGGCCAGCGCCTGGATGCGGCCTTTGTAGACTACCCGGTAGGTGAGCAAACTATTCTGAGCAAAGACGGCTTCAAGGAAGTTGGTGAGGCAGTAAAACTGGGCGAAGGCATGGGCGTTGCCATGCGCAAGCGTGACAAAGACCTGGCTGAAGAAGTGAACGACGCACTTCGCACATTGAAGGAAGATGGCACCTACGACACCATCATGAAAAAGTACTTTGAATACGACATCAAAGTCTGAAGCCATCAGTTCCAGGGGCAGCCTTTGGCTGCCCCTGACTACCGGACACTTCCATGATTGATCTGAAAGGCTATGGTCCAGAGCTGCTGAGCGGGGCAGTGGTTACCATAGAACTTGCTTTCCTGTCTCTTGCCCTGGCGTTAACCCTCGGGCTGATCGGTGCGGCTGCCAAACTATCAAACAGCCGGGTTGCCGTAGGCGCAGCCACTACCTATACCACCCTGATTCGTGGCGTACCCGATCTGGTTATGATGCTGCTGTTTTATTACGGTGGCCAGGTAGGCGTAAACATGCTCTCGGATTACTTATGGGAAACCTACGAAATTGATTTTTTCTTCCAGTTTGACCCGTTCATTTCCGGTGTGGTGACCATCGGCCTGATTTTTGGCGCCTACATGACAGAAACCTTCCGGGGCGCGTTTCTGGCGGTTGAAACCGGGCAAATTGAGGCGGCCCGTGCTTATGGTTTTAGCCGCTGGCATACCTTTCGCCGAATCATGGTGCCACAAATGCTGCGCCATGCCCTGCCCGGCATTGGCAATAACTGGCAGGTGTTGCTGAAAACCACGGCGCTGGTTTCCATTATCGGCCTGACGGATATGGTGCGCGTGGCGGAGGAAGCCGCCAAGGCCGAACGCATGCCGTTTCATTTTTTCATTCCGGTGGCCTTTGTGTACCTGGCGCTGACAGCGGGGTCTGAGCTGTTTATCAAGTGGCTCGACAAACGAGCCAATATTGGCGTGGTTCAGGAGAATTAATGATGCCTCCCGATTTCATCGCCGCCTGGCTTAACAAGAACGAAATCTTTACCGCCATGACCATCATGGAGTACTGGGATGGGGCGGTTACGACCGTTCAACTGGTATTCCTGTGCCTGGTTATCGGGCTTGTGTTTGCCGTTCCGCTGGCGATTCTGCGCACGGTAAAAAACCCGTTTATATCTGGCCCGGTGTGGATCTACACCTATCTTTTCCGTGGCACGCCGCTGCTGATTCAGCTTTATATTATTTACTATGGCGTAGCGCAGATTCCCGGTATTCAGGAAACTTTCTGGTGGGCGATTTTCCGGGAGCCTTTTTACCCCGCCCTGCTGGCCTTTACCCTGAATACCTGCGCCTATACCACGGAGATTATCCGGGGCGCGATTGTTTCCACGCCCCATGGGGAAATTGAAGCGGCGAAGGCCTATGGCATGAGCTGGTTTTTGCGGATGCGACGAATTGTACTTCCCAGCGCTGCGCGGCGGGCGGTCCAGGCCTACTCCAATGAGGTGATTTTCATGCTGCATTCAAGCGCGATTGCCAGTGTGGTCACTATCGTTGATCTTACAGGTGCGGCACGAAATATTTATTCGCGGTTTTATGCGCCGTTTGATGCGTTTATCTTTGTGGCGCTTTGCTACATGGTGCTAACGTTTACTATGGTGTTTGCGTTCCGCAAACTTGAAAATCATTTGTTGAGGCATCAGCGGCCTGTTGGTTCCTGAATGCCTCTCGACCATCAAGCTTCAACTTCGGTGCCCGGCCTGGCAGGGTATTGCCTCCCGGGAGACGCTACGAGCACATCCATGTGCGCTTGACTGAAGCCGTCCCTGGCTTCAGACACTCCCGGGAGGCAATACCCTGCCAGCCCCCAGACTATATTCGGGGATTCTATGGCTGCCTATCAGGATCTTTTTGAATCCAACATTGATTGGCTAACACACACGCTTGCTAAGCCCTCTGCCGATCTCCCAAACGCTAAAGCCGCCCTCTCAGACGAAACCCTCATAAGCCGGGAAAGTATCGGTGTTTTGCGCTGCACTCCACCGGCTAGCCGAGCCAACCCAAATCAGGAAGCGTTGATCGTTTCAGCAGGCATTCACGGCAATGAAACAGCACCTATTGAGGTTTTGAACGCGCTGGTTAGTGAACTTTTGAATGGCGAATGGCAACTGGCTTGTCCGCTGCTTCTGATTCTGGGCAACCCGCCGGCCATGGTGGCTGGTGAGCGGTTTGTGGATGCAAACCTGAACCGGTTGTTTAGTGGAGCCCACCGCAAGCCAGCGTATGCTGGGCTACCAGAAGCCGCCCGGGCGCGGTTTCTTGAGGAGACGTGCTATGAGTTTGCCAGGGCGCATCCGCAGGCTTTGTCCCATTACGATTTGCATACGGCCATAAGACTCTCCCAACGGGAGAAGTTTGCGCTTTATCCGTTTGTTGAGGGTCGGCAGGTGCCTGAGGCACAAAGCAACTTCTTGCTGGAGGCGGAGGTGAGCACCTTGTTGCTGCAGCATAAGGCGGGTACAACCTTTGCGTCATTTTCTTCTTCGGCGCTAAACGCTCAAAGCTTTACGGTGGAACTGGGCAAGGTAAAGCCGTTTGGCGAGAATGATCTGGCGTGTTTTGAAGGGGTTAAGCGGGCACTTCGGCGCAGGCTACGTGGTGAGACTGCACCGGCAAAAACACTAAGGTTTAAGCAGCTCACTGTGTTTGAAGTAGTGCATGAAATTTTGAATACCGGCAAGAACTTCCGGTTTCATGTTCCTGATGATGTGGCTAATTTTACCGAGTACCCACCAGGCACCATCATCTGGGAAGATGACGATATCTGTTATCGGGTAGAGCACTCACCTCAGGCTATTGTGTTTCCCAACCGGGATGTGCCAGTAGGCCAGCGGGCAGGCCTGCTGATCCGAGCCCTGTGAGTAGGCCCCAATGAGCAAACCCTGTTCGATTACCAGGGCGCCTCGCCTTTAGGCCGGCGCGTTTTCTGGCTCTGCAACCCGCGTTTTAATCACCTGTGTACACACCGCCGGTATCACCAGCAGGGTAAGTACCGTTGATGCCAGCAGCCCGGAAATAATTGCCCAGGCCATGGGTGGCCAGAGTGTAGAGCTGGAGAATGCCAGCGGCAGCAGGCCGGCCACGGTGGTTGCGGTGGTCAGCAAAATTGGCCGTGTTCTTTGCATCACAGCTTTGCGCATGGCTTCGTGGATGTTCTCCCCGCTTTCCAGTTCTCTGTCCATCACATCCAGCAACACTATGGCGTTATTCACCACAATGCCCACCAGTGCGATCACACCGAGTAGCGACTGAAATCCGAAAGGCGATCCAGAGAGCACCAGGCCGGGAAATATGCCAACGGTCGCCAAGGGTACAGTCAGCAGGATAATGCCCACACGCCGGAATGAGTTGAACTGTAACAACAAGAAGAAGAGCAGCAACAGGATACCTATAGGGGCTGCTGTTAACAGAGCCCCGTTGGCGTCTCCAGAGCCTTCCGCATCTCCGCCCATCTCCAGGCGAGTGCCATCAGGCAAAGGATTTTCTTCCAGGGCACGGTTCAGTCCATCCAAAGCCTCGCTGAAGCTATAGCCTGTTAGCAGGTTGGCAGTCACGGTATTCAGGCGGGTACCGTTACGCAAGTAACGTGCTGCTGGCTCCCAGGTGGTTTCTACACTGGCAACGGCCGACAGTGGAACCGCCTGGCCGGTGTCGTTGTATATATTCACCGAGAGCAAGCGCTCCAACGACAATGACGTACCTTCCTGCGAGCGCAGCACCAGTGGTATCGGATCTTTCTCTTTGCGATAACGTTCGGCAACCACACCAAAACTTTGTCCATAAAGGCTTTGCGCCACATCGGCCCGATTAAGTCCGTAGCGCGCAGCGGTAGCGTCGTCTACGTTAATGGCAATACTGGGCACACCGATATCCAGGTCATGCCTGACATCTACTGTGCCCTCCACCCCGCGCAGCGCGACAAAGAGCTGCTCTACCGCATGGGTGCGAGCCTGATCATCTGCGTTATATACGCGCACCTCTACCGGGGCAACCCTTGGCGGCCCCTGCCCGAGAACACCAACACCCACATCTAGCTCCGGCATTTGTTCATTCACATGGGCACGAATCCAGCGGATCATGCCAGTGGTATCCTCAAGCGTTGGCGTGATTACCACCAGCCGGCCCCGGTTCGGAGCTTGAGGCGCGCGCTGAAGGTTGTAATAAAACGCGGGGCCGGTAAAGCCCACAAACCGATGGATTTCAAGCGCCTCTGGCTGTGTGCGTATGGCCTGCTCCAAGTTGGCGGCCGCCTCAGCTGTACGCATTTGGTCTGTACCTTCCGGCATATAGATCTCCACAATAACCTGTGGGCGATCGGCGTCTGGGAAGAACTGCTGCGCCATGAACGGTGTCATTGCCAGGCTGACGGCCACCAGCAACGCGCCCGCAACAATCAGGCGGCGAGGATGACGATAAACCAGACCACCAAGAAACCGCGCCAAGCCAATCAACCGGTCGGATTCGGCATTGCGACGGGGCTTGAGAAAGCGAGCTGCCAACAATGGTACTACGGAGATAGCCAGCAAATAGCTTACGGATAAGGTGAGCATAATCATCACCGGCACGCCCCGGGTGAAGTCTGCCGCACCGCCTTTAGCAAGCAGCATAGGCGCAAAGGCCGCGAGCGTGGTGCCGGTGGAGGCGCCGAGTGGCCCCGCCAACTCGCCAACTGCTTTACGCAAGGCGTCCAGGCGGCGCATACCTTCATCCAGGTGACCCTGAATGTTCTCAACAATCACAATGGCGTTGTCGATCAAAATCCCCAGAGAGATCACCATTCCGATCACCGCAATCTGGTGTAAAACACCACCGCCAAGATCGTAAAGACCCACACTGATCAATGCCACCATGGGCAGAATGGAAGCCACCAACAAGCCCATACGAATGCCCATGCCAGTGAACACCACTGCCACGATGATCAGAACAGAGAGAATCAGGCTCCAGGCAAGATTATCCAAACGGTCGGAGACTTTATCTGGCTGGAAGAACATTTCCCGGATTTCGTAGGGCGCAAAGTCAGACCGAATCTGGTCAACCCGCTCTCGCACCCGCTCACCAAAACGGATTGCATCGGTGGTGCCGTCTTCCATAATGAGAGACAGCAATACGACCCGTTCGCCATCAAACCAGGTTTCTGGCTGGCGCGGTTCTGCCGGGCCACGCCACACATCAGCGGCCGCGGCGAGCGGTACCTGGGACCCATCGGGAAGCTCAATTGGGGTGGCACGAATAGCATCAATATCGGCAAATTCAGTATTGGGAAGCACCGATAACCGGCGGCCATCCACAACCACAAAACCGCCGGGTGTGGTTTGGTTGCGCTGGGCCAGAGTTTGCAGAATACGGGCGGGTGATATGCCTAGCCGGTAAAGTGCCGCGTCGTCCAGGGCCAGTGTGATTTGCTCATCGGCATCTCCCTCCAGCTCGATACGGGAAACACCGGTTAGGTCAGAGAGGTTCTGTTTTAGTCGCTCGGCGACATCCGACAACTCGCTCACCGAAGGCGCACCGCCAATCGCCAATACAATAGCCGGGTTGTCGATTAGCCGATCATCCAGAACCATTTGGCCCACATCATCCGGGAAATCTTGTTTTGCGCGTTCCATGGCCTGACGAACTCTGTCCCAGGCCGGGTCTGTATCGTATATGTTGTCATTGAGACGAAGCTTAACAAGCGCTACGCCGGTACGGGCTGTACTCTGGGAAAAGTCTACTTCTTCTACTTGGCGTAATTCGTCGGTCAAAGGCCCGAGTACTAAACGCTCGACAGCTTCGGCGCTAGCCCCGGCATAGTTCACTGAAACGATACCCGCTCGGTAAGGAAACGAGGGGTCTTCCTGGCGCGGCATAGTGCTGTACGCCGCGATACCCAACAGGCAAAGCATGGTGACTACCATGCCCAGTAAACGCTGAAAATTGAGCAACCGGCGCGTCATTAACGCACCTCCACGGCATCACCGTCTGCCAGGCGGGTTGTGCCCGCATAAACTACCTGATCGCCAGGTTGTAACTCACCCGTGCGCACCACAACCCGTTCGCCTACCACACGCTCAACGTTTATCGGCACTCGCTTTGCCACACCCTCGCGCACTCTAAATACCGTCATGCCGTCGGCACTGCGAATCACCGACAGCAAGGGAACAGTGATTGCCGAGTCCTTAAGTGGCGTAATACCCACTTCAACTGGCTCGCCGGTATCAAGGGTGTTGACCGGCAGGCTTACCAAAACCGGGTGTAGCTCCCCACGGATTGCCCCAGCCTGAGCAATCTCTACGACAGAGCCGGTCACCGAAGCGTCGTTGCGATTGTGCACAGGCCAAACCGGCAGTGACTGATCCAGGGATACATGGGCAAGCAAATAAGCCGGCACCCGCACTTCCACTTCTTTACCTTTGGGAGAAGACAAGCGCATAACCGGCTGGCCGGCCGCTACAAATTCGTCTTTTTCAACCAGAAGCGCTTCTACCCGACCGGCAAACGGCGCCCGCAAGGTACTTTCTTGCAGTAATTGAGTTGCCTCGGCCAGCGCGGCTTCAGCGGTAGCAACGCTGGCTTTTAAAGAATCGCGATTGGCGGCAATCTGCTCCAGGTTTTGCTCAGAAACCACACCACGTTTATGCAGCCTGCTGGAGCGTTCCCATTCCCGCTTAGCTTGCTCATAACGGGTGTTCAACTCATCCAGTTTTGCATTTGCGGAATCCCGCGCCGGCTTCAGTGCCGGGTTATAGGCGCGGGCAAGCACATCGCCCGCTGCAACGGTTTGGCCCAGTTCTACCGCCCGCTCTTTCAGCGTGCCGCTTACCTGAAACGTTAACGTTGCCCGTTGAGTTGATCGCACAATGCCCGAAAAACGCAGGGTTATTTCCTGAGCTTGCCCCCCGGTCACTTCAGAAACGCGCACAGAAACCACCTGCTCGCCAGGCGTTTCAGGCCCCGCATCGGCCATGCAGCCAGAAAGAGTAAAACCAAAGATAGCTAACAATATGAGGGCAAAGGGGGTACGAAATAGCATCATAAGGGTCCTTTCATCCATGCGAGTGCTGTTGTCGATACCGCATCCTGCGGAAATCTGGCTTACGGATTGCGACATAATGTCATTCTTTGACATTATGTCAATAATAAGCTTTCATCCACTCATTGATAGCTGCAGCCACTGGGTTAAACGCGTCTACGCCAGACCTTCATGAGAGAACCAGATGAGTGAACCGTTGAAAACACGACGTGAGCGGGAAAAACTGGCCCGTTATGATGCCATCCTGGATGCAGCTGAGCGGGCCTTCTCAGAGAAAGGCTACGAACGCACCTCTATGGATGATATTGCCCGCACGGCCAGCTTGAGCCGGGCGTTGCTGTATGTGTATTTCAAAGACAAAGCCGCTATTCAGCGAGGCATTATGCTGAGGGCCGGGCAGAGTTTGTCCAAGCGCTTCCGGGCCGCAAGGCAAACAGCAGGTACAGGGCTGGAACAGATACGGGTGATGGGTGAGTCCTACTACCGCTTTTATTTAGAGGAGCCGGACTATTTTTCCGCACTCACCAAAGCCTCAACGGCCATGGCAGAAGCAGACGAAGCCCAGGCTATGGATATGTTGTGTTCAAAATCAGAACTCATGGGGCTGATGACCGACGCCATCAAACTGGGGCTGGAAGACGGCACCATGAGCCGCCAGCGCATTCAAAGCCCAGAGCAAACAGCCCTCTACCTGCGCGGGGCCTTGCACGGCACGATTTTGCTTTGCCAGTCAGAAATGAGCGAGAGCGGTGGTACCTTCCCCGCCGAGAGTCTTATCCAGCACACCATGGATATGCTGACCTCTTCGATCGCCGCCTCATAAGTTGGCTTTGAACAGCGGCTCTACCTGGCACTCCTGATTGCACCTACATTTGGAAGTCGTAAATCGAGCCTAGCCCAAGAATCCCCGTCAACTCATCCAATGCTTTGCGTACTTCATTCAGCAACATAGGGTCTGCCAGATCTTCCCGGGCAAGCTGGTCACGGTAATGGGCTTCAACCCAGCTGGTCAGGCGCTCGTACAGCTCATCTGTAAGAATCACGCCGCGATGCATGGCCTGCAGTTCATCGTCGTTCAGAACCACTCTCAAGCGCAGGCAAGCAGGGCCACCGCCATTGCGCATAGACTGCTTCACATCAAACACTTCCACCGCCGTAATAGGCCCGCCAGCCGCAAGCAGCTTATCCAGATACCGGCTCACCGACCCCACTTCCCGGCACTCCCCCGGAACAGCCAGCAGCATGCCATCTGGCGAGTTCAATAACTGGCTATTGAACAGATACGAGGCCACTGCATCTTCAAGGGGCACGTCTGCACTGCTTACCCGAATAGCCTCTAGCTCGTCTCTGGTCAGACGTTCGCGAATATCTGACAACACCTGTTCTTCATTCAAAAACGCCATGTCGTGATAAAACAGCGTATTGCCGTTGCCCACGGCAATCACGTCGTTGTGAAATACCCCCGCATCAATGGCGGCCGGGTTCTGCTGAGCAAACACCAGATTCTCGTTTTTCAAACCATGCAAGCGGGCGATAGCTTGCGAGGCTTCCAAGGTTTGCCGGGCCGGGTAGTTTTTGGGAGCTGGCGCTTGTTCGTTGAATGCAACCTGCCCATACACAAACAATTCCACACCCGGATCGCCATAACCGCCACAAAGCCGGGTATGGTTGGCGGCGCCTTCATCGCCAAAATGGCTGACGGAAGGCAATGCCCGGTGATGGGCAAAATAGCCCTCATCTGCGAAGATAGATTTCAGGGTACGGCCTGTTACGCAATGCTCAATGGAGCGGTGAAACTTGGCACTCAGGTTGGCGGGCGTAAAATGCACCCGATGATCGGCCGTATCGGCACTGGGTGACACTGTGGCGGCATTGGCCGTCCACATAGAAGAAGCGGATGATACCGCCGCCAGAACAGATGGGCTGGATTTGGCAGCCTGTTCCAGAATTTGTGCGTCCGTACCACCAAACCCAAGCGCTTTCAGAGATGGAATGTGGGGCCGCTCGTGGGGTGGCAGAACACCCTGCACATACCCACGGTCGGCCAGGCGCTTCATTTTGGCCAACCCCTGAAGCGCGGCTTCTTTGGGGTTGGACACCGCATTCACATTCGATTTTGAGGCCACATTGCCCCAAGACAAACCGGCGTAATTGTGAGTGGGACCAACCAGGCCGTCAAAATTTGCTTCTACCGCATGCTTTACCATGTCTTCGGGTTCCATCCGTCTGAATTCAGGAATTAAGGCCTAAAAACCAGGGCTCAGGCATCAAAATTCAGGCCAGGCGCCAGATTTTCTGGCACCTCACTTTTGCCAGATTCAAGCGATGCCATAGGCCAGGCGCTGTAATCTGCTGCGTAGTAGGCACTGGCGCGATGGTTGCCACTGGCGCCCACGCCGCCAAAGGGTGCGGCACTGCTTGCCCCGGTTAGCGGCCGGTTCCAGTTCACAATGCCCGCCCTTGCTTCTTCCAGTAGCCGCTCGTAGAGTTTTCGGTCATCAGAAAGCAGGCCAGCAGACAGCCCATAACGAGTGTTATTGGCCAGCTCCAACGCATCGTCAAAACCCTTGTAACGATAAACTGTGAGCAGTGGCCCGAAGAACTCTTCATCTGGCAACTCCAACCCGGTCACGTCCACAATGCCCGGAGATAGAAGCCCAGTGCCCGACTTGATCTGCTTCATTTCCAATAATGAGGTCGCGCCGTTCTCCAACATGCTTGCCTGAGCGGCCAGGAGTTTTTCTGCGGCTTGTGCCGAAATCACAGAGCCCATAAATGGCTGGGGCTTGGCATTAAACTCTCCCACCTCAATTCGGGCAGACACAGCAACCAGGCGATCCAAAAACTCATCGCCTTTGGTGCCTTTGGGAACCAACAGCCGCCGGGCACAGGTACAACGTTGGCCAGCCGATAAAAACGCTGATTGCAAAGCATGGTGAACTGCGCCATCTACATCTGTCACATCCTGAACAATCAACGGGTTATTACCGCCCATTTCCAACGCCAGAATTTTCTCTGGCTGGCCGCCAAGTTGCTCGTGCAGCATGTGCCCAACGGTTGAGCTGCCGGTAAAGAACAGGCCATCAATCAGCGGGTGGCCAGCAAGCGTTTTGCCTGTGTCGGCTGCCCCTTGAACCAGATTAACAACACCATCTGGCAGCCCGGCCTTCTCCCAGAGTTTGACGGTGAGCTCAGCCACGCCAGGGGTTAGCTCACTGGGCTTGAAAACAACCGTGTTACCCGCCAGCAGGGCCGGCACAATATGGCCATTGGGGAGGTGTCCGGGGAAATTATAAGGGCCAAATACAGCCACCACACCGTGTGGGCGATGGCGAAGCACCGCTCGGCCGCCGGCCACATCAGATTCCGACTGGCCAGTGCGGTCGTGGTAGGCTTTAATCGAAATACCAATCTTGCCAACCATGGCGGCCACTTCGGTGCGGGACTCCCACAGGGGTTTGCCGGTCTCTAAACCAATCTGGTAGGCAAGCTCTTCTTTGTTGGCATCCAGCAGCTCGCCAAACGCCTCAATAACGGCCTGGCGCTGGGCAAAGCTTTTACGCCGCCACTTCAAAAAGGCTTCCCGAGCGCCACGCACGGCCGCATCAACATCGGCCATGCTGGCGCCAGTACCATCCCATACAAGATCGTTAGTAACTGGCTGAACCGATTCAAACGTTTCGCCGTGGCCTTGAAGCCAAAGCCCGCCGATAAACAACTCGCCTGTTAGGTTTGCCATGTTACTCCCTCCCGTTACTGGATTTGTGCAGACTTCAGCCTGCCGCCTTTACCGCTGCATGCGCCTGATCTTTTAAGGGCGCAATTCGCACCAAATCGCCTGTTTCAATCTTTAATGCTTCTGCCACGGCCTGCGGCAGGCTGATTGTTTCAGTGCCAACGCAGTTGGCCGGTACCGTTGTTACCCGAAAATCGCGGAACGAGCGATTGGACACCATCACTCGCTCTGCCGTTGCTACATCAAGGCTAACGTTTTCTTGGCTCACCATGGCATAGCGATTAATACTGTCTCTGACCGTGCGAATAGTATGCACAAATGCCTCCACCACCGGGCCACCATCGAAGATATCCACCATGCCATTAAAGTTGAATCCTTCGGCCTGCAGCATCTTCAGTGCGGGCGCGGTGCTCCCATGAACCCGGCTGATAACCGCACGGGCGGCATCCGGAAGCATAGGCAGATAAATAGGATACTTGGGCATTAGCTCTGCAATAAACGCTTTGTTACCAAGCCCTGACAGCCTATCTGCTTCGCTGAATTTCATATCAAAAAACTTGCTGCCCAAGGCATCCCACAACGGGCTTTGGCCCTGCTCATCAGACACGCCCCGCATTTCTGCAAACACTTTTTCTGAAAAATGTTTACGGAACTCATCCAGATACATAAAGCGGCTGCGCGAAAGAAGCAAACCGTTACCGCCTCCGTGGTAATCCTCCGAAAGCAGGAGCGAGCATATTTCGCTGGTATCTGTCATATCGTTTGAAAGGTGCAACGTAGGCGTACGCACATGAACGCCCAATTCTTTGGAAGCGTTTACCGTGACACTGAGCCGGTAATTGTAGAACACTTCATCCAAACCAACCCTTGCCTGAATGCCACTGATGCCCACAGCCTTTCCGGCTTCCGTATCTTCCAGGGCGAACAGATACAAACCTGCCTCTGGCGCGCAGCGCTGGTTAAAGGTTTCCTGGGCGAGGTTAATCTTGCGCTGCAACACGTCTCGATCAGCGGGCAATGTAGTTAGCCCCTTACCGGCGTTCTGCGCCATGGCGTACAGATCTTCGAGATCTTCCTGCTGAAGCGGACGAATCACTAGCATGGCGCCACCCTCACTTCATCACCAGCTGTTTTGCCCAGCACTTCCCAGGTACCCACAGGCACCTTTAGGGTCCCCTCCAGAGTGTCGGCTGCTTTAGCCAGTGTGCAGCGGAACTGGGCGCCCTCTCCTGCTGAAATCAGGCAGGTTTCGCTGCCCTGTGTATGGGTGCCGTGCAAGGTTTTTGCCTGGCTGGTAACCAACGTATGCAAGGCATCAGTACGTGCCTCAAGCACCGGGCCACCGTCAAAAATATCCAGATAATTGCCCGCTTGAAACCCTTCCCGCTGCAGCAGTTCAAGATTTGGCCGAGTCAGCTCATGGGCCTGGCCAAGTGCAACCTGGGCCGGCTCTGAGAGCAAGGTGACATAAACAGGGTTGGGCGGCATGAGTTCGGCAATAAAGGTTTTGCTGAGCAAGCCGGAGTACTGGTCGGCGGTTTCAAAATCCATATCAAAAAAATGACGTCCCAAACTGTCCCAGAAAGGCACACGGCCATCAGTAAGCTGGACGCCTTGAATCTCCACTGCAATGCGCTGAGCGAACCAATCACGGTGGCTTGCAATAAACAGTAATCTGGCTCGGGATAACAACTCAAATGCTTCGGTGTTACGCAGTTCGGGCGTAATGGTGAACGAACACAGTAGTGTGTGACCAGTCAGGCTATGGCTAGGATAGAGCACATCAACCCGGCTGGAGATGCCCAGTTCGTGGGAGGCATGAATAAGCGCATCGCGACGATAGTTATAAAACGGCTGACCGTTACCGGCGCAGGCATCAATGCCCGC
>JAKDUK010000016.1 GCA_030457765.1 Marinobacter sp. | reverse complement strand
AACAAAATGGCCCGGGCGTATCGCCTCTCAGCCAGCGTGACGGCGAAACCACCCAGGGTGTTATCGCACTGAACCTCAAGGTGCCTCTGTATTCAGGCGGCGGCACTCAAGCCGGTGTGCGCCAGCAACGCTCCCTGGTGACCGTAGCTGAGCAGTCACTGAACACGGTGCGCCGTGATGTGCGGGTAAATACTCGCAGTTTGTTCCTGACGGTCAACAACAATATTGAAACAGCTTCTGCCCTGGAGCGTACGATTATTTCACGCCGCAGTGCGCTGGATGCCACACGCGCCGGTTATGATGTAGGTACACGGAACATTGTTGAGGTGCTGGATGCCGAGCGGGCTTATTATGTTGCGCTGAGGGACTACGCCAACGCCCGGTACGACTACGTGAACAATACTCTTCAGTTGAAGCAGGCGGCTGGCACACTCAGCCCCAAAGATCTGATTGAGCTGAACAATTGGCTTAGTGCCAGTGCTCCAGGTATTGAAGCTCTGGCCAATGATAAAGAAACTCTGGACGACCCTGCCCAAGACCCTGCTTTATAGGGTGCTTGGAAACGCAGTAAACCGCGGGTTTAGGGATGTGTTCCTAAACCCGTTCAATAATTCCATCAACTACCCGGTCTAGCGCACCCCGGTTTTTGTTGACTACCGACAACGCCCTTTGACCACTAGCGCGACGCTCATCGTCATCATCAAACAGTGTTGAAAGGTGCTGGTACAATTCATCAACCCCCTCAACGATAACCACACCACGATCATCACGAAGACGCTGGTAAATGGTTTCAAAGTTGAACACGTTGGGGCCGGAAATGACCGGAATCCCCCACCCTGCCGGCTCCAGCGGATTGTGACCACCTCGCTCAATTAATGAACCCCCTACAAACGCCACATCACTTGCGCCATAGAGCATCATCAGCTCGCCCATGGTATCGCCAAGATACACCTCTGCCCCAACCAATGTTTCATCCCCGGATCGGCGCGCCAGAGAAAATCCCTGCCTGATAATTTTGTCGGCCACGGATTCAAAACGCTCGGGATGACGAGGAACAATTATTAACAGTGCATTCGGGTGATTATTCAGAAGCTTACGGTGCGCCGCCAATAACTGGTCATCTTCTCCCTCATGGGTACTGCCAGCGATCCAGACCGGGCGGTCTGACAAAGACGCCTTAAGCTGCTGCGATGCCTTGAGCACCAAATCGGGAATATCCACATCAAACTTCACGCTGCCTGTAACAGCGACCTTAGAGGCCGCAACCCCAATCCGGCGAAAGCGTTCTGCATCTTTCTCTGCTTGCGCAGCCACCCAGCTGATACTGCGCATAATTGGCGCAGCCAAACTCTTAATACGCTCATAACCACGGGCAGAGTGTTCAGAAAGCCGCGCATTGATGAGGAAAACAGGCACTCGGCGGGACCGACTCTGGCGTATCATATTCGGCCATATTTCCGTTTCCATAATAACCAGAATGTTAGGATTGGCGCGATTCAGAAAGCGGCGTATTGAGCCAGGCGTATCGTAGGGCGCGTATGCATAATGAACCTGATCGCCAAACATTTTCATGGCCTGGGCCAAGCCTGTGTCGGTCATGGCCGTCATCAAAATAGTTATACCAGGATTGCGGGCACGCAAGCGCCGCACCATGGGCGCAGCTGCAATGGTTTCGCCAACAGACACCGCATGCACCCACACCACCGTACCGCTGATTCGGGGTACAAAGCCCAGTCTTTGCTGCCAGTTAACGCGCAACTCGGGCGCCTGCCGACCCTGCCACCATAACCGCAAAAGGATAAACGGCAACGCCAACCGTATAAGCTGTGAATAGATAAATTGAAGCACGCAAGACTCCCAACAAACCAGTGCGGTATCATATAGCAAAGCCTAATCATTTGCTTACGACTCACTCTGCCGGGCAACATAGCCTGGCCAGTAACCCAATGAGTTCGCAGGATACATGTCAAGTGAAAAAGAAATACCGTAGCCAACCACGCAATACTGACTACTCAGCTTACCGCCACCCCCGCTGGTGGCCAACCTGGGCCGGAGTTGCTGTTATGTGGTGCGCAGCCCAACTGCCTCTCCGCATTCAATGGTGGCTTGGTAAACAGGTGGGCAAGCTGGCCTGGCGCTTTGCAGGCAGTCGCCGACATATAGCTGAGGTTAATATTCGGCTGTGCTTTCCCGAATTCACGAAAGCCCAGCAGGGTGCTTTGGTACGAAATGCTTTTATCGCCAACGGGATTGGACTGATGGAACTTGGGATTGCCTGGTTCCGGGACCCTGCAAAACTCACCGGCATAACCGAAGTCCACGGAAAAGAACATCTCGATAACGCGCTGGCCGAGGGCAAGGGCGTACTGCTACTTGGGGGGCACTACAGCACCCTGGACCTTGGGGGCAGCCTGATTACCGAGTATATAGAAGCAGATGTTATGCAGCGGGACCACAACAATCCTTTGATGAATGCCGTCATGACCCGGGCTCGGGAACGGCGGTATGGATCTGCCCTTAGCGCCAGGGATCTACGGGGCCTACTCCGAAGTCTGCGCAACAACCGCACCGTTTGGTACGCCACCGATCAGGATTATGGCCGCAAGGACATTGTGTTTGCGCCATTTTTTGGTGTTCCAGCCGGCACTATCACTGCCACCTCACGAATTGCAGCGCGCAGCCGCTGCAAGCTCGTTCCTTTCAGCCACTTTAGACGCGAAGACAAGCCTGGCTACGACATTTACTTCCACCCACCGCTAGAACCTTTTCCAAGCGGCGACGACCTGCAGGATGCCACGACTATTAACCAAATTCTTGAGCGGGAGATCCGGCGCGCGCCAGATCAATACCTGTGGATGCATCGGCGCTTCAAAACGCGACCGGGTATCGATGACCCGGGCTTTTATGGTGACAAATAATATGTCCAAAGCCCCCGTTATATGGCTGCTCACAGACAACAAGCCCGGGCACCGCAATCAACTGAAAGGCCTGGGCAATCGGTTACGGGTAAAGACAGGTGCCAGTGTGCACTGGGTCAATGCTCAGGAGGTCAGTGTGCCCTTGTGGCGCGCACTGCTTGCGATGGCTCCTGCGATGGACAAAACGCTCCCCCACCCTGATATGGTTATCGCGGCTGGCACCGGCACTCACAAACTTCTGCTGTGCTTAAGGCGGCTCAAAAACACCAAAACACTGGTTATCATGAAGCCCGGATTCCCACGTACCTGGGTCGACGGGGCGATCGTCCCTGCTCATGACGGGGTTTCCGGGAGCAAACACACTCTGGTCACAGAAGGCGCAATAAACACCATCACACCCCTGGCCAAGGTTACCGACAAGCCTGAAGCGTTGCTGCTGCTTGGCGGCCCATCGCCTCATTTTGACTGGGAAGACGACGTTGTTTTTGGGCAAATCTCACACCTGATTGGCGAATATCCCGAATGGCGCTGGACGATCAGCGGTTCAAGACGAACACCAGAGGCACTCACGTCACGGCTTAATGAGCTTGCAGGCCCCAGAATCACCGTGGTAGATCCAGACACCACGCACGAAGACTGGCTAAGCCAGCAGGTTGCAGCCTCTCGGGCAATTTGGGTAACACCAGACAGTATGTCTATGGTGTGCGAAGCGGCAACCTCTGGTGTGCCTACCGGGTTGCTTCAATTGCAGCAAAACGCCGGCAGCCGTGTTGCAAATGGCGTACAACGGCTGGTTGAAAATGGCTATGTGGCTCGCTGGAGTGATCATGCTACGGTAATGGGGGGCAAAACGGGCCAGGAGACGCCTCTATGGGAGGCCAACCGAGCCGCCCAGTGGGTCATCAAGCGCTGGTTTTCACCAAATTCCGCGTATAAGGATCAAACAAGGAGTCACACTTGAAAATTCTTCAGGCACTGCCGGCTCTCTACAGTGGCGGTGTAGAACGAGGAACCACAGAATTTGCAGCAGACCTTGTACGGCATGGCCATGAGTCGTTTGTGGTCTCGAGTGGAGGCCCCTTGGCAGAGCGCCTTACGGAGCAAGGCTCAACGCATATTCAGATGCCAATTCATCGTAAATCACCCGCCTCTTTTGGGCAAATCCGCCCCATGCGGAATCTCATTCGTGAGCTGCAGCCAGACATTATCCACGTGCGCTCGCGCATGCCTGCCTGGATTGTGCGTTTGGCATGGAAAGGGCTACCAACGCAGCAGCGGTCCGCCATTGTGTCTACGTTCCACGGCATGTACTCGGTGAACCCCTACAGCGCCATCATGGCCAAATCTGACCATGTGATTGCGGTGTCAAACTGCGTACGCGATTATGTTCTTGAACACTTTCAGGTTCCGGATCAAAACCTGACTGTGATACAGCGCGGCGTGGATGTGGATTATTTTCAGCCCAGGGAACTGAGCCATACATGGAAAGAACGCTTTTTTATGCAGTACCCGCACCTCGAAAACAAGCGCATTCTGATGATGCCGGGGCGTATTTCCCGTTGGAAAGGCCAGTTGGAGTTTCTTGAGGCAATGGTAGAGATCACCCGCAAAGAGCCAGACTGTCATGGCATTATTGTGGGGGGCGCGGAGCCGGGCAAAGACCGCTTCCTGGAAGAGCTTCAACAGAAGCGCGCAACACTCGAGCTTGCAGATAAAGTGACCTTCCTTGGGCAGCGCGACGACATGGCAGAGCTGTATCTCTTTGCTGATCTGGTGTGCCACATGTCCACAAAACCGGAGCCCTTCGGCCGCACGGTCACCGAAGCACTGTCATCTGGTACGCCCGTTGCCGCGTTTAACCGGGGTGGCGCCGCTGAGACCTTGCAGGCCTGCTTTCGGGACGGACTGGTAACGCCTGATAATACTCAGGAGTTTGCTAAAATTGCACTCAGACTGCTGAATGACGGCGCACCAAACATAAACATTCCGCATCGGTTTCGGCTGCAGGCGCAGACTGAGTCGTCGCTGGAGGTTTATGCGAGCGTGCTGAAGCATAAGATGGCTGCGGCCGGTCGCAAGCCATGAACATTCTGTTGCTGATAATTTCCAAGGGTGAAGGCACTGGCGGAATGGAAAAACACTGCCAGGAACTTGCAAATGGTCTGAGCGCAAGGGGACACGACGTTACCTGCGCTACATCCACCCATCACCAATCGCAACTCAATGAGACGGTGAAAACCGTCACACTGAACCCCAGGGCCTCACGACTTTCCCCGGGCCTGCTAAAGGCGGTAATGAAAACCATCAAGAGCGGTAATTTCGATATCGTACATGCCCAGGGAAGCAAGGCTGCAGCTGTGATACAACTGCTCGCCCCATTGCTGCGCCGCGTGAAAACCGTTGCGACAATTCATGGTTTCAAATCCACTTACCCCAAAGCCAAGGCTTTTTGCCGGATTATAGCCGTCAGTAAAAAGCTCGCCGCTGATATCGGCCATAACAATGTCAGTGTTGTGTACAACGGCATCATACCTCCGCCAGCGCCCAACTTGTCCGGCCCCTTACCGGATCACGCAAACCACCCGGTGTGGTTAGCAGTCGGCCGCCTTGTCCCGGCAAAAGGCTTTGATTTTCTGATCGATGCATTCCAGTACGTAAACGGCACTTTGCTTATTGCAGGCTCTGGTCCGAACCAAAAAAGCCTGGAGCAGCAAATACGAACAACCTCCCAACACGACAAAATCACTCTTTTAGGCCACCGGGATGATATTCCGGCACTGATGGCTTTAGCTGATGGGGTTGTTATTTCTTCTCGCAGGGAGGGATTTTCTTACGTGTTTGCCGAGGCCTTGCTGGCCGGGAAACCCGTGGTTGCGACTGATGTTCCTGTCGCAAATGAGTTTCTCGATTCACGATTTATTCATCACGAATTCGCCCCAAAACAATTTGCCAACCTTCTGATGACCGATATGGAGGAACTTCACCGGGAACAATCAGATAGTCGCAAAAAGGCCCGTGGCTCGCTTTCGATGGCCAACATGATTGAGAGCACTATCAATGTTTATTCCGAGTGCGTCACTTACTCGAATTGACTTTTTTTCCCAATGCTGGCCTGCACTCAACCAGGCGCAACTAGAAAGAGCATCTTATGATCGACCTTTCAGACCAGCAGCCGTTCGCCTCTGGCGACAATCGACACTGCTACAGGCACCCGAACATACCCGACCGATGCCTCAAGATCATTCGGCCTGAAAATATAGAGGCAAGATACCAGAGACAGGCAACACCCAAGAAACTACTCGGCAAGTCCCGACTGAATGACAACAAGCAGGAACTGGCTGCACATCGACAAAATGCGATACTAGCCCTGATCAACCAGGGCCATGAAAGTACCGTGTGGCGCCATCTCCCAAAATTTTATGGCGAAACAGCAACCTCTCTTGGGCCCGCGAACGAGAGCGAACTACTATTTGATGTTAACGGCAACCCCGCCCAAACGCTTGAACTTTACTTAACTCAACACGGCTTTGATGCTCGTATCAATGCGGCTGCGGAGCGCTTATGCGAATGGCTTGGATCCACAGGAATACTGACTCGTAACTTGTTGCCCCATAACCTGGTAATCAGTCAGCGCGACAACCAACCGGAACTTGTACTCGTCGATGGCTTGGGCGCACCCCCTGTTCCAAGCGGGCTCTCGATAATTCCCGCCTGGAGAAGGCGTTACATTAACCGGCGCATTCTCAGATTCTACAAACGAATTGAGTGGGAAACAGGCAGCAAGGAAAAGAGCTGGGGCGAATCCCAACGGCTCTGATCTACCCTCACACCCTGGCCTGCCACTGTGCTGGCTTTGCGGGATTACACACTGCCCGTACCCAAACGATATGATAAGATCTCGCACCTTAGCTATCAGTTTTGCGACCTACTGCACCCCCAAGTTTGGAGTACATGCATGATTCATCCCGTTATTATGGCTGGCGGCACCGGCTCTCGGCTCTGGCCACTGTCGCGACAATTAAACCCGAAGCAATTTCTTAAGCTGACGGACAGCCCGCTTTCGATGCTGCAATCAACGGTTGCCCGGCTTGACGGTATGAACGCCCAGGAACCTCTGCTCATCTGCAACGAAGAGCATCGCTTCCTGGCAGCAGAACAAATGCGGCAATCAGGCCATGAAGATAGCCGCATTATACTTGAACCCTGTGGTCGCAACACCGCACCTGCCATTGCACTGGCGGCGCTTCAGTTGTGTGAGAGCGCTGAGGGCACCGACCCATTAATGCTGGTTCTTGCCGCCGACCACTTGATCCAGGATGTACAAGCCTTCCAAAAGGGCGTCGAAAGAGCCATCCCACTGGCCCAAAAGGGCAAGTTGGTCACCTTTGGCATTGTGCCGCACCAGCCCGAAACCGGATACGGCTATATTCACCGCGGTGATGAGCTTTCTGCCAACAGCTATTCAGTTGACCGCTTTGTGGAAAAGCCTGACCTGGAAACGGCCAAAACCTATATTGCCTCCGGAGAGTATCTCTGGAACAGCGGTATGTTTTTATTCAGCGCCAAACAGTATCTGGCTGAACTGGAGCAGCATCGCCCTGACATTCTCTCCGCCTGTCGCGGGGCGATGACAAATATCAGCGAAGACCTGCATTTTATTCGGGTGAACTCTGATCTGTTCGCCACCTGTCCGTCCGAATCCGTCGATTACGCGGTTATGGAAAAAACCGACCATGCAGCGGTTGTCGCACTGGACGCAGGGTGGAGCGACATTGGCTCCTGGTCGGCACTTTGGGATGTTAGTGAAAAAGATCAGGACGGCAACAACCTCAGAGGCGATGTCATTGCGCAGCAAACCCACAATACGCTTGTTCGTGCAGACGGCCGCCTGGTGGCTACCATTGGCGTCGATAACCTGGTAGTCATCGAAACCAAAGATGCCATCCTTGTTGCCCACAAAGACAGCGTACAAGATGTGAAGTCGGTGGTTGAAAAAATTCGCAGCGACGGGCGGCACGAACATATGAATCACCGCGAGGTCTATCGGCCCTGGGGCATCTATGACTCTATAGATAACGGCGCCCGATACCAGGTCAAACGCATCACGGTAAAGCCCGGAGCCAAATTATCCGTCCAAATGCATCACCACCGTGCCGAGCACTGGGTAATTGTCAGCGGAACGGCAAGGGTAACTAATGGCGAAAAAACCTATCTGGTCACAGAAAACCAGTCTACATATATCCCCATAGGACAAGTGCACTCCTTGGAGAACCCTGGGGTGATTGACTTAGAGCTGATTGAAGTGCAATCGGGCTCCTATCTCGGCGAGGACGACATTGTAAGATACGAAGACCGGTACGGCAGAAAATGAGAAAGTTCAAATACTATACCGTTGCAGGCTTGCTTCGTATCGCCAGCTGGCTCTCCTTGGCCAATGCACAACGTGTGGGCAAGCTCGTGGGGTGGCTCTTGTGGAAACTGCCGACACAGCCCCGTTCGGTAACCGAGACCAATTTGTCAATTTGTCTTCCTGAGCTATCAGACGATGAGCGCTCAGCCATGCTGAAAGAGTCGTTAAGGCACACGGGCATGACTATGTTCGAGATTCCACTGATGTGGGAATGGTCTGTTGACGATTGTCTTGCGCTGGTGCAAGAGACCCAGGGCCTGGAACTGATAGATGAAGCCATGGCCGATGGCAGCGGGCTCATTCTGCTTGCGCCCCACCTTGGCAACTGGGAGCTGGCGGGCCTGTTTTTCTCGTCTCGCTACAAAATGGCCGCCCTGTACAGCCCGCCTAACATGCCGGAATTCGAGGACTACATGGTGCAAGTGCGCGGACGCCTGGGCTCTGAGCTGGTTCGCGGTGACCGGCGTGGGCTGGCAAGACTGGCCTCCATACTGCGTGAGGGCGGCGTTGCCGGCATCCTGCCTGATCAGTCGCCGCGCGGTAAGGGGAATGCTTTTGCTCCTTTTTTTGGCATGGAAGTGAAAACCATGACGCTGGTTTCCAAATTGATGCAGCGCACCGGAGCCAAAGTGCTGATGACTTACGCAGAGCGGCTGGAAAACGCTCGCGGTTTTCGAATCATAGTACGCCCGGCAGAGCGGGGGCTGGACAACAAGGACGTGGTTGCAGCGACAACCGCCATGAACCACTCAATCGAAAGTTGCATCCGAGAAATACCCGGTCAGTATCAGTGGGAGTATAAGCGTATGCGCCACCGCCCCCCTGGCGAAATCAACCCATACAATCCGGACAGGGTATGCTGACAACCCAGGCTGTAGAAAGCCGACTCCGGAGCCATTTCTGATTTTCAATACATCCTCGTATTTGGCGGGCACCTGAACATGATTAATCACATCAAAAAGCCTGTACATCTGCTTTTTGCACTTGGCGTAGCTGGCACGCTTCTTTCATCAAGTGTTCTAGCAGGCGCAACCCTGGTGCTTGCGATTGCCGGCATTGTGATCAGTCAAAAAAACTGGCTGCACCACACCGGGTGGGACAAACCCAAAGAATTGCGCTTGCTGCACTTTGCCTTTTGGTTTTTTGTTCTCGTCAGTATTTACTCCTGGACACTTGAGGGCTTCAGCTATGAGGGCGGCAAAACCCTTGGCACCCATGCCCGCCTGATTCTGTTCTGGCCACTTATTATTGCCATGAGTTACGGTCGCCTGGGCGCTGGCACCGCATTTACAGCGTTCGCATTGATGGCCGTGTCCACCGCCATGTTACTTGCGTTCACATTGGTAGCCGGTTCGGTTCCTCCGGCCTCTATCCTAGACAGCCGGTTTGGTGGTGGCATAAACCCCATCAGCTTTGGCAATCTCGCCCTGCTTGGCGGTTTTATTACCCTGGTCGGAGGTTCGTTTTGTCTGCGCAGCAAGCGCCGCGCCTTTGCGTTGCTGCTGATTATTCTGGGTATTAGTTCGGCAGCTGTTGCATTGCTCTCGCAGACTCGCAGCAACCTGATCGCATTACCTGTTCTGTTATTACTACTGCTGCCCTTGCTGAAGCGGAATTTACGCTATGTAAGCCTGGTCGCAATACCTGCGCTTCTTGTAACAGCAATGGCCACCAATGATCGCCTCACGGCATCGGCTGCAGAATTTACCCAAACCGGCAGCCTGGATTCCGGCATCACAATCCGGCTGGAAGTGTGGAATCTGGCCTGGCAGATGTTTACGGACAATCCCTGGACAGGTGTCGGGCTCGGTGGGTACGCCCATAAGATAGAAGCGGCGGTGGACGCAGGAAGCGCCTCCCCTGTGCTGATCGACTGTTGCACTGGCCATGCTCACAACGACCTGCTCAATCTGGCAGCCACCAGTGGTATCCCCGGCATTCTTGGCTGGGCATTGCTGATATTTATTCCCTTGGCCGTGTTTTCCCGTCATGTTTTAAGCAAACACATTGCGACTGCTCATCTTGCCGTTGCAGGCGTGATGGTAAGCTCGTCCTATCTGCTATTCGGACTGACTGAAGCAACTTTTAACCGCTCGCTGTTTTTGACCTTCTATCTACTGTCAATTGCCGGCCTTGCCTCCGCCTTGTTCAACGAACTGCGCACCTCCTACGTGCGCCAGCGCACAAAAACCGTCTCTGCCACCATCATTACCAAAAACGAAGAGGATCACATCGCTGATTGTTTGAAATCAGCAAGGCTGGTGGCTGATGAAGTTATTGTTCTGGATAGCGGCAGCACAGACAGAACCGTTGAAATTGCCCGCCAGTATGCGGACGTTGTGGAAGTAACCGACTGGCCCGGTTTTGGTGTTCAAAAACAAAGAGCCCTGGATAAAGCTACAGGGGAGTGGGTGCTTTCACTGGATGCCGATGAGCGCATCACACCCGAGCTCGGTCGTGAAATAAACCACCGCCTGGCAGATCCGGATGCCGACGCTTATAAGCTACCTTGGGCCGTAACCATTTATGGCACGCGCCTGGATTTCGGCCGCAGCGGACGCGCGCCTTTGCGGCTATTTCGCAGAGAGGGTGTCCGGTTTTCCGATGCTCTGGTTCATGAGCGGATTCTCATTCCGGAGGGGCGAAGCATCAAAACACTGCGAGGGCGCCTGACCCACTACACCCACAGGGATTTTGGCCATTCCCTGGAGAAAAGCGCCAAATATGCGTGGCTGGGCTCTAAGGAAAAGCACAGGCAAGGCAAGAAAACACGCACAATGATCTACCCTACTCTCAGGGGATTGCTGACCTTCATTCAGGTGTATTTTATCCGATTTGGGTTTCTGGATGGCGCCGTAGGGTATCTTACTGCAGTCACTTATGCGCAGGTGACGTTCAATAAATACGCGGGGCTTTGGACGCTGGCCCCAAAACGGAACAGGTCTTCGTTAACCAAAGAAGGACAGCACTGAATCTATGACATGCTCCTGGTCCTGAGCTGACATCCCGTACCAGATGGGCAAGCGAACAAGACGCTCACTTTCCTTGGTGGTAAAAGTGTCACAACCATGGAACCGCCCCATAGTCTGTCCGAATGGCGTAGAGTGCAGCGGAACATAATGAAACACTGCCAAGACACCGGACTGCTTGAGATGATCAAGCAATGCTGCGCGTTCCTCCAGAGTGCGCACCTTCAGAAAATACATATGTGCGTTGTGGGCCGCTGTAACCGGCACTGCTGGCCCCTCAATAGCGCCACTCAGGACAAGCGGCTGTAATGCAGAATGATACCTCTCCCAGATAGCCATACGGTCACTGCGGATCTGCTCAGCGTGTTCTAACTGCGCCCATAAATATGCAGCTTGCAGCTCGGATGGGAGATAACTGCTACCCATGCCAACCCAACTGTATTTGTCCACCATTCCACGGAAAAACTGACTGCGATTGGTTCCCTTTTCACGGATGATCTCGGCCTGATTCGCAAATTCCGCCTCGTTGACGATAAGTAAGCCGCCCTCACCTCCACTGGTGTAGTTTTTCGTCTCATGAAAGCTGAATGCGCCCAAATGCCCTATTGTCCCCAGGGGACGGCCACAATATTTTGCCATCATGCCCTGAGCGGCATCCTCAATAACATAGAGTCCATAGCGATTGGCAAGCCCCATGATGGCGTCCATTTCACATCCAACGCCAGCATAATGCACAGGGACAATGGCTTTTGTTTTTTCCGTTATAGCAGCTTCAATTAGCGTCTCATCGATATTCATGGTGTCTGGCCGGATATCCACAAAAACAATGTGAGCGCCACGAAGCGCAAACGCATTCGCCGTACTGACAAACGTGTAGCTCGGCATAATAACCTCATCGCCAGGCTGCACGTTGATTAAAAGGGCTGCCATCTCAAGCGCATGAGTGCAGGAGGGGGTCAAAAAGGCGCGCCTGCAGTCCAAATGGCCCTCAAACCACTGATGACATCGCTCAGTAAATGGGCCGTCACCGGAAAGTTTTTCTTGTCGCAGCGCTTGCTCAATATAGCGAAGCTCTTCTCCCGTTGCGGGCGGGCGATTAAATGGAATCACGTGTCGGTTTCCCGTAAAAACCTGCGCTCAAGTTCGTTTATATTCTTCTTTCTCGCCTTCACTCGCTTCGCCGGATTGCCAACGTATATGCCCCAGGGTTCAGTGCTTTTTGATACGAGAGCCGTCGCGCCAATCGCACAGCCTTCCGCGATCTTCACTCCAGGGAATATAACTGCATTCGTGCCAACGATAACCTGTCGCTCCAGCAAAACAGCGGCAAACTGCTCTCGTTTATACTGTGGTGGGATCAAGGGACCTATCATGGTTTCGCCAGAGTAGTCATCAGACTGCGCAAAAACCTTTACGCCGTAGGCTAACCCGCCAAAGTCGCCAATCACTACGCCGGGTGCCCCTCCGGCGATAAGGCACATGGGGGCCACGTGACAATACTTTCCAAGAACAATGTTACCTGATAGCACGCAAAAATCATCAATCCGCGAGAAGTCACCTATCTCCATCAACTCTGAATTGTAGACACTCGCTTTATCGCTTATTTTTACGCCACGCCCCAACTTCTTGAAGTTCATTTTTTCAAGCGCCGCTTCTGAGAGGTACCCCATTACTCACTCCTTAAAAATATCGTCAAGTTGCGCGATCAGATTAGGTTTTGAGAAGGTTTCACTTACTCGGCGCTTATTCGCTTCTTTCGAGTGTTCAGGTATTGGCAACAGATCTATTTGTTCAACATCAAACCATCGGATGCCCAAGGAATCCAGCAAATCGACTGTTGAGATACTTCGCCGCAAATAAACTTTCTTGCCCATTCCCAAGAGTGATACCAGGTTCCCTAACCCCTGCTGGCGATTGTGATTAAAAATAGCGATATCAATCGTTGCCAGAAATTGCCGGTACTGATCCAGAGGGACAAATTCGACAAGAGGCTTGAAACGACCTCCAAACAGCTTTCGACCCTGCTCTATGATAAGTTCTGCGTTTTTCTTGTCGCCGTAAGAAAGTGGAACATGCACGTGAAAATTGTTTGACGGCAGCTTTGCCAGCTTCTCGAATATCTCAAGATGATTGTTACTGGGATCAGCAGAGTTGCCCACCTGAATATCAACAACACCAGTATCCAGCTGGTTTGTATGAGATTCAGAGAACAAATTGGAGGTGTACATCAAGCATCGATGGGCTTTTCCACGGGCACCATACCACTCTCTTGCAAGCTTGATGTCACCAGGAACAAACGTCACCAAGTGACCCATATTTCGAATAACAAACCGCCGCGAAATATTTTTCAGGCCTGAGCTGAAGTCGGAATCTCTCTTACTGTAAAGATCGTTGCCCCATATCACCCAATAGGTTTTTCTTAGTAACCATGGCATCAAGAAAAGCATTTTCGTAACAACACGGGTAAACAAACCGTGAAGGATGATGCGATCGGCACGATGCATCTGTATGATCAGCCGCGCTTTCGCTGCGGTCTTACCGACAACTCCGTTTTCCACGCGAAAAACCCCAAACCGCCCTTCGCTACTGTACTTTTTATGGTCGCCAAAAATAACAAACTCGTGCAGAGTTGAGTCAAAGTTTGTCTGTATCAGATCAATAAACGGTGGAATGAACTTTTCCGCCCGGCATATATGCAAAACCTTTTGCTTACTCAACGGACACATCAACCCTGTCTAATGAGCCAGATTCTTCAATCAATTCCCGTATATATGCACCATATCCGCTTTTTACATAAAAATCGGCAGCACTGAGCATGCCCGAGTTATCCAGCCATCCATTACGCCAGGCGATCTCTTCCAGACAAGCAATCTTGAAACCCTGGCGTTTTTCAATCGTTTCAACAAACTGGGCAGCTTCCAGTAACGTTCCATGGGTACCTGTGTCCAGCCACGCGAAACCGCGCCCGAGAAGTTGAACAGCCAGCGTGTCATCATTCAAATAAGCGTTATTGATAGTCGTAATTTCAAGCTCACCCCGATCAGACGGTCTGACTCGCTTGGCGATCTCCACAACCCGGTTATCGTAAAAATACAAGCCTGTAACTGCGAAGCTCGATTTTGGGTGCTTGGGCTTTTCTTCCAGCGACACCGCCCGCATTTCACTATCGAATTCTATGACCCCAAAGTCCTCCGGCTTTTTAACCTGATAACCGAAAACCATTGCACCTCGGTTCTCCCTTATTTTGTTTACGGCATTTCTTAACGTGGGTGTGAATCCCTGCCCATAGAAAATATTATCACCAAGAACCAGGCAAACATCAGAGGTGCCAATAAACTCCTCGCCTATTAAAAATGCCTGAGCCAGACCATCTGGCTTCTCCTGGGTTTTGTAACTGAGGTTTATTCCGAAGCGCTTGCCATCGCCCAATAATCGTTTAAACGAATGGGCGTCATCCGGCGTGGTGATCACGAGAATGTCACGTATACCCGCCAGCATCAAAACTGACAGCGGATAATAAATCATTGGCTTGTCGTAGATAGGCAAAAGCTGCTTGGACACCCCCATAGTAATGGGAAACAAACGCGTGCCAGTACCGCCAGCAAGAATAATTCCCTTCATAGTCATTTAGCTCTGCTGAGTTTCAGTGATCGCGGTGTGGCTTTTCCAGGATGCGACGGCACCAGTCAACGTTGTCCAGATACCACATCACCGTTTTTCGTATACCAGATTCAAATGTTTCATCTGGCTGCCAATGCAAATCACGGCTGATTTTCGCATTATCGACAGCGTACCGACGATCATGACCGAGTCGGTCAGTAACATGAGAAATTAGCTGCTTGAACGTTGTGACTCCCGCAGGCTTTTCCTCAACCAGCTCATCCAGGCACCGGCAAACACAATGTACCACCTCAATGTTGGTTTTCTCGCTCTGCCCACCAATATTGTAGGTTTCGCCCAACACCCCTTTGGTTAACACACTATGCAGCGCCTTCACGTGATCATCGACAAAGAGCCAGTCACGCACTTGAAGCCCATCACCATAAACTGGCAACGGCTTACCAGCCAGCGCGTTAAGAATCATTAAGGGAATCAGTTTTTCCGGGAACTGAAAAGGCCCATAGTTGTTTGAGCAATTACTGACGACAACAGGTAAGCCATAAGTCCGGTGCCAGGCGCGTACCAAGTGGTCTGCGCTGGCCTTGCTCGCAGAGTATGGCGAACTTGGACAATACCGGGTTGTTTCAGTGAAGGGTGAATCGGTGGCATCGAGATCGCCGTATACCTCATCAGTACTGATATGATGAAAGCGAAACGTCTTTTGCTTGTCCGCTGACATGTTCGACCAGTAACACCGGGCCACTTCAAGCAGCACATAGGTGCCAACAACGTTGGTTTGAATAAACGCCGCGGGCCCGTCTATAGAGCGATCAACATGACTTTCTGCTGCCAGATGCATCACGGCATCCGGCTTATGGACTTCGAAAACTCTCTCCAGAGCCTTTTGGTTACAAATATCGACTTGTTCAAAGGCATATCGATCGTTGGCGGCAGCTTCCTCCAATGATTCCAGATTGCCAGCGTACGACAGCACATCAACATTAACGATCTCAATGTCGGTATGCGCAAGTAGATACCGGATCACTGCTGAGCCAATAAAACCGGCACCACCCGTTACCAGCACTTTCATAACATCATTCCATCAGTGTTAACGATTTGGTTTTTTGGCCAGCTCTTTTTTCAGGCGCAGCCGGACTTTGAGCTTTCTCAACAAGTTCCTGGGCTTGGGTTTCAAAGTACCCTTCTGTTCGAGCAGAAATGTCTCAACCGCGTCCAATACCCGCTCGCTTGATCGCCCGTCCTGAAACTCATGAAGGTCACGACAAAGTTGGTTTTGCGCGGCAAGTAGCGACTCTGGCCGCTCAGAAGCCCGCTTTAACTCACTTTCAAGCTGCTCCACATGCTGCACATCGATAAGGTAGGGACCCGGCATTTTTGTACGGAAAGTCACGACAGGCCTTTGCAAGAACATGAATTCGAACATGATTGAGGAGGTATCACACAACATAATATCTGCATTAGATAAAAGAGGAATCAGATCCTCATCACTTTCCACAAATTTAAGGTTGGAACTTTGCATGGAGCGGTAACGCTCTACAACGTCTTCTTCCATTTTCGGGTGAAGGGTTACGATAAACCGCCAATTCCCGCTTTTTGAGAGGGCCTCGATTTTGTCCGCCAGTTGCGGGGCACAGGTAACAGAACGACTAAATGTCGACGCAAAGAAAACAGTGGGCGGTTCGCCGTCCGCCCGCACACGTTCGCCACAGTGCGCACCGCTCAATAACGGATCCAGCTTGGGCCAGCCTGTTTTGGTTACAGAAAAATGGCCTAACTCACGAGATAAAGCCTGAAATTTCTCCGTGTCTCTCTCGGCATGGGTGCAGTAAAGGTCGAACCAGCCCCGAATTCGGTAATGGTCGCTGTCGTCTTCACTTTTATGGCCGCGTTTATTGCGTGCCATGCCATGGAACACCTCGACCTTTATGCCGGGAAAAAAATAAGGCACCCAATCACCCGGAACAAACGTCGCATCTGCCCCATAAGCCTGGACTTCCCGGACAGTTTTCAACCTGTGCTCGTCCGGCTTCAGCGGCGATGCCGAACAGCCTGCAACAAACCAGGCAACCTCGTCGCCCCGACGTCGGATTTCCGATTGCAAAGGTCGCAGTATTGAATAGGAATAAGGTTGATTGACGAAAAACAGATACTTGCGCACTCAGTTCTCACCCACTAATGCTGTGTATAGCGCCCCTGTTTCGTAAACGGTTTGCGTCGTATGAAAATCAGTGGCAATGCGAGCTTTTGCGGCCCGCCCCAGCTGTTCCAGTAATGGCTGATCACGATACAAGCGCTCAACCGCCGACGACAGCGCGACTGGATCTTGAGGCGCAACGACCAACCCACTTTCGCCATCTTTGACAAGTTCGGGCATTCCACCAACATGGGTCACGATGGGAGCAACTCCATAAGCCATTGCTTCAATGACTGCTCGGGGCAGCCCTTCCCTTTCCTTTGATGGCAAAACAAACACATCACTTGCCGCCGCTATCGACGGCGCATCGTTACGATACCCTGTAAAATGGATGCGCTCAGGGTGGCTTGAGCGTGCTACCTGATCTTTCAGTTCCTCGTTGTCAATTGCATCACCCACCAGTACCAAATGGGCATTCACATCGTTGGGTAGGCGGCTCATTGCATCAATCAAGTCATCATAGCCTTTTCTCGGATTATTGCGCCCGGTACTGCACACAACGAATGCATCCGCAGGCACACCAAACTGCGCAAGATCAGCAGGTTCCGCCCGGTACCATGCAAGATCATGGCCTTTGTAGATACGCACAAGTTTATGCTCAGAGATCCGCATCCACAAAAACCGCAAATCCGCCAAATAGGCTTTAATAGCGTCCGCGACGCAGACAATTTTGCTGACCCTGGGGTGCAGGAATGTGATCCAGGACTCGGGATTTAAAAAACTGATATTCCCAATAATTCCCCGATAGGCTGCAATCTTTATCTCCTTGCCTTTGGACGCCCGAAGAGCGCAAGCCAGCGCCCTGGGATTGTAGGCATGAATGATATCGTAATGCTTTGCCTGTAACTGTGCCCTGATTGCTGCCGTGCCCTCTTTGTCAAAGCGACTTTCCAGTGCCATTGGCTGCACAACCATGTTCTTATCCATCAGGCGCTGATAGTTCCGCCCCTTGGGATTGCACATAACGTCCACATCGAAACCGGCATTCCGGAGGCCGATAAACAGCTCGCTCTCTGGACGGTCACAGGCATCTGTAAGGCACAGAACCGAAGGTTTGGTCCCGATTTCGGTTTGATCACTCAAGACGACATGCTCCTTTTGTATCCCTGTAAAAATGCATCCCAAACCTGACGCAGTACGGCATCACTGGCAACCTTTCTCAAAGATCGCGAAAACCGATTAAGGTTGTCCTCTTGCCAACGTGATCGCGAGGCGTTTTTGGGCATAATACGGCCTTTATCGAAATCAATAAGAAAGAATTCGTTATCGACAACCAGCACGTTAAAGCAGTTTAAATCTGCGTGCCTCACCCCCGCATCGTGGAACCGTCGAACGGTGTTTCCGAGCTGAGACCAATCGGCACTATCAAGCTTGCCAATGCGATCTGCCAGGGGCACCGCGCGTGGAATACGTTCGATAACGATGGCAGCACGGTAGCCGAAACGGGATACTTTTTTATACCAGGCAGCAACAGGAAGTGGCACTGGCAGAGCCAATGCCGCCATGTGGTTTAAAATCCGAAACTCTGCGAATGAGCGAACGTGTTGTTCGCCAAAATAAGCGTAGGTTCTTCGGGAGAGATGGGACACCAGCCCCCCTCGAAGGTACTCCCGTAAAACCAGCTGATTGTCGGCCGCATCGATAAACCAGGCCCCCCCTCGGCCGCCACTACCCACGGGCAATGCTTGGCTACCCCAATACTCCGGATCAAACCATTTTTGCGTCACGGCCTGCTGAAAAGCGGGGTTAACAAGAAGAACGGCGCCATCTTCACGCTTTAAAATTTCAGATTCGGCCATGTTACCCCGGAAAAACGCGATGGAAAACGACTCAAGGAACAGCACCATCGAACGACGGCAACCCTCAATTGAGTTATCATAGGCCGCAGTTTACCAACGAATGGCCAAGAAGCTCTACTGATGATTCCTTTCAACTGTAACGGATTGCTAATTAGATGAAGTCTGTCTGCATTCTCCGACTCTCTGCTATTGGAGATGTCACGCACGTTATTCCGGTTGTGCTTAGCCTCCAAGAACAGGTTCCGGGTTTGAAAATCACCTGGGTTATCGGAAAGATCGAAGCAAAACTGGTTGGGGATCTGCCAGGCGTTGAGTTTATCGTTTTCAACAAAAAAGCCGGCTGGAAAAGCTATCTTGAGCTTTTTAAACGCCTGAAAGGTCGCAAGTTCGACGCACTGCTTCACATGCAGGTAGCGTTTCGAGCCAATCTCGTTTCTGCCTGCACTCCGGCAAAAATCCGCGTGGGCTACGACAAGGCTCGCAGCAAGGACCTCCACAGCCTGTTCATTAACCGCAGAATTGCGCCGGCTCAACAGCAACATGTTCGTGACTGCCTTGCCAGTTTTCTCCAGCCCTTGGGGTTGGAACCTGCAGCACCTAAATGGGATATTCCTGTAAGCGAAAGCGACCGGAAATTCGCCAGAGAACACTTGTCCAATGAGCGTAAAAACCTGGTAATCAGCCCTTGTGCAAGTCATCATTTAAGAAATTGGCCGGCAGATAGATACGCTGAGTTGGCGGATCACGCCATAGAGCGCCATGGTATGCATGTCATTCTGGTGGGTGGCCCCTCTGATTTCGAGAAAGCCATGTGTGCACGCATTTCCAACAGTATGCACAGCTCGCCGACCAACCTGTGCGGCAAGGATACTCTTAAACAACTGACGGCATTGTTGATGGAGGCGGATCTACTGGTGGCGCCAGATACCGGCCCTGCCCACATTGCAAGCTCGGTGGGAACAGACGTGCTGGGGCTGTTTGCAGCAAGTAACCCCTACCGATCTGGCCCTTATAATTCTCTCAGATGGTGTATAAACAAATATCCCGAAGCCTTGAGGAAAGGTACGGGGAAATCTGTAAGCGATGCAAGATGGGGGGAAAAGGCTGAGTTTGAGGGCGCAATGGAAATGGTAAGCACAAGCGATGCAAAAGACATGCTGGATAAGTGGCATAACACCAGGCTTGAGGCGGGTCACCAGGAATGACCTCAGCACACCCTTTAAGACACGCAGACGGGGCGAAAGAAAAGCTCCTCACACTATTGGCGATTTCAGCGTGCGCAATGTTCGCTTTTTCAGCTCCATTATTCCCGGATGCTAACCGCTACGCCAAGACACTCATCGGCGCTTTAACCCTGACAGCTCTGGCGCGCGGAGAGCGTGATCGAGAACTTTTCCCTTTGTTTGTATTTTTTCTCATTTCGCTTGGGCTTGAAGTCACCTCCTGGCTTGCATCCTTTCAGGCCGCTCAATTTCATTTTATGCCAGACTCACTTCCGCGAATCGAAGGGGTTGGAAAATGGTTCTGGTTTTTGCTTCTTGCATTCTGGTTGCGAAAAAAACCTTGGGCACCGGGTTTATTTTGGACGTTTGCCGCTCTGGCCCTCGTTGTTACGCCTTGGATTTTGGGTGATGGGGTCAAGGAAATTGAGCGCGCATTAGCGGGATACCGCATCGACGCCGGCACACGCAATGCGCAACATGCAGCCATGTACGCGGGCGTTGCTCTGATCGGAGGCATCTGCCTGATTATTGATGGATCAACACGATCAGATAAACGTGTACTGTTCATATGTGCGGGCACTGCGTTAACTACAACCGCGCTCTTCTACCTTTACGGCACACAGACCCGTGCAATTTGGCTTGGCAGCCTGTTTGCGATAGCTGTTATACTCGTCTCCTTTTCCCTGCTAACGCCCACGCTTGCCGACCGGCGGATTAAAAAAAAATATATCATCATGACGGTCAGCCTCGTGGTATTAGTCGGCATGTTGGCCGCGATGCAAACACCCATGTCATCAAAAATTGAGCGTGAGACTGGCACCGTGTCTCTGGCCTTACAGGGTAAGTTTTCGGAAATCCCGCTGGACAGTTCAGGAGTGCGGATCCGCTCGTGGTACTACGCCTTGCCCTGGATTGCCCAGTCGCCTGTTTTTGGCTGGGGGCCTGATGGCAGCAAGCTAATAATGCAGGAATCAGATGCCATACCAGCTCCGTTAAAATCCCGTTTCGGGCATTTGCACAATACTTACATGGACCTACTCGCCCAATACGGAGTAGCAGGCCTGGCATTCTACTTGGGGCTGCTGGCCTGGCTTGCTACCCGATTGATTCAGGCACACAAAAACAATGCAATTTCCCCCTCCGTCTTTCTATTTGGCACGGGGTTTCTGGCCTACTGGTTGGTCATCAACATCTTTGAATCCTACATGTTTTACGATAGCGGAAAATACGCTTTTTCGGCGGTTTTGGCAGGAACCCTGTCGCTTACATTGAAACCCAGACAATCCGCAACAGCACAGGAGTTCAGACAAGAGTATGCCTGACATGAGCTTTGCTAAAGACACTGTTCAAGTCGCTCTGTGCTGCGATGAGAACTATGTGGCCTATGCTAACGTGGTCATGCTGTCAGCTTTAAAAGCCAGTTCAAGCGGTATCAATTTCCACCTTATTGGCTGCAACCTTGCAGCCTCGAGCTTGTCGAGCTTAGCCGACAGTGTTGAAAGCCATGGCGGCACGCTCTCGGTTTATCAACCGGACAACATGCTCTACCAGGGCCTTCCGACTCACCGTTATGGGCCTGCGGTATATCAGAGAATCAACCTTCCTGAGTACCTTCCTGAGCGGATTACAAAAGTACTGTACATAGACTCGGACACGCTCGTTCTGGAAGATTTGGCAACTCTCTGGAATACCGATCTGGAGGGAATGCCCATTGCCGCGGTGGAGAACCTTTCACCGAAAGCCTGTACCGATATTGGCGTCCCACGGAATGAGTATTTCAACTCCGGTGTACTGCTCATGGATCTAGGGCAGTGGCGAGCTGAGGGCATACACCACGATGTAACGGCTTACCTACGCAAACACGCTGAGCGCCTGCAATTTGTTGATCAATGTGCGCTCAATGGTGTTTTGCAGGGAAGGTGGAAAAGACTTCCAGTGCACTGGAACATGCAGTCTGATATCTACAAAGTGGTCATTAAATATGCAGGGGGCTGCAGCTACTCTATCAGTCAGCTTCAATCAGCCATAAGCGCCCCGGGTATCGTGCATTTCACTGGCAAAAAGAAGCCCTGGAAAATCGTCTGTTTCCATCCGTTTAAACAGTATTATCGACGGTTTCTCGAACAAACCCCATGGGCGGACTTACCTCCTCCCGACGACACGTTTCGCGCTCGATGGGAGTTTTTTACCGCCTTTCGTCAGAATTGGAAACATTGGCGCCGCACCAATCGGCTCTCAGAACGCTACCGAGGAAAATAGACAACATGGGTGACGCAGACCTCCGAACACTCGACAGCAATCATGTCGGCATTGTAGCCAGCGCAGACGAAAACTATGCACCTCATTTGGCTGTGCTGTTTACATCTATTCTGAAAAACTGTTCCGAGCCCAATAGGTTACGACTATTTTGTATTGATGGCGGAATCTCTTCAGAAGTTCGCGACTGGATGCAAAGGGAAATCGCCAAAGCCGGTGGCGAGGCAATCGATTTTGTTAACATTGACCGAACAAAATACGACAACCTGCCCACGATCAAACACATTACCTCATCCGCCTACTATCGAATTTCAATTCCTGAGATCTTTGATGAACAGGTTAAAAAAGTGATTTATCTTGACTGCGACATGATCGCACGAGGAGACATAATCGAGTTATGGTCTCATGACATCCAAGGTTATCACGTAGGCGCGGTTGAAAATCTTTCCGGTCACACCTATAAAAAACTTGGCATTCCTCAAAACGAATACTTCAACTCTGGAATGCTGCTCATAAATCTTGATCTGTGGCGTCGTGACGCAATTCCCGATAAGGTTTTTGCCTTTAAAAGAAACAACTCTCATCGTATAAGCACCAACGATCAATGCGCACTCAACGGTGTGTTACATAAAACCTGGAAACCACTGCCCCTCGCCTGGAATCATCAGACCGGACTCTATCGCCCGGACGAGCAAATTTGGGCTTTTGATGAGCAGGAAGTAAACGATGCGATCATGGACCCAAAGATCATTCATTACATCGGCTGGGATAAGCCTTGGCGGAAAGTAAGGTTCCACCCTCTTGCAGGTGAATACGATCGATATGCAGACCAGCTTGCTTACTCACCTCGGGCACAACCTGAAACAAGTGACTACTGGTCGGCCTACTGTTCAGTTTCCCGACTGAAAAAGCTAAAAAGAAGAGAACAGTGGAGACGGTGGTATACAAAAAACGGATTTTCACTATATCCAGCCAAGTCGTAACCTGACTTCGGTAAAAAAAGTGAGCGGGGTCAGTGAGAATTCTGATGTTATCCCCGCTCACGGTACTTTCACACCCTAAGGCTCACTTCCGAGCAGTATAGTCCTGGTAAGACTTCTCTTCTACAAACCGCGACCCAAGTGCCAGGTTGATGTCTTTCTTGAGCGCTGCCCGCTTGTCATTAGTCACGTAAACAGCACGAGCCAGCTCAATAAACCTTGAACCAAAATCCTGTGCGGCCTCTTCGTCGCGAATATCGTCTTCGATAACCCAAAGCTCTTCATTCACAGCCTTCAGCTGTTTGCGCAGATCTGCAATGGCGCTTTGGTCTTTTACGGCATCGTTCCAGGTCGCACTGAGTTCGTTCAGTTCCAGCTGGACATTTCGAACCTTGGCCTCATCCTTGATACGTTCGGATTTAATTTCAAGGATGGTAATCTTGTCGAGGACTTCGCCGAAAGAAACCGGAACTTTAATGACATCTGCCATTTTTTGTACCTGTCAATTTGATGAATGTGAATACAAACGAAACCGCCCTGCTGCCGGATAGCAGAGGACGGCTATAGAACTGTCAATCCCAGCTTTAAACCAGCGTCAGCCAATCACTGTGCTGAGGCAGCTTCCCTTGCACCGCATCAAAATACATAGCCTGCAGTTTCTCGGTAACCGGCCCACGCTTGCCTGCGCCAATCGCGCGACCATCCAGTTCACGAATCGGCAGTACTTCTGCCGCCGTGCCTGTGAAGAACGCCTCATCGGCAACGTAGACTTCATCGCGAGTAATACGGCGCTCTTTGACGGGGATGTTCAACTCGGCGGCAAAATCCAGAATAGTCTGACGGGTAATGCCTTCCAGGCAAGAGGTCAGCTCTGGCGTATGCAGAACGCCATTGCGCATGATGAATATGTTCTCGCCTGAGCCTTCAGCTACATAGCCCTCGTTATCCAGCAGCAGCGCTTCCTCACAACCACTGGCAATGGCTTCATTCAGCGCCAACATGGAGTTGATATAGTTGCCGTTCGCCTTGGCCTTACACATGGTGATGTTAACGTGGTGGCGGGTATAAGACGAGGTGCGCACCTTGATGCCCATTTCTTTAGCCTCTGGCGACATATACGAAGGCCAGCTCCAGGCAGCCACCATCGCGTGGACTTTCAGGTTGTCTGCGCGCAGACCCATGCCTTCGGAGCCCAAAAAAGCCATCGGGCGCAGATAGGCTTCATCCAGTTTGTTATCACGGACAGCCGCACACTGGGCGTCGTTCAGCTCTTCCTTGGTGAACGGCATTTTCATGTTCAGGATATGAGCAGAGCGGAACAAGCGATCTGTATGGTCTTGCAGGCGAAAAATAGCCGGGCCGTTCGCGGTGTTGTAGGCGCGCACACCTTCGAAACAGCCCATGCCGTAATGCAAAGTGTGTGTCAGGACGTGGGTTTTGGCTTCCCGCCAGGGAACCATTTCACCATCCAGCCAGATAACGCCATCGCGGTCAGCCATCGACATGTTTCGTTGCTCCTAGAATGCGGTTTTTGAGGATAATGCATTCTAGCAGGAATTTTTAACGGTACGAACCCAACACACTACCGGGCCATGATTTGTTGCCAGACGGATTGTATGTAACGCCGCTCGTCCAAAAATGTATCTCCCGCAACTTGGTCATTAAGGTTTTGCAAAGCTCTTCGGTGGATACTTGAGCGCAGCGCAATATAAGCTTTCCGCAGCTGCTCAGCTTCTTTCACCGGCAGCACGCCAGCCCGGCCCAGTTCCTCCATTTGCCGGATATTATCAGACCACCCGGTCAGTTCCGGATGCGATTCACTCCACGCCAGCACCAGGTATTGCACCATAAATTCCATATCCACAATGCCACCTGCATCATGCTTGATATGAAAGGTTTCTTCACGGCGGCTTTCCGGCGTGCCCAGATTGGCTCTCATTTTTTCACGCATCTCTACAACTTCTTGCCGCAACAACTCTTTGTTACGGCTCTGGCAAAGCAGGTTGTGGCGCACTGTCTCGAAGCTGGCAAGCGTTTTTGGACTTCCCGCGACCCCTCTGGCCCGGGCAAGAGCCTGATGCTCCCAGGTCCAGGCATCGTTGCGCTGGTATTTTTCAAATGCGTGTAGTGTGCTCACAAGCAGGCCGGAGTTGCCTGATGGCCGCAACCGCATATCAACTTCATACAGTTGGCCCGAAGGGGTTTGGGCATTCAGTATATGGACAATTCGTTGCCCTAAACGCGTATAAAAAACGGCGTTATCAATAGATTTGTCACCATCGGTTGCCAACTCAGGGTCTGCGGTATGAACAAACACCAAATCGAGATCCGAGATATAACCAAGCTCAATCCCCCCCAGCTTGCCGTAGCCAATTACCGCAAAACCGGTTTCACTGGTAGAGCCGCCAGCGTGGCCCGGATACCCATGGCGAGCAACCAGGTTGGAAAACGCGACATCGACCACGTGATCAAGCACAACTTCGGCAATCCACGTTAAATAATCACTCACCTTCATTAAAGGCAAGGTGCCCTTCAGCTCAGACGCAGCCACCCGGAGCGTGTGAGCCTTTTTGAAATGCCGCAGCGATTCCATCTGATTTTCTAAATCATCATAGGGAATTCTCAGCATTTGCTGGCGCAAATCGTCCTGTAACTCGTCCTTGGCAGGCGGGTGATAAAGGCTCTCGGCATTCAGTAGTTCGTCTAGCAACAGCGGGGTTTCTGCAAGCTGGCGAGCAATCCAGGGGCTTTCACTGCACAGGTTGACCAGTTGCGCGCGCGCGCCGGGGTTTTCCAGCAGTAACACCATGTATGCGGTTCGGCGCAAAATGGCTTCAATCAGAAGCAGCACTCGGGACAGGGTTTCAGACGGGTTCTCCACCTCGGTCAGAGCTTCCAGTAATACCGGCATAAACTGGTTCAGCCGTTTACGCCCCTGGGTTTGCATAGTTTGAATGGTACGACTATCTCGCAGGCTGGCGAGCAGCCTCAAGCTGGCAGCCGGGTCTTCATAACCCTGGGTTTCAAGCCACTGGGCACCGGAGACCTCATCTATTTCTGCCAGCCAAAGCTCACACCACCCCTCGTCCAGTGCCGCCTGGGCGCTCTCGTCACTCTCTTCTGTGGCAATAATATTGGCAAAATGGGTGGCTACGTTTTCCCGATGTTGTGCCAGAGTTTCCTGGCAGCTTGGCCAGTTGTCATAACCCATAATCAGCGCAACCCGGGCTCTTGAAAGCTCATCCTCCGGCAATAACTGGGTCTGTTTGTCTTCCATCCCCTGTAGTGCGTGCTCCAGATTACGCAAAAAAACATAGGCTTCCCGGAGCTCGTTCACGACTGGCGAGGGTAGAAGCTCAAGCGCCTCAAGCTCATTCAAAATAACCAACAGCTCCCGCTGCTGCAGTTCCCTGTCACGGCCACCGCGAATAAGCTGGAATGCCTGAACCACAAACTCGATCTCCCGGATACCCCCGCTGCCGAGCTTGATATTGTTCTCCAACCCCTGCCTGCGCACCTCGCGGCTGATCATCGCCTTCATATTGCGCAACGATTCGAATGCGCTGAAATCGATGTATCTGCGATACACAAACGGGCGGAGGCTCTCCATGAGAACCTGCCCTGCTTCAGGATTTCCGGCCACCACCCTGGACTTCACCATGGCATAGCGCTCCCAATCCCGTCCCTGGTCCTGATAATAGGTTTCCAGGGCCGCGAAGCTCAGTGCAAGGGCACCGCTTTGGCCGTAGGGGCGCAGTCGCATGTCCACGCGAAACACAAAGCCATCTGCGGTAATCTGGTCCAGAGCCTGAATCAGCCGCTGGCCCAGCCGGATAAAAAATTGCTGGTTATCAAGTGAGCGCCGCCCGTCTCTGGTTTCGCCTTTTCCGGGAAAGGCGAAAATAAGGTCAATATCCGATGACACGTTCAATTCTCGCCCGCCCAGCTTCCCCATGCCTATAACAATCATCGATTGCGGTGCCTCCGCACCTGATACCGGATCAACACCCCATGGCGTGCCATACTGCTCGCAGGCCGCCTGGTGCAGCCAGTCTAGTGCGGCCTGAATGCACACCTCTGCAAACGAACTGGTTGCGGCTATGGTTTCAGATAGATCGGCCCAGCGCATTAGGTCCCGCCAGATAATGCGAAACTGCACTTCTCTGCGGAAACGACGCAATGCCGTGTGCAGGCTTGGCTCGTCAGTTACATTAGCAAGATACTCACCGCAACGGACCTGAAGGTAATCCGGTGTCGTTGGCTCACTCAAAGCCCGGGACTCCAGCAAGACTTGCACCTGCGCCGGGTGTCGTTCAAGGGTCTGGGTTAAAAACGGGCTCCGTGCCATCGCCTGGGCAACGACTGCAGCCGAAACCTGGTCATCCTCAAGCAGCCAATCGGGCACCCCTTCCGGGAAAACCGACGCCCAATGGCCCGCAACATCGTCTGCGAGCGGCAACGGAAGACAACTCCATGGCTCGGACATAAGGCAAACCCCTGTTTCTCTGTTATATTTCCGCTACTGTATAACGAACTTAACCGAGACTGAACAGGCCAACGCCGGATGCTGAGAAATCGCCTTCCCCTTAACCCGGAACACCAGGCAAGCCAACTGCCCATGGGCGGGATGATCCGGAAGCGGGCAAAGCGCCTGTTTTTGATTCTGTTAGCGCTACTGATCACCCAGGTGCTTATTATTTGGGGAGCCGAAGAACTAACGCTGTTTGAGTCTCTGTGGATGACAATGACCACAATCGCTACCGTAGGCTACGGCGACTACGCACCCGTAACCTACGTTGGCCGGATCAGTACTATCCTGATCATGTTTGTGGGCGCAATCACTTTGCTGACGCTGATTGTCAGCGATTTCATTGAATACCGGTTTTACCGCCGGGAACGTATTCTCACCGGACGCTGGATTTACAAGATGAACGATCACATTGTCATCATAAATACCCCAAAAAATGGCGGCATGACCTACTTCATGCGTTTTGCCACACAGGTACGCGCTATACAGGGGTATGAAACCATCCCTATCATGTTGCTTACGCGGGAGTTCCCGGGCGGCCTTCCGGTTGAGCTGTCTGATCTGGGCCTGGTGCACTTTCATGGGTCGGGGTTTGATCCGGATGCGCTGAAAGCAGTGCATGCCGGGAGCGCACGCCACATTGTGGTGCTGGCGGCTAACGAAGCCGACCCGCATTCAGACAGCCTGACCTTCGATATTTCCCACCGGCTAAGCGAGCTCAATCTTGCCCATAAAACCACCGTTGAGTGTGTTACGGATGCCAATCGCAGCCGCTTCAAAACACTGGGCATACGCGCCACCATCCGCCCGGTTCGCACCTACCCGGAGATTATGGTGCGCTCTGTGGTAGCTCCCGGATCGGAAAAAGTACTGGAGGACATGTTCAATTATGAGCACGATCACCCACACCGCTACGATCTGGTGCTTGACGACCTGAACTGGGCTGATATTGTCAGCGCACTGATCCGCCACGGCATAGGAACCGCACTGGCGTATATTGATAATAGCGACGACGTTATCTGCCACCCACCTGTGACCGATGAAATCGAGGGAAAAGGACTTATCGTGCTGGTTAAATCAAACGAACCGCCAGATCTTGAAGTGGTCACAGATGCATTAGATCGCTATCGTACGTTTCTTGAGAAATGGCGGGGCCTGCAGGATGATGCGGCCCTACCTGACGCTCCAGGCAACACTGCCCACTGAACATTTTTACCAGGCATCGTCTATGGAATCTGTACTTTTCCAGCCATTGGTGGATGCACTTGCATCCGGCCAGCCCCAGGCCGCTGTCGACGCAGCTAATCTATTCAATGCTGCGGATCTTGCCGAATTTATAGAGCAAAACCTGGAAAATGAAACCGGGCCGTCGCTATTTCAGAACCTCCCCCTGGCCCTGCGCGCAAAGGTTCTGGGCTATACGAATCCCGAGACACAACTTCTGCTAACGCAGACAACACCTCTGGGTGAGCTGGCGCTGCTGACAGCAGAAATGCCGTCTGATGATCGGGTTGGTTTTTTTAATCTGCTGGAGCAGCCCCGCCAGAAACAGCTCATCAGACAGCTCAACGAGGATGACAGAGCCGATTTAACGGCGCTGCTCGCTTACGACAAGGGCACCGCCGGCTCCTTGATGAGCACAGATTACGCGGTCTTTGATTCTGGCATCACGGCCAGCGCAGCCATTGATATTCTGCGCAAAACAGCAGAAGACAAGGAAACGATTTACCAGTCTTACGTGATTGACGAGGATGAGGTGCTCATTGGCGTGGTATCCCTGCGCCGCCTGATCATTGCCAAGCCAGACACGGTTATTGACTCGCTACTTGCCACCGGCCTTGTATCGACTCATACGGACACTTCCCAGGACGACGTGGCCCGATTGATCGCCAAGTACGATTTGCTCGCTCTGCCTGTGCTGGATGACAACGACCATCTTGTTGGGATTATCACATACGACGACGCCATGGACGTCATTGAGGCCGAGGCAACGGAAGATATTCATAAAGGCGGCTCGGTCAGTAATCTGGAATACGGCATTACCACAGCCTCCCCGTTCTCACTATACCGCTCTCGGATTCAATGGCTGGTTATTCTGGTGTTTGCCAACATTTTTACCGGCGCAGGCATCGCACATTTTGAGCATATTATTGGCGCACACCTGGCCCTGCTGTTCTTTATGCCACTGCTGGTGGCCAGTGCAGGCAACGCCGGCGCCCAGTCCGCCACGCTGGTGGTGCGTGGTATTGCCACGGGCGACGTGGTAAACAGCGATTGGCTTCGGCTGTTTAATAAGGAGTTGCTGGTAGCAACGGCCCTCGGCCTTACCATGGCACTGACCGTGTGGGTGGTGGGTATGTTCCGCACAGAGATCGCCATTGCCACCACTGTAGCCATAACCATGATTGCGGTTGTGCTTGCAGGCGGCCTGATAGGTATCTTGCTGCCACTGTTGCTTAACCGGCTGGGGGTTGACCCGGCGGCGGCGAGCATACCGCTTATCACCACCATTGCCGACGTAAGCGGTGTAATGATCTATTTCACGATCGCTTCGGCAATTTTAGGGCCTTAGCGCCCTAGCCGAAAGGCTGCTTTTCACGGCTAGCCAGCAAACCAAGCTGGCACTGGCCGAGTTCTGGCTCTCCCAGCAACTGGCTGGGGGACTCTCCCTGAGTCAACCGTTCAACCAGCACAGAAAACATCTGCTCTAATCCACTGGTTTTCGCTTGAGCGCTAAGCAACTGAATATCGATACCTTTGAGCTCAACCGCTTCTCCCTCTAGCCATGCCCTGCTAAGCCGTTGCAGCAATTGATCAAGATCGTCGTACCCATCAGCGGTATTGTCTGCCTGTCCAACCAATTCGTGTATGCCTGCCAGATAATAGCCCTGCTCTGCTTTACTGATCAGGTTCAGAAAAACCGGACATTGCCGGGCCAGCCTCTCTGCCCAAACCAGAAGGCGGGAAGGGTCGCCCGTCTTAAGCTCTAACTCCACTTCGTGAAGCGGCATTTCCTGCTCACCCGAAACAATCACGCCTTCATCCAATGCACACTCAATGACGGCTTCGCCATCGTCCAGCATTATTATTTGGCGAGTGAAATTGGTTTCAAAAACCGGTGTAAGCTGTGCCAGGTTGATCCCATCACCCAGAGGGGTATCCGCCAGCAAGCCCAGCGAGAGTGAAGGCCCGGTGAGTGGCCACTCCCATTCCTGGCGGCGATGCGCGCCGTTGACAAATTCGCCCTGGGTTTTGAGTGTCTGGATATATTGGTTGCCAGCTTGGCGAACACGTAAGGCTGCGCGCTGGTGATTCAGCTCTGCGGTGGGAGTGTCGTAGTAGCGGTTTACCAGGCTTTTTTTATCACCGTTTGTTGCACTGGGCTGAGCCTGCAACCAGTTCAGAACACTTATAAGACCGTTAGGCTCAAGGCTCAGCTTAATTTCCAGCTCTTCCGCCATACTTTTTACACCTTTAAATTTTACAAACCCAAAAAAACAAAAAACCGATGACCCTGGGGCCACCGGTTTTCAATACTAACTGATTAGCTGGTTAGCTGATCAGAAGTAGTAAACTGCGCCAACTGCAGCGACAGAGCGCTCGTCAGAGGATTCTATAATATTTCCGTTTTCATTTTTGTAGTTCCAAACATTATCGTCACCGCCACCAAGGTAGCCTTCTACGTATACATACATGTGATCAGACAGGTTGTGCAAGGCCTGAAGAGTGACGGTGTTCTTGTCAGAGTTATCAGCATCAGCGCTGAACATTTCGTATGACAGAGCAAACTGGTTAGCACCCAGTGTGTAAACGCCCATAACGCCGTAAGTGTCGCCATCGTCTTTGCGAGTCTGGAACTCACCTGTCAGGCTCAGGCTGTCAGCCGCGTAGGTAGCACGCAGGCCGTAAGTGTTTTCGTTGTCAGAAGCAAGGTCATCGCTAGAATACTTAGTAGTACCGTCATTGGAGTCCATAGCAAACGCTAGCTCCAGGCTATCCACGGCGTAGATAGCTGCCAGCTGGTACGGGTAAGACTTGCCACCTTCAGTGCTGTCGCCATTGACCTGGACAGCTGCACCCAGAGTCAAGCCACCAAATGATGGAGACATATACTGAATCAGGTCACCTTCACCTGTGCTGTATGATCCACCGATGCTTAGATCCGCTGCTTCGTAGAAGTTGGCGATGGTATCGATGGCGGTCTCATAAGTAGAGTCGTCTGAACCAACCCAGATCTGACCGAAGTTATCACCTCTAACACCAATGTAGGCTTCGTCCAAGCTATCAATGCCGCTGCTGTCGGCTTTGTTATTTGCACCAATGCCTTCTAGCTCAATTTTCAAGAAACCGGTAATTCCTGGAACGATTTCGTGGTCATGCGCAAAGCCAATAGTGCTGCCGTTATCACGGTGATCGATTGAGGAGGAACCACCATCAAGGTTGTCGTGCGTAATCGCATACTGAATATTACCGTAAACAGTCGGCAGATTGCTTTCCTGAGCCAGCGCAGTGCCAGAGATAGTGGCCGCAGCGATTGCAGATGCAATAAGTGTTTTTTTCATGCTGTATGTCCTTTAGCGAGTTTTTCAAGTTTTAACAGCGGGTTAATCCCGGTTTCTGGTTGGTGCCCCAGATCAACTGGATGGCTCCGATTTTAGGGTCGCTACATGTCAAGCTTGTGACATGTCAGCAACTTTTTTTATTGTTGAGATCCTCGCTTTGCGAGATCTTTATAGCTCAGCCACTTACAGCAATCTCTTAAAGTGCTGCGTGATGCTAATGTTTTAATACAAAAGGGCTTATTTTGCAATATTTTAATGTTGCATTCTTAGCTCGTTTGGTAACAGAGGCATAAACCCTTATTCCCGAATTTTCTTTGCTGTGCCACTTCAAAGCCGACAACAAGCGCATTAGTGCTCAAGGCGCAACAACTAAATCACTGACCCTGCCCGGCTGAAAGCATGAAGGTTACCGGCCCGTCATTTACAAGATTCACTTTCATATCTGCACCAAAACGCCCTTCTTTCACGTTTTTGTTGCCCACAGCTGGGCGTGCGAGATCAAGAAAATCGAGATACAGGCTTTTCGCCACTTCCGGCGCTGCAGCCCGGGAAAAGCCGGGACGGGTGCCAGAGGAGGTGTCAGCTGCGAGGGTAAATTGGGGAACAACAAGCAGGGCGCCACCTGTGTCGAGCAGGCTCAGGTTCATGCGCCCTGCACCATCAGGAAAAATACGATATGAAAGAACTTTTCGGCAAAGTTCCCTTACCTCATTCTGCCCGTCTCCGCGCTCTACACCCAAAAACACTAGGACGCCGGCATCTATGCGCGATATTTCGCGACCATCCACTTCGACGCCCGCCTTTAACACCCGCTGAACAAGCCCTTTCATTCGCTTTTTTTGGGAACCCTGGCCAAATGAGAATTAAAATCAGGCAAGAGTGTATCCATGTGGGTAGCTTCCCGCAACCCCGTTCTGGAAGGACGGTTAGCCGGCGTTTTTTTCAGCCTTTGCAACGACTTCCTCAACCCCGCGTATAAGCGCATCTACAATGGCCGGCTCAGACGCCGAGTGTCCGGCTTCACGAATTATCCGCAAGTCAGCTTCTGGCCAGGCGCTACTGAGAGCCAGGGCGTTGTCCAATGGGCAAACCATATCGTAGCGCCCATGAACAATAATGCCGGGTATGTCTCTGAGTTTGCGGGCATTCCTAATAATTTGATTATCTTCAAGAAACGCGGCGTTCATAAAGTAATGGCACTCTATTCGCGCCAACGCAATCGCAACGTGTGGGTGGCCAAAATGCTCTACCACCCGCGGGTTCGGTTGCAACGTTGCACAGCGCCCCTCCCAAATTGACCAGGCTTTTGCGGCCTGAATCTGCTCCAGCTCGTTGTTGCTGGTCAGCTTGCGATAGTAGGCGCTTACCATCTCGCCGCGATCGTCCTCGGGAATCTGCGCCTCAAATTCTTGCCAATAATCAGGAAAAACCCGGCTTGCGCCATCTTGATAAAACCAGGAAATATCCCGTGAGCGGCATAAAAAAATACCTCTAAGTACAAGCCCCAGAACCCGTTCTGTGTGTGTTTGAGCGTATACCAGGCTAAGAGTAGAGCCCCAACTGCCACCAAATAGCAACCAGCGATCAATGCCGAGGAATAAGCGGATAGTTTCCATATCCTGAACCAGCTTATCGGTGCTGTTTCCCGCAAGCTCAGCGAGGGGCGTTGAGCGACCAGCACCTCTCTGGTCCATCAAAATGATTCGGAAACGCTCGGCATCAAAGAAGCGGCGATGGTAATCCTCACAACCCCCACCAGGCCCGCCATGCACGAACAAAACCGGGATACCGTCCGGGTTACCGCTTTCCTCCACGTAGAGCTCGTGAGGCTCTTCCACCGCCAGCCTGTGTTTAGCGTAGGGCTTAATGTCTGGGTACAAGGTGAGCATGGATTACTCCGCTATTCAGGAAAGGATGCGTAACATTGTAGCGGAGTTGACGAGGCAGGGAATTGTCTTTAAAAAAACCGGAACCAAAAAAAGGCCGGGGCTGTTACCAGCGCCGGCCTGATTTAGGGCGGGAACCTTACTTCTTGTTCGCGCGCTTACGATCGTTTTCAGTAAGGTGCTTCTTGCGAAGACGAATAGACTTGGGCGTTACTTCCACCAGCTCCTCGTCGTCGATAAATTCCAGCGCTTGCTCAAGAGTGAACTTGATGGGCGGCACCAGCGCAATGACTTCATCCTTACCGGACGCACGCATGTTATCGAGCTTTTTGCCCTTGGTGGGGTTGATCACGAGGTCGCTGTCACGGCTGTGAATACCACAAAGCTGCCCTTCGTAGACTTCCTGACCCGGGTCGAGGAAAAGCTTGCCGCGGCTCTGGAGTGTTTCCAAAGAGTAGGTCAAGGCTGTACCCGTTGCCATGGAGATCAGCACGCCGTTCTGACGACTGGTTACGTCACCTCCCTTGATGGGCCCGTAATGACTAAAGGTTGAGGTAAGAATACCTGTGCCAGATGTCATGGTCAGGAAGCTGTTACGGAAGCCAATCAAACCACGGGCAGGAATCGTGTACTCAAGCCGCATACGGCCTTTGCCATCGGGAACCATGTTGGTAAGCTCGCCTTTACGCAACCCCATCTGCTCCATCAGAGGGCCTTGATGCTGCTCTTCAATGTCGACAATGACGTTTTCGTAGGGCTCCTGCTTTTCGCCGTCCACTTCTCTGATAACCACTTCAGGGCGACCTACCGCCAGCTCGAAGTTTTCACGGCGCATGTTTTCGATCAGAACCGACAGGTGCAGCTCACCACGGCCAGATACTTTGAACTTGTCCATGGTTTCGCCGTCTTCAACCCGCAGGGCTACGTTGTGCAACAGCTCTTTTTCCAGGCGCTCTTTAATGTTCCGGCTGGTTATGAACTTGCCTTCCTTACCACAGAACGGTGAATCATTAACCTGGAAGGTCATGGATACTGTGGGCTCGTCTACCGTTAGGGCAGGCAAAGCCTCCACATTGTTCATATCGCAAAGGGTATCCGAGATAAACAGCCTATCCAGGCCACTGACACAAATAATATCACCCGCCTGGGCTTCCTCGACTTCTACACGCTGTAAACCGGAATGCCCCATAATCTTGAGAATCCGGCCCTGGCGTTTTTTGCCGTCGGCGCCAATGGCAACCACTGGGGAGTTGGTTTTCACTTTGCCGCGGGCGATGCGACCAATGCCAATTACCCCAAGAAAGCTGCTGTAATCGAGCTGGGAAATCTGCATCTGGAAGGGGCCTTCAGGGTCCACGGAAGGCGCAGGTACGTGATCAACGATGGCCTGGAATACAGCATCCATGTTGTCGTCAAGTTCCTCGTGCTCAAGGCCAGCAACACCGTTAAGAGCACTGGCGTAAACAATCGGGAAATCCAGCTGGTCGTCGGTGGCACCAAGGCTGTCAAACAGATCAAAAACCTGTTCCACAACCCAATCCGGGCGAGCACCCGGGCGGTCAATTTTGTTCACAACCACAATGGGGCGCAACCCTGCCGCAAAGGCTTTCTGGGTTACAAACCGGGTCTGTGGCATGGGGCCGTCGATGGAATCAACCACCAGCAGCACGCAATCGACCATGCTCATGACCCGCTCTACTTCGCCGCCAAAATCTGCGTGGCCTGGGGTGTCTACGATATTAATATCGTATCCGTTCCATTTAAGAGCGGTATTTTTGGCAAGAATGGTAATGCCCCGCTCTTTTTCCTGATCGTTGGAGTCCATAACGCGCTCGTTCTCGAGCTCTTTGCGATCCAGCGTGCCAGATAGACGTAACAGCTTGTCTACAAGCGTGGTTTTACCATGGTCAACGTGGGCGATAATGGCGATATTACGAAGTTTTTCAATCACAAAATTATTCCTGCGAAATGCACTCAATGACCTGAGACAGCGGGTTAAAGGCCAACACCGACAACGCCATCTCAACTCTGTAAAATGAACTCATCCACCAGAGCCTGGCGGCCCGGAGCCTCACATGCGCCAACCAGATCGATAACCCGGACGCATGAGGAGAAAAATGAAGCGGCGCGCAGTATATCGAAAACCCAGCACCGTTTATACGAGGAAGACCGTCTATTTCTTAAACAATTTTCGCCGGCCAGTCCCAACGCACCACTTTAACGCGACATTGGAAGCCATCTGACAACAGCGCACCAACTTGGTGCATTTTCCCACTTTCACAGCTGCATTCTTTTGCCAATCTTCCCGGCAAGCCTGCGACAGCCCCCTTTGCCCCGCCAGATGCCTGCCCGCCACAAAGCCGGCAACCAAAACTGGCAAGCACCTTGCTTTGATATACACATCAGGCTTCTAGCCACTTATGCAGCCGAAATATGAAGGTAAGGATCACCGGCTTTTGCTAAGCTGCGCAGACCTGTATAACAGACCGGAATTCGACCTCTCAGAATCATCCGGAACACAGTTCACGAATACACCCGCGGTGCGGGACTACTAACGGAGCACGCACAATGTCCAAAACAATTGATTTGATCAAAGAGTACGAGGTCAAATGGGTTGACCTGCGCTTCACCGATAGCCGAGGTAAAGAGCAGCACGTTACCCTGCCTGCCACCGTGGTAGATGAGGATTTTTTCACCGAAGGCCAAATGTTTGATGGCTCCTCCATCTCTGGCTGGAAAGGCATCAACGAATCCGACATGATTCTGATGCCCGATGACAGCAGCTCCGTGCTTGACCCGTTCACCGAAGAAAGCACCATCAACATCACCTGCGACATTGTTGAACCCTCTACCATGCAAGGTTACGAGCGGGATCCCCGTTCCGTTGCACGCCGGGCAGAAGAATATCTGAAATCTACGGGCATCGCCGATGGTGCACTGTTTGGACCCGAACCTGAGTTCTTTGTGTTCGACTCCGTAAAGTGGAAAACAGATATGCAGGGTTCTATGTATGAGCTCTATTCCGAAGAGGCCGCCTGGGTTTCAGGTGATGATTTTAATCGGAACAACATTGGCCACCGCCCAGGTATAAAAGGTGGTTATTTTCCGGTACCACCGGTAGACAGCCTGCACGACCTCCGAGGCGCTATGTGTGCAGCCATGGAATCCATGGGGCTGGACATTGAAGTACACCACCACGAAGTAGGTACAGCTGGCCAGTGTGAAATCGGTGTTGGCCCCAATCCGCTAACCAAAAAGGCCGACGAGGTACAGATTCTCAAATACTGCGTACACAATGTGGCTCACGCCTACGGAAAAACCGCCACCTTCATGCCCAAGCCGGTTGTCGGGGACAACGGCTCTGGCATGCACGTACACATGAGCCTCAACAAAGATGGCAAGAACCTGTTTTCCGGCGACAGCTATGCTGGCCTGAGCGAAATGGCCCTGTTTTATATTGGTGGCATTATCAAACACTCAAAAGCCATTAACGCCTTTACCAACCCGGCCACTAACAGCTACAAACGCCTGGTTCCGGGCTACGAAGCTCCGGTGATGCTGGCATATTCTGCCCGTAACCGTTCTGCATCCATTCGCATCCCATACGTAACCAGCCCCAAGGCTCGCCGTGTTGAAGTACGTTTCCCGGATGCCGCTGCCAACCCGTACCTGGCATTCGCAGCGCTGATGATGGCGGGTCTTGATGGCATCCAGAACAAGATTCACCCTGGCGATGCCATGGACAAGGACTTGTACGATCTGCCAAAAGAAGAAGCCCTGAGCATTCCAAAGGTAGCCGAAACCCTGCAAGAAGCTCTGGACTGCCTGGCAGAAGATCACGAGTTCCTGACCCGCGGCGGGGTGTTCACCGAGGACATGATCCAGGGCTACATCGACTTGAAACGTGGCGAGGTTGAGCAGATCAACATGACCACCCACCCGGTAGAGTTCGAACTTTACTACTCCTGCTAAAAGCCGCCTTGGCAATACCAGAAGCCCCACTCCCGTCGAGCGGGGCTTTTTTATGCGCCGTTAACGATATGTAACCATCATCTCTACTCTGCCACATTGAAAAGGCCTGCCCGGCCATTGATAATTACATTAAACATTACTGCAGGTTTTACTTATGAACCCAAGGCTTGGAATCACCGCAGGGCTATTACTCCTGATCGCAGGGCCGGTTACCGCCGAGGTCTACCGCAATGTGGATGCACAGGGCAATGTAACCTTCTCTGACGAGCCATCCAAAGGCGCAGAAACGGTAAAGGTAAAGCCTGTTACCACTGTTACTCTCCCCAAGCCGAAAAATGTCAGGGAAACCGACAAGCTTCGCGAAGACGTTAAACGGGAAGGGTCAGTCTATGAAAGCGTCTCGTTTACCCACCCTGAGGATGAGCAGGCATTCCATAGTGGCAGTGGCGATGTGCGCTTTGAAATGCGCAGCACCCCCGGGCTTGAATCGGGCCATAAATACGAGGTAACTCTCGACGGCCAACCGGTAGGCCAGAGTACGTCGGGCACAGTCACAGTTAACAACGTTTATCGCGGCACCCACGAAGCCGGTATTCATATTGTCGACAGCAATGGCGTGCAAATTAAAACCGGCAGCCCTGTTCGCTTTACCGTTCACCGCCCGTCAACCCAGAACTGACACCTCCCACCGACGCACCAAATTAGTGCGCTCGCACCACAAAAGTGCAACAATACGGACAGCAAGGGCTAAAAAAGCCTGGGCTGTCCGGTTGTCTCACGCTGCCCGCTCCGCAGCAGAACCTTAAGGGCACGCTTGTTGCCCGAACGTTTGCAGCCCATCCTGCCGACAGACAGCCAACGCACCAAGGCTGGTTCGGTTTTTGCTCAATCCTGTGACAACCAACAGGAAATACCCATGGCGTTCACATCGGCCCAGGCAGGCACATACAAAAATATGCTGGATAATCTCGCCACAGCCGTTGCTGTGCTGGGGGAAGATCTGGCCATCCGCTACCTGAACCCGGCGGCCGAAAGCCTGTTTGAAACCAGTATGGCACGCAGTACCGGCCTGGCGCTCAACGACATACTGCTGGACTCTGACGGCGCCCTCAAAACTTTACGTAAAGCCGCTGAAACCGGGCAGCCTTATACGCGCCGCGAATCCGAGTTTTTGCTTATTAGCGGTTCACGCAGAACCGTGGATTATTCTGTCTCTCTCCTTGAGCAGCACCCGGCGACACTGTTGATTGAAATGCAACCCAGGGATCGCCTGCTACGGATAAGCCGGGAAGAAGATCTTATCGCCCAGCAGGAAACCACGCGAACCCTGGTACGCGGCATGGCCCACGAAATTAAAAATCCACTCGGCGGCATTCGAGGTGCGGCTCAACTGCTTGATCGTGAACTGGGCAGCGCCGACCAACGGGAATACACGCGAGTTATTATTGAAGAAGCGGATCGCCTGCGCGATTTGGTAGATCGTATGCTGGGCCCCAACAAGGCACCTAAACCGGCGCTCACCAACATTCATGAAATCCTTGAGCGGGTACGCACCCTGCTGGAGGCAGAGAGTAAAGACCAGGTGCTGTTCAAGCGCGACTACGACCCCAGCCTGCCAGAACTTTTTGGCGACAAGTCGCTGTTAATTCAGGCTTTTTTGAATATTGCACGCAATGCCATGGAGGCAGCTTTTGAACACCGGACGAGCAACAGCAAACAGGCAGAAATGCCCAGTATAACGTTTCGCACACGTGCAATGCGGCAGGTCACTATCGGCCCCAAACGCCACCGGCTTGGATGCCGGATAGACATCATCGACAACGGCCCCGGCATCTCCCCGGAACTGCGTCAGAACATTTTCTACCCTATGGTCAGCGGCCGTGCTAACGGTAACGGGCTCGGCCTATCTATCACCCAGAGCATCGTAGGCCAGCACAGCGGACTGGTTGAGTGTGAGAGTGAGCCTGGCAAAACCACCTTCATCATTTTACTGCCCCTGGAGTGCACGCCATGAGCGAAAAGCCCGCCAAAATCTGGATTATTGACGACGACCGCAGCATACGCTGGGTGCTGGACCGTGCCCTGACCCAGGCGAACATGCTACCTACCGCCTTCGAAAGCGGCGAACACATCATGGAACGGTTAGAGCATGAACACCCGGAGGCTATCATCAGCGATATCCGCATGCCTGGTGTAGACGGCATCACACTGCTGTCACAGATAGTTGAGACCTACCCGGATGTTCCGGTCATAATCATGACCGCGCACTCTGATCTGGAAAGCGCTGTAACCAGTTATCAGGCCGGTGCTTTCGAGTATCTGCCGAAGCCTTTTGACGTAGACGACGCTGTCACCCTGGTTAAACGGGCCGTCGCCCACAGCCGTGAAAAGCGGTCGACCTATCAACCGGAAGCAGAACCTCTTCTGCACAGCACTGACATAATCGGCGAAGCCCCCGCCATGCAGGAGGTCTTTCGCGCTATCGGCCGACTTTCACACTCCAACATTACCGTACTGATCAACGGCGACAGCGGCACCGGCAAGGAGCTAGTGGCTCAGGCACTTCATAATCACAGCCCCCGGGCCAAGAAGCCGTTTATTGCCCTGAATATGGCGGCGATTCCCAAAGACCTTATCGAGTCGGAACTTTTTGGCCACGAAAAAGGCGCCTTTACTGGTGCAAGTGCAGTGCGCCAAGGCCGCTTTGAGCAAGCCAACGATGGCACCCTGTTTCTTGATGAGATTGGCGACATGCCTGAAGCTACTCAAACCCGGCTACTGCGTGTTCTGGCTGATGGCGAATTTTACCGGGTTGGCGGCACCACCCCTATAACTGTGGACGTGCGCATCATCGCGGCCACCCATCAGAATCTGGAGAATCTTGTTCAATCCGGCTTGTTCAGGGAGGATCTCTTCCACCGGCTGAACGTCATCCGCGTGCACCTGCCAAAGCTCTCCGAGCGCCGCGAGGATATACCCCGACTGATGCAGCACTTTCTCAATAAGGCTGCGGGAGAACTGGCAGTTGAGCCCAAAAACCTGCGACCAGAGGCTGAGAACTACCTCAACACCCTGCCCTGGCCCGGCAATGTGCGGCAGCTTGAAAACACCTGTCGATGGCTCACCGTGATGGCAAGTGGCAGAGAGATTCATATTGAAGACTTGCCCCCGGAGTTACGCCGCAATGAAAGCGACACCCCCGCTCTGGGATCCACCTGGCAAGAAGGACTGAGAAGCTGGGCAGATCAGGCGCTTAAAAGAGGAGAAAAGGCAATTCTCGAGTCAACCATGCCGGAGTTTGAAAAAATCATGATCGAGGCTGCCCTCAAACATACGGCAGGACGCCGCCGGGACGCTTCAATTCTCCTTGGATGGGGGCGAAATACTCTTACACGGAAAATAAATGAACTGGGTTTGGATTGCACCGAGGGAGAGTGAGCTGGCAATCACGCTAAAAAAACGGCTGCCGAGGCAGCCGTTTTTGTTTGCACAGCAATAAAAGTAACCGCTAAAACGGTATATCATCATCAAAGTCGTCTACCGGCTCGGGCATGCCTCCACCTTGCGCTGGCTGGCCCTGGCCTTGACTATAACCACCAGATTGCTGGGGCTGCGGATTATTCTGAGATTGAGCCGCTGGCGCTGCTTGCTGCTGCGGGCGTCCGGCCGGCGCACCCTGGTTGTCACCACCACGACTGTCGAGCATCTGCATCTGGCCATTAATGTCCACCACAACCTCGGTGGTATAAACGTCCTGGCCTTCTTTGTTCTGCCATTTGCGCGTTTGCAGTTTGCCTTCAATATAAACCTTGGAGCCCTTACGCAGGTATTGCCCGGCTATCTCGGCTATTTTGCCGAACATAACAATCCGGTGCCATTCCGTTTTAGGAACGAGTTGGCCCGTTTGGCGATCTTTATAACTCTCGTCGGTAGCAATATTCAGGTTAACCACGGCATTGCCGTTCGGAGTGTAACGGGTATCAGGATCTTGCCCGAGATTCCCGATAAGAATAACTTTGTTTACGCCTCTTGCCATGTTCTGCTCCCGATTTTGTTTTCATGGACGCCCGCATTCCTTGCAGGCTTCCGGATTTCAAGAACTGCTACCCTGCTGGACAAATGGAAAGTCCGCGAGTAACGCCTCATCAAAGCGCTGTCGATCCACCTTTAGATAGGCGGTAGCAGCGTTTTCAACAATGACCACATCCTGCACGCCCGGCAAGCGGCGCAAGCTGTCATCCACATCGCCGTACTGGTTGCCGACTACATCCCGCAACTGTACCACGAAACCCGAGGTGTGGCCCGGCGCTGACATGGTTAAAGCAACCAGCAACCAGAGCGTAAGAACGGTCACCATAAACCACACAACACCCTCAATCCCAACCTCTTGCAGCAAAAAACCACCCAAGGCACCACCCAAAAAGGCACCCATAAACTGTGAGGTAGAATACACACCCATGGCGGTTCCTTTGCTTGCAGCCGGCGCCTCTTTACTAATCAAAGACGGTAGACTGGCCTCAAGTAGATTGAACGCCATAAAAAAGAAAAACAGTATAGCCCAAGCAAAAAGCAGGCTATCCGATACATCAGAAAGCCCGGCTGTAGCCAGTGTAAGCAATGCAATTGCACCGCAAAGCACGGGCTTCATTCTGCGTTTTTTCTCGCCAATAATAATAAACGGCACCATGGCAAAAAACGAGGTAATCATCACACTCAGATAAAACCACCAGTGTGAGCTACTGGCCAATCCAAGTTGATCCTGCAACACAGAGGGAAACACCAAAAACAGTGAAGTTAGTACCAGGTGCAACGCAAAAATCCCAAAATCCAGACGCAATAATCGCCTGTCGGACAACACACGGCCCAGCATGGCTTTTGCTGGATGCGTATCAGCACTGATTTTATTGTGATGCGGCGTAGGCACAACACGGCTAACAACGAGCAAGGCGAACATAGCCAGAATAGCGGTGGCATAAAAAATTCCAGACAACCCCCACACTGAACCCAACAGCGGCCCAAGCACCAAAGACACTGAAAATGAAAGGCCTATGGAGATTCCCACGGTTGCCATAGCTTTGGTTCGCTCCTCCTCTCGGGTCAGGTCACTGAGCAGCGCCATAAGCACGCTGGCAATGGCACCAGCCCCTTGAAGGATCCGACCGGCAATCACAACGTATATTGAATCTGTGGAGCCGGCCAGCAAGCTGCCTGCTGCAAAAAGAATGAGCCCGATATAAATCATGCGCTTGCGGCCAACCCGATCCGAAAGCAAACCGAAAGGTATTTGCAGCAAAGCCTGGCTTAGTCCGTATGCGCCAATAGCAAAACCGAGCAGTGCTGGCGTCGCGCCCTCAAGCTCATCACCGAGCAGCATGAATACCGGCATAACCATGAAAAGCCCGAGCATGCGCATGGCATACACTGACGCCAACGCAAATACGGAGCGTTTTTCCAGAGTGTTCATGGTAGTTCGCTCCTCTTATCGGGGTTGAAGACGTGGTCTTGCGAAAGAACATATATTCCGCAGGCGGCGCATTGTAACAGAAGGTTCTCCAGCGGGGCACAGCCACAACTTTATCTACATTTTCGCCGCAGCCGGCGTAACGCGGTATAATTAACGTTTTTTCCCAAGCGAGGTGTTATGGATCATATCCAGATCAAAGGGGCACGGACCCACAACCTGAAAAACATCGACCTGGATATCCCAAGGGACAAGCTGATCGTTATAACCGGCCTATCCGGTTCAGGCAAATCGTCCCTGGCATTTGATACTCTCTACGCGGAAGGTCAAAGACGCTATGTAGAGTCTTTATCTACCTATGCGCGTCAGTTCCTCTCGATGATGGAGAAACCAGATATCGATCATATCGAGGGTTTGTCTCCAGCTATCTCTATTGAGCAGAAGTCCACCTCTCACAACCCGCGCTCAACCGTTGGCACCATTACCGAAATCTACGACTACTTGCGGCTCCTGTTTGCCCGGGCGGGCGAACCACGATGCCCGGAACACCATTTGCCACTGGAAGCGCAAACCGTAAGCCAGATGGTTGACCAGGTGCTTGCGATGCCTGAAGACAGCAAACTGATGATCCTTGCCCCGGTTATCCGGGATCGCAAAGGCGAGCACTTGCAAGTGGTTGAGACCATGCGTAGCCAAGGATTTATCCGGCTACGGGTGGACGGCACCGTTTACGATATAGACGATGTGCCAACGCTCGACAAAAAGCGCAAACATCACATAGACGTGGTTGTTGATCGCTTCAAGGTTAAACCTGGCCAGGAGCAGCGGCTCGCCGAAAGTTTCGAGACTGCCCTGGGGCTGGCTGACGGCATCGCTCTTGTCGCACCCATGGATGGCGATACAGTTAGCGGCGGTGAAGAACACACCTTTTCAGCAAAATACGCATGCACACAATGCGGGTATGCGCTCAGCGAACTGGAGCCAAAGCTCTTTTCCTTTAACAGCCCTGCTGGCGCCTGCCCTACTTGCGACGGTCTGGGAGTTAAGCAGTTTTTTGATTCAGACAAAATAGTACAACACCCCGAAGCAACGCTGGCCGCAGGCGCTATCAAGGGCTGGGATCGTCGGGCAGTGTATTACTTTCAGCTGCTTGGCAGCGTTGCCGAACATTACAACATCGATCTCGAAACTCCTTGGGAAGAGCTGCCAAAGGATTTTCAAACCACACTGTTGTTCGGGTCTGGCACTGAAGACATTGCGTTTCGCTACGTCAATTCCCGCGGCCATATCATGGAAAGATCCCACCCCTTCGAGGGGATTATCCCGAACCTCGAACGTCGTTACCGCGAAACGGATTCCCAAAGTATACGCGAAGAACTGGCGCGCACTCTCAGCACTCAGGCCTGCAGAGAGTGCGGTGGTTCCCGACTGCGGCGAAGCGCCCGTAACGTGTTCATCGAACAGCACAATCTGTCGGATTTAACCCGCCTACCCATCGGCGAAGCCTATAGCTACTTCGACACTCTGGCGTTACCTGGGCGCAAAGGTGAAATTGCTGAAAAGATCACAAAGGAAGTTCGCCAGCGGCTTCAGTTTCTCGTAAATGTGGGCCTCGAATACTTGACGCTGGAGCGTAGTGCCGACACTTTGTCTGGCGGTGAAGCGCAGCGGATTAGGCTTGCCAGCCAAATAGGTGCCGGCCTTGTAGGTGTTATGTACATACTTGACGAGCCGTCTATCGGCCTTCATCAACGTGACAATGACCGTTTACTAAGCACGCTTACCCACCTTCGGGATTTAGGCAACACTGTTATCGTAGTCGAGCACGACGAAGACGCGATCAGGGCCGCCGACCATGTTATTGATATCGGCCCTGGGGCCGGCGTACACGGCGGCGAGATTATCGCCCAGGGCACGCCCCGCCAAATCCTTGAAAACCCCAGCTCACTGACAGGCCAATACCTCAGCGGAGCCAAAGCAATCGCCATTCCAACAACAAGAAACAAGGGCAAAGGTCAAAGCCTGACGCTCACGGGCGCCACAGGTAACAACCTGCAAAATGTGACGCTCACACTGCCCTTAGGCATCATGACCTGTGTAACCGGTGTTTCTGGCTCCGGCAAGTCAACCCTGATTAACAGCACCTTGTACCCAGTGGCCGCTGCCAAACTCAACAAAGCCACCAGCTTAAGTGCCTCCCCCCATGACGAACTGAGGGGGCTAGACCAGCTCGACAAGGTAATCGACATTGATCAAAGCCCGATCGGTCGCACGCCCCGTTCTAACCCAGCCACTTACACGGGCCTATTCACACCGATTAGAGAGTTGTTTGCTGGCACTCAAGAGGCCCGGTCAAGGGGCTACAAACCTGGCCGCTTCTCTTTCAACGTGAAAGGTGGCAGATGTGAAGCCTGCCAGGGCGACGGCATGATTAAGGTCGAAATGCACTTTCTCCCGGATGTGTACGTGCCCTGTGATGTGTGTAAAGCCAAGCGTTATAACCGGGAAACACTCGAAGTGCGCTACAAAGGCAAAAACATCAATGAAGTTTTGAGCATGACGGTCGAGGAAGGGCGGGAGTTCTTTGACGCCGTGCCGTTTCTGGCAAGAAAACTGCAAACCTTGATGGATGTTGGGCTTTCCTACATTCGCCTGGGGCAGAGCGCCGTTACCTTGTCTGGTGGCGAGGCGCAGCGGGTGAAGCTTGCCAAGGAGCTATCCAAGCGAGACACGGGGCAAACCCTGTACATCCTTGACGAACCCACGACAGGACTGCATTTCTACGATATCCAACAATTACTAAACGTACTCCAGAGCCTGAGGGATCACGGCAACACTATTGTGGTCATCGAGCACAACCTGGATGTTATCAAAACGGCAGATTGGGTAATCGATTTAGGCCCTGAAGGTGGTTCAGGGGGCGGGCAGATTATTGCGGAAGGTACGCCAGAAGCGATTGCGAAGAACCAGGCATCGCACACAGGCCGCTACTTGAAACCCTTGTTAAATAGACAGGCTGGGTAGACCCCATGTGGCCGAATCCCAGGCACAAAAAAACCGGGTGCCTTACGGCACCCGGTTTTTTCTGACTAAACGCCGATGTTACTCGTCGTCTTCGTCCACTTCTTCTGCTTCGATATCCAATGGCCGACCAACCAGCTCAACAAATGCCATAGGGGCATTGTCGCCAGCACGGAAGCCACACTTCA
>JAKDUK010000065.1 GCA_030457765.1 Marinobacter sp. | reverse complement strand
TGATCGCACCGCAGAGATAAAGGCGGGTAATGTCGACATTTCAGAGGCTGGCCAAAAACGGATCGGCTCGGTAATTTGATACCTACCGGCGAGTTACGCCAGTTATTTGAATATTAACTGTCTGCTCTGGGTGAGGAAACACTGCCGCAACTGATAGCGAGAATACAGCTTGCGCTGTCAGATCTTGAAGCAGCGTACGCAAATGCAGGTGCATCCGGGCCAAAGCGCTGGGTTCTATTCAATAGCCTGGCTTCCGGAAAAGCCCCGCTACAGCCTGCAACTAGCGGCCCGGGAGGTGTATGATGGTGCAAGCGGCGTCAGCAAGGCGCCAGGATTTTTGATCCAACTCTTTGCAGTATCATTCAGGAGGTTTCTGTGTCGCTATCCACACCCCGAGTTTTTCCCGCTACCCGTCTGCGTCGCAACCGTGCCAGTGATTTTTCCCGGCGGCTTGTGAGGGAGAACCAGCTGACGCCAGATAACCTGATTTATCCGGTGTTTGTGCTGGAAGGTGACGGGCAGCGTGAGCAGGTGGAGTCTATGCCCGGCGTAGATCGCCTGAGTATTGATCTGCTGCTCGAACTGGCTGCCGAAATGGTTGAGTTGGGCATTCCTGCGGTGGCTTTGTTCCCGGTGGTTTCAGCGGAGAAGAAAAACCTTGATGGCTCGGGTGCTTGGGACCCTGATGGGCTGGCTCAGCGAGCAGTCCGAGCTTTGAAAAAGGCTTTCCCGGAGTTGGGCGTGATCACCGATGCGGCTCTGGATCCATTTACCACCCATGGTCAGGACGGCATCATTGATGGCAATGGTTATGTATTGAACGATATCACTGTAGAGGCTTTGGTGAATCAAGCCCTATCCCACGCCGACGCAGGCGCTGACGTTGTGGCACCGTCGGATATGATGGACGGGCGCATTGGTGCTATTCGCGAAGCGTTGGAAGCGGCAGGTCATATTAATACCCGCATTATGGCGTATTCCGCCAAATACGCTTCTGGCTATTATGGCCCGTTTCGAGACGCGGTAGGTTCTGCCGGAAATCTTGGCAAGGGTAGCAAAGAGACCTACCAGATGGACCCGGCCAACAGTAACGAGGCGCTTCATGAAACCATGATGGATCTGTCAGAGGGTGCAGACATGGTGATGGTTAAACCCGGCATGCCATATCTGGATGTTGTGCAACGGGTCAAAACCGAATTGCAGGTACCTACCTTTGTGTACCAGGTTAGCGGCGAGTACGCCATGCACATGGCCGCGGAGCAGAACGGCTGGCTAGACGGAGATACCGTGGTGATGGAAAGCCTGATGTCCATGCGACGTGCGGGCGCGGACGGAATTCTGACTTATTTTGCGGTACGTGCCGCTCGCTTGATGCGAGACCAACGGCACTGAGGTAGTGAGCTGCCCACTTTTAGAATGGGTGGGCCGCCAGACAGGAAGTAGAGGGCTATGACAACAGACATTACTAACCAAAGCATTGCAGACAGGGGGCAGAGTGTGCCGGCCCCGATCGATGTTCCGCCTGTTGGTGAAGTGATCAATCTGGACGCCAGAGAAAACTACTTCAACCGTGAACTGAGCCAGCTTCAGTTCAATTATCGGGTGTTAAAGCAGGCGCTCGACACCACCCATCCACTTATTAATCGGTTGATGTTCTGCTGTATTTTTAGCAGCAACATGGACGAGTTTTTTGAAATACGAGTAGCTGGCCTGCGCCAGCAAATAAAGTATGGCCGGGAGATTATTGGCGCAGACGGCATTATGCCGGGCCAGGCGCTGAATGAGATCAGCCGCATTGCCCATGAATACATCAATGAGCAATACGACATATTGAACCATGTTCTGATTCCGGAGATGGAAAAAGAGAGCATTCACTTTGTGCGGCGCCGCGAGTGGACGCCGGAGCAGGCAGAGTGGGTCCGCAATTACTTTGATGATGAAATTCTTCCGGTGGTGAGCCCCATTGGATTGGACCCATCGCATCCGTTCCCGCGGTTGGTAAACAAGAGTCTTAACTTTATTGTTGAACTTGATGGCAAAGACGCTTTTGGTCGGGAAACAGGTATGGCCATTTTGCCTGCGCCACGTTCACTGCCCAGACTGGTTCGCTTGCCGGATGAAGTGTGCAGTGGCGGTGAGAACCTCGTTTTTCTTTCTTCGATGATTCACGCGCATGCCGATAAATTGTTCCCGGGCATGGAGGTTAAAGGCTGTTACCAGTTCAGGCTTACCCGTAACGCCGATTTGGAGCTGGAAGACGATCTTGAAGATCTGGCCTCGGCTCTGCGTGGCGAGTTACTTAGTCGCCGGTTTGGTGACGGTGTGCGATTGGAAGTGGCGGATAACTGTCCCCAGGAGCTTGTGCAGTTTTTGCTGACTGAATTTGGCTTGGCAGAAAAAGATCTGTATCAGGTAAATGGCCCGGTAAACCTGACCCGATTGATGGCGGTTACCGACTTGGTAGATCGCTCAGACCTGACCTATTCCGGTTATTCGCCCAGCATACCTAAGCAGATTCGCAGCCGGGAAACGATGTTTGATGCTATCCGCAAGCGGCCGATTCTTCTGCATCATCCTTTCGAAAGTTTTGCTCCGGTAGTCGACTTGCTGCGCCAGGCAGCCAAAGACCCTCAGGTGCTGGCGATTCGTCAAACCCTTTATCGCACGGGCGCTAACTCAGAGATTGTTGAAGCGCTGGCCGATGCGGCTCGGCGCGGCAAAGAGGTAACGGCGGTAGTTGAGTTGCGGGCAAGGTTTAGTGAAGCAGAGAATCTGGAGTTGGCAAGTCGGCTACAGGAGGCCGGCGTGATCGTGGTGTACGGGGTTGTGGGGTATAAAACCCACGCTAAGATGATTCTGATTGTACGTCGTGAAGAAGGGCGTTTGCGTCGCTACGTGCACTTGGGAACTGGCAACTATCACGCGGTTAACGCGCGGCTGTACACAGATTATAGCTTTATGACCTGTGACGAATCCATTGGCGACGATGTAAACAAGCTCTTCCAGCAGTTAACAGGTATGGGTAAAGCACTTAAGATAAAGAAGCTGTTTCACGCGCCTTTTACGCTCCACAAGCGACTACTCAGTTTGATTGAGGGTGAAGCTGCGCTGGGCGAGAAAGGGTGGATTATTATCAAAATCAACGCTCTGACCGAAACGCGACTCATAAAAGCTCTGTACCGCGCCTCACAGGCGGGTGCCAAGGTTGACTTGATTGTGCGCGGTATTTGCAGCTTACGGCCAGGTGTCCCCGATCTTTCGGAAAATATACAAGTGCGGTCTATTGTGGGGCGTTTTCTCGAGCACACTCGGGCGTATTATTTTGGCAACAATGGTCAGCCATATGTTTACTGCTCAAGCGCCGATTGTATGGAGCGAAATCTGCTGAGCCGTGTTGAAACGGCGTTTCCCATAGAGGACCCCAAGCTGATCGCGCGAGTACGCGAGAACCTGGATACTTACCTTGCAGATAATTGCCAGTCCTGGATGTTGCAGCCAGATGGCAGCTATATTCAGAATCAGCCGCTGCAGGGCGATGAACGCGTGGCGTCGCAGTTTGTGTTATTGGAGCGTTTGACCAGTAAATCCTGATATTTTCGATGGAGAGAGTTCTTGAAAGCAAAATGGATCATTGTCGGTGCCGGAGTATTGGTGGTTGCCGGCGCCATGCCTTGGGTGGTGGGATACGTAACAGAGCAGCAGTGGCAACAAGTCACTCATGAGCTGAATCAGTCACAGCCGTTTGTGCAGATGCAAACGACAGACTACCACCGGGGTTTTTTCAGTGCAGAATTAGACGGCACTGTAACAGTGCTCAACCCCGAAGACGGCGAAACCTACCCAATTGAATATCGTGCCAGTGTGACGCACGGAATAACCGGCAGTTTTATGGAGTTTGAGCCGGTTAAAGGTTGGGCGCCCGAAGGCGCGGATTGGTTTCAGGAGCGCCCAAGGCTGACTCTGGAAACTCGCCTGTGGGGCACGGCTGCACTTGAGCTAGAAGCTCCGGCCATGGCCATCGATAATCCGGAAAGCGGTGAATCCTTAAGAACCAGCGGCGGTGTTGCCCGAATCGAAGTCAGTGACGCAGGCTCCCGGGTTGAAGCGCTGGCAGTCTGGCCACAATTAAGCCTTACCGGGCGAGATATGAGCGTCCGTATTAATGACTTCCGCATTGAACAGAACATGGCGCACCTAAGTGGTGATGTTTGGACAGGCACCATGGAAGCATCGATTGCATCTGCCGCACTTACGGCTCCGGAGGCGTCACCCATGACGCTAGAGAATCTGCTGGCGCGTAGCAGTACACAAGCAAATGATAGCGGGCAACGTCTGGACTCGCACCTATCGCTTGAAGCGGGGCAGGTTCGCTTTGAAGGCGAAGCATATGGTCCTCATAAGTTAGCGTTTGCGCTGAAAGATCTGGATGTTGCGAGCTGGAGCATGCTGACAACCAGTATGACTGAGTTCCAGAGCACGACACTGGCGCCAGATGCAGGCAGTCGTAAATTGTTTGAACAGCAGATGGCCGCTATGGAGCAGGTTAATACCGCTGTACGCAATCTTGCCGCGGCGGGGTTTTCAGTGGGGTTTCCGGAGTTAACTCTGGATACGCCGGAGGGTGCGGTTACCGGTAATGTAATGGTTAGCCATCCGGAGCTTACGAAGAGCCAGAAAGCAGAAATGTTGATGGTTATGCAGCAGCTAACCGGAGAGATGAATGTGAGTGTGCCCATGGCGCTGGTAGAGGACTACCCGGCTGTGCGTATGCAGCTTGCGCCCTTGGTTAAGCAAGGGTTGCTGGTGCCTGAGGGCGATCGCTTTGTGCTTGCGGCTAAACTGAACGATATGGTGGTAGACGTTAATGGCCAGACAATCCCGTTGCCACCCTTGTTGTAAAACCGTTATACAATACTGGAAACGCCCCGCCGGGGCGTTTCCAGTATTTGCGAACCGTTCAGGCTTTACTGAATTTCTCTTTTAGTGCCGCCGCTACCACTGGATCAACAAACTCAGACACATCTCCCCCCAGAGAAGCGATTTCCCGGATCAGGCTTGAGGAAATATAGGAGAGATGATTGGAGGGCGTGAGGAATACGCTTTCCAGTTCCGGCGCTAGACGACGATTCATATCCGCAAGCTGAAACTCAAACTCAAAATCAGATACCGCCCGCAAGCCACGGAGAATGACTGTAGCGCCCTGATCACGAACAAAATCGGCGAGCAGATAGCTGAAACCGGTCACGCTGACGTTGGGAATGTGAGCCGTTGCCTGTCGAACCAGCTCGCAACGCTCCTCCAGATTCAGTAGTGGCTTTTTCTTTGAGTTGTAGGCCACCGCAACGACAACCTCGTCAAACAGCCGGCTGGCTCGCTCGATAAGATCCGTATGGCCGTTAGTGACCGGGTCAAAAGTGCCCGGGTAAATAACTTTAGGCATGCACCGCTCCTTATTTAACAGGCTCCCAGAATATCAGCAATTTGGGGGTTTCTGTAGAGCGGTCAAAAGTCAGGCACAGGTGCGTAGTTATCTGCCTGTAACCGGGCTATGTTTTCAAGCGTTGCGCCAGCCGGGTGCTGTTTCGTGCAGCCAGTGCGTAAACAGATAGCTGAGGATTGGCACCAATGCTGGTGGGGAAAACCGACGCATCGTGCACGCTCAGATTGCTCACCTGGTGGTGTTCGCCAAACCCGTTGACCACCGATTCTTTTGGATTGCTCCCCATGGCGCAGCCGCCCATTTGGTGCGCGGTGAACAGGCGAACCCGGTGGGGTTCCATGGAAAAGCCAGCAATCGCAGCTTTAGCATCGGTCCAGTTGGAATACCAACCGGAGTCGAGGTGCATCAGGCGTACCCGATCAGCGCCAGCGGCGAATTGAATTTCGGCCATGGTATAAAATGCCCGGCGCAGGCCGTCCCACAGATAGTCTGTAACCGGGTAGTCGAGCACCGGGCTGCCGTCGTCGCGCAGGGAGACAGTGCCGCCGGGGCTGTCTTTATGAAAGCCGTCTCGTATTAACGCAATCACAGACTGCATCCAGGGTAAACCGGCCAGGTTTTGTGCTTGTGCATCACCGTGGCCCGGAACAACGCCCGCTGACATGGCCGGGTGCAGTGGTGGTACTTCCAGCTTGTATCCTGCGTCTCCGTCTACGCCATTACTGAAGTTGAACTCGTCGGAATAAATGGACTGTGGCGCGCCATAGAATGGATCTACCAGCTTGGGCATTTGCGCCACACTGGCGTTCACCGGATGTATAAATGAACGCTTACCAACCCGCTCATAAGGATCGGGCAGCTTGGAACGTAGCAGCAAGCCGGGTGAGCCTATAGCGCTGGCGGCAACCACAAAGTGCTTTGCTTTCAGTGTTACTTTGATGCTGGTAGGGGTAATGCCATCACTGGCCATGGCGGTGGCTTGCAGGGCGTCGATCTGGCCCTGCTTCATAACCAGTCGTTCAGCGCGCAGGCCGTGGTACATTCGTGCATCATGATCCAGCGCTCCAGGAATGGTGGTCATCAGCGCGCCCTGTTTGGCGTTGGTTGGACAGCCCACGCCACAGTACCCAAGGTTCCAGCATCCCTTTACGTTACGCGGAATAATTTGCCAGCTTAAGCCAAGTTTTTCGCAGCCACGGCGTAATACGTCGTTGTTGAGGTTCGGGTCCATATCCCAAGGCGACATGGAATGGCGGGTTTCGCGGCCCTCAAACCAGGGTGCCATGGCGTCTGGAGTCAGGGCGTCAAGCCCAAACTGCTTGCTCCAGTAATTGAGGGTTGCGTCTGGGGTGCGGAAGCTGCTGGTCCAGTTGACCGTGGTGGAACCGCCTACGCACCGACCCTGCAAAATCGAAATGGCGCCATCTTTGGTGGTGCGACTCATGCCCTCTTGATAGAGGTTGGCGTAGGACGTGAGCTCGTCCATCTTAAAGTCTTTTTGATAATACAGACGGCCTTCTTCTACCAGGATAACGGAGAGGCCGCTTTTGGCGAGAATTTCGGCCGTTGTGCCGCCGCCGGCGCCGGTTCCTACAATAACGACATCGGCGTGTGCTGTATGGTTTTCGGTAAGGGTAGCGCCATCGGTGACTTTCCAGCCAGATTCCAGGCCTTGAGCAATACGATCAGAGAACGACATGGTGGTTCCTTACTTAGACTGAAAATCAGGCGTTGCGAAATTGTGGCAGGGATTTCACAGCCCACTCTGGCGGCCCTGGATAACCGGAAAGCGGCCAGTTCTCCTGGTAGCCGTAAAACGCCACATTGCTGATTTTGGTAAGAGCCATATAGCCGTTATTGAACAGCCCGATACCACTTGATCGCCAGCGCTCAAGAAACGCGTTGGCCTGCTCTGTGGTGACCTTGGGCCAAGATGACCAAACCCGTGCGATAGTAATACGAGTAAAACCAAAATTGAGTAGATCAAAAAGTTGCCTGAGCTCTTTCTGATTGGCAGGTCCGAATTTATGAATGCCTGCATCAATGCGTTCGATTGTGCTGGCCATAGCTATACGTTTTGCATTGGGCTGCTCTGGTAGTGCGGGGCCCAAAATGGCCGGCAGCAGAGCTTCAAACAGATCGATGTCATCGGTTGTCAGAAATTGAAACTGATAACGGGCGTCCATCCGCGTTTCAACGGCACCAAGGCGGCCTGCTGGTGCTGTTGCGCAGCCACCAAGGCCGGCAGTTACACTGACAGTACTGAGAAACAGGGCGCCGCCCAGGCTGGTGCGCAAAAAACTGCGCCGGTCCAGAGATGCGGGTCCTTGGCCTTGGGGTGCGGAGAAGTGAGTGGTCATAACAGGCTCGCTCTTATTCTGGTTGTGGCGAATCCCGGGGCGTGAAGGCCCCGGTAACAACGGAAGAAACTCAGCGGATAAATAGCTTGTAAATCATCTTGTGGGCGGACGTGCCGTAAGGAGGATAAACAAGCTTGCCACTGTTGAACTTTTGTTTGGCAAAAATGGCACGCTGGTGCGAGAAGGTCAGAAAACCCTCTTTGCCATGGTAGTGACCCATACCCGAATCGCCAACGCCACCGAACGGCAGGTCATCCTGGGCTACGTGCATTAGCGAATCGTTTATGCACATGCCCCCGGAGATGGTGTTGTTGGTCATCTGTTCCTGTTCGCCCCGGTCGTAACCGAAAAAGTACAGAGCGAGAGGGCGCGGGCGATCATTAATGTATTGGATCGCTTCATTGAGATTGCCATAACTTACGATCGGGAGGATGGGCCCAAAGATCTCATCCTGCATAAGCTTCATGTCTGGCGTGGTTTTCAGTACCAGAGTCACCGGGATCTTGCGGGTGCCGTCTCCCATGTTTTCCTGTTCCGGGTTGAGTTCGATAAGTTCGGCTCCCTTGGCTTTGGCATCCTCCAGGTAGCCTTGCAGGCGGGTGTACTGACGCTCATTGACAATGGCAGTGTAATCGTCGTTGTCGCGCAGCGAAGGATACATACCTGAGAACTGCGTCCGGAACTCTTCGACAAAGGCTTGAGTGCGGTCGGCAGGACAGAGTACGTAATCCGGCGCCACGCAGGTTTGGCCGGCGTTGAATGCCTTGCCAAAGGCAATGCGCTGAGCTGCATCTTCCATGGGCACATCCGGCGACACAATAGCCGGGGATTTACCGCCCAACTCAAGAGTTACCGGTGTCAGGTTCTCTGAGGCGGCTCGCATGACCAACTTGCCAACGGATGTGGAACCGGTGAATAGCATGTGGTCGAAAGGTCTGGCAGAAAAGTCAGCGGCAACATCCGCTTCGCCATTGATTACGGACACCAGGTCTTCTGGAAAGGTTGCCTCAATCAACTCTTTAAACAGCGCTGAAGTATGGGGCGTGAACTCAGACATTTTGATCATGGTGCGGTTGCCCGCTGCAAGTGACGCAACCAAAGGCCCTACGGCCAGGTAAAGCGGGTAGTTCCAGGGCACGATAACCCCTACAACGCCTTTTGGCTGGTAGCAGACCTTGTTACTTGCCGGCTGGAACAGCATGGACACATGCCGGCGGGAAGGCTTCATCCAGCTTTTTAGGTTTTTCAGGGTGTAGTTGATTCCCTGAATGGAGGGCATTACTTCGGCAATCAGAGATTCGTCGCGGGAGCGGCATGAGAAATCCCGGTCAATGGCCTCTAAAAGCCGCTCCTGGTAAGTCAGGAGCGCTTGCTTGAGGCGCTCGAGGTTTTCCTGGCGTTCAGTCAGCGACGGCGCTGGCTTATTGTGAAACGCCGCCTTCTGGTCTTCGAACACCTTGTGAGTATGCTGAATATGTTTTTTGCTCTCTGTGAGCTGAACAACGCTGGCACCCATGGTGTCCTCCTTTCGGCGAAAAAACGCTCAATTTGCACTTGAGGGTATTATTAGAGTATATACTCTAGGGAGTCAAGCGGGCCCGATGGCGAATCGGGCCATCTGTGAGCTGTAAAACAACAAACGCTGATGAGTTTATGAAAACCAGAGACAAAATATTGTTGTCCAGCCTTGAGCTGTTTAACGAGCAGGGTGAGCGAAACGTCACCACCAACCATATTGCGGCGTACTTGGCGATTTCGCCGGGTAACCTTTATTACCATTTTCGCAATAAGTCCGACATTATTTACGAGATATTTCAGGAGTACGAAAAGCTGGTAGATTTCTATCTGGATATTCCCGAAAACCGCCCCATGACGCTGGATGACATGACGTTTTACCTGGAGTCGGTGTTTGATGGGCTTTGGAGCTATCGATTTTTTCACCGGGATCTGGAATATCTGCTAGACAGGGACCAGCGCTTGCGCCATGACTACCGGGAGTTCACCAACCGGTGTCTCGCATCCATAAGCTGTATTTTCGAGAAACTGGCAGATGGCGGCATTATAGAGCCGCAGCCTGAATCCCTCCGGTCGGCCATGTCGCTGAACGTCTGGATGATCATCACCAACTGGATGGCGTACCTGAAAACCGCCCACGTTGCCACGGCCTCCGCCAGCTTAACGATCCGAGAGTTAAAACAAGGTATTTACCAGGTATTGACGCTTGAGATTCCTTATCTGATGCCAGCGTACCGTGAGCAGGTTATGTCGTTGCGAGAGCAATACCGACCCACGATGTCAGGTCATGAAGAGGGGGCAGAAATGAAAGAGGGTTAAATCCGAATGTAGTTGGAACCTTCGCCAATAGTATCTGTCACAGTAGGCGGCGCTGGCAATTCGGACATTTCTGGCGCCACCTGAGTGAGTTCTCAGGTTTTAGCACGCTGTAAACCTTGACGTTTTCCGGCCTGCTGTTTTCACAGGCCGGTTTTTTGTGTCTTTATGAATTCTCTGAAGGACCTTCCAGCCAGTTTGTCAGCGCCTCGCGGCACTCATCCACGCCACGTTTGGATGTCGACGAAAACATAATCAAGTGCTCAACACAGGTGAATGCCTCAAGCTTTCGGGCAATGCCCAGCATGCTGGTTTTTGCCTGCCCGAATTTCAGTTTGTCGGCTTTAGTGGCCAGAATCATCAGCGCCAGCTTGTTATGTTCACACCATTCCACCATCATCTGATCGAACTCGGTGAGTGGGTGGCGGATGTCCATCACTAGCACCAAGCCACGCAGGCATTGGCGGTCGTTCAGGTATTGTCCAAGATGCTTTTGCCATTCATCTTTCGTATCCCGGGATACTTTTGCGTAGCCATACCCTGGTAGATCTACCAATCGGGCATTCTCACGGTTTAGGGAAAAAAAGTTGATTAAGCGGGTGCGTCCGGGTGTTTTACTGGTGCGTGCCAGTTTGCCATTTGCGGTAATCGCGTTCATGGCACTAGACTTTCCGGCATTCGAACGCCCTGCAAAGGCCACTTCAGCGCCTATGTCTGGTGGGCAGTCTTCCAGCCGTGGTGCACTGACCAAGAAGCGGGCGCTGTTATAAGAGATGCTTTTTTGAGACAGATCAGAGTCCACGGCGGTTGGCTTTCCTTTGGATTTCAGTTGTCAGGGATTAATGTATAATGCTACACCAAATCCGGGCGGTACGCTTGGCGTAACCGCTGTCAGCCTTGGTTTTTTAAGCCTGACTGAACAGCGCCTGCCGGCTGCAAACAAAGAATATTTTCGAGATAAGAGAGAGGCGGAGCGAGCATGAAGAAACTGATCGCAGGGGTTATTTTCGGCGTTGGCCTGACAGCTATGGCGCACGGAGCAGGGGATCCTGAAGCAGGCAAGCAGAATGCAGCGGCCTGTCAGGCGTGTCATGGCCCGAACGGGGCAAAGCCGATAATGGGCGCTTACCCTAAGCTATCCGGGCTGGGTGAGAGATACCTGTATGACCAGTTGGTGGCCATTCAGGAAGACGCTCGCCATATTCCGGAAATGATTGGTCAGCTTGATGGCAAGTCCGATCAGGACCTTCAGGATCTGGCGGCGTATTTTGCCGAGCAGGATATGACAGTCAGTCAGGCTGATCCAGATCTGGTCGAAAAAGGTGCTGCAGTATATCGTGGCGGTAATATGGCCTCTGGCGTGCCCGCTTGCGCAGGTTGTCACAACCCTCAGGGTAAGGGGAACGCCCCTGCAGGTTATCCGCACCTTGGCGGGCAAAATTCTGAATATATTGCCAAGCAGTTGGAAGCCTACCGTGCGGGTACTCGGGCTAATGGCTCTAATGCCGCGATTATGATGGACGTTGCGTCCAGGCTGACCGATGCTGAGATAGAAGCCGTTGCCAGCTATATTTCCGGTTTGAACTGATCCGGAAGTTTGGCAAGACAAAAAACCCCGCCTTGTGCGGGGTTTTTTGTCTGTTGAACCTGTAATGCGCGAACGGTGGAACTTTCCAGCTTCGGCAGGTCATAATTCCCTTATAACGACATTCAAAAAACCTGGAGAACTTACATGTTTCGAACGCTCAGAGTGGCTGTTTTGCTTTTGTCTGCATTGGCAGTGTTTGGACAGGCTAATGCGACTGAATGGAAAGAAGGCACCCATTATAAAAAATTGAATACGCCAGTTCGGGTAGACAGTGATGCGGGCGTTGAGGTTGCAGAGGTGTTTTGGTACGGCTGCCCGCATTGTTATAACTTCAAGCCACTGGCAGAGAATTGGGAGGCCAATGCCCCGGATTATGTAAATTATGTGCGTATTCCTGCAGCCTTGGGCCGCTCCTGGGAGCCACACGCTAAAGCCTTTTACGCACTGCAGGCTATGGGGTCGCTGGACAAAGTGCACGATGCTTTGTTTGAGGCTCTTGCAGGAGAGCGCCGTCCACTGAACGATGGCGAGTCACTGGCAAAATTTGTTGCCGGCCACGACGTGAATGGCGATGAGTTTCTTGAAAATTACAAAGGTTTTGGTGTGAATGCGCGCATGCAGCAGGCTCAAGCCAAAATTCGCGGCGCGCGGATTACGGGCACACCAACTATGCTAATAAACGGCAAGTACACAACCAGCGCCTCTATGGCGGGCAGCCTTGAGGCTTCGCTGGAGGTTGTGGATTATTTGGTAGAAAAAGAGCACGCTACGGAGCAATAAGTTTGCGGGCTTGTTAAGCCGGGCAGTACAGCAGAGTTACTATGCAGAGCTATTATGTATAAGCGCTTCAGAAAGCAGCTGGATGGTGTTCTCAATGCCCGGGGCGAGCCGAAAGGCTCGAACTCGGGCTTGGAGCATGTGCCTGCGTTTGAGCCTCAGCGCCATCTTCGGTTACTGACGTTCAATATACAGGTGGGGATTAATACGTCCTCTTATCGCCACTATCTGACCAGAAGCTGGCAGCATTTCCTTCCAAACCGTAGCCGTATTCAGAACCTGGATCGTATTGCCTCGCTGCTGAGTAACTACGATGTTGTTGCATTGCAGGAATGCGATGGCGGCAGCCTGCGCAGCGGGCATATCAACCAGGTGCAGTACCTTGCAGAGGCGGCGGGGATACCCTACTGGCATCAGCAGTTAAACCGCAACATGGGGCAAATTGCCCAGCACAGTAATGGTTTGCTCAGCCGGTTTCGGCCGCTGGATGTGAAAGAGTACAAGTTGCCGGGGCTGATCCCGGGGCGCGGAGCGATCGTTGCCCGGTATGGCACCGAGGAGGACCCTCTGGTGCTTGTGCTGATGCACTTATCCTTGAGCAAGTCGGCGCAGCAGCGTCAGCTGGGGTTTGTGAGCGAGCTGATTTCAAAGTATCGGCATGTGGTTCTGATGGGCGACATGAACAATCATGCCGAGGAATTGCTGACTCGCACGCCACTTAAAGAAACAGACCTGGTGCCACTGCCGGATACGGCCCATAGCTTTCCTAGCTGGCGGCCAGAGAAGGCGTTAGATCACATTCTGGTGAGCCCAAGCTTGCGGGTTAGTCGGTCAGAGGTTGTGAGCTACCCTATGTCGGATCACTTGCCGATTGCCATGGATATTGCCTTGCCGGATGGATATTTGACGAAATTTTGAGGTAATTATAATAAGCGCCCACAAAAAAACCCGACGATTGCCGGGTTTTTTTGTGGGCGCCAGATCTAGCATTACTTGATCTTGGCTTCCTTGTACGCAACGTGCTTGCGGACAACCGGATCATACTTTTTGATCTCGATTTTTTCCGGAGTGTTACGCTTGTTCTTTTTGGTCGTGTAGAAGTGACCTGTGCCTGCTGAAGATACCAGCTTAATTTTTTCGCGCATGATGCAGCTCCTTATACTTTCTCGCCGCGGGCACGAAGATCGGCCAATACAGCGTCAATACCTTTTTTATCGATGATGCGCATGCCTTTGGTAGACGTGCGCAACCTTACGAAACGCTTTTCAGACTCAACCCAAAAGCGCTTGCTTTGCAGGTTAGGCAGAAAGCGACGACGGGTGTGGTTCATCGCGTGGGATACATTGTTACCGGAAACCGGACGCTTACCGGTTACCTGACAAACTCTGGACATAC
>JAKDUK010000015.1 GCA_030457765.1 Marinobacter sp. | reverse complement strand
GGCCGCCTGGGCCGGGAGGTGACGGACGCCTGCCTGCAGTACTGGGGCGGCAACGGGTATATGTGGGACAACCCGGTTTCCCGCGCTTACCGGGATGTTCGGCTGGGGTCTATCGGCGGCGGTGCCGACGAAATCATGCTGGGCATTATTTGCAAGTTTATGGGGACGCTTCCGGGCAAGGCCTGATCCAACTCAGAGCCAGGCCGCCAGTCCGGCTCAAACAATGTTCTTGGAGTCTATTTATGGAAACCTTACCCCACTGCGAAACATTGCTGGTTGAGAAACAGGGGCCAGCCCTGCACGTCACCCTCAACCGGCCAGAAAGCCGCAACGCCATGAGCTTGCAGATGGTGGCGGAGCTGTCCACGATTTTTACCGAGGTGGAAAACGATTCCAGCATACGCGCCGTGGTGATCCGTGGAGCCGGCGGCCACTTCTGTGCCGGCGGTGACATCAAGGACATGGCCGGCGCCCGCAATCAGGAGGCCGGAGAAGGCGAAGCCGATCCGTTTTATCGGTTAAACCGGGCCTTCGGGCAGATGCTTCAGCAGGTAAATGAATCATCGAAAATAGTCATTGCCGTAACGGAAGGCGCCGTGATGGGCGGTGGTTTTGGCCTGGCCTGTATCTCAGACGTCGCCATTGCCGGGCCGACCGCGAAATTCGGCATGCCCGAAACCTCCCTCGGCATCATCCCGGCCCAGATCGCGCCGTTTGTAGTGGAGCGCATAGGTCTGACCCAAGCTCGCCGGCTCTCACTACTTGGTTTGCGAATCGGAGCCGCCGAAGCCTGCGCACTGGGTATCGTTCACCAGGCAGCCGCGTCGGATGAAGAAGTAGACGACATGTTAACCAAGGCTCTGGACCGCATCCGTCAATGCGCACCAAACGCCACCGCGCAAACCAAAGCCCTGTTGCACCGGGTTGGCAACGAGACCATGAGCGGATTGCTCGACAGTGCGGCAGACATGTTCGCAAAAGCCGTCAGAGGCAGCGAAGGCGCTGAAGGCACCATGGCGTTCATGCAAAAACGCCCAGCAGCCTGGGCAGGCACGAAGGAATAACGAAGGAGCGATTGGGCATGGAGCGCTTCCAGAAAATGTAGAGGGCCAAGGACGGCCCGAAACAAGCGCACACGGATGTGCTTGTAGCGGTTTTCCGGAAGCGCTCCATGCTCAATCGCGGACTGGTACAAAGTTACAAGATTCCGCTCCCAATTGCGGACTGCACAAATTTACGGGATCAGCAAAATGCTAAAAAAACTACTCATAGCAAACCGGGGCGAAATCGCAGTCCGCGTTATTCGCACCGCCCGAGCCCTCGGATACCGCACCGTTGCCGTATATTCCGAGGCAGACGCCAACGCCATGCACACAGAAATCGCCGATGAGGCCGTTTGTATAGGCCCGGCGCAAGTTGCGGCGTCCTACCTGAACGCCAATGCAATACTCGAAGCTGCACGCAAAACCGGCGCCGACTGTATCCACCCAGGCTACGGCTTTCTCTCCGAGAATGCCGATTTCTCCAACGCCTGCAAAGAAGCCGGCATCGTATTCGTAGGCCCGCCGGCCAGCGCCATCGAGCTCATGGGCAGCAAGCGCCGCTCCAAAATCGCCATGCAAAAAGCCGGCGTGCCAGTGGTTCCCGGTTACGAAGGCGACAACGCCAGCGACGACCAGCTCATCGCCGCCGCAGCCGACATCGGCTACCCGCTGATGATCAAAGCCTCTGCTGGTGGCGGTGGCCGAGGTATGCGCTTGGTAGAAAGCGAATCCGACCTGACCGACAACATCAAACGCGCCAGATCAGAATCCAAGCAAGCCTTCGGCGACGACGAACTGATTCTCGAAAAAGCCGTTATCGAACCACGCCACGTAGAGATTCAAGTTTTTGCAGACCAACACGGCAACGCCGTTTACCTTGGCGAGCGAGACTGCTCTGTACAGCGTCGCCACCAGAAAGTGGTAGAAGAAGCCCCCTCCCCCTTCGTAACACCCGAACTTCGGGCATCCATGGGCGCAGCCGCCGTTAAAGCGGCACTTGCCTGCAACTACGAAGGCGCAGGCACAGTAGAGTTCCTCGTAGATAAAGATCGTAACTTTTACTTCCTGGAAATGAACACCCGCCTGCAGGTAGAGCACCCGGTAACAGAACTCATCACCGGCCAAGATCTTGTATCCTGGCAAATGACCGTTGCAGAAGGCCTACGACTACCCTTGACGCAAAATGATATTGCCTTGAATGGCCACGCCATCGAAGTGCGACTCTACGCAGAAGACCCTTCAAATGGCTTCACGCCACAAACTGGCCCACTGCACATATTCAAGCCCGCTGAAGGCGAAGGCCTGCGCTTTGATACCGGCGTGCGCTCCGGCGACGAAGTGACCCCGCATTACGACCCCATGCTTGCGAAAGTGATTGCCTGGGGAGAAAACCGCGACGAAGCACGCCGCCGCCTGATCCGCGCTCTGGAAGACACCACCGTCTTTGGTGTAACCACTAACCGCTACTTCCTAAGCCGCATTATTGCAGACAGCAAATTTGGCGCAGGCGAAGCAACCACCGCATTCTTACAGCAAGAATTTAGTGAAGACCCCTCGCTACAACCCACTAAATTGGATATTCGCCAACTAGCGCTCGCCGCCTGCGTGTTAGCCCATGGCACAGCAAACGAACAAGCATGGAGCAACGCCCCAGCGACCATAACACCCATGAAGCTGGACACAGGCGAAACAACTGTCGAACTTCTGGTGCACAATAAAAACAACCTGCTGGCTTGCAGGCTGGGCGACCAACAGTATGAACTGCAGATCGCAAGCATCGAAGAAGATGCTTTATGCATTATCGACAATGGCATCCGTCAACGTTGCCAATACCACCGCGACGGGGATTCTCTATATTTACAGGCATTCGGTGAATCCTGGAGCGTGACTGACTTGACCCACCAACCGGCTTCGGGCGGCAATGGAGCTGGCAGCGGACGCATCCAGGCTTCAATGGACGGTGCCATTATCGACGTATTGGCCGAACCAGGCCAAACCGTTCGCCAGGGCGATACACTGGTTGTGCTCGAAGCCATGAAAATGGAGCACCCGGTTAAGGCAGATTGCGACGGTGTTGTTAGCGAAATCCTGACCCAAACAGGCGATCAGGTAAAACGTAAGCAGCTGCTCGTAGAAATCACCACCCATTAACATCCGAACAGGAAAACAAACATGAACACGTTGGATCAGCAAACTGTATTTATTACCGGCGCCAGCCGCGGCATAGGCCGTGCAATTGCACTTGCCTGCGCCCGCCAGGGTGCAAATGTGGTTATCGCTGCCAAGTCAGACACACCACATCCAAAGCTACCTGGCACCATCCACTCGGTAGCCGAGGAAGTCCGCGAAGCGGGTGGCCAGGCTTTGGCATTGGTATTAGACGTAAGGGACGAAAATCAGATCAAGCAGCGGATTGACGAGGCTGCCGAGCATTTTGGCGGTCTTGATGCTCTCATCAACAACGCAGGCGCCATACGCCTGAGCGGCGTAGAAAAACTGAAGGTCAGCCGATTTGACCTGTTACACCAAGTGAACGCCCGCGCAGTGATGGCTTGCAGCCAGGCCGCCCTGCCTTGGCTTAAAAAGTCCGGGCGCGGCCATATTCTGAGCATGTCGCCGCCACTGAATCTTGATCCAAAATGGTTTGCACACTTCGGGCCTTACACGTCTACAAAATACGCTATGACCATGATCAGCATCGGCATGGCACAGGAATTCAAGCGTTACGGCATTGCCGTTAACACCCTGTGGCCCAAAACCGTGATCGCCACTGCCGCTATTCAGCATGAAGCAGGGGGTGAACAACTGATGGCTCAAGGCCGGACGCCAGACATTATGGCAGATGCGGCGGTAAGCATCCTGAACCGATCACTAGACGAAATGACCGGCCAAAACCTGATCGACGAAGACCTACTGCGCCAAGACGGCGTAACCGACTTCGAGCGCTACAGGTATGTAGCCGGTGATAAACCGCTGTTGCCAGACCTTTACCTGGACTAGCCTCGAGGCGAGGTTATTCCCGGGCTATAAATCAACTATAAAAACACCTGACGGAAAGACCATGAACCAAGACAATGTTACAGCGATGGATATCGCACGCAGTCTGCCGGGGATTCTCAAGCGATTTCCGGCGATTGCCAAGGGGTACTATTACTACTCAATCAAGGATGCAAACAAGCCCCTTACCCTCGGAACCTTGATTGAAAACAACGCGGCAAAGTATCGCAACAGGCCTGCGATCCTGTTTGAGGACCGCAGTATCACCTGGGGCGATTTCAACTCATGGTCCAACCGTATCGCCAACTATTTTCAGGCTCAGGGGCTAAAAAAGGGCGATACTATTGCCATCTTCATGGAAAACCGCCCGGAAGTTCTGGCGGTGGTTGCCGGCGCGGCTAAAATTGGCATTGCCTGCGCCATGTTAAACACCTCTCAGAAAGGCAAATTACTGGAACATAGCGCCAACCTGGTTACTCCGAAAATGATCGTGGTTGGTGAAGAGTTGGTAGCGGCTTTTGACGACGTAAAAGAAAGCCTTCCACTCAACCACTCTACCCCTTTTCTGTTTCTGGCCGACACTAACACGCTCGCGACCTTTGGTGAGGCACCTCCTGGCTACGACAACATGGCGCAGCAGGTCAGCACATTTAACAGTGCCAACCCGGTTTTGAGTGATCCGCCCACAGCGGGCGATACTGCCATTTATCTGTTCACCTCTGGCACTACTGGCCTGCCGAAGGCGGCCCCGGGTTCTCACACCAAGTTTTTGAAGGCATACGGTGGCTTTGGCCTGATGTCTTTGTCCATGAAGCCAGACGACGTTTTTTACTGCACTTTGCCGCTTTATCATGGCACCGGGCTGGTTGTGTGCTGGGGGGCCGTTTTGGCCGGCGGTTCAGCGTTTGCTCTGCGCCGTAAATTCTCCGCCAGTGCGTTCTGGAGCGATGTGCGCCACTACGATGCAACCGTTTTCGGTTATATCGGTGAACTTTGCCGCTATCTGTTAAACCAGCCCCCGAGCGACCAGGACCGTAACCACCGCTTAACGAAAATGCTGGGTAACGGCCTGCGCCCCTCCATCTGGACTGAATTCAAAGATCGCTTCGGGATTGAAACCATCTCAGAGCTCTATGCCTCCAGCGAAGGCAACATAGGCTTCAGCAACTTTCTCAATCAGGACAACACCGTGGGCTTGTCCACTGCACCTTACAAGCTGGTAAAGTTTCACGATGGCACCCGCGACCCGGTTCGCGACGACAACGGCTTCATGCAGAAAGTTCAAAAGGGTGAGCCCGGCCTGTTGATTGGTGAAATTACCCAAAAATGGTCTTTTGAGGGTTACACCCAAAAGGACGCCACAGAAAAATCCATTCTTCGGGATGCGTTCAAAAATGGGGATGCCTGGTTCAACACGGGCGATGTTCTGAAGGAGATCGGCTTCCGCCATCTGCAATTCGTGGACAGAATGGGTGACACCTTCCGCTGGAAAGGCGAAAACGTGTCTACCAACGAGGTGGAGAACATCATTGATGGTTCCGGGATAGTGGAAGAAGCCATTGTATACGGCGTCGAGATTCCGAAAACCAACGGCAAGGCGGGCATGGTAACGCTGGTGCCGAAAAGCGATAGTTTCGATATCAACAAGCTACTGACTTACATGCAAAAGAACCTGCCGGCCTATGCGGTTCCGGTGTTTGTGCGGATAACCAATGCCATCGAGAAAACGGGTACCTTCAAGTACCGCAAGGTGGATATCCAGAAAGCGGGCTATAGCCTGGACCGCTACGGTGAGGACGTGTTCGCCTGGTTGCCAAAAACCAAGGAGTACACCCTACTGACTCCGGAGTTGATCTCCGATATTGATTCCGGGGAGTTTCGGTTCTGACTTTTGTGTTTGGGACCGGCTGTGACCCTAGCCTTTTAGATTGGGGCTAGCCATGCAGGGCAGGTCGTCCCAAAAACCGCTACGAGCACATCCATGTGCGCTTGTTTCGGGCCGTCCCTGGCCCTCTACATTTTTGGGACGACCTGCCCTGCATGACTTTCAGAGTCTGGAGTAATAGTCCCTAAAACTGAAGCAACTCAGGAGCCAACCTGAAGCACCACCTTGCCGGTAGCCCGGCGCTCAGTCAGAGCACCCAACGCCTTGACGTAATCTTCAAATTCGAACACTTCGCTCACTTGCGGATCAATTTTGCCTTCCGCGTACAGCTTCATTAACTCCATCATGTTCTGGGCGCTTGTCTCTGGCTCACGCTGGGTAAAGCTGCCCCAGAACACACCAATCACAGAACAGCCTTTCAGCAACGCAATGTTTGCCGGGATTTTTGGGATATCCCCTGCCGCAAATCCGACAATCAAGTGGCGACCGTTCCATGCCATGGCGCGCAGAGCCTGCTCGGTGAAATCGCCACCGACAGGATCGTAGACTACATCCACACCTTTGCTGTGGGTCAGGCGTTTTACCGCGTCTTTCAAAGGCTCTTCAGTGTAATTGATCAGTTCATCTGCACCCGCAGCTTTGGCCACCTCAAGCTTCTCAGCGGAACTGGCCGCGGCGATAACGTGAGCGCCCATAGCTTTGCCCAGCTCTACAGTGGCCAGGCCGACACCGCCACTGGCACCCAGAACCAGAAGACTTTCACCCGGCTGGATATTGGCGCGCTGTTTAAGCGCATAATATGAAGTGCCATAGACCATGGTAAACGCGGCGGCTTTCTCGTCGCTCATACCTTCCGGAATTGGCAGAAGGTTGTGTTCGGGTACGATTACTTCCTCGGCAAAGGCGCCGTAGCCAGTCAACCCAGCAACCCGGTCGCCTACTTTAAAACGGGTTACCTTGTCGCCCACCGCAATGATTTCCCCTGCCATCTCTCCGCCCGGGGAGAAAGGCAGGCTCGGCTTGAGCTGATATTTATTTGCAATGATCAGCGTGTCAGGAAAGTTCAGACCTGCGGCTTTAACACGAACTTTTACTCCGCGCCCTTTAGCCTCCGGGCTAGGCACATCTTCAATAACCAGCGTTTCTGCCGGACCATATTCTTTGCATAGGATTGCTTTCATGGGGACTCCTTTTGATAAAGCTCTGTTGTTATTGAATCACGCCAAGCTAAACAGACTCCCCCTATGAAGCAAATAAAGAACCTTTATCCATATGAATAAGTAAGGTTTATAACCTAGCTTTAATGCAGCATGCTCATAGATGAATCAATGGCTTTTTTCCGTTATCCTTCGCGCTCCTGATTCCAGTAGCCCCAAAACTATCCGCCTTTCCTTCAGGGCTTATTATGTTCGACGTTGTTTACTCGCTTGAAATGATTGGAGTTGTGGCCTTCGCCATATCAGGCATGGTGGTAGCCCGCTCCAAGAACATGGACCCGGTTGGTGTGTTCACCATCGCGTTTATTACCGCTCTGGGTGGCGGCACGCTGCGTGATCTTATTATGGGGAATCACCCGATTTACTGGATCAAGCACGAAGAGCAGCCCATTCTAATTCTCGCCCTGGCCATTGTTTTCAGCTACTGGAAACGCTCTGAGCGTCTTCGCGAGTCCTGGATTGTCTTACCGGATGCGATCGGCCTTGGTACCTTCTCTATACTCGGCGCACAGTTGGCCCTAGACTTGGGTCACTCATGGTTTATCGCTTCACTGCTTGGCGTGATGACGGGCACATTCGGGGGCGCCCTGCGCGACACTCTGTGCAATGAAGTACCTTTTATTTTCCGCAAGGATCAGATTTACGCGTCCATTTCATTTGCCGGCTGCTGGCTTTATTTTCTATGCCAGTGGGCTCTGGAAAGTGAAACTCTGGCGCTAACTATCGGGCTTCTGTTTATTGTTACTGTACGAATGGCGGCCGTGCGGTTTGATATTCGCTTGCAACGGGACCCCACCTGACGCGGGTCATTTTCACTCTGACATTCATCTTTCTGGACGCCGCATAAGCTGCGCACAAAATGAGAGCCTAAGTTTTATGGATTATTTTTCTCAAAGCATCAAGCAAGCCATTCGCACAGTGCCAGACTGGCCCAAGCCCGGCGTCGCGTTCCGTGATATCACAACGGTTCTGCAAGACAAAACAGCTTTCCGAAAACTGATTGATGCGTTCGTGCACCGCTACCATGGCCACAAGATTGATGCCGTAGCAGCTGTTGATGCCCGGGGATTTATTATAGGTTCGGCCCTGGCCTATGAACTCAACGCGTCGCTGGTGTTGATTCGTAAAAAAGGAAAATTGCCGTTTGATACGCTTGTTGAAGACTACGAGCTGGAATACGGAACCGCCTCCGTAGAACTGCACCAAGATGCGTTTAAACCTGGCGATAAAGTAGTGCTAGTGGATGACCTGATTGCTACCGGTGGCACCATGCTAGCGGCTAGCCGGCTGATTCGCCGTATTGGCGCTGAAATTATAGAAGTTGCTGCCATGATTGACCTCCCCGATCTTGGCGGGTCTGCCAAGCTGCAGGAAGAAGGGCTAAGGGTCTATACTGTATGCTCGTTTGAGGGCGAATGAAGAAATAGCCCTGGCGTACTTGGAGAGTGCCTGAAGCGCACCGGGAGATTATCCATGAACCTATACCAACATCACTGGAAAGATAGCACTCCTGTACATCTGCCACTGGGGAAAATCGTCTGCGTTGGCCGAAATTATGCCGAACATGCGAAAGAGCTCGATAATCCCGTGCCTTCAGAGCCTTTACTGTTCATTAAACCTGCCACCTCTGCGGTGCATGTAACACGTCCTCTGGCATTCCCAGCCAATCAGGGCCAAGTGCATTTTGAAACCGAGTTAGCAGTATTGATCGGCAAACCCTTAACCAGCGCCTCTGCCAGCGAAGCCCAAGCAGCCATTCTGGGCTATGGTTTAGCGCTGGACCTGACATTACGCGAGCTGCAAAGCCAGCTGAAAGATAAAGGCCACCCCTGGGAGCGAGCCAAAGCCTTTGATGGCGCCTGCCCCCTGTCACCGTTCGTTGCGTCCGACCGCCTCCCTGGCGATCACATTACTTTCAGCCTGGACATCAACGAGCAAAGACAGCAAAGCGGTGATACCCGGGACATGCTTTTCCCGGTTATTCCGCTTCTGGCTCACATAAGCAGCCAATTCACACTGCTGCCCGGCGATGTTGTGCTCACCGGCACACCAAAGGGCGTAGGGCCTCTGCTCTGTGGGCAAACTCTGACACTGCAGTTAGAAGATGAGTTGTCGGTGTCTACCAATGTGGTTTAACTTGGGCTGACGCAATCTTTCTTTTCTGGGAACACGTATAGTCAGGCATGGCAAAAAAACCGGTTACCTCACGCAGTGGTCGTTTCTTCAAGCTTGCTGGCATGACTGCCTCGGTGGCGGGGCAATATGCAGGTCAAAAAGCGCGCGGCCTGATCAACAGTGAAAACGATGAAGGCGCCCGCAGCGAAAGCTATAGCCGCATGGCCAGCCGCATTACCGACACCCTTGGTGAAATGAAAGGCGCGGCCATGAAGGTGGGACAAATTGCGTCCCAAACCCAGGATTTTCTGCCCCGGGAATTTTCTGATGCGCTCGAGAAGCTGCAAAAAGAAGCGCCACCCATGCCATTCGAAGTTATTCTTGAACAGATAGAAACCGAACTGGGCAAATCTGTCGGCGAATTGTTCGAATACCTGCAAGAAAAACCCTATGCCGCGGCTTCTATAGGCCAAGTACACAGAGCGCGGTTGCACGACGGCACAGATGTGATCGTGAAGGTGCAGTACCCGGGCGTTGATGAGTCCTGTGATTCTGATCTCAAACAATTGCGCTTAGCGCTGAAGCTTGGCGGTCTGCTGAAGATGCCCAAAGAGTCTGTGGATCAACTATTTGCAGAAATCCGGGAGCGCCTGCATGAAGAGCTGGATTACGAAAACGAAGCCCGCAATGTTGAGCAATTCATGGCGTTTCACAAGGATGATCCCTGGGTGGTTATTCCGGCGGTCATTAACAGCCACTGCACACGCCACGTACTCACAATGGAGCTTGAAGAAGGCGACCATGTGAGCAAAGTTACGCCGGAGCGCTACGATCAGGCCACGATTAATTTGATCGGCCACCGTATGTTTACCACCATGGCCGACCAATTATTTCGTTTTCAGTGTATCCATGGCGACCCGCATGCGGGTAATTTTGCCTTCCGTCCGGACGGTAGCCTTGTGATGTATGATTTCGGCTGCGTTAAAAAGCTGAAGCCGGAAATTGTAGAGGCGTATCGCAATACGATAATGGCGGCGTTGGCTGAGGATTATAAGGCGCTGGATACGTATTTGATTGATTTGGGCGCCCGTGTGGGGAGTCAGCCGGCGATTGATGAGGCGTATTATGCGATGTGGCGCGATATTTTGATTGTGCCGTTTAATTCAGAGCAGCCTTATGATTTTGGCGAGTCTAATATTCATAAGGATGTGGCTGCCAAGACGAGTACGGTGTTCAAGTATCTGGATTCGTTTAAGCCGCCGGTTGAGAGTATTTTTATTGATCGGATGATTGCGGGGCACTATTGGATGCTTAAGCGCCTGGGGGTTCAGGCGGCTTTTGGCGAGGAACTTCGTCGGTATCTTGCTGAATCGCCTTAGTCTCTGGTTTTGGAGCTGACGGCCTTGGCCAGGTAGTTTGCAGCCCACTCGGCAATTCCTTCACTTGCACCTTTCTGAATGACTCTGGCACGGGAAACGCCGGCCGGTTCACCCGGGTCTATTACCGTTATCGGCACACCCATATCCACTTCGTGAACCAGTCCGGCTGCCGGGTAAACCTGAAGTGACGTGCCTACGATTAAAAGGTCGTCTGCGGTGCGCACCAGGTTAGCGGCCGTTTGCATCATGGGAACTTCTTCGCCAAACCAGACGATGTGTGGGCGTAGTTGCTGGCCCTGTTCGCATTGATCGCCCAACTTGATGTCGCGGTAACCTATGTCGTAGATCAGTTCCGGGTTCACAGAGCTTCGGGCTTTGGTGAGTTCGCCGTGCAGGTGGATTACGTTACTGGAGCCGCCGCGTTCGTGCAGGTCGTCTACGTTTTGGGTGATGATAGTTACCCGGTGCTGCTTTTCCAGTTCGCCAAGTAGCTGGTGGGCGCGGTTTGGCTGGGCCGAGGCGAGTTGTTGTCTGCGCTCGTTGTAAAAACGCAATACCCGTTCCTGGTTGCGGGCGAAGGCTTCCGGGGTGGCTACGTCGTATACGCTGTGCTGTTCCCAGAGGCCGCCGTTGTCACGAAAGGTGGATAAACCGCTTTCGGCGCTGATGCCAGCGCCTGTGAGTACTACTAGATGCCGTTGCATTAATCGAATATCTTGCCTGGGTTGATGATGCCGTTGGGGTCGAAGACTTGTTTGATCCCTTTAAGGTAGGCAATTTCCGCTTCGCTGCGAGTGTATTGCAGGTAGGGCTTTTTGGTCATGCCTACGCCGTGTTCCGCAGAGACGCTGCCCTGGTACCTTTCGACGATTTCAAATACCCACTTATTAACCTGCTGACACTTTTCGAAGAAGTCTTCTTTGGCCATGTCTTCAGGCTTCAGGATGTTAAGGTGCAGGTTGCCATCGCCTATGTGGCCAAACCAGATAATTTCGAAATCCGGGTATTCCTTCGCCACCAACTCGTCGATTTCTGACAGAAACTCGGGCACTTTCGAAACCACTACAGAGATGTCGTTCTTGTAGGGGGTGCGAGGCGCGATGGATTCTGAGATGCGTTCACGCAGTTGCCATAAGCTGTTGGCCTGGGTTTCGCTTTGGCTGATCACGCCATCCAGCACCCAACCGCTTTCCATGCATTGCTCGAACAGGGTCATGGCATCGTCCATAACTTGATCCGACGTGGCTTCAAACTCCAGCAGGGCGTAATAAGGCGCTTCGGTTTCAAACGGTGCCTGTACCTGGCCGTGGGCGAGAACATGTCCCATAGCCTCGTGGGAAAAGAACTCGTAGGCAGTGAGATCCAGGCCACCCTGGAAGGTTTTAAGCACATCCATGGTGTTGCCAAGGTCATTCAGCCCAAGCACCAGAACGGTTAGGTTATTCGGCTGACGTGTGAGCTTCATGGTGGCTTCGGTAATAAAGCCCAGGGTGCCTTCAGCACCGATGAACAAATGGCGCAGATCATAACCGGTATTGTTCTTTTCCAGATCTTTGTTCAGATCAAGAATGTCGCCTTTGCCGGTGACCACCTTCAAGCCGGCCACCCAATCACGGCTCATACCATAACGGATTACCTTTATGCCACCCGCGTTGGTGGAGATATTACCGCCTAGTTGGCTAGAGCCTGCAGAAGCAAAGTCTACCGGGTAGTACAGCTGATTCTCTTGTGCAAAGCTCTGCAGCTGTTCGGTGATCACGCCCGCCTGGCAGCGCACCAGCCGGTCGCTGGCACTAAAATCAAGAATCTGGTTCATGTTATCCAATGCAACAACCACTTCCCCATTGGCGGCCACAGCGCCGGCACTCAACCCGGTGCGACCTCCGGAGGGAACAAGTGCCACTTGGTTCTGGTTGGCAAACTTTACCAGCGCTTGAACCTGTTCGGTGGTTTTGGGCAGTGCAATGGCTAGAGGATTGGGAGCGTAAATTCGTGTCCAATCCTTGCCATAATTCTCAAGATCAGCCGGGTCGGTCAGAATTTTTCCGGGCGCGTCACCGGTGGCTACCAGCTCTTTAAGGGAGGCAATGATCTGTTCGGCGTTCATGTAAGCAGCAGTCTCGTGGGGGTTGGGCCGGCGGCTCTGGAGATGAATTTTAAATTCAATTGATCCAAGCGAACCGACGCACTGTGAAAAGTTGCTTTTATGGTATCATACCGCTCCTGTTCTGTGAGCCAGCCCCGACGATCACTGGCTGCAGGTGATTTCATGCCACGAAAGGTTCGGAAGCAAAGCCCATGTCAACGACGTCTCTCGAAAAGAGTAAAATCCGGATTCTGCTGCTGGAAGGCGTGCATCAATCCGCGCTGGATACCCTGAATGCTGCAGGCTACACCAACATTGAGTACCTCAGTCACTCCCTGACCGAGGAAGACCTTATCGAGAAGATCGCCGATGCGCACTTTGTCGGTCTTCGCTCGCGCACTCAGTTGACCGAGAAGGTATTCGAGGGCGCGAAAAAACTGGTTGCCGTGGGCTGCTTCTGTATTGGCACCAACCAGGTTGATCTGCAGGCGGCAACCCGCCGCGGCATCGCCGTGTTCAATGCTCCATTTTCCAACACTCGCAGTGTTGCGGAGCTCGTATTGGCCCAGGCTATTCTGCTGTTGCGTGGCGTTCCCGAGAAGAGCGCCAAAGCGCACCGTGGCGAATGGCAAAAATCGGCCAAGGACAGCTACGAAATTCGTGGCAAGAAGCTTGGCATCATTGGCTACGGCAACATAGGTACCCAATTCAGTGTTCTGGCTGAGAGCCTGGGCATGGATGTGTACTTCTACGATGTGGTTTCCAAGCTGCCTATTGGCAATGCCACTCAGGTAGGCTCACTGCAAGAGCTTCTTAACATTTCAGATGTGGTGAGTCTGCACGTTCCGGAAACACCCGCCACCAAGTATATGTTTAAAGCAGAGCAGCTGGAGCAAATGAAGCCAGGCTCTATTCTGATGAACGCCTCACGGGGTACGGTTGTTGATATTGAAGCTCTGGCAGACACCCTGAAGAGCGGCAAACTGCTGGGTGCGGCGATTGATGTATTCCCGGTTGAACCCAAGTCCAACAAAGAAGAGTTTGTGTCTCCGTTGCGGGAATTCGACAACGTGATTCTGACGCCACACGTGGGCGGTTCTACCATTGAAGCTCAGGAGAACATCGGGCGCGAAGTAGCCGAAAAGCTGACCATGTACAGCGACAACGGCACATCTGTATCGTCTGTAAACTTCCCGGAAGTGGCGCTGCCTGCACACCCGGACCAGCACCGCATCTTGCACATTCACGAGAACGTGCCGGGCGTAATGTCTGAGATTAACCAGGTATTCTCCGAGAACGGCATCAACGTTTGCGGACAGTACCTGCAAACCAGGCAAGACATTGGTTACGTCGTGATTGATGTAGACAAGGCCTATGGCGAGCTTGCCCTTGAGAAACTGCTCAAGGTAAAAGGCACCATCCGCGCTCGCGTGCTGTTTTAAGGCGTACCTGCTCTCATAAAAAACCGGAGCTACAGTTATGCAGCTCCGGTTTTTTTTATGGCCGGTCAAAGCCGGCACTTCAGACTGGCTTGAACTTATTCTGTAGGGACCAGCGTTAGCTCAACCCGGCGGTTCTGCTCACGGCCGCCAGCACTGTCGTTAGAGGCAATAGGATAACGCTCACCGTAGCCCACGGCCCGGGTGCGCTTGGGCTCGATGCCCTGGTTAAGCAGGAAGTCCCGAACCGTGCCTGCGCGGCGCTCACTCAGCAACTGGTTATAGCTATCCGCGCCGGAGCTGTCAGTATGACCTTCTATCTGTATAGCGGTTTTGTCGAACTCTTTTACCACCAGCGCGACCGATTCCAGGGTATCTGTAAAACCCGGGCGTATGGACGTTTGGTCCAGCTCGAAGGTGATGTTGCCAGGCATAATGAGCTCTATTTCATCGCCGTTACGAACAACACGGACACCTGTGCCTTTAAGCTTGTGTCTCAACTCTGCTTCCTGACGATCCATATAATAGCCGATGCCGCCGCCGACAGCTGCGCCACCTGCCGCACCGATCAGGGCACCTTTACCCCGGTCGCTTTTGCTTGAGGTTGCAGCACCTATAGCTGCACCACCAATCGCGCCAACAATGCTACCTTTGGTAGCGCTCGACGTCTTTTCTTCATCGGTGTATGGGTCGTAGGTCATACAACCGGCAAGGCTCATGGTCGTCACTGCTACTGCAAGCATCGTTTTCTTCACAGAGTTCTCCTGTGGTTGGTTTTTTCTGCAGGCGCCTTTCAAGCTTCGAGCCTCAATATCCTGACCCTTTCCATCATGGTGTCAGGAGTCTTCAGGGGCGTCTGCGGTTGTGTCTTCAAACGTGTCAATAACCGTATTGAACACGGTTGCTTGTAGATCTTTAGCTTCGTTCACCAAGTGGTGCCGACCATCGGCGATTTTCACTTCTTTTACCGATGAAAACTTGTTCCGGATAATTCTCAGATTGTGCTGCCAGTCGACCGTTTGATCTTTTTCGCCCTGAACAACCGTTACCGGGAAGTTAACCGGGCGGGCAGATTCAATATGCGGAATCCATGTGCGAAGCGCGCTCACCCAATCTACATGAACGGCTCTTGCCTGCAGCGGATCGCGATCCCGCAGGAAGCGCAAAAAACGTGTATTACCACTGTTTGCGGAAAATGCCCGCTGCCAACGCGTAAGAAACGGCTTTGCCAAGGTGTGCAGTACTTTCGCACCCAACCAGCCGGCCGGCCGAACCAGTGGCGCCAGCAAGACCACTTTTTGAAACTCCGATGTTTCCTGTGTGTGGTGGTTCGACAGCAGGTAGTCAATCAATATGCCACCGCCAGTACTCTGGCCAACCGCAAACCATGGCCCACACACCTTGTCGCGAACATAGGTCAGCACTTCTGACAGCACCCCCTGGTACTCCAGAAAACTGCCAATTGCCGCCGGTGTTCCGCTGGAAAGCCCATGACCCGGCTGGTCATACGCCAGCACATCAAAACCGGCCGTCAGGCAACGATCAATCAACTGGCTATACAAACCCACATGATCAAAATAGCCATGCAGAATGAACACTGTGCCTCGCTGCACACCAGGTTTCGGCAGCCGGAAATAATGCACCATGACATCATGCTGATCCGCCGTTACATAGCCCTGATGATATTCAACTTCCGGGTGTTCGACCCAGAGGTCAAGGCCATAAAAACGGCAGTAGGCTACCATTTCTTCGCTGAGCTCTCTTCGCTCTTGCGGATCAAATGGCTCAAGCCTGTTCAACAAGGATCCACGATCCCAGTTTGGTATTTCTATGGTATCTGTTTTCCAGTACACGTAGAGTTAAACGCCTGTCATGTATAGATAATACGAATGTTGATGCGCAATCCTAACCCATAGCGGGGGCATAACACAGATGTTGCAACATCTTCTTGAAACCACACTGCGTCAGACCATGAACCGTTTGGTCAGGCCAGCACTTCACCCGGCCATACCGGTTTCCGTTCAACGCACACTTATTAGCCAGGCCTACCGGAGCTCAATTCCACCCCGTGGCTGCCGATTTCAGGCCGACACACTAGCGGGCAGGCCTGTCATCAAAAGCTCATTTGGCCAAGCCACACGCGGCGCAGTGCTGTATTTGCACGGCGGCGGCTACATTGTTGGATCCGCTGCAACCCACAAGGGGCTTTCCGGGCACCTCGCCAAAGCAAGCAGGTGCATGGTGGTTGCATTGGACTACCGCCTTGCGCCTGAACACCCTTTTCCCGCTGCGCTAGACGACGCAGAAGCGGCCTGGCAGGCGTTAATTGAGGAAGGGTTTGCACCTGAGCAAATAGGCATCGCTGGCGATTCTGCCGGCGGTGGCCTGGCCATCTCACTGGCGATGCGCTTGCGTGACCGCAATCAACCCCTGCCTGCCTCCCTTACGGTTTTTTCACCCTGGACGGATTTGACCCAGGAAACCCTGTATTCACCAACGTGCGAACCGGTACTGCAAGCACGCTGGACAGCAAAAGCTGCAACACTTTACGCCGGTGAGGAATCCCTGCGCAATCCCCTACTTTCACCTATATTCGGGAACTTCCTGGGTTTGCCACCACTGCTGATTCAGGTTGGAAGCCAGGAAATCCTGCTCAACGACGCCGAACGACTTGCGAGCGCGGCGCGTGCGGCCGGCGTGAAAACTCAGTTTGAGATATTCAACGGCCTTTGGCACGTATTCCAGGTTCATAGCGGGCAACTACACAGAGCCACGGCGGCTGTGACAAGCGCAGGCGAGTATGTCAGAAGACATCTGCCAGGCTGAGCGTGCCCAACACAAGCGCCTCCTTGCGTTGCCTTGGCCACTGTTTGATATGCCACTCCAACTTTGATGCCCTGCTACGGTCACCTGCCGGCGAATAAAAAACCAGCTCCAACGGGCCTTTACCCCTCAGGCTTCGCGCCCCCTTAGGAGCGCCGGCCTGGTGCTCGCCAAAGCGACGGGGTACATCGGTGGTGATACCCGTATAAAGCGCACCACTGGCAGTGCGCACCATATAAACAAACCAGTTACTGGCCATCTTGCAGTGCCTGTTCACGTGCCTTGGTCTTTTTTTGCTGCAACCATAGCCCCACCATGATAAGCACCAAACCAACATAGGTAGACGGCAAAATCTGTTCGCCAAGAATAAAATATATGAACACAAGTGACAGAAACGGCGAAATAAAGATCAGGTTGCTTACTTTGGACGTGTTTTCTGCCTTCTTCATGGCATAAGACCAGAGCACAAAGGCTATGCCCATCTCGAACACGCCAACATACACGGCCGCCGCCAGCGAACCCGTAACGGGTAATGCCAGCCCTTCAGTCCACCAGCAAATCAGCACAATGACAGGAAGTCCGAACAGAAAATTAAGAAACAGACCTACAACCGGGTCTCGGGTATCGCGGGTAGCAATAATCCAGTAAGAAGCCCACACCAGAGTGCTGCCAATAGCCAGAGCAACACCCAAAGGGTCGGAGAAACTCAATGTGGTCACCGCTCCCCTGGTAGCGATCACCACCACGCCGGCGTAACACACCAGGCCTGCCAGAATATCCAGCTTGCGAAGGCGATGCCCCAGAAAGGGCACGGAGAGATAAGCCAAAACCAGCGCCCAAGTGTAATTTAACGGCTGGGCCTCCTGAGCTGGCAGCCGGTCAAACGCACCAAAAAGGAAAAAATAATACAGGCACGGATTGATTAGCCCCATGCCAAACGATTGAACGTATTGCTTTTTTTGCAGTGAAAAAACCAGGTGCCAGCGCTTTTGCAATACCAGGATAATTGCCATAACAACCACAGATGCAGTACAGGCAATTAGCAGCATCTGCACAGGCGCCAGATCAGCAAGCGCAAGTTTGAAAGCTGTCGCTACAGTAGACCAAAGCAGAACAGTACCCAGCCCATACAACATGGCTGTTTTCTGATTTTTCATTCCGGCACTCCCGAATAGTCTCGTGCCCTGCTGCGTTCAGAATAACGTTCGTCGCGCCCTTCTTCATCTGGCTCATTCGCAGCCAGCCAACGGTATAACGTGCGCCGATTAATACCCAAAATTTGTGCGGCGCGGCGTTTATTGCCGTTTACAGCCTGCATCACTTCTCGCACATAGCCTTGCTGCAAATTATCCAGTGTGGGCCATTCAGAAATATTACCCTCAGTGCGAGTGGTTTGAGAGCTAGCGTCACCGCTCTGGCGCTTCCGGATGCGTTCAGGCAAATGGTCGGGCTGAATAGTATCGCCCTCACAGAAGGTAACCGCCCTTTCGATTGCACTACCCAGTTCGCGGACATTCCCGGGGAACGGGTAGTCCATCAGGGTGCGGGCACTCACCTCACTAAGTTTCAGGAACCCGCGCTGATGTCGCCGCGCTGCCTCCCTGACAAAATGCATGGCTAACAGATCAACGTCATCACCACGCTCCCGAAGTGGAGGAATGCGCAGGCTCAGGGTTTCCAACCGGTAGTAAAGATCCTCGCGGAAGCTTCCCTCCCGCACAGCCTTTAGCAAGTCCACGTGGGTTGCCGCCAGAATTCGCACGTCCACCGGTTCCTCCCGGTCTGAGCCAACCGGTTTCACCATGCCTTCTTGCAATACCCGAAGCAGCTTTGCCTGCAAGCCCAGGGGCATTTCGCCAATCTCGTCCAGCAACAAAGTGCCGCCATGGGCTTCAGCAAAAAGACCTTTGCGGGCCTGACGGGCGCCGGTGAATGCCCCTGCCTCATGACCAAAAAACTCGCTTTCCATCAGTTCTCCGGGAATCCCGGCACAATTAACCGCCACAAATGGCTTGGAATCGCGCGCACTGGCTCGGTGAATTGCCCTGGCCACAAGCTCTTTACCTGTTCCACTTTCGCCACACACCAACACCGCAGCATCACTACGGGCAATCTGGCGAATCTCTGTGCGCAGCCGAACCATGCTTTCATGTTCACCAATCAGGCCAAGCGAATCGCCGGCGCCATTGTGAGCAAGAAACTGCTGTAACTGCCGTGAGAGATCCGCCTGAGTCAGCAAGCGGCGTATTTTCAGGCGCAGGTGATCGGTGGACAGCGGCTTGGTAAGAAAATCATCCGCACCGGCCTTCAAGGCATCAACTGCCTGATCCACCGTTCCGAACGCGGTAATAATAATGAATGGCAGGCTATGCCCATCTGTTTGAGTGGCTTTAAGCAGCTCCAGCCCATCGCCATCCGGCAGGCGCAGATCCGAAACAACCAAATCCGGTGTTTCTGTGGCGAGCAGCTGGCAACCCTCGCTTACCGTGCCGGCGCGAATTACCCGGTAGCCATCCAACTCAAGCTCTTCGCTTAACAACAGGCCCAGGCTGGCATCATCTTCCAGCAGCAGTATGGTTGCTTTGCACTCGCTCATGTCATTGCCTCCATCGGCCAAAACAGGCTCATTCTGCAGCCTCCTGCGTCGTTGGTCCCAATGTCAATTCGGCCACCATGTTCTTTCAATACACTGTTAACCACCGCTAACCCAAGGCCAGTACCCTCTCCCGCCGGCCTTGTGCTGTAAAACGGTTCAAACACAGCTTCCCGATTTTCGGCAGCTATACCTGGGCCATCGTCATCTATTCGCACTTCCCATTCGCTCTGGCTATGGCGCAGGGACAAAACAACTTCAGAATGTGCTGCCTGGCAGGCATTACGCACCACATTAAGGCATGCCAGCTCTAACCTCACCGGCTCTGCCCTCACCCTGGCATCTACTTCAAGGCCAGTGCTCAGCAGGCGTTTGCCGCGACATTTTTGATCCTCTCCGGCACGATCCAGCACATTGGTCAGAACCGTATCCAGACTGACAGGCCTTCTTGAATCCGGTACGTGGCGGAAGCAGTCCAACAACTGCTGAATAATGGTGGTCATCCGACCTACCTGGTAGCCAATATCATCCAATTGGCGGCGCTGTTCCCCGGTGAGCTCATGCCGTGACAGAATATCTGCGCGCCCCTGAATCACATTTAACGGCGCGCCCAGTTCGTGAGCCACACCACCAGCCACGCGACCGATCATGGCTATTTTTTCCTGATATTCCAGTCGCTCGGCAAGTTGGCGTTCTTTCTCCGCACGCTGCTTTATTTCCTCTTCCGCCAGGGCCATGCGCTCACCCATGTCTTGAACGCCGCCGTATATTTTTCGCAACTCACGAGGGCCCGATGGCTCCGCATCAGGTCGCCAATGCCCGGGGGCCAACTCATCCATCGTACTTAATAGCCTGCTCACATGGCGGCCAACCGCACCATAATGCCCAAGCACTACCACCAAAATGACGGTTATCGCCAGCGCCGACCAAATAGACACTGCCCACAGGCGGCTCGAAGCTAGTAGTTCATGGAAATCACTGCGCCTTCGGGTGATTTGCAACAACCCCTGTATTCGACCGTCATTAGCTACCAGAGGCGTAAAGTGAGAGAACACTGACTGCCCGTCGACCCTGCGAAAGGCGCCCCCAAGCTCACCGCTGTTAATAACCTGCTCAGCGCTGGCGCTGTTCCCCACATCTGTGTCGGCAAGACCCAGACTGGCAATTCTCGCGCCATCTTTATCAAATACCGACGCCCCTGAAACCCGGCCAATTCGGAAAATTGATTTCAGAGAGTCGCCAACCACCAGTTCGTCTTTCTCTTGCATTGCCCGGGAAAGTGGGCCACTGGCAGCCCGGGCGACCAGCTCCAGATCTTCCTGTAAGCGATCATTCAAAGCCCGCTCTACAGCGCCAAAACCCAGATATATAGCCAGGCCACTGATAACGAGTAAAGGCACAACAATACTCAGCACCAGGGTTAGTTGTATCGACCCGATGACGTGCCCGGCGCTTCTCAAAGAAGGTTTCATTCTGTCTCCAATGACATAACTGCCACACTCTTTTGCCACATGTGGCATTTCGCCTCAACCCTTATTACCTGAGTTTAATCAGAAAATAATCGTACATATCTGATTTAAAACAATAAATTAAAATACAAACAACCTGGCACGACACTTGATAGTTCTATAGTGACTGCAAACGTAACAGGAGACGTTAATTATGAATAAGCTACTTGTATCCATTACCGCATCCCTTGCCCTACTTGCAGCTGGCCCAGCCATGGCTCAGCAGAACCAACAAAGCCCGGCAGCTGCCGGAGATTCCAGCGGCTACTCCAACCCGGCCGCGGCAGGAACTCAAAACACCAACTATTCCGACGCAGAATTGAAGCAATTTATCTCGGCGCAAGAAGGCATTACCGAGGTGCGCGAAGAGTACATCGAAAAAATTGAAGGGGCTGACTCTCAGGAAAAGGCACAGGAACTGCAGATGAAAGCCAATGATGAGATGGTGTCGGTTATCGAGGATGCAAACATGGATATTCCCACCTACAACGCTATCGCCACCGCCTACAGCAGCGAGCCAAAGGTTCGTAACCGTATTGAAGCGTTGATGTAAACAGCAGTCGAAGCCGGACAAGCTGTTCGTCAGTTTAGCCCCGCATCTGCGGGGCTTTTTGCATTGTAGGCATAACCCCTCCCCCCCGCGATTCAGTTTCCTGTCACGGGCGCTGACACAAATCTCACGCCTTGGTGTGCCAGTTCTGCCGAACCACGCGCTGTGAGTTCGGAGATAAACTGGAATTGCTCTTTGGGGGCAAACGGATAAGCTTTCAGCCGGTAGTGCATACCCCATGGTTTATTAAAAACAATCACCTGCACTGGCTGCCAGGTTTTTGTGCGCGGGCTGGTAAACGCAACATCCCGAAGCAGTTCCCTAACTTGGCCAACATCGTGATTGGCCTCGAGATGAAAATCTGCGATACACATCAGATTGTCGGTGCCATCGTTATCGTTGGCGATCAACGAGTTCCACAATTTGCTGTGAGGAACAATCACAACGGTGTCATCGGGTGTAACAATCTCGGCAGCCCGGGCACCTATGGATCTCACCTCACCGTACTGTCCATCCACCTGGATCCAGTCACCGGGCCGGTAGGGCATTTCGTACAGCGTAACAATGCCGGCAATCAGGCTGTTGGCATAATCCTTAAAAGCAAAACCAAGAGCCAAAGCGAGAGCGCCAAAGATGGCCACCATGTTCTCGAAGGACGGCTCAACCAGTATGGGAACCACAACCACTATGGTGGCTAAAATAATCAACAGACGAAGCAAGGGCACAGAAGCCAACAGATAAAGCCGGGGCTTGCCTCCCAGCTTTTCCGCAACCCGGGGCAGCATTTTCTGAATGGCTAGCACAATCAAAGAAGCGATCAATACAACGAGCACAGCCTTGAGCAACGCTTGCCCAGTAATTGAGGCAAAGGCCTCCTTAACTCCGAGATCATCCATCATAGCTGGCTCCTAAAATTGATCTACCGGGAATCCCCAGCTCTGCAAATGGCGCCTCACGGTGGGGTAGCCAATAGCGGTTACCCGCCAATGCTCATCAGACTGATCATAAATTACGAGCTCGGCACGCTTCAGGCGGGACAGCACCAGGCTCAGTTGGTAACCAGAAACACCCGAAACAGCCTCCAGTGACGCTTCATCAAGACCGTTGTGCAGCAACAGGGCGTGGAGCACAAAGCCTGTGACACTCTCTTGGCTCTGGGGCATGGTCGGCAAGCTTAACTGAGCTAAGGGTACCACCCAGCAATCTGCTGTTCGGTGCTGTCTTTTTGTTTTTTCATCCGCGTCATCTACGCTGGCGTCATCATCCGGCCGTGCTCGCAAGGATCTCTGCCAAATAGCTAAGGCCACACCGGGGTTACCGCGAGAGGTGGCGGCCAGATCACGCAAAAATGTACTGTATTTACGTTTTTTACTGCTATTTTCTTTTTCAGCTTCACTTGTTTCGGCTAGTGGCAGCACGTACGAGCCATCATCCGTCATTCTTGCGATCACAGGTGATCTACCATTGCCCGACGCACGATGCGTAAACCAGCCCCCCAGCCGCTCCGACTCCATGGGTGCCGGTGACAAGGGCGACATCTGGGCATTCTCAAGGTAATGCCCCCAATACCGCCAACACCAGCTAGAGCACCCCACAATGCCAACACCTGCGGAGCCATTTGCGATCCGGCGAAACAGTTCCTTAATCAATGCCAAGCCCGATAAACGCCGAAGCCAAAAATCTGAAAGCTCGGGAATCACCCACGGCAGAGACAAATTTTGCTTATCCCACCACTCGCTCGCAGCCTGATAGTCAAACAACAAGGTATCTGGCGGTGAAATCACACGCCATGTTTCACCACTGGCTTCACTCGAGTCTAGCTGATCCGGTTGTGAAAAATGAGCAAGCGCCTGTTCCACACCCGAAAAAGGTGCGGCGACCAGACAAACAACTTCACGGCTAAGCGAACCCTCAGCTCGTGCCCGCTTCAGTTCGCAAGCAATGGCTGTAGCCTGGCTTGAATAATCCGGTTCCGGCACCAACCAGCTCTTCTGGGTGCCAGATAACTCTGGCAGTTGATCCATGCTTTCAAAAGGCTCTTCGGTCTGAGACATACCTGCCCGCAACTGTTGAAGGGCGTGGCGAATAGCATCCTTGAGCGAGCGGTGCACAGATGTTTGCGGCAGTGTCCATTGTTCGAGAGGCAACAGGCCACCCGGAAGGCAAGGATCAGCCTGGGTTTCGTTGGTATTATTATTCATTCTGGTATCAGCCAACCGTGTTCGTGCGAAAGGCCCACAGCCTGCTCTGTGGCCATATCTTCAATCATCGCAGCAAAGCGATCATCAAATCCCCATGGCGGGTTAATAACCAGCATACCGGAACCTGTCATACCTCGTTCCGGAGCTGCATTCAGATGAACCTCACTGCACCACACTTTGCGCAGCAGACTGTCTTTTACCGCCTGCTTCAGGGTCGTTTGCAAACCACTGGTTAGCACCGGGTACCAAACAAGATAAACCCCGTGGCGGCATTTCTGCCAGGCCTTGAGTAAAGCTTGGGCAACATCAAGGTATTCAGATTTGATCTCGTAGGAGGGGTCAATCAGCGCCATCAATCTAGGCTGCTTAGGTGGCAATTGCTTCAATAGCCCTTTCAGGCCGTCTTCGTGCATTACTCGCACTTTCTGTTCTGCGGCCCAACCAGCAAGCTGGCCACTCTCAGCGGGATGTAACTCAAAGGCCGTCAACGAATCGTCCGGGCGCATGCTCTGACGAATCCAGGCAGGAGAACCAGGATAAACGGTTAGCTGCCCCTCACCAGCATTAAACTGCGATAGCACCTGTATAACCGACTGCCAGTCTTCAGAATGCAAGCTGTCGCGATGCGCCCAAAGCTTTTGCACACCCGCATCCGCTTCTGCGGTTTTCCGGGCGCGCTCGCTCTTAAGATCATAGATAGCGCTACCAGCGTGGGTGTCAAAACAAGCAATGGCCGATGGCTTTGCCTGCATCATGGAAAGGACAAGCGTTAACGCCGCATGCTTCTGAACATCAGCGAAATTTCCAGCATGAAAGGCATGGAGATAACTCAGCATAAATTGGCTCCCTGATAATAGAAGCCATTAGGCCCGAGCGGGCACTGTCAGTGCAAGGAGATCAGGAGGCATAGCCAGCGTCAAAAGCAAAGTATCAATGAGAATGACCGCCGGCGTGAGACGATTGGTTTGCATCCAACTTTGCGCTGCTCCCTCGGCGTGTACTGCCTTTCTCAGCTGATTTACGAAGTGACTGCCAAGCAGAGAAAATACTTTTTGAAGAACCTGCCAACCGAACCACCGATTCACTCATACGCTTCCCCCAAAATTGAAACATTGCTCAGGGCGAAATTTAGCATCACAAACTCTATTTGCAAATGATTCTCATTAATAAATGTTATGACATCTGGTTAATGTGAGCGGTTGTGTCGCACAACGTTAAGCACTGTTGCGTTGCAGCTCTTTAGCCAACATAATTGCGAACGATAATACCTCCTATTATCATAACTGTTCTTGAAATCCGGAGTTCTCAATGAAAACAATGTTTCGACCGGCCCCTCTGGTACTTACTGTCGCCGCTGCCATGAGCACCGGCTGCGCCAACACCACGCCGTCAGATTCAGCAACCTCACAACCCGCTACCAAAACCTCGGTTGTAGAGCATTACGCTGACCTGGCCCATGCTGGTTATGAGGATGCACTGATTACGGCTAAGGCCCTGGATGAGGCGACCGACCAACTGCTCGCCAATCCAACACAGGCCAATATGAAGGCCGCCAAAGAAGCATGGCTTGCGGCACGAGTGCCTTATCAGCAAACAGAAGTATTCCGCTTTGGAAACACGATTGTGGACGACTGGGAAGGCCAGCTGAATGCTTGGCCCTTAGATGAAGGCCTGATCGACTACGTACAAGCAGACGATTACCAGTACGAACTGGGTAACGCAGGCGCTACTGCCAACATTATTGGCAGCAAAAGCGTAAACGTGGGCGGCGAAACCGTTGACGTCACTAACCTCACACCGGAACTACTTGCAGGTTTGAATGAAATTGGCGGCTCTGAAGCCAACGTAGCCACCGGTTACCATGCGGTTGAATTTCTACTTTGGGGCCAGGACCTGCACGGCTTTGAGCAGGGCAATGGCGAGCGCCCGGTAACCGATTACGCAATCGGTGCAGACTGCACTAATGGTAATTGCGACCGCCGCGCAGACTACCTGGATGCCGTTACCGACCTACTGGTAACCGATCTGGAATGGATGGTGGATCAGTGGGCGGCAGATAACTCTGACAACTATCGCAGCCAACTCATGAACGCCAGTTCTGACGAAGGAGTGCAAAAAATGCTGTTCGGCATGGGCTCTCTGTCGCTTGGCGAACTGGCCGGTGAACGCATGAAAGTGGCTCTGGAAGCAAATTCCTACGAAGACGAGCACGATTGCTTCAGTGATAACACTCACAACTCCCACTACTACAACGGCAAGGGTATCCAAAACGTCTATACCGGAAACTATCGTCGTGTAGATGGCAGTGTGGTTTCTGGGCCGTCACTGTCTGACCTGGTAGCACAGAGCAACCCCGAGCTGGATACTCGCTTGAACGCCCAGCTTGACGCATCTATGAAGGCTCTGGGCGTGATGCAGAGCAAAGCGGAATCAAGCCAGAACCCTATGCCATTTGATATGATGATCGCACCAGGCAACGCAGAAGGTGCAAGCATCGTAAATGGCGCGATTATGGCACTGGTTGAGCAGACAGGTTCCATTGAGAAGGCGGCCCGTCAACTGGGCCTTGAAGCCCTGTCGCCAGACGATGCCGGCCACGCTTTCTGATTACACATTAGAAGCGGGCAAATTTTCCGGGGGGCGAAAGCCTCCCGGTACTCATAGAATAAGAACAAGCCATGGAAAGCCTGTCTTGAAAAGAGCAGATTTTCCATGGCTTATTCATTTGTGTGGTAAGAACTTATGACAAGAAAACGACTCATGGCAGTGCTGGCACCCCTGCTTCTTTGTAGTGGTTTGAGCGCTCACGCCGAGACCCATGCGGGCTTCCCATTACAGAACACACTCAATACTGGGGGTGATGGTACCGTCGAACAACCCGACAGCAACGCCTACTCCCTGCCCCAGGGCAACCTTTCGATGACCAAGCGCCTGGATTTCAGCGTGGGTAACAGCTTCTTCCGTAACCCCTGGGTTGAAGCGCCCGCCAGCACTACCGCGCGGGACGGTTTAGGTCCACTTTTCAATACCAATTCCTGCCAAGGCTGCCATATCAAAGACGGTCGCGGGCATCCGCCCAGTGAGGTTGAGAGGCCGGTATCCTTGTTCCTGCGTCTGGCCGTACCGGCAGACCCTGACAAAGACGCGGACATTTTGCGCACCCATGGGTTCAAACCGGAACCGGTTTACGGCAGCCAACTACAAACTGCCGCCCTACCCGCAGCCAAGCCAGAAGCCGATCTGGTATTAACATGGGAAACCGTGACAAAAACCTACGCAGATGGCACGCAAGTGGAATTGCGCAAGCCCATATACAGTATCGAGAACCCGAACTACGGCCCCCTGCCCGACAATCTTCTGATTTCGCCCAGAGTAGCGCCACCGATGATTGGTGTAGGGCTGCTGGAAACCATCCCGATCGCCGATCTCAACGCGCTCGCTGACCCTCAAGATACAAATAAGGATGGCATTTCCGGCAAACTCAACCAGGTTTGGGATATGGCTACCGAACAAACCGCGCCCGGCCGTTTTGGCTGGAAGGCCGTAGAGCCAAACGTACGCCAACAAAGCATGGGCGCATTTGCCGGGGATATGGGGCTGACATCCAGTCTAAAACCCACCACCGACTGCACTCCCGAACAGGAATGTGAGCAGTTTCCAGAAGGTGGTGAACCAGAAGTGAGCGACAAAATCGCAAACTTTGTAACTTTCTACTCTAAAAGCCTGGCCGTTCCTGCAAGGCGCGATATGAATGCTGCCAGTGTGCAGCAAGGTGCCCGACTGTTTAACGAAACCGGCTGTGCCGCCTGCCATACGCCAAGACACGTCACCGGCACCGACGACGAGCGCCCAGACCTGAGCAATCAAACCATCTGGCCTTACACCGACCTGCTGTTGCACGACATGGGCCCAGCCCTTGCGGATGGTCGCGACGAATTTCTGGCCAACGGCAACGAGTGGCGTACGCAGCCGCTATGGGGCATAGGCTTGGCGCAAACGGTAAACCCCCAAGCCGGCTTTTTGCATGACGGCCGGGCACGCTCTCTGGAAGAAGCCATACTCTGGCACGGCGGTGAAGCCGCCCCCGCAGTGGCGCGTTTCAGCCAATTCGACGCCGATAACCGCCGGGCCCTGCTCGACTTCCTGAACTCACTTTAACGGAACCCTCTATGCAGCGACTGACACTTTCTATCTGCTTGATCTCATCACTCGCAGCAGCGCCTTTGGTAGCGGCTGACGTTAACAGCGCAGACTACCGAGCTCAGTGGCACACCGACATTCACGCGGGCTACCAGAACCTTGCCACTCAAAGCCAGGCACTGGCGAGCCAAGCCGGTGCCTATTGTGAGGCGCCCTCTGCGAAAGGGCTCGAACACACCAAACAAGCCTGGCTGGATGCATTCCTTGCCTGGCAGCAAGTTCGTTATGTAGATTTTGGCCCGGTAGAACAAAAAAACCGTGCATGGCAGTTTCAATTCTGGCCAGATCCTAAAAACCTGATCGCCCGCAAGGCCACCTATCTACTTAAAGATGAGGCGGCAATCACCCCCGAGAAAATCAACGAATCCGGCGTGGCCGTTCAGGGCTTTCCAATGGTGGAATACCTGCTGTACGACCAAACATTCCGCGAAGGTGAAAGAGCTCTGCCGGCTGATCGCAGTTGCCAGTTATTGGTTGGCGTGTCTAACCACATCGCCGAGAACGGCGAGGCCCTTGCCAAAGACTGGGGCGACTTTAAAAGCGCTTACGTAGACAATGACCAGTACACAAACACCACCGTTCGCGCAGCAATGGCTGGGCTGGAGCTTCTTGAGGAACGGCGCCTGGCAACGCCCATGGGGCTACGTGGCAACGGCAAACGCACGGTATACCGTGCAGATGCCTGGCGCAGCGGTGCCAGTCTTGCCGCAGTTAATGCCACCGTACTAGGGCTTGATCAGCAATTTCTGACCACGTTCTCGAAGCTCCTTAACGATCGTGAACAGGCTTACCTTGCCGAGCGCATTGAGGAACAAGCCAAGGAGATACAGGCCAAATTTCCCGAACTAGACCGCCCAATGGCACCACTACTGGCAGACAACAGCCAGTTCAGGGTGCTGCAAAGCCTTTATGTGCATATTTCTCAGCTAACAGCGCTGGTGAATGATCGGGCCGCCGTTGAGCTAGGCGTGGTGCGTGGTTTCAATTCCAGCGATGGAGACTAAGGACACCGCCCATGCCAGAATTGACTCGCAGAAGCCTCATCAAGGTTGCCCTTGCCGGTGGCGCGGCGGCCACACTCACCGGATGTAGCCTGCTGCCCCGCAAAGCGAAGGGCAACAGCCCGCAGCAGTATACCGGCGCCATTGGCCTGCCAGATGGCAGTTTTGCCGTGGGCGCCATCGCACCAGATGGCAACATGCTCTGGCAATCACCGGTAGCTTCCCGCTGCCACAGTGGCTGTAACCGCCCGGGCGCTGACGAAGTATTGTTTTTTGAACGCCGGCCCGGCTGGTCTTTTTACGTACTCAATAGTGAAACCGGCGAACGGCTGCACCACATAAAAGCGGCGAAAGGCGAGCACTTTGTGGGCCATGGCGTGTTCTCGCCAGACGGGCGGTTTCTTTATGCCACCGCCAGCCGCTACGAACCCGGGGAAGGCATTGTAGCTGTGTATGACAGCCACAATAATTATCGGCGTGTAAACACCTTTGAGCTAAACGGCGTTGGCCCACACCAGCTCACTCTGCACCCAGACGGCCAAACACTGATTGTCGGATTAGGCGGCATACTCACTCACCCGGATTACGATCGCATCAAGCTCAACCTCGACACCATGAAACCCGCACTGGTTCTGATGGACCGACACTCTGGTGACATACTCCGCCGGTTCCGGCCTTCTCACCACCAGCTCAGTACCCGCCATGTAGACGTAGCGCCAGACGGCACTATTTATGCCGCCTATCAATATCAGGGGGCCGCACACCATGTGCGGCCATTGGTTGCGCGCTATCGCAAAGGGCACTATGAAGAGATCGATTTTGGTGAATCGGTGCATCGAGAGCTCGGCAACTACATTGCCAGCATTGTCGCGCATCCCGAAAATGATTTGGTTGCCATGGCATCACCCATTGGCGGCACTGCACTGGTCTTCAACAGCCGCTCCAACAAAGTGATTGAAATAGCCTCAATTGCCGACTGTGCCGGTGTGGAAGCCCTGGCGGGTGGAGACTTCCTGGTATCTTCAGGGCGCGGTAAACTGATCCGGATTGGCGCGCAACAGCCTGCTATCGAAATCGCCAACATGTCTGTGCAATGGGATCATCACCTGGTGTGAACAACGTGCTGATCTGCATTCCGGGGTTCAGGGGTATCAGTCTGACTGGTATCCTTGGCCATCCACTTCCCGGAGGACGGCAACTTGTCGCAGCAACAGACACCTTTTAAGAACAATTCCCCTTCACAAGAGAACGCCCAGCCAACCGCGGGTACGCTCGGGTACTCTGTTGATCGGCTTTACAGCCTGATTGCCAACGAAGAGGACGCGAGGGTTTGCAAAGATATTCCCGCAGACGCCTGCCACGTGGTGCCACAAAATTTCTTTCTGATTCTGGCAGCCAACGTGCTCACCAAACTTGGCGATCTTCTGATCAGCCCCAAAACCGTTCTGGCATGGTTGATGAGTGCCATTGGAGCACCAGCCTTAGTGGCCTGGCTTGTGCCCATTCGAGAATCCGGCTCTATGGTGCCGCAAATGGTGATTGCAGCCTGGGTGCGCCGCAGGCCTGTGCGCAAGTGGTTCTGGACTCTGGGTAGCTTTGGTCAGGCTGTGAGCGTGGCTGCCATGGCAGCATGCGTTTGGTTTTCAGAAGGCTATACCGCCGGTAGCGGCCTCATTGGAGCACTGATTCTGTTTTCCCTATCACGGGGTTTTTGTTCCGTGGCCATGAAAGATGTACAAGGAAAATGCGTGCCAAAGACTCGCCGGGGCAGGCTTTCTGGCCTTGCGTCTACTATTGGTGGTACCGCCACGGTCGCTCTGACGGTCTTGCTGTTCTGGAATCGCGGTGAGCCCACCTTGGCATTTTACAGTTTACTGCTTCTGTTGGCGGCTGCGCTCTGGGTGATTGCCGGGTTACTGTTTGCAGGCGTAAAGGAGTATGAGGGCGAAACCGGGGGTGGTGGCAATGCCATGACAGAAGCCTTCAAAGGCCTGTCATTACTCCGTGATGACGCGCCATTTCGCAACTTCGTGATCACCCGCGCATTGCTGCTGTGTTCTGCTTTGGCTTCACCCTACTTTGTGGTGCTGGCGCAAAAAGAATCGGATGCCAGCTGGATGTTGGGCGTGTTTCTTCTGGCCAGCAGCTTAGCCAGTTCTGTGTCTGCCAGCTTTTGGGGCTGGATGGCTGATGTATCAAGCCGCCGGGTGATGATTCGCGGCGCAGCCATCGCCAGTGGCGCATGCCTGACTGTCGGGCTTACGGCGCTATTTGCCGGAACTGGCGTTGGTAATGGCTGGTTTTATCCGCTGGCGTTTTTTGTGCTGAGCATTGCCCATGCAGGCGTAAGGCTGGGCCGGAAAACCTATCTGGTAGATATGGCAGGTGGCAACAAACGAACAGACTACACTGCGGTGAGTAACACGGTGATCGGTTTTTTACTGCTTGCTACCGGGGGCTTCACTGCCCTGATATCTCTGATATCAGACGCCGCTGTTATTCTGGTTCTGGGCCTGATGGGAATGGCCGGAATGTTCAGCGCCCTTCGGCTTAAAGAAGTCACCGAGGACTGACACGCCAGTCCTCGGACAAATATGTCAGATAGGTGCCTTGCCATCATTCAGTGCCAGGGCACCTTTTACAATACGGTAGATCAACCAGATCGCGATGCCCAGAAGAATGAACCACCCAATAATCAGAAAGGTGGTCACAACACCGATAACCGTCCATAACAGCCCAATCCAGAAGGTGCGGATCTGCCAACGAAAGTGCGGCTCAACCCAGGTGCCGCGAACATCGTCCTGCTTCACGTAATTGATGATCACACCAACCAACCCGGTTATGCCTCCCAGGAAAAACGATAACCCCTGAAGGATATAAACCACCACCGCCAAGTTGCGGGCGGAATCGGAGCGGTGTGACACCTCATTCGCTTTCGCGTCGGCGGGAATGAATTCCGAGTCAGCCAAGGCACATCTCCTTTTTCAGTGTGAGCTAGAAGTTTAACACAGGCCTTTGCGTTAATTTCCCGCTAGCACGATCAGGAATTGTCCGGACGGTACCCTAGCCTGAAGCCACCCCAATGCCTGCCATTAACATAAACCGGAACCGAAAGATCGTGCATTATTTCGCCCGTGTCACGTCGGTAAGTTTGCAACAACATGTCTTCTGTATGGCTTCCGCAGCGGATTCCCGTGCGATCATTAAAGAGTCGCTTACTGCGGCTGCGCACCAGGTCCGTCTGAGAATCGCCGGTAGGCAGGTGAGCAAACTCCTGATTGTGCGTCGGAATATATCCATCTGGGGCCGCCACAATGGCAAACACCAGAGACGGATGCGAACTCTTCACCTTTTCCTGAACCACAGGCAAACACTGATCAGTAAACGAATCAAAACTGCTTGAATACTTAGCTGGTTGGGTATTGGGGATAGGCTTTCGTGATTTGTCGAACAAGGCATTTTCATTCAGCTTGCCATCCCGAATGGCCTGACCAAAAACCTGACCAATCTGTTCTGCACCAGCGCGAGCCTGATCGTAGAAGAATCGGTGATAACTGGAACCACTATTCAACGCGAACGCCGCATTGGCCACTTCCGCAAGCTCCATGAGGGTGGCCGCCTGCTCTGCCAGCGAAACAACACTGGTATCGCTTTCGGAGATATGGTCGCGCACGGTCTCAATAGCAGAAAACACATGGGCCAGGCTAAGCTCGTTATTCTGATCAATCTCGGCAATACGGGCAACCTGCTGTTGAACACGGTCGGACTGATCCCGTATCTGATCCAGCCGTTCGCCAACGGTTTCTACCGAGGCAAGCCCTTCCTCAACACTGCGTGCAAGGTCTTCAATACGAGTCACAATCAACGCGGTATCCGAACGAATCTCCTGCAGCGTTTCGGCCACTTCGCCAGTCGCCTGAGCGGTGCGCCCAGCCAGTTGCCGCACTTCATCCGCAACCACCGCAAAACCACGCCCTTGATCACCTGCACGGGCAGCTTCAATGGCCGCATTGAGCGCCAACAGGTTGGTTTGCTCCGCAATGCTTTGAATGGTGGTGGTTACACCCTGAATTTTGTTGGACTTATCGTTAAGTTCTTGGATCAAACGCAGGTTTTCACCGGATTGCTGGTGCACCACGCGAATGCTATCAATCGCGGTGGTAAGCGCTTGGCGCCCCTCGATACTCGCTTGCCGGTTTTGCAAGGCCATAGTGGCGGCATCGGTAGCCTGTTGTGAAGATTCCTTTACGGTTTCGGTAATCTGCCCCGCATAGTCCGCCATTTGCGCCGTCTCTTGCACTTGTAGATCCAGCTGCAGCTTGAGCTGATCTGCAGCAAAAGAAACCTGCGCGGCAGATATAGCATTTTTATCAGCACTGCCAGAAAGCGCCTTTACCAGCGCCCGGCCCGATTGGGCGTCTGCAAGCAACTGCTTACACCGAAATCGCAGAGGGTTGTTTGGCTCAAACGTGCCATCGTTTAGCCCATCAAGCCCACGTTCAACAGGCTCCAAAACTCTCACAATTAAAAACGTGCCTGCAGCAACGAGGCCAATAATCAATCCGACTAAGAAAGATGCTGAATCGAGGCCTAACAACGGCGCCACCAGCACGCTGGCAACCGCAAGAACAGTCGCGATTGCGGCTCCCCAAAATATCGTTGCACGGTTAAGCAACCCCATAAAAACCTCATCGTTGTTATCATTTTTGCTCGTAGTTTTTATTATGTCTGGTAGCTACACGGTTATACCGCCAAGGTAGAGACTAAAGAATTGAACCGGTTTAATAACTCATACTTTAGTTAACTTACTAAACGTAACGGCCAGATTAAGCGCTTCTTAAACAAAAAAACCGCAAACCCGGCAGACTGTTCTGATCAGGCCTGCAGGTTTACGGTTTTCTGAGTAGACAGGCTCTCGCTTAGGCGCCAATCACGCCGTTGTCGTCACGGGTAACGATAACGGTTGCATCCCGAGGGTGATCACCCTCGTTGCCAAAAGGCCAGTCTTTAGCCGGGTGTTGAATATTCACAAACATGGTTGTCACATCAGGAGTGGTAACCACGCCTGTCACCTCACACCCCTGTGGCCCCACGAAGAATCGCCTGATATCCCGGGTTTCGGGGTTGGCCGCGAGCATCATGTTGTTCTGATACGGTGGTGCATCAGAGCCATCTGTCTGGATCCAGAGGCGGCCATTGTAATCAAACCACAGGCCATCCGGGCTGTTGAAGATGTTGTCGTCAGTCAAAGACACAACAACCGCGCCATCCGCGACCGTTTCTGTGCCCTGCTCCCCGGCAAACACAAAAATATCCCATTGAAACGCCGTTGCGGCATAGTCATTTTCTGACTCGCTCCAGCGAATAATGTGGCCAGTGCGGTTTTCTGCATTGGGGTTGGCCGCATCAACCTGCCCCTCTGTACGCTGGGAGTTGTTGGTTAGGGTGAAATAGACCTCGCCAGTGTTCGGATCAACCGCGCCCCATTCCGGGCGATCCATCGGAGTAGCTCCCGCTATATCGGCTGCGAGGCGTGTGTTCAGAAGAATATCTGCCTGGTTTTCAAAACCCTCAAACAGAACATCACCTACCGACGAGCCTTGTGCTGCCTCAACACGAGATACAAAATCTGGATCGTCAAGCGATAGCGACAACCAGTCGCCAGAACCGTCCTCGTTATAACGCGCTACATACAGCGTGCCTTCATCCAGCAAATAGCCGCTGGCAGTTGCTGCGTAATAGGGCCTTGAGGATACAAACTTGTAGATATATTCAAAGCGGGAATCATCCCCTGAGTAGCAGACAACTGGCTTGCCTTCCTCTACCGGCGCAAAGATCACACCCTCGTGGCCAAAGCGGCCCAGCGCCGTGCGCTTCTGAGGCTTGCTTTCCGGCGTGAAGGGATCGATTTCGACCATGTAGCCGAAGGTGTTGGCCTCGTTGCGATAGTCGTCTGCGCCGCTCCCTCCAGTAGGCGTAATGTTGAATCGCACGTATTGGTCATCACCACCGTCTGCGAGCTCCCAATCGTAGCGGGTTGAGCTACCAACACCGTGACGGGTCTGTTCCCGTGGTTGCATTTGCGCGCTGTTTGCAAAGTAACCGTGCCAGTTTTCTTCCGCAGCAAGATAGGTTCCCCAAGGCGTTGGGCCCATGGAGCAGTTATTTAACGTGCCCCGGGTCTGGGTGCCATTATTGCTGAAGCGAGTCGCGAGCTTCTGGTAGCCGCGAACTGGCCCGCGGATATCCATATCGGTATTCCCGGTAACCCGACGATTGAACGGGCTTCCGAATACTATGTCCCAGGTACCCGCACTGTCTTGCTTTATATGAACCACGGATACGCCGTGTGCGGCGACTTCCTTGCGCACTTCATCGGTTGGGCGCATGCCATTCGAATTGTAGGTTGGGCCGTCGGGATGCAGGGCAGCCTGGTTAATATACTCATGGTTCATTACCAGCAACCCTTCGTCAGAGCGGTTGCCACCAGCTTTGAAATCAATCGGGAAAAAGTGCATGCCATCGTGATGCATGCCTACCTGCTGCTCCTGGTCTGCGCCGGAATTGGAGGCGTCTGCCCGAAACGCCGGGTAAGATCCGGTAATCGGTGTTCCCCAGGGTAGGAAAGCCTTGGCGGAGTATCCTTCAGGCACAATGACTTTGTTGGCGGTAGAGACAGCTATAGCGGTAAAGCCAAGGTCGGTAGCGCTGGCGTTATCAGCATCAGGAGGTGTGCCAGCGTTAGTGTTATTACTGTTGCTGTCGCTACCACAGCCGGCAAGACCTAAACCCATTATACTAGCCAGCGCTGCACCCACACCGCCTTTCATAAGGGTACGGCGCTGCATACGCGCTGCCAGTACTTCTTGAAATGCCTTGTTGCCGGAATGGTTTACAACAGGTTCGTAATCGGGATCCAGGTAGTTGGGATCAAGGTTGTGCTTGGCCATGTTTTGTCTCTCCTTGTCTCTCTCGATGGTCAACAAACGGATGTTGTCGAAAGGACAGTGTCGGCAAGAGACATGACAGTACGGAGACAGTAATAAGACAGGACGATTAATCTTTTCGGACAGGAATACTCCGGCGCAAATAAAACCCGCCGGAGTAAAAAAGCGATTATTCGGTCACTTCATCGTAACCTTCTTCCATGGAGTCGCCGGCTTCCTCGGCGGCGTCACCCATTTCTTCGCCTGCGTTTTCGGCACCTTCTTTCATTTCGCCCATCACGCCTTCATCTTGGCCGGTGGCTTCTTCATAAGTCTCTTCAACCGAATTGCCTGCATCGTCCACCATTTCTTCAGCGTTGTCTGCGGCCTTATCAAAATCAGCTCCCTCGTTATCTTCAGAGCTGCAAGCAGCAAGACCCAAAGTTAAAAACATAAGAAGTGCGCTGAGAGTTAACTTGTTCATAACATATCCCTCTGTTGGTAAGCGTTTGTAACCAAGCACAGAGTAAAGCTATGCCTGGCACCACACAATTACCTGCCGATTACTCTTTGTTTAGCTAATCGTGAACCAAAAAAGAAAAAGCCCCACTGCTGCCCTTTTGTCATTTCGAGCCAACGTTCAAACATTCACGCCAACTTGTTGCATTGACGGATTGTCCGACATAAATTCAAAAGACGCGCACAGCAATGGAGGAATACCATGAACGCCAAAACCCGTGACGAATTGAAAACCCGAGTAGCGTCATCCCGAAAAAAAGACCAAGCGGCACCCACTCACTCTCCCCAAACCTGGAAAGACCCGAAGCGCTATCTCTGGCTGCTAGGGCCCGCCTTACCCGGCATAGGTCTGGCAGCGCTTACCGGCTACGCGTTGGCGCCAAAAAAACTAAAAGCCCTTGCATGGACGGGGCCGGCACTGGTTCATGGCGTTATCCCGGCACTGGATCGTGCTATTGGGGAAGACCAGAGCAACCCACCGGAATCTGCAGTCGGCTCCCTGGAGCAAGACAAATATTACAGCCGCATTGTTAAGGCGTTTATTCCCACGCAGTATGCGATGACGTTTATGGGTGCCTGGTTAGCCAGCCGCAAGAAGACGCCTATTGAGGACAAAATCGGTTTAGCGCTAACCGTTGGCGGTATCAATGGCGTGGGCATTAATACAGCTCACGAGCTGGGTCATAAATCGAACAGGGTTAACAAGCTGATGGCAATGGCTGCTCTGGCGCCAACCGGCTACACCCACTTTGTTGTTGAACACAACTTTGGCCACCACAAGCGGGTAGCCACTCCGGAGGATCCGGCGAGCAGTCGCATGGGCGAAAGCTTCTGGAAGTTCTTACCTCGCTCGGTGTTTGGCGGCATGAAGTCGTCAGTAAACATCGAGAAAGCGCGCCTCGCCCGTAAGGGCAAAAGCTTCTGGAGTCTCGACAATGAACTGTTGCAGGGCTGGGCCATGAGCGCTGGCTTCTTTAGCGCAACAACGCTGGTGTGTGGGCCAAGAGCCGTGCCGTTCCTTGCAGCTCAGGCTATTTATGGCGCCAGCTTGCTGGAGAGCGTGAATTACATTGAACACTACGGACTGCTGCGCCAAAAAAACAGCAACGGTAAATACGAGCGCACACAGCCAGAGCACAGCTGGAACAGTAATCACATTGTGACAAACCTGTTCCTGTACCAACTGCAGCGTCACTCGGATCATCACGCCCACCCACAGCGGAGCTACCAGGCATTGCGTCACTTCGAGAAGGCGCCGCAGCTTCCCGGCGGTTACGCGTCTATGTTAATGCCGGCGTACATACCGCAGTGGTGGTACGAGACCATGGATAAGCGGGTAATTGAGCACTACGAAGGTGACATGAACAAAATCAACTGGGACCCGGATCGCAAGGCGGAACTTGTGGCGAAGTATGCGGATTACGCTGCAGAGGTTGCCGCCAAAGCCGAGGCCAACCGGCAGAAAGAAGCTGCCTGATTGGCTCTAAACTCTGAAAGACCAGAGTTATCGGTCAACTGAAAGCCTAGAACCAGTCCGCCTTCATGTTCAGACAAGTGTCATCCATATTCCGCAGTAGCACCAAATCCTGAGCAACCGTAGGCAGCTCCCAGTGGAAGAAGTACTGAGCGGCCTGGAGTTTGCCTTGGTAGAAGTTACGCTCGTCGTCAGTATTGGCCGAAGCAAGCGCATTGGCCGCAGCGTTAGCCTGGCGTAGCCACATCCAGGCGACGATGATATGGCCAAACAGGTGCAAGTAGCAGGAGGCGTTGGCAAGGGTTTTGTCCACTTCGCCGTCCACCAGGGATTTGCCCAAGCTCTGAGTAACTTTTACAGCTTGCTGCAATGTTTCACTCAGGGACAGCGCCCATTGCTGGCAACGGTCGGTGGTTGCAGCTTCCAAATCCACCTGCATTTCCTGCATCAGCAGCTGCAGCCCATGGCTTTGATCTTGCCAGATTTTACGGCCCAACAAGTCCAGACCCTGAATGCCGGTGGTGCCTTCATGGATAGGGTTCAACCGGTTATCGCGCCAGCATTGCTCAACCGGGTACTCACGAGTATAGCCCGCGCCGCCGTATACCTGAATGGCTAGATCGTTGGCCTTTGGGCCATATTCAGACGGCCAGGTCTTGATAACCGGTGTCAGCAGATCAAGCAACTTGCCGGCTTCGGTGCGCTTTTGTTCATCCGGATGCGTGTGTTGATCGTCCATCAAGCGGGCGCCATACAGGCAAAGTGCCAGCGCTCCTTCGCTGTAGGCTTTCTGAGCCAGTAGCATTCGACGCACGTCCGCGTGGTCTATGATCGGCACTTGTGGGCTCTCGGGGTTCTTTTCCGACGCTTTGCGGCCCTGCAGCCGACCTTTGGCGTACTCCAAACTGTGCATATAACCGCGATAACCGATCACAGCGGCACCAAAGCCAACGCCTACCCGGGCTTCATTCATCATCTGAAACATGTACTTCAAGCCCTGGTGAGGCTCGCCCACCAAGTAGCCATGGCAAGGTGCATCATCACCAAAGCTAAGTGCTGTAGACGTGGTCCCACGGTAACCAAGCTTGTGAATCAACCCGGCAAGGCTAACGCCGTTGCGATCCACGGCATTACCCTCACTGTCCACCCGAAACTTGGGCACAATAAACAGGGAGATACCTTTTACCCCTGCAGGCGCACCTTTGATTTTTGCGAGCACCATGTGAACAATGTTTTCCGTGATGCTCTGCTCGCCACCAGAGATGTAGATTTTTGCTCCTTTGATTAGATGGTGGCCTTCATCAGTTGGTGTTGCGGAAGTGCGAATGTCTGCCAAAGACGACCCGGCGTGGGGTTCGGTGAGAGCCATGGTTCCGGAATAACGGCCGCTTAGCATATTGGGCAGAAAAGACGTTTTCTGTGATTCGTTGCCGAAAACGCGAATCAGATTGGCGGCCGCAGTAGTCAGGAACGGATAGCCTGCAGTGCCCGGATTTGCAGCGGTAAAGAAGCCGTTGCATGCAGCCATAACAGATTCTGGAAGTTGCATACCACCGAGCTCGTAGTCATAACGGCCGGCAATAAAGCCAGCTTCGGCGTAGGCGTCGAAAGCTTCTTTCACAGCCGGCAGCATTTCAACCTGACCGTCAACGAACCTGGGTTCGTCTTTGTCTGCCGCACGGTTGTGGCTGGCGAACTTCTCCCGAGCTATTTTGTCGGCGGTTTCGATAACGGCATCGAAGGTGTCACGGTTGTGTTCGGTAAAGCGGTCGCGCTCAAGCAGGCTTTCGGTATCGAGAACTTCGTAAAGTTGAAATGCCAAATCGCGACGGTTTATCAACGTGTCAGTCATTAATGCAGTTTCCTGATGATTGGCTGGAGAATCTTTTGGTTTGTCTATAGGCTCTCACAACCAGGTTTTCCTGGGAACCCGGTTTGGCCCGGGTTATGCACTGGGTTACCCTAACGGCCACTGGCTGGATGTTTCCGTAAAGTATATTGACAGGTGTTATGTGGGAGATGAAGTGCCATGAACGCACCAGTTCGACAAACTCAGGCTGAAGTTCTTAGCCGGCTATACAGTATGAAGCTTGCGCAGATTGAACAGGCTACCCGCCAAGGCAGCAGCCTGCACAGCCGGGTTCTGGAGGCCGAAGCCGAGGCTATCTTTAAGGCACTCAAATTGGCCGAGTGACTGAAAGGGGCGTAACACCGCCCCTGCACGTCACCCTCAAACACCTCGTCAACCTATTGATCAATCACAAGTTGACTTGACCTGCGAGCCCGGGCACGTATCATCGGTTTTCAGGTTTTACTAACGGAGCAACCATGACCGCAAGGTCCGTCGGCTGCATGCAGATCAATCGCCCTCCCCTTACCGCCGACATCGCGCGGCATCGTGGGCGTTTACCTTACTTCCCCGACCCACCAACCTCTCGCTGATCCAACCTCTTTTGCTGGCCATAATCGCCTGAATGCGATTAATGCACTGTGGCCAACTGGAGACTAGACTCAGGCTTGTAAACCACCTTCATTCATAAGAAAAGAAAACCGCTAACGAGGTTGCGATGTCGCTACCGCTGGTTGTACTACTGCCATTTCTGGGTGCCATAGCCGCACCCTTTTTTGCCCAGGGTGGGCGAACCGCTATTGCAATAGCATCGTCTGTGCCTGCACTGGTTGCACTGGCAGCCCTGTTTCCACATTGGTCTGTTCTTGCCGCAGGCGGCACCGTGCTGGACAGCTACGAGTGGCTTCCGATCCTCGGGCTTTCGTTCAGCTTTCGCTTGGATGGTCTGGCACTGCTGTTTGCGCTGTTAATATTGGTTATCGGCCTATTGGTCATTATCTATGCCCATTATTACCTCAAGGCTCACGAGAACGTAGCCAAGTTTTATTCACTGCTTTTGTGCTTTAAAGGCTCGATGCTGGGCATAGTGCTATCTGGCAACCTGCTGTTAATGTTGATTTTCTGGGAGCTTACCAGCCTGACCTCGTTCCTGCTGATCAGCTTTTGGACTCATAAACAGGACGCACGGCGCGGTGCCCGAATGGCACTGGCCGTGACCGGCGGAGGCGGGCTGGCTCTGATGGCCGGCATTCTGATTATCGGCAACATTGTTGGCAGTTTTGAATTGGACGACGTGCTTGCCGCAGGTGACCAGATCAAAGCGCACGCCTGGTATCCGGTGGCACTGACCCTGATTCTACTCGGCGCCTTTACCAAGTCGGCCCAGTTCCCGTTTCATTTCTGGCTACCCCACGCCATGCAGGCACCCACACCGGTTTCTGCGTACCTGCACTCTGCCACCATGGTAAAAGCCGGCATATTTTTGATGGCCCGCCTGTATCCAGCGTTGGCCGGAACCGAGCAATGGTTCTATATGGTCAGTTTCACTGGCATGGCCACTCTTTTGCTCGGCGCCTATATCGCGATGTTCAAGCACGACCTTAAAGGGCTGCTTGCGTATTCCACAGTAAGCCACCTGGGGCTGATCACACTGCTGCTCGGTATGGGCACTCAATTGGCCGCCGTTGCTGCGATATTCCACGTAATCAACCACGCCACCTTCAAGGCGTCGTTGTTCATGGCAGCCGGTATCATTGACCACGAAACCGGCACCCGGGATATGCGTCGAATCAACGGCCTTTGGCGATATATGCCCCACACCGCAACACTGGCCATGGTTGCTGCAGCTTCTATGGCAGGCGTTCCACTGCTTAATGGCTTCCTCAGCAAAGAAATGTTTTTTGCCGAATCATTGCAGCTCAATCTTACCGGCCTGTGGGCCTGGGTTCCGCCCATCGTGGCAACTCTGGCGGGCGTTTTTGCGGTTGCCTACTCTGCCCGCTTCATTCACGACGTTTTCTTCAATGGCAAGCCCGTGGATTTGCCAAAATTTCCACCCCACGAGCCGCCCAGATACATGAAGTTTCCAGTGGAAATTCTGGTATTTGCCTGCGTAATGGTTGGTGTATTCCCCACCATTTCCGTAGGGCCGCTGCTGTATTCTGCCGCATCTGCCACGCTCGGCGGCAATGTGCCGGACTACCAACTGGCGGTTGTTCACGGCTTTAACCTGCCGTTGCTAATGAGTTTTATGGCGTTTTTGGGTGGCTTGCTCATGTACAGTCAACGGGAGCGCTTTTTCAATTTCCATGCGCGCTTCAAGGAAGTTGACGGCAAGGCCGTTTTTGAAAATCTGGTGTCAAAATTCGTAAATCAGGCCAATCAATTTACCGGGTGGCTTGAAAATGGATCTCTGCAGCGCTACGCCATATTGCTCGTGGTAAGCGTGATTGCAGTCACGGCCTATCCGCTGGCAACCAATGGATTTCATATTGGCGAGAATGGCCTGAGCACTATTGATTGGCCAACAGGAATTGCCGCCTGTGTGCTTATGGTATGTGCACTGGCAACGGTCGTTTGGCATCGGGAGCGCTTTTACGCATTGGTGCTGCTGAGTGTTGTTGGCCTGATTGTGGCACTGACCTTCGCCCGTTTCTCAGCGCCAGATCTGGCCATGACGCAGCTTTCAGTAGAGGTTGTCACCATTGTGCTGTTAATGCTGGCGCTTTACTACATGCCATCCTGGACACCCATGGAGAGCTCCAGGACACAGCGCATCCGCGATATCCTCATCGCGCTGGCGGTGGGTACAGGGATGACAGTGATCACGCTGGCCATGCTAACCCAGCCGTTCAGTTCCATTTCCGACTTCTTCCTGGAGAACAGCAAACCGGGCGGCGGCGGAACCAACGTAGTGAACGTTATCCTGGTCGATTTCCGCGGTTTCGATACGCTGGGCGAGATAACCGTGCTGGCCATTGCCGCGTTAGGCATTTATGCCATGCTCAAAAACGTTGCGCTAACACCGCCCCCCGGAGATGGCTTGGGACATGCCTGGACGCGAGACCACTACCCTCTAATGCTCAGGCAAATTGCCCGGCCCATGTTGCCACTGGCACTCATGGTGTCTGCCTATATCTTCCTGCGCGGTCATAACATGCCGGGTGGTGGCTTTATCGCCGGTCTGATTACCTCTGTCGCCCTGATTCTTCAGTATATTGCCAGCGGCATGATCTGGACCCAGGACCGTATTTCGTTCCGTTACCATAACGTGATTGGCCTCGGCCTGCTGTTTGCGACCATTGCAGGCGCCGGCAGCCTGGCCTTTGGCTATCCATTCCTGACAACCGCCTTTGGTTACATCAATTGGCCTGTAGTGGGTAAGTTTGAAGTCGCTTCGGCTTTGGTGTTCGACCTTGGCGTTTACATGGCAGTGATTGGCGCTACTTTGCTGGCGCTGGTCAGCATTGGCCGGTTGTCGCCTCACTCGGCCATCAAAAGCAAACAGGAGGGTGTGTAATGGAACTGTTATTTGCACTGGTTATCGGTGCCTTAACCGCATCTGGCGTTTATCTGCTGCTACGTGCTCGCACCTTCCCGGTGATTATGGGTCTGACTCTGTTGTCCTACGGTGTAAACCTGTTCCTGTTTGCTTCCGGTCGTCTGGCAACTGGCCAGCAACCAGTGATAGGAACCTCAGCCAACTATACGGATCCACTGCCCCAGGCACTGGTGCTCACAGCTATCGTAATTGGCTTTGCCATGACAGCGTTTCTGGTTGTTCTGTCTCTACGTAACCTGGCAGACAACAACAATGATCATGTGGACGGCAAACGTGAGAAAGCACCTCCTTCATCGAAACAAGAGCGGGAGGTAACCGGTAAATGACTCACTGGCTTATCGCTCCGATTCTGATACCTCTGCTTGGCGGTATTCTTCAGGTTGTTATGGGCTATGCGCCGATCAGCCTACGCCGCACTCTGGCGCTTACGATTACAGTAATCTCGCTGGCCTCGTCCATTGTGTTGCTGGTACTGGCCAGTGATGACAGCTATCGCATTTATGCATTTGGCAACTGGCAGCCACCCTTTGGCATCGTTCTTGTTCTCGACCGGCTAGCCGCACTCATGCTGGCGCTCACCGGAATTCTCGGGCTGTTCTGTCACATCTACGCCAGTGGCGGTGCCGATGAGGGCAACCGGCAGTTCCACGCGCTGTTTTTGTTCCAGCTGATGGGCCTGAATATTGCCTTTCTAACCGGCGATCTGTTCAACCTGTTCGTTGCCTTTGAGGTACTGCTTATTGCCTCTTACGGCTTGCTGATGCACGGCGGTGGTACGGCGCGAACCGTCCCCGGGCTTCACTATGTTGCCCTTAACCTGGTGGGCTCGGCACTTTTCCTGATCGGTGTTGGCATGATTTACAGCGTTACCGGCACACTGAACATGGCGGATTTGGCTGTGAAAATCCCACAGGTTACAGGCAACAACCTGAACCTTGTGAAAGCCGGTGGCATGATGCTCCTGGTGGTTTTCGGCCTTAAGGCGGCAATTTTGCCCCTGTGTTTCTGGTTACCCAAGGCCTACGCACGTGCAACAGCGCCCGTGGCTGCACTGTTTGCGGTTATGACCAAGGTGGGCATTTACGCCATTGTAAGAGTGTTCCTGCTGATCTTCGGAGAAGGCGCCGGAGAATTGGCTAATTTGGGTATGGACTGGCTGTTCCCGTTGGCCCTGATCACTCTTAGTATGGGTGTTATTGGTGCTCTGGGTGCGGATAGCTTGAAAACACTGGTAGCCTGGCAGGTTATTATCTCCGTAGGTACGTTGCTTGCACCTATCGCTCTTGGTTCTGTAGCAGGCCTGTCGGCTGCGCTGTTCTATCTGGTAAGCACAACCTGGACGGTTGCCGCCCTGTTTCTGGTTTCTGAGTTGGTCGCAAGCCAAAGAGGTTTGGCCGGTGACAGCATTGTTACCGCACCAAAAATGCGCCACCAGACACTCCTGAGCGTGCTGTTTTTTATTGGGGCTGTGGCCGCCGCCGGCTTACCTCCCTTGAGCGGCTTTTTTGGCAAATTGCTGATTCTCCAATCCGTTGAGCCAGGCGTCGAAATGGCCTGGTTATGGGGAGTTCTGTTGGTGGGCAGCTTCCTAACGTTGATTGCGTATAGCCGCGCCGGCAGCATCGTTTTTTGGTGGCACGTGGACGGCCACGTGGAAACCCCAGAACCCATCAACAACAGAGTGTCAATCTCCACTGGTATTCTCACCTGCCTCACCATGTTAATCGTTGTACTGGCAGGGCCCGTAAGTGACTACACTCGCGCCACCGCTGAGCAGTTGCACGACAACCGTGGCTATATCAATATTCTGCAAACACCCGTGCACGTTCCGCAGAACCCGTTGGTTGGGGAGAGTCATTAATGTTTGATCGCTTAAATTTTCCTCAACCCTGGCTTAGTTGGGTTCTATTCCTGACTTGGCAGATCCTCAGCGATGGAGTAACTGGTGGCAGCGTGGTGCTGGGGCTCATCCTCGCCTGGATAATCCCCCAGCTCACCCACGGGTTCTGGCCCGAGCGGCCTGGCTTTAAAAAGCCTTGGCGCATGCCCGCGTACATACTGCGCGTGCTTAAGGATATTGTGATCGCCAGTTTTTCTGTGGCTTGGCTCATTCTCAGCCCCCGCTCACCCCGCCCGGTTTTTATCAGCTACCCACTGAAGCTTGAACATCCGCTGGCCATATCCATTCTGGCAAGCACCATTTCGCTTACCCCTGGAACCGTCAGTGCAGATATCAGCGACGATAACAAAACCCTACTGATTCATGCGCTGGATGCCGCCAGCGATCAGGAGGTTATTAACGATATCTACAACAGCTACGAAAAGCCGTTGATGGAGATGTTCCAATGATCACCATTGCTTTGTACCTCACCATTGGCATGGTGACCCTGGCCGCTCTGCTCAACGTATACCGTTTAATCAAAGGGCCAGATGAGCCGGACCGGGTTCTGGCCATTGATACGCTTTATATCAATGCCATTGCGCTGATTATCTTGCTGGGCATTACGTTGGGCACTCGCATGTACCTTGAGTCTGCCTTGTTAATTGCGGTTATGGGCTTTGTCAGTACCGTGGCCATGGCTAAATATCTGAAGCGGGGTAGCGTCATTGAATAATAAACGGAGTACATCATGAGCCAATTCGCGGAATACGCCATTTCGGCGCTGTTGCTGTTCGGTGGTGCTTTCACGCTGGTCGGCGCCATCGGCCTGGCCCGGTTGCCAGACTTTTACACCCGACTGCACGGCCCAACCAAAGCGACCACCGTTGGCGTGGGTGCTATCATGCTAAGTTCGGTTATTTACTTCAGCAGTGTGGACCAGGGTATCGATTTTTCCGAAATCCTGATCACCGTCTTTTTGTTTATGACTGCTCCGGTGAGTGCCAACATGCTGGCCAAGGCGGCTATGCACATAGGTGTGAAAACCGTTAAGGACACCGAAGGCAATCCTTGGCATCAGTAGCGCCGCCCTTCAGTGGCATCCTTTTCCATTAGCGCTGATCAGGCGCTAATGGAATTTTTATGCAAGCTTCCGGTTTTACTCAATTTATGTCAGATTGAACCAACGTCTCAGATAAAATAAACACATGGGAAAGAGGATTCCAGACATGGCACAAACCCGAATTTTACCCGCAGCCGACAATGCCCACCAATACCCTCTTCTAATCAAACAACTGCTGCTTTCCGGACCAAGATATGCCCCGGATCAGGAAATCGTGTACGCCAATCGCAGCAAGTACACCTACACAGATCTGGTCGAGCGCATTCACCGTCTTGCAAATGCCCTCACCGATGCCGGCGTTAAGCCAGGCGATACGGTGGCGGTGATGGACTGGGACACGCCACGTTATTTGGAGTGCTTCTTTGCCATTCCCATGATCGGCGCGGTTTTGCACACTATTAACGTGCGCCTTTCACCAGATCAGATTGTGTATACCATGAACCACGCTGAAGACGACGTGGTGCTGGTGCACGATGATTTTCTGCCAATTCTGGAAGGGCTAAAAGACGAGATCAAAACCGTCAAAACCTATATCCAGCTAAGCGATAATGAAACGGCGAAGGACGCTCAGCTAGATACCCTCGGCGAATACGAGGCGCTTCTAGCTAAGGCTGAGACTGAATTCGATTTCCCCGATTTTGATGAAAACAGTGTGGCAACCACCTTCTACACCAGTGGCACCACCGGTAACCCGAAAGGGGTTTTCTTCAGCCACCGCCAGCTTGTTCTGCACACACTGGCAATGACTGGCTCACTCTCGGCCTATGATGAAATGCCGCTGCTGCGGTCGTCATCGGTATACATGCCACTAACGCCCATGTTCCACGTACACGCTTGGGGCGTTCCCTACGCAGCCACCATGATGGGTATCAAACAGGTGTATCCGGGCCGTTATGAGCCGGAATTGCTGGTTGATCTGATCAAGGAGCACAACGTTTCCTTCTCGCACTGCGTGCCAACCGTTATGCAAATGATGATGGGCACAGAGTCCATCAAAACTGCAGATTTGAGCAACTGGCAGGTACTAATAGGCGGCAGCGCCATGACCAAAGGCCTTTGCGATGCCGGCGCTAAAATGGGTGTCCGTATGTACACCGGCTATGGCATGTCTGAGACCTGCCCGCTGTTGAGCACAACCTTCCTTAAATCAGAAGATTTGGAGTTGCCACTAGAGCAGCAAACAGCTTTGAGGATCAAAACCGGCATTGCCGTGCCCATGGTGGACCTGGAAATTGTAGATACTTCAGGCAACCCGGTCGCTCACGATGGCCAGGCTCAGGGCGAGATTGTTGCCCGGGCTCCTTGGCTGACCCAAAACTACTTCAAACAACCAGATAAAGGCGAAGAGCTCTGGGAAGGCGGTTGGCTGCATACAGGCGATGTCGCCTCCATGGAGCCAGATTACACGCTTACCATCAAAGACCGCATCAAAGATGTGATTAAAACCGGCGGTGAATGGCTCTCGTCATTGGATCTTGAAAACCTAATCAGCCAGCACCCCGCTGTAGCAGGCGCTGCTGTGGTGGGCATTCCGGACGAGAAGTGGGGCGAACGCCCCTATGCTCTGATCAACCTCAAGCCTGGCGAGCACGCCACGGCGGAAGATATTCAAAGCCATCTACAAACCTACGTTGATAAAGGCGAGATTAACAAGTGGGCCATTCCCTCCCAGGTTGATTTTTCCGAAGACATTCCCAAAACGAGTGTCGGCAAAATCAATAAAAAGCTGATCCGTGATCAGATAAAGTAAATAAATCTGCTATCACTATGGCCCGCCAGTTTTTCCTGCGGGCCATTTTTGTTTTCCATCGTATAATCTCCCGCCTCAAATCTTTCATCACTTACAGCTATAAAAGAGCCCTATCACTATGATGTCAAAACTGCGTAACTGGATAGCCAGCCCGAACGGCGTGCGTAAAATAATGAACGTTTATGGCCCCTATGCCGGCGCTGGCGTGAAAGTTACCCATATTGCAGATGACTACAGTTCAGCGTCGGTAGAAATGAACCTGCGCTGGTACAACACCAACTATGTGGGTACGCACTTTGGTGGCTCGCTGTATAGCATGG
>JAKDUK010000064.1 GCA_030457765.1 Marinobacter sp. | reverse complement strand
ATCGCTCTGTTCGCCGCGATTCTGGCGCTTCTTCCCGGTATGGCCGGGCTTGGTGCCAGTGCGGTCAGCCTGGCTGTGATTCTGGGGTGGCAGGACATGCGGCGTGTGCCCAAGGCAGTGTTCACAGTGGCCGGGCTGGCGATGGTGTTTGCTTTGGGGCGAGACCCGGATCTTATCAACTCGGCAGCGGGCAATATGAGCCGTTTGGCTGGGTTGATACTGGCGGTAACGCTGCTGTCCTCCATACTCAGCCGCACCAGTGATCTGCAGCAGATTTCTGCCAGTCTTTTTAGTGGTAATCCTTCGGCTCGCTATCTGAGCTTGTCGTTCGGCACCTCCCTTGTATCCATACCCCTGAATTTTGGCTCGGTGGCAATTGTAGGCAGCCTGGTCGGTGAGCGGGTGCGCAGCAGTGGTGACTCACCTGCAACCCGCAACGCAACCCGTGCGGTGTTAAGGGGGTTTGGTGTATCGCCCACGTTTTCCCCGTTATCGATTTCTGTGGTACTCACCCTTACGCTGTTGCCGGGGCTAAGCAGCCTTCAATTATTGTTGTTTACCATTCCATTTTCTGCGGCGCTGATACTGTGCGGGTTGATTTGGCGTGAGCCGGAAACCACTCAGCAAACAGACACGCCAGAGAATAAGGCGGGCCTGGCGCCTTGGTTGCGATTTGCCGCGCTTATCCTGGTTATTTGTGCCGGTGTATTTGTGCTCAGCCATCAGTATCAGCTCAGTTATGCCCATGCGGTTACACTTAGCTGTATAGGTGCAGTTCTTGGCGCAAGACTGTTAGCTTGGAGCCGAAAAACCAATCCGCCATTGGTTAATATGGCCAATGTCAGCAATGAGCTGGCGATTGTGGGCGGCTCTGCGTTTATTGGTTCGGTGATCAGCGGTGCTGTATTGGGGCAAATCAGTGGGGATCCGAGCGTACCTATTTGGCTTTGGCCGGTTATAGCCGCCTGCGTGCCCTGGATTTTCTTTGTGGCCGGCCTGGCCGGCGTTAACCCCATTGTGATCGGCACGCTTGCGGGCGGTATTCTCGGCGTTATTTGGCCGGATAATGCGTTGATTGGCTTGGGGGTTGGTATGGTCACCGGGTGGGGTATCACCGCCTTTGGCACCCCCTTTGCGGCCAATGCGCTTATTATGGAGCGCCTTACCGGTTACAAGGCTATGGATGCGTCTTTTCGCTGGAATCTTCGGCTTTCTCTTACCGGGTTGGCGGCGGCCAGTTTGCTTGCGTCCATAATGACGGTATTACTCGTTTGACGTCTAACTAGCGCCGGTCGGCCGCTACAATCCCTTATAGCTAATTGCGAAAACCTCTGTTAGTGTGCGCCCATCCTGCCTCTAAGGACTCTGCATTTACCCGGCATACACAGCCGCGTTGCGAACCATCCATACGACCTGTCAGAGGACGTCACCCCGATACCGGCGAGTGACTGTAGTCGTCTTTTATACCATAAATTTTTATGGCTTCTGCCCGCATTCGCCAGAAAGGTGTTCGTGGAGGCAGCACAATCAAGAGTTGATCTTATATGAGTTTTTCTTCACTCGGTTTGTCCGAGCAGCTGGTCCGTGCAACCACCGACCAGGGTTACGAAACCCCGTCTCCTATTCAGCTACAGGCTATTCCTGCCGTACTTTCCGGCAAGGATGTCATGGCGGCAGCCCAGACGGGCACAGGTAAAACCGCGGGCTTCACACTGCCTTTGTTGCAGCGTCTGGCCGAGAAGCCGCGCACGGGCAAAGGCCCCCGGGTACTGATTTTGGCGCCAACACGGGAGTTGGCAGCTCAGGTTCACGACAGCGTCAATCTTTACAGCAAATATGTTCCCACCAAAGCCGCTGTGGTTTTTGGTGGTGTAAAAATCAATCCGCAGATGATGAAGCTGCGCAAAGGCCTGGACGTACTGGTTGCCACCCCCGGCCGCCTGATGGATCTGTATCAGCAGAATGCTGTGAAATTCAACGAGGTTGAAATCCTGGTGCTGGACGAAGCCGACCGCATGCTGGATATGGGCTTTATCCGCGATATCAAAAAGATTCTCGCGCTGTTGCCAGCCAAGCGGCAGAACCTGCTGTTTTCGGCGACTTTCTCCGGTGAGATTCGCTCCCTGGCCAAAGGCTTGCTGAATAACCCGGTGCAGATTGACGTTGCCGTCAGAAACGCCACGGCTGAAACCGTAAAACAGTCCGTGTACAAAGTGGATCAGAGCCAGAAAACCGCTCTGCTGAGCAAGCTGGTGCGCGATAACAGCTGGGAGCAGGTGTTGGTATTCACCCGCACCAAGCACGGCGCTAACCGGTTGACCCAGAAGCTGGAGCGGGACGGGATCACAGCCGCGGCGATTCACGGGAATAAATCCCAGGGGGCTCGCACACGGGCGCTGGCGAACTTCAAGCAGGGCGAGGTACGGGTTCTGGTGGCTACGGATATCGCTGCTCGCGGGCTGGATATCAAGCAGTTGCCGCAAGTGGTCAATTTTGAGTTGCCCAATGTGCCGGAAGACTATGTGCATCGTATTGGCCGTACCGGCCGCGCCGGCGAAAGTGGCCATGCGCTGTCGCTGGTAAGTGCGGATGAAGGCAAGCAGCTGGCGGGCATTGAAAAGCTGATCAAAAAGCAGTTACCGCGTAAGGAAGTGGACGGGTTTGAGCCGAAGAACAACTTACCGGCAAAGCCCAAAGCCAAAGCGGATCCGAGCAAGGCCCGTAATCGCAGTGGTGGTAATCCGGGCGGGAATGGCCGGCCGGGTGGCAAGCCACGCAGCTTTGGCGATAAGCCGGGTGGGCGTAACGGCGGCCGCAGCCAGAGTGGCAATGGCCAGCGTGGGCGTTCAGGCCAGAGCCGAAGCCAGAGCGCGTGATCCTGAGCCGGTGTATTGTCTGCTTAGAGTAAAAGCAAAAACGGAGTCATGCAGGCTCCGTTTTTCTTTGCCGGTTTCAAACGCCAACCGGCTCTGTTAGTGCAGTGACATTCAGTTATCAGAACTTGTAGGTAAAACCGACCATGTAGACCATGGGGTCGATTTCGACTTCGAACTCGTCAGTTTGTGTTAAGTAATTTCCTGCTTCGTCGTAGACTTTGACCTTGGCATCAGTATTGATGTCTGCCCACCAGATCGCAGCGTTCAGACCAAAGTTTTCGCTCAGCATGTAGTCAACGCCAGCCTCAAAGGCAACGCCGACACTGTCGTCCAGCTCAAGCTCGCTGGAGCCAGCACCAATGGCGCCGTTCAGAGCTGATGTTGTCTTTTCTTCAAAGAAGGTCGTGTAGTTTACACCCACGCCCACAAAAGGCTGCAGTGCAGACGAGCTGCGCATGGGGAAATACTGCAGTGTCAACGTCGGTGGCAGATGCTTGGTTTCGCCCAGTTCTAAATCGCCGGGAAGATCACCGCCTCCGTTAATACTGTGTTTGAATGGTGTCGCGCCAAGCACTCCAAGACCAATATTGCTGGTGAACATGTAAGTGGCACGGAGGCCGAGCTGAGTATTAGCGTCGACAGAAACTTTCGCGTCTACTGCGGAGCCCAAAAGTGGCGCTCCACCTACTGTTATGGAATCACTGGAATCATCCGGCGCCACATGCACAGCACCCGCACGCAGAATAAAATCACCAGCTTCAAAAGCCTGAGCAGCGGGCGCCACGGCCATAATGGCGGCTGCCATCACACTGAGTTTGAAAGAACGGGACATAACCATCTCCTTAACCTGAATCATTGTTGCGCTCAGGTTAATGGCCGTGGAGATAGTAAACTTGATATAGCGCAATTATCGCGGGTGGATGATTGACGTTACACAGCCAGATTGATTCAACTCAAGAAACTGGCTTGGAGAGTATATTTTCTTATTGTCAGGCGGGGTCTTTTTTGGTGCCAGGGGCTGGCGCGCCAGGTACAAATACATCCCGCACCGTGACTGGCTCACCTTCTGCGTTGTGCACTTGAACCGTTTGAATCGCTTGCCCGGTGGCGCGGTCACGCAAATCCAGCGGTGCGGCGTCTGGCGCGGGGTTCCATTTGTCTCCCCACTGGCGCAGGGCAATAACCACAGGGAACAGATCCCGGCCTTTTTCGGTCAGCCGGTATTCGAAGCGTGAGCCGTGTTCTCCCACCTCTACTTTCTTCAGTACGCCATTATCCACCAACCGCGCCAGGCGGTCGCACAGGATGTTTTTGGCGATACCCAGTTCCTGCTGAAAGTCTACAAAACGTCGGGTGCCGTACATGGCTTGCAGCACAATCAACAGGGACCACCAATCGCCCACCTGATTCAGGGCGCGGGCGACGGAGCAGTTGGAGTCATCAAAACGTTTTCTGGCCATGTGCGTAAGTGTACATAATAAGGTTGCATCTTAAAACCAAATTAAATAGAGTTGCGCCATTCAATCGAGTTGCTTTAAGAGACCAAATTAGGAGTAGTTCTGATGACCATGAATCTGGGCCCCATGTTTCAGTCGTTCGATATACACAATCTTACCCTCCGCAACCGCGTGGCCATGGCGCCCATGACGCGCAACTTCTCACCCAATGGCGTTCCCGGTAAGAACGTTGTGGATTACTACCGTCGCCGTGCCGAAGCGGGTGTAGGCCTGATTATCACTGAAGGCACCACGGTGAATCATCGCGCCGCCAATGGTTACCCCAATGTACCTGCATTCCATGGCACCGAAGCGCTAGAGGGCTGGAAAAATGTTGCGGATGCGGTGCACGAAGCCGGCGGTGCTATTTTTCCGCAGCTTTGGCATGTGGGTGCGGTTCGCAAAGAAGGCACAGAGCCAGACACCTCGGTTCCCGGTTACAGCCCGTCTGGCCTGTTTGCGCCCGGCAAGCCAAACGGTAAGGCCATGAGCAAAGAAGACATCGACGATGTGGTTACTGCCTTTGCCGATGCCGCGCAGGATGCCAAAGCTCTGGGATTCGATGGCGTTGAGATTCACGGTGCTCACGGTTACCTGCTTGATCAGTTCCTGTGGGAAGGCACCAATCAGCGCGAAGACGAATACGGCGGCAGCATGGAAAACCGCTTACGCTTTGTGGTTGAGATTGTAGAAGCCGTTCGCCACAGAGTGGGTCCGGAGTTCACTATTATGCTGCGCTTTTCTCAATGGAAGCAGCAGGATTATAGCGCAAAACTGGTGAACAGCCCGGAAGAACTCGAGCAGTTCCTCAAGCCGCTGGTTGAAGCAGGCGTGGATATTTTTCACGCCTCAACCCGCCGCTTCTGGGAGCCTGAATTTGAGGGCTCTAGCCTCAACCTTGCAGGCTGGACCCAGGAGCTTTCCGGCAAGCCCACCATGTCGGTTGGCAGCGTTGGCCTGACAGAAGATTTCATCAGCGGCACCATGGCCAGTAAGCAGGAGTCGGTTGAGCAGTCTGGCATTGATGAGCTGGTAGAACGTATGAACAACCACGAGTTTGAGCTGATTGCGGTGGGCCGTGCACTGCTACAAGACCCGCAATGGCTCACCAAAGTGAAAGAAGGACGGATTGGCGAGGTAGACGACTTTGCCCGAAAATCTCTTACCAAGCTCTATTAAATTGGGGCAGAGTATTTCCTCCCTGTAACAGCGCACCCCCACTGCCTTTGCGTATGATGGGGGTGTTTTTTTATTGAATGAAGTGACAGGAGGGATGGCAATGTCTTTGAAAAACAGCCTTTCAGTATTAATGCTTGCGAGTTCACTGGCGTTTGCCGGCTGCGCCACCGTAGGCAAGGACTTTTCCACACACAATGTGGATCAGATTACTGTGGATGAAACCACCCGGGCAGAGATTCAGGAAATGTTTGGTGAGCCCTGGCGCACAGGTATCGAAGACGGCAAACGTACCTGGACCTACGGCAAATACCGCTGGTCAGCCTTTGGCGATGCAGAAACCACTGATTTGGTGGTCCGTTTCAATCCCGACGGCAGCGTCTCTTCCTACGTGTATAACACCACTGAAAAGTGATGTTGTAGATGCGGTACCCGGAGTCACCGGATACCGCGTTTGTTCTGATTCCAGAAACCTAGTCTCTTAACCCGCTCACCAGTTTATCGATGCTGTCTTTGGCATCGCCAAACAACATGCGGGAGTTGTCCTTGAAGAACAGCGGGTTTTCGACGCCGGAGTAGCCGGTGGCCATGCCGCGCTTAAGAATCACCACTTGCCGTGATTTCCATACTTCCAGCACCGGCATGCCGGCAATGGGGCTGCCTGGATCTTCTGCTGCGGCCGGGTTGACGGTGTCGTTGGCGCCAATCACCAGCACCACATCGGTTTCGGGGAAATCGCCGTTGATTTCGTCCATTTCCAGTACGATGTCGTAAGGCACATGGGCTTCTGCCAGCAGCACGTTCATGTGGCCGGGCAAGCGGCCGGCAACCGGGTGAATGCCAAAGCGCACGTTTACGCCTCGTTCCCTGAGCAGCTTGGTCATGTCGCTGACCCCGCTCTGGGCTTGCGCAACGGCCATGCCATAACCCGGCACGATAATCACCGAATCGGCGTTGCGCAGTTCTTCACAAACGTCGTCGATACTGGCTTCTACCGCCGTCTGGTCTTCGTCGCCGGTAGCGGATGAGCTGCTGCTGGTCTGGCCAAAGCCACCGAGAATAACACTGACAAACGACCGGTTCATGGCCTTACACATAATGTAGCTGAGGATGGCACCACTGCTGCCCACCAGTGCGCCGGTTACAATCAACAGGTCGTTGCCCAGCATGAAACCGATAGAAGCCGCGGCCCAGCCGGAATAACTGTTCAGCATGGACACAACGACCGGCATGTCGGCACCGCCAATGGCCATAATCAGATGAATGCCAAGTACGGCAGCAATCAAAGTCATTACCACCAGCGCTATTATGCCCAGTGCCATGCTATCTGTACCTATGAACCAGCAGCCCAGTATGACAGACACCACTATGGCAGCCAGGTTCATCCAGTGCCGGCCGGGCAGGGTAAGTGCTTTGCTGTCGATACGGCCATCCAGCTTGCCGCAGGCTACCAATGAGCCGGTAAAGGTGACGGCGCCGATGAATATACCCACAAACACTTCTACCAGTTTTATGGTGTGCTCAGCCCCTGTGGTGTAGGTGAGCGGCTCTATGTAGCCGGAAAAGCCCACCAACACCGCAGCCAAACCCACAAAGCTGTGCAGCAGCGCTACCAACTGTGGCATTTGGGTCATTTCTACCTTGTTGGCGATGGCGATACCAATGCCAGCGCCCAGTAGTACCGCAATTATAATGGCAACAATGCCGCTGTCGCTCACACTGGCTATGGTGGCTACCAGCGCGATGAGAATGCCGGCAACCCCGTAAAGGTTGCCCCGACGAGCGGATTCCTGATGGCTCAGGCCACCCAGGCTGAAGATAAACAATACGCTTGCGACCACATAGGCCACACTTACGAGTCCTGTACTCATGGCGGTCGCCTCCTATTTGCGAAACATGTTGAGCATGCGATGGGTAACCCGAAAGCCGCCCCCTACGTTGATGCTGGCAATGAGCACCGCCAAAAACGCCATAATCCCGACCGCGGCGTTCTCTGCCTGAGCCAGGTGCAATATGGCACCAATCACGATAATGCCGCTGATGGCGTTGGTTACACTCATCAATGGCGTGTGCAGCGCGGCTGTTACATTCCAGACAACCTGCCAGCCAATAAAGCAGGCCAGCACAAATACCGTAAAGTGTCGCAGGAAGCTTTCCGGAGCGTGAGCGCCCACACCGTAAAGGGCCGCAAGGGTGACCACGAGTAAAGCACCTTTGCCCATAAGGCTGCGGCGTTGGGATTCTTTGTGTGCTGCCGCTTTTTGTTCTGCAGAAGGCTCTTCTGTGCCGGGTGCGGGCTTTGGGCTAACGGGTGTTTGTGGCTGAGGCGGTGGCCAGGTAACGTCTTGATCCAACACCACTGTGAGGCCACGGATAACATCGTCTTCCATGTTCACCTTGGGCTGCCCGTCTTTCTCTGGTGTCAGTTCGGTTACCAGATGGAACAGGTTAGTGGCGTACAGATCACTGGCCACCTTGGCCATGCGGCTGGGCAGGTCGGTGTAGCCAATCAGCGTGACCTCGTGCTGGTGGGCAATCTTGCCGGGCTCGGTGAGCTCGCAGTTGCCGCCGCGCTCGGAGGCCAGATCGACAATGACACTGCCAGGCTTCATGGATTTCACCATGTCCGCCGTGATCAGTTTGGGTGCCGGCTTGCCGGGAATCAGGGCGGTGGTGATAATAATGTCCACCTCTTTGGCTTGTTCCGCGAACAACGCCATTTCCGCTTTGATGAACTCATCGCTCATCTGTTTGGCATAGCCGCCGGTACCACTGCCTTCTTCGTCATCAAAGTCCAGCTGCAGAAATTCAGCGCCCATGCTTTCAATCTGCTCTTTCACCTCTAGCCGGGTATCGAATGCCCTAACAATAGCCCCCAGACTGTTGGCGGCGCCCACAGCGGCAAGCCCGGCTACGCCAGCGCCGATCACCATTACCTTGGCTGGCGGCACTTTGCCTGCGGCTGTCATCTGGCCGGTGAAGAAACGCCCGAAGTGATTGGTGGCTTCCACCACTGCGCGGTAGCCTGCGATGTTAGCCATGGCGCTCAGTGCGTCCATTTTCTGGGCACGGCTAATCCGGGGCAGGCTGTCTATGGCGAAGGTGGTGACTTTGCGGGCAGCAAGCTGTTTCAAAAGCTCCGCGTTCTGGGCAGGCCAGATATAACTGGCAAGAAAAGCCCCTTCCTTTATCAGATCGGCCTCGTGCTTACCCAGCGTTGGGTTTTGCATGGGCGCGCGAACCTTCAAAATGAAATCGGACTCGTTCCATAGCGCTTGGGTGTCTGTGGCAATGGTTGCCCCAACGGCTTCATAGGCTTCGTCGCGGTAATGTGCCGCTTCGCCTGCGCCTGTTTCAATCGAGACCTCGTAGCCCAAATTGATCAGTTTGTGCACCGAAGGTGGTGTCGCTGCAACCCTTCGTTCGTCTGTAAATATCTCTTTCGGAATGCCAATCTTCACGATGTAAGCTCCCAGTGTTTAGACTAACGTATATAGTCAAAACTACCTACATGCCTGTGTAATTTCAAGATTTTCCGCTTCATACGTTCTGTTGCGTACGGCGGAAAACCCGATTTAGAGCTATCATTTGCGCTTACCACATACCGGAATCATTCGATGTTTGAGATGTTTTTCAGCACGTATATCAGCAGTACGATCCGCTTTCTTTTCCTGCTGGCCCCCTTCTTTGCGGTGTCTATGTTTATTGCGTTGACTCGGGGGCTGCCCGCTGCTGAAAAGACCTCGATTATCCGCCGGGCCTGCATTGCTGCCTCTGTTATGGGGGTCATACTGTTCTTTGGCGGGCCACTGCTGTTCAGTGCGATTGGTATTACCCTGAATTCGTTCCGCATTGGTGCTGGCACACTGCTGTTCCTGACCGCCATCAGTCTGGTCACCAGCGGCACTCGCAACCATGCCACTGGTCTGCCGGAGGAAGATCGCGACGATATAGCCGTGGTACCGCTGGCGGTTCCGGTAATGATTGGGCCGGCTACCATTGGTGCCATTCTGGTTTACGGTGCGGAGCTTAAAGAGGTGCCAGAAGTTGCAGGCGGCCTGTTCGGCTTGCTTTCCGGCCTGCTGATTCTGGGTATATTGCTGTATCTTTCCGGGTACTTGGAAAAGGCCTTAGGCAAAACCGGCCTTAACATCCTTTCTAAAATCAGCGGCCTTGTACTTTCCGCCATGGCAGCCGAAATTGTACTCACAGGCATCACGGGGTTTATCGCCAACATTTGATGGCCAGCACATAATTGTAAGGAGTCGCGATGTCTACCGACACCACAGAACATAACCGCAACCGACAGGATTTCTCCGGCATAGACTCAATCTGGCTGTTCGGCTATGGCTCGCTGATATACAAGGTAGACTTCCCGTTTCTGGAGCAACGCCCCGCGTCTATCCAAGGCTGGGCGCGCAGGTTCTGGCAGGGGTCTCACGACCACCGAGGTACCCCGGAAGCACCGGGTAGGGTGGCTACTTTGATTGAACAACCGGGAGCCGAATGCAAAGGCATGGCGTTCCGGGTTTCCCCCAAGGTGTTTGAGTATTTGGATGTGCGGGAGAAGAATGGTTATCTGCGATTTACCACAACGCTGACGTTTGAGAATGGCGGCCATGCCCAAGGGTTGGTTTATATTGCCACTGAAGACAATGAAGCTTTCTTGGGCCATGCGCCCGAGGCGGATATAGCGCGCCAGATAGCGGCAGCGACCGGCCCTAGCGGCCCAAACTCCGAATATCTCTATAGACTGGCAGAGTCGTTACGAACACTGGGTGACGACTGCTCACACACATTCTCAATAGAAGCATTTTTGAAAGCCGACTCATAAGTTAAATACGCTGCTCCAAACAAGCAACCGGTTGCGTCAGGCCTCCACCGCAGCCGATTGGCCTTTCTCACGAGTTGCAGGATTGAATCCCCTAGGCGGCGATTTCCGACGCTGGTTTAGGCCAATCAATACCAATGGCACCACAACCATCAGGCTGCCCACCAGGAACCACCAGTCTGGCACCTCGTTAAACCATATCCAGCCGATAGCCACCGCCCAGATCAGCCCGGTGTATTCCGCACTGGTTACCTGATTCGCATCCACCTGGCGGTAGGCCAGCAAAACGGTAATGTTGTATCCCAGAATAAAAAACGCAGAAGCCGCAGCGGTAAACAGAATCTCCGGGTGCCAGACGGCGCCCTGCTGCCATTCCCATAAAGCCAGTAAGCCTGCGGCCGGAATAACCAGCAAGTAGTTGAGAAACAGCTTGTGCACCGTAGTCTGGCCCTTGGGCAGCTTGCGCACCATCAACGCATTGATAGCCAGAGTAATCGCCGAGCCCAGCGCTGCTATAGCCGCCCAGTTGAAGTCCACCGGGCGTAGGATAACGATGATTCCGGCAAAACCACTGAACACAGCAAACACGCTCAGGGGCGATAAGGATTCTTTGAAAATGAGCACCGAAAACACCATCACCAGAATGGGAGCGGCGTAAAACACCGCGTTGGCCGTGGCCAGTGACAGGTTGCTCAGTGCTACAATCATGCACAACAAACCCACTAAATGAATGTGCGCTCTCAGTGCGTGTACCTTGAACCCCGCGAATAGATTGGTCCGGTCGATCTTGCGCGCCAGTGGTAACAGAAACAAAAGGGTGATCAGGCAGCGCAGAAAGGCAAACTGTAAAATCGGTGCGCCCGGCTCCATAAGCTTGATAAATACGTCAGATATCAAAGCCATGGCGTTGCCTAGCACAAGCAGAAGAATTGCGCTGTTTACTGTTTTGCCCGACATGATCCTGTTCCTGAAATCCGGATATGAATAAAACCCACACGTAGAAAGTGGCAGTCGTAGTCTATTTGCGATTTAATATCCGATAAAGTGATGTTTGTTGATCAGGTATTAAAAAATTAGATAATGAAGCTGCCGCCACTGAAAGCTTTACCCGTATTTGAAGCCGTTGCCCGCCTCAACAGCTTTTCCCAGGCTGCCCAAGAATTGGCGGTAAGCCAGAGTGCGGTGAGCCATCAGATCAAACAGCTGGAAACCTACCTGGGGGAGAAGCTGTTCTGGCGCAGCGGTCGAACCCTGGGGTTAACAAGCGAAGGCCGGCAGTATCTGGATGCCGTCAGCACAGCCTTGTTGCAGATAGAACGGGCCAGCGAGCAGCTGCTGGGGCGGGAGGAATCCCGGCTGCGATTGTCGGTGTTCAGTTCTTTTGCAGTACGTTGGCTTGTACCCAGGCTGCCGGATTTGCAGCGCTTGCATCCGCAAGTGGAGTTAGCGCTGGAAATGAGCAGCGAAAATCCTGTGTTATCCGACCGTGTGGCGGACTGCTTTATTACCATTCACCGCGACTCGCCGGCCTACAGTTATGAACTTTTATACGTGGAACGGCTTTTTCCCGTATGTAGCCAAGATTACTGGCAACGTATTCGCAGAGAACTGGGGCGAGAGATACCTTTAACCGGGCACAGCGAACCCGCCATGACCGCCGCTGAGATAGCCCGCTTCCCTTTGCTATCCACTCACAGTATTTACGACAAAGCCGCTGGCGACTGGGAAGCTTGGTATCAAACAGTGGATGAATGCATTCCCTCCGATGCTCGCGTTCAGCACTTCAGCCATATGCTGCTGGCGCTTGAAGCTGCACGTTTTCACCAGGGTATCGCGTTGACCAACGATTACATGCTCAGCACCCGCGAGGATTCAGAAGAGTTTGTGCGGCTGCCATGCCATCCACTGGTTACCGGAGACAAGTTCTACTTTGCCTGGAAAACAAGCCGCAGGCGGGAACCTGGCATTCAAACCATGCGGCGTTGGCTGGTGAGCCAGGCGATTGAGGGTGGGCTTAGGGAGAAATGAGCTGATGCTAGTTTTTGCGTTCTAATGTTTCCCATATCTCGATAGCCCCGGCGAGATCTTCTAACGACGCACCTACAGATTTGAAAACGGTGATTGTCTCGTCACTGGAGCGACCGGGCTTTGCGCCTTTTAAAAGTTCCGCCAGCTCTGCCCGCAAGTCGGTTTCCCGGAGCACGCCCTCGCCAATGGCCTGCAGTACGTCTCCGGCTTCGCCCATGGCACCGGCGTAAGTATCCACAAACACCTCGCCACGGGCCAGGCACCGGCCGTCGGTTTCCCGCATGGTTGGCCGGAACGCGCCGACCAGATCCAAGTGGCAGCCGGGCTGTAGCCACTCCCCCAGAATGAGTGGTTCCGTCGATAGCGTTGCACAGCTTATGATATCGGCTTCTGACACGGCGGTTTGCAAATCTGTTACTGACTCACAATCAAAGCGGTCTTGAAAACGTTCTGCCAGCGCGGCTGATTTTTCCGGATTGCGGCCCCAGATTCGCACCTTTGTGATGGGGCGCACGGTGGCGTGGGCTTCGATCAGCATGGGCGCTAATTTACCAGTGCCGACTATCAACAATGATGAGGAATCCTGTTGCGACAGTTCACGCGCCGCCAGAGCAGAGGCAGCTGCCGTGCGCCGGCTGGTTAGCGCACCGCCGTCGATGCACGCCAGAGGTGTGCCGTGTTGGCCTTCGCATAAAATATACAGACCAGAGATAGCCGGCAGCCCGGCGTTGGCATTTTGTGGGAACACATTGACCATTTTCATGCCGATATAGCCTGCCTGCTCCCAGGCGGGCATGATGAGCATGGTGGCTTCGCCATCCGGGCGATGCATGGCGTGATGATGTCTGGGTGGCGCCTCCACGCCTTGGCGGAATGTACTAGCGAGACGTTCGATCAGTGCCGGCCACGCCAAGGCGCCGGCCACCTCTTCTGCAGAAATAACACGCATATTTTAATCCTTTTTACGGCTGACCAATCGCTGAACCTCGCCCACTATGCCACGCCGGAACACCATCACGCAGACCACAAAAATTGTGCCCAGAATGACCTGCACCCAGGAGCCAAAGGCCGACAATTCATGACTGAGGGCGCCAACGGTGATGGCGCCAATAACCGGGCCAAAAACCGTGCCCAGCCCACCTACCAGAGTCATTAAAATCACTTCGCCAGAGGTTTGCCAGTGAGCGTTGGTAAGTGCCGCAAACTGGAACACGATGGCCTTGGTGGCGCCGGCCAGTCCGGCCAGAGTGGCAGAAATCACAAAGGCGAGCAGTTTGAAACGTTCTACGTCGTACCCCAGGGACAGGGCGCGGGGTTCGTTCTCTCGAATGGCTTGAAGCACTTCGCCAAAGGGTGAGTGAATGGTGCGGTGGATAATGCCAAACCCGATCAGGAAAATGGCGAACACAAAGTAGTACATGGTGAGTGGGTGGTTGAGATCAATAAACCCTAACAGCTCGCCCCGGGGAATGCCTTGCAACCCATTCTCACCGCCGGTAAACGGCATTTGCAGCGCCAGAAAATAGATAATCTGTGCCAGTGCGAGAGTGACCATGGCGAAATAAATGCCTTGCCGACGAATCGCCAGAAAACCAAAGATCGCGCCGAGAATCAGCGTGAACCCGGTTCCGGCCAATATACCCAACAGTGGTGGGAAGCCCCATTCCTTGGTGACAAACCCGGTGATATAGGCTGCCCCGCCAAAAAAGGCGGCATGGCCAAACGACAACAGCCC
>JAKDUK010000063.1 GCA_030457765.1 Marinobacter sp. | reverse complement strand
GGACGCTGTCATGGGGTTAAATCCTGCCAGTTGCTTACAACTACTCGTACCCGCTTTTGCTCTTTTAGAGCGGTTACTCGTGCTGGCAAGGCGGTTTGGTCTCCTTGTGGCTTATGCCAGCGATCGTAGCGGATTTCCCAGCCGGCCTGGCGAATCATTGCCAGTTCACCATTTTCGTCAAACAGCAGGCGGAAATCGCCATCCGGGGCTGGTAGCCCGCGTATCCACCACGTTAGGCTTTGTAGCGGCAGTTGCCAGCCGGTGGCAGCCTTTACCAGGGCATCCGGGTCGGCCGAGCGGTAGGTCTCGCCATCGGAGAGCGTTAGCTCAATGAACCCAGGTACGCCTTTCAGGGTGGTGCTGCCCATGCCAAGAAAAGAGGATGATAAAGCAAGGTCGTAGGCTTCGCCTTGCTGTATCCAGTGATTGATAATGGCGGTGCCGCTATCTGAAGGTTGGCGCACGGCCAGCTTGCCCGATAGTTGCCAGTGATCGAACCGGTTAAGCTTTGCGGAGCGAGCCTGCCAATCTGCGGGTGGTTGATCAGTTAGCCCTTCTGGCAGAGGGTCCAGGCGAATGGTGCTGCAAGCGCTTATGCCGGTGGCCAACAACAGGGCAAGGCAAGCTCGAACAAATCTGCGCATCACAGTTCACCATTGTGGGTCAGTCGTTCAATGGTTTCCCTTAAAGCTTCGTGATCGGCGTCCTGTTCAAGTCCTTTTTTCCAGATAACCTGGGCTTGCTCTTCGGCGCCACTCATCCACAAAGCTTCGCCATAGTGGGCAGCCACTTCCGGGTCTGGGTAGGCAGCCCAGGCTTGGGACAGATAATTCAGCGCCGGTTCAATTTGGCCTTCCTGGAAAAGCACCCAACCCATGCTATCAAGAATGGCAGGGTTTTCCGGGTCCAGCTTTAATGCCTGCTCAATGTAACCGCGGGCCTCACCCAGCCGGTCGGTTCGGGTGGTCAGTATGTATCCCAGGGCATTGAGTGCGACCGCATTTTTTGGGTCATTCTCAACAATTCGTTTAAGGTCTGCTTCGGCCTTGCGGGGGTAATTCAGGGTGTCGAACAGCATGGCCCGAGCATAGCGAATTTGCAGGTTTTCCGGATGCTCTTCAATTGCGTTTGAAGCTGCTTCCAGGGCTTCTGATTGTAATTTCTGGTCGAGTAACAGGTTAACTTCAAGTAGCCAAAACTTTTCTGCTTGTTCAGGGTTGGCGTTGCGTTTAGCACGAATGTCTTCTAAAGCCTCGTCCAGTTTGCCCTCTGCTGCTAGGAGTGCGCTGGCTCGAGCTAGAGAGGGGAAGTAATAGTTGCCCTTTTCCACGCTTTGGTAGTATCCAATAGCCTGTTCAGTATTGCCTGCCTCGTCTTCAATCCGGCCCAGATAATAACTGGCCTCGCTGGTGTGGTGACCTTCTTCGATCAGCTGAGTCAGCTCTTCTTTGGCAAGGTCTAACTCACCGTTTTCCAGGGCAACAAGTGCGTGTGAAAGCCGAATGCCTGAATTGTCCGGGTAGCGCTCAGTCAATCGGCTGAACTCATCCTGAGCGGCTTGAAGCTCACCCTCGCTAATCAACATGCGCCCGTACAGCGTGCCCATCTGACGACTGGCCGGAAAACGGCGGGTGTTTATCATAAGGTGTTCGAGGGCTTCGGTTTCTCTACCAACCTGGTACAGAAGATCGCCTTTCAGAATAATGGCCGGCACAAAGTTGGGTTGTGCGGTAAGTAGCGGTTTGAGGCGGCTGAGCGCTGTTTTGGGGGCGCCGGTAATTTTCAGCAGCAGGGCAATGCTGTATTCCAGCTCTGGGGTATCCGGGTGGCGGCTTGCCATTTCTTCATATAAATTTAGCAGTTCCTGTTGCTGCTTTGGCGGCAGGTTTCCGGCCATGACCGCCAAGCTGTCAAAGTCTGCATCTTCACCTTGGTCCAAAATCTTTTCCATGTATCCCAGGGCGGTTTCAAGCTGGTTGCGTTTAACGGCCTGAATGGCAGACACTCGAAGCGCCTGAAGGTTGTTTGGCTCCACTTCAAGCCATAGCTGCGCTATTTGCTTTTGCGCGTTGTCGCCGTTAAGTGACTGAGCAATATGCATGGCCCGCTCGATAACTTTTGTGTCGCGGGATTGCTTTGCCGCCTTTAGATAGTTAACAAGGGTAACGTCGTAACGGCCTCGCTGCGCTGCAATCTCAGCTGAAAGCAGCAAGAACAGTGTTTCTGGCTCAAAATCTGCGTACTCTGTGGGTATTTCGCCGTTATTGTTCTCAGGGTTTTGGTGGCTTTGCGTGGCGGTTTCTTCATCAGCAGGCGAATGCCCGGAACCGGTTATACTAGCGCAACCCGAGAGTGAAAGGCCGAACAGACAGGTAACCAAAAGCGGAGCGGATTTGTGCATGCAACTTCCCGTGATTTATTAATTACGCACTCTGAAGAGCCCGGAAATCTCACCTTTTTAAGTTGAGGCGGGCTCCGGTGTGCGTCCATTCCCTATAATGGCATAAGCTCCTGTTCATGCCCAACCTGTCCGCACTTCCCGAAGCGTAAGTGGTTTTGGGTGGCAGCTGAAGGCTCTGGGCGCTAAAATGCCTGCAAGATGGCGTTTATACACACAGCCACCGGTAAAGGATTGTATAACCAAGAAATGGCATTGCTAACGCTGGGAATCAACCATCGCACAGCCCCTGTCGAGTTAAGAGAGCGGGTTGCGTTCACGCCTGAACGTATGTCAGAGGCGTTTGTGGAGTTGCGGGCGGCGTCTGGCGCCAGTGAAGTCGCAATACTTTCTACCTGTAATCGCACCGAACTGTATCTCGCCGGCGATGATGATTGTGCACCGCTTGTGTTGCGCTGGCTGGCTGGTTTTCATGATCTGGATGCAGCCGAGCTTGAAGAGGTGCTTTATATACACCGCGACGCAGACGCCGTACGACATATGATGCGCGTTGCATCCGGCTTGGATTCCATGGTTCTGGGCGAACCACAAATATTTGGCCAGTTAAAAGATGCCTATGCTCTGGCCCGTGAACATGGCGGGAGTGGTTCGTTTCTCTCGCGCATGTTTGAACACACATTCTCTGTAGCCAAACGTGTTCGTACGCAAACCGCTATTGGGGAAAACCCGGTTTCTGTTGCTTATGCGGCCGTTAGCATGGCCCACCGAATTTTTGCTGACATGTCGCGCAACAAAGCGTTACTGATCGGCGCAGGCAAAACCATTGAACTGGTCGCGCGTCACCTTGCCGATGCAGGTGTGAAAGATTTTGTTGTTGCGAACCGCACGCTCGAACGGGCAGAAGCCGTGGCAGAGCCAAGAGGTGGTCGTGGTATTTTGCTTTCGGAAATCCCCGACTATCTGGCAGATGTGGATATCATTATTTCATCCACGGCCAGTCCATTGCCGATTCTCGGTAAGGGCGCAGTTGAGCGGACGTTGAAGAAACGCAAACATCGACCTTTTTTTATGGTGGATATTGCGGTGCCCCGGGATATCGAGCCCGAAGTGGCTTCTTTGGCAGATGTGTATCTTTATGCTGTGGACGATCTGCGCCAAGTTATTGAAGAAAGCGTTCGTACCCGCGAGGGTGCCGCCCGTGAAGCAGAAAATCTCATCGCGGCCGGTGTGCAGGAGTTTCTCAGCCAGCTGCGTGCATTGGATGCGGTTTCTACACTAAAGCAGTTTCGACAGCGTGCAGAAGTGTTGCGGGACGCAGAAACCGAAAAAGCTCTGCGCGCCCTGCGTAATGGCGGCGACGCTGAAACCGCTTTGCGTAGCCTTGCGCGGGGCCTTACAAACAAACTCTTGCATGAACCGTCTATTCAGGTTCGCAAGGCCACCACCGAAGGGCGCACCGAGGTGACTGAATGGCTGAGAGAGCTGCATCAGCTTGATAAGTTGGACGCAGACGCGACGACGACCCCGGAAAAAATATGAAATCATCGATACAGTCCCGCCTTGAGCTGCTCGTGGAACGCTTTGAGGAGGTAAGCGCTTTACTTAGCGATCCATCTACCATTGCTCTCCAAGACAAGTTCCGGGAATTATCCCAGGAGTTTGCTGAGATTGAGCCAGTTGTGCAGTGTTTCCAAGCCTGGCAGAAGTCGTTGGACGATATCAGCGAAGCCAAAGAGCTGGCCAAAGACGGTGACGTAGACATGCGTGAAATGGCTGCAGAAGAATTGGGGCTTGCAGAGCAAAAAACTGAAGAGCTTGATGAAGAGCTGCAGCGGTTAATGCTGCCGAAAGATCCAAACGACGGCAAAAACGTGTTTCTGGAAATTCGTGCTGGCACTGGTGGCGATGAGGCGGCTATTTTTGCCGGCGATTTGTTTCGCATGTATAGCCGTTACGCTGAGCGTAAGCGCTGGCAAATAGAGGTGCTGAGTGAGAACGAAGGCGAACACGGCGGTTATAAAGAAGTGATTGCGCGGGTGGCGGGTGATGGCGTTTATGGCGCGCTGAAATTTGAATCTGGCGCACACCGGGTACAGCGTGTGCCAGAAACAGAATCCCAGGGGCGCATCCATACCTCGGCCTGCACGGTGGCGGTTATGCCTGAGGCAGATGAAGCCGAGGCCGTTGCGATTAATAAGGCAGATTTACGGGTAGATACGTTTCGGGCCTCCGGCGCGGGCGGCCAGCACGTTAACAAAACCGATTCTGCTATCCGGATTACCCACGTGCCAAGCGGTATTGTGGTGGAGTGTCAGGAAGAGCGTTCGCAGCATAAAAACCGTGCCAAAGCCATGAGCCTTTTGAACTCAAGGCTGCAAAATATTGAAACCGAGCGCCAGCAAAAATCTATGGCAGAAACTCGTAAAAGCCTTGTGGGTAGTGGCGATCGTTCTGAACGTATCCGCACGTATAATTTTCCCCAGGGCCGGGTAACCGACCATCGAATTAACCTCACGCTCTACAAGCTTGATGATGTGATTACGGGCGATTTGGGCTCTGTGGTTGGCCCGCTTCAGCAAGAGCACCAGGCGGAGCTATTAGCCTCGCTTTCTGATGATGAGTAAGCCGTTACTAACCTGTGAGGAATTGCTGAGTGGGGCTGTGGGTGTAATTAGTAGTGATACGCCACGGCTGGATGCTGAGTTACTTCTCAACCATGTGAGTGGCCTCAGTCGCACCAGTTTTCGTGCTTTTCCTGAGCGCGAAGTGGACGCCCCAATTGTTGCCGAGTTTGAGCGTTTGGTTGCTCAACGCATTGAAGGTATGCCGATTGCCTACCTGCTCGGTCATCAAGAGTTCTGGTCGCTTCCGTTTAAAGTAAGCAGCAGTACACTGATCCCCAGGCCAGATACTGAATGCCTGGTGGAGCAAGCGCTGGCATTATCCTTACCGGATAATGCGAAGGTGCTCGATATGGGTACCGGCACTGGCGCCATTGCCTTGGCACTGGCCAGCGAGCAGCCAAACTGGTTAATCACAGCTTGCGACCTGCAAGAAGATGCGATTGCACTGGCCCAAGCCAATGCCCGCGAATTGCGATTGCCGGTGAATGTTTTCCAGAGCAGCTGGTTTACCGGCTTGCCGACCGATCGTTTTGACCTGATTGTTTCCAATCCCCCTTATATAGCCTCTGGCGATGACCACCTTGGTGAAGGCGGTGTGCGCTTTGAGCCTGCCTCTGCGTTGGTGGCCGGTGCCGATGGGTTAGATGACATTCGTCAGATTGTTGCGGAAGCACCGGCGTGGCTGAACAACAACGGCTGGCTGTTGCTGGAGCATGGTTTTGATCAGGCCAGTGTAGTTCAGGAATTGTTTTCTAAGCATGGTTTTAGCAACATAGAAAGCCGGAAAGACTACGGCGGCAACGATCGAATGACCTTAGGGCAGTGGCCAGAGCAAGGAGCCGACGATGTTGAATGATGAAGAGCTTCTGCGTTTTAGTCGTCAAATCTTAATGCCGCGTTTTGATATTGCAGGCCAAGAAGCATTGAAATCTGCCCGCGTGGTGGTGGTTGGCGCTGGTGGTCTGGGCTGCCCAGTTGCGCTGTATCTTGGTGCGGCGGGTGTGGGGCACCTAACACTGATAGACGACGACGTAATTGAACTGGCCAACCTGCAGCGCCAGATTGCATTTGAAACCGCGCAAATAGGTGAACCCAAGGCAGAAACCCTGGCTGCCCGTGTGCGCAGCATCAACCCTGCAGTGTCTATATCTGTTGTAAACCGTCGTCTCGATCAGGCCGGTTTTGCCCACGAAGTTGCCAACGCCAGCCTGGCCTTGGATTGCTCAGATAACTTTGCTACTCGATTTGCTTTGAATCGCGCTTGCGTAGCGGCTGGCGTGCCATTGATTTCTGGCGCTGCTATTCGGGGCGAGGGCCAGCTCAGTGTTTACGACAGCAGGCAGCCAGACTCTCCCTGTTACCATTGCCTGTACCCGGAGCAGGGCAACGAAGACCTGACCTGCTCCGAAGCTGGGGTGATTGCGCCACTGGTCGGTATGATTGGTTCTGTTCAGGCCATGGAAGCCATCAAGATGATTTCCGGCGTTGGTCAGTCTCTGGTTGGTCGCCTGCTGATTTTAGATGCCTGGGAAATGCAGTGGCGCGAAATGAAACTGGCCAAAGATCCTGAATGCCCGGTTTGTTCCTTGATCTAGTTTTTCAGCGCCTGAAACCTGGCTATTGCCTCCTTTCTGCTTTCTTTCAAATCCACGATCGGCCTTGGGTATCCTCCGGGGATAACGCCGCCTTTAGATGGATCGTGAATGCGCTTGTTGTCCAGCTTTGCCAGTTCTGGCACCCACTCACGGATAAACTCGCCTTGGGGATCAAACCGCTCGCTTTGGGTAACTGGGTTGAATACACGAAAATAGGGCGCCGCGTCTGTACCTGTGGACGCGCTCCATTGCCAGCCGCCGTTGTTGGAAGCCAAAAAGCCATCCACCAGTTTAGACATGAAATAGGCCTCGCCTAGCCGCCAATCGATAAACAGGTTTTTGGTTAGAAACATCGCCGTTACCATACGTAGCCGGTTGTGCATCCAGCCGGTTTGGTTCAGCTGTCGCATGGCTGCGTCAACTAGTGGGATGCCGGTGTTGCCAGATTTCCACGCCCCAAAGTGCGGGCCAGGATCGTTCCATTGCAGCGCTTCGGTTTCTGGCTTGTAAGCGCGATGCATGCTCAACCGTGGGTAGTGGTACAGAATGTTGATATAGAAATCCCGCCAGGTAATTTCGTTTATCCAGGTTAACAACCCTTCATGATTACCTCCCATGCTCTGCGCCTGCCGTGCCGCAATCAGGCACTGGCGGCCAGAGAGCACGCCATTGGCCAAATATGGCGAGAGCTGGCTGGTGCCGTCGAGAGCGGGGAAATCTCTTTGCTCTTTGTACGCGCCACCGTTTTCGCCAAGAAAACGCTCCAGTTGATCGTGGGCCGCTTCTTCCCCGGTTTCTACCAATGCTGGCGGCGCGTTTTCAAAACCTTCCGGGACGTGCGTTAGCCGCTCAGGTTGTATGGCCTCACCCTGGGGTTTGGGTATCGGATAAAGCGTTGGCTGTTTGTCATCAACCCAGGTGCGCCAGCGGCGAGAAAACGGGGTGAATACTGAGTAGGGTTCATTTTGGCCGGTGAGTATTTCGCCCACGGGAGCGACGGTTTGATCACGATACTTGGATGTTGCAATGCCCAGTTCATCAAAGCGATGCTTTACCGCCTTGTCGCGCTTGCGCTCGTTAATGCCATATTCCTCATTGAAGTGGAGTTGGCGTACACCGTGCCTCTGGCAGTGGCTTTCAAGCTTCGTGATGCTGTCATCGAAGCGATCAGCATTTATGAATGAAAGCGGTATGCCAAGTTTTGCCAGTTCCTCGGCCAGTGCGTTTGCGTGAGCCATAACAAACTGAACCCGTGCCGGCGACCAGCTGTGTTCTTGCCATTGGGCGGGTGTGAGAATGAAGCAGGCGCGAACCTGTCCGGCTTCGTCTGCCTCTTTACAAGCCGCCGTAAGGGCGGGGTTGTCGGCTGCTCGCAGGTCGTTTCTGAACCATACCAGTTGTGTCATCTGCTAATCCGTGTCGGGTTCCGGGCATTTAAGATACGGGTAATTACATCGCCAGTAAGCTATAAAATCACATAGTTAGGTATTCGTTCAAACGCGCTGTTTGGATTATAGTTATCAAAATATAAGCAGCCGTAATCGTGGGAGATTTACATCGTTTATGGGCAATAAAACGAAAAACCGGCGTGAGGGTGCTTGGGGCCAGACTTACGAATTTGTGCCGGGTCAAACCCAACACCACAAGCTTGGGCATGTGCGTCTGTGGGTGACTCTGCTGGACACCGAATGGCAGGTGCGTACAGAAACCCGGCCACCGGAGACCGAGCCAGTAGGCTGGACAGAATCTATTGGTGATAACCTGCCGCCTACAGATGGCACCCTGCAGCGGTTTATTCGAGAAGGAAGCTCGTCAACAATCACCTTCATACCTGCCGTGGCAAAGCTCCCTACGGTGATTCGTCCCTATCAGTCGCTAACCATTCCCGGCGGCGGGCGGTGCACGATTTATGTAGGCGTGGACGTTTGGATGGGAGTGTGCGCCGGGCCGAAGAAGGCGCTGCTGGCAGAGGTGCCTCTGGCTGTACCTTCGTTTACGTGGGTGGGGCGCAATACTATGGAAGGCGAGCTGTGTTATTCATCGCAGAGTTATGCACGTTTGGTATTGGAGGCTGTGCCCAAACGGCCTTGGCGGGCAATAACTCCGGTTACTCTCATTAATCGTCGGCCTGAGTCGTTGCTGTTGGAGCGTTTCAGCCTACCGACGCCGTTGTTGTCGTTACACCAGAATAATCAGGGTCAACTGTGGACGCCAAGTGTGGTGGTGGAAGTAGAAACAGACATGAATTCTGCAAGTCTGCATATTGATCAGGCGTTACCCGTGGCCGCTGGTGTTTGCGAACAAGTGGCTCCGGCCCGGGAGAAAGCGACTCGAGGACGTTTGGTGCGAGCCATCGATCGTGTGTTTGGATAGCACGGCCGATTCATTGTAATGGAAGCATTTAAAACAGGGGCAATGAATGTGTTTACCGATATAGCCTGGGGGCAGTGGATCAGCGCTGGCTTTTTATTGGTGCTTGGGTCGATTCTTGGATCACTGGCAGCGCGCAGTGTAGCGCGGGTGATGTCTACGCGAAGCTCCCGCCACCATACCGTTATGTTCCGGCGGCTGGTGTTCTACGTCATCTTTATATTATTTGGCGTGGCGGCACTGCGAGAGGCTGGGTTTTCGCTGGATGTAGTTCTGGGTGCGGCGGGTATTCTTACGGTCGCTATTGGCTTTGCCTCGCAAACGTCGGCTTCCAACATGATCAGCGGTTTGTTTTTGCTGGTGGAAAAGCCGTTTGAAATTGGCAACGTGATTGAAGTGGGCACCACCGTGGGCGAAGTTGTAGGCATAGATATGCTCAGTGTAAAACTGCGTACCCGCGATAACCTTTATGTGCGCATCCCCAACGAAATGCTCATTAAGACCCCGGTAGTTAATCGCTCCCGGTTTCCCATACGCAGAATCGACCTTATGGTAGGTATTGCCTATGCTGAAGATGTGCAGAAGGTAGAAACCTTGTTGCTAGCGTTGGCAGAAAAAGATCCGGCCTGTCTGGAGGAGCCAAAAGCGTTTGTCTTGGTAACCGCATTTGGCCCTTCCTCGGTGGATCTGCAGTTTTCGTTCTGGGTGCCAAAAGACAAAGTGCTTGAAGGCAAAAGCGGTATGCTCGTTGCCATCAAGAAAACGCTAGATAGGCAGGGTATAGAAATACCTTTTCCTCACACCAGTATATATGCCGGTAGCCATTCCGAGCCCTTCCGTGTGCAACTGATGGGGCCGGAAAAAGCCATTGAAAAGGAACGGTTGGATGTCCTCAAAGATAACTGAAGTTATTAATGCAGATGTGCCTGCTCCGGCTGAAAACAGATTCAGTCTGGGCTGGCGCGAGTGGGTAGCTCTGCCAGATTTGGGTATAACTCGCATCAAGGCAAAAGTGGATACTGGGGCTCGTACCTCCTGCTTGCACGCGTTCCGAACGGAGCCTTATACCCAGAATGGTGAGCGCCGTGTGCGGTTCTGGGTTCACCCTGTTCAAAATGATATGCACGAGGTAGTTGAGTGCGATGCCCGCGTTCTAGACGAGCGGGACGTATCAGATTCTGGTGGTCATAAGGAGTTGCGGCTAGTGATTGAAACCATGTTAGTTGTTGGTGGTGAGCGTTGGCCTGTTGAAATGACGCTAACCAACCGAGATACCATGCAGTTCCGCATGCTGATCGGGCGCACCGCTATGGCCGGTCGCGCGGCTGTCTACCCCGAAGCTTCTTATCTTGCCGGAGAGCCGGCTTTAAGGCCTGAAATATGAAAATTGCAGTTCTATCCCGCAACCGGCATTTGTACTCAACCCGTCGACTGATAGAAGAGGGGATTAACCGTGGCCACGAGGTGAAGGTGATTGACTGCCTGCACTGCTCCATGAACATCACCTCTGCCAACCCCCGAATCCACTACCATGAGGACGTGTTGGAAAACTTTGATGTGGTGGTTCCTCGTATTGGCGCATCCGTTACTTTCTACGGCACCGCAGTGCTGCGCCAGTTTGAAATGATGGGTACGTTCCCGGTAAACGAGTCTGTTGCCATTACGCGCTCTCGCGACAAATTACGCTCCTTACAGTTGCTTGCTCGCAAGGGTGTGGGCATGCCAGTAACAGGCTTTGCCAATAAACCAGATAACGTGCCAGAACTTCTAAAAATGGTGGGTGGTGCACCGGTGGTAATCAAACTCCTGCAGGGTACCCAGGGCATAGGCGTGGTGCTGGCAGAAACACGTACGGCGGCAGAAAGCGTCATTGAAGCGTTTATGGGCCTTAAGGCCGACATTCTGGTACAGGAGTTTATTAAAGAAGCCGGCGGTGCGGATATTCGCTGCTTCGTCATTGGCGACAAAGTGATCGCCGCAATGAAGCGCCAGGGTGCAGAGGGCGAGTTCCGCTCCAATTTGCATCGTGGAGGCAGTGCATCCCTGGTTCGCATTACACCGGAAGAGCGCAAAACGGCCATTGCTGCGGCCAAAGCCATGGGCCTGAACGTGGCTGGTGTTGACCTGTTGCGTTCAAGCCGAGGGCCTCTTGTGATGGAAGTGAATTCGTCACCCGGTCTGGAAGGCATTGAAAACGCCACTGGCAAAAACGTTGCTGGCCTGATTCTTAACTGGATTGAGAAAAACCATGCGCCATGGCGCACAAAAACCAAAGGCAGAGGTTAACCGATGGCGCGGGCGCCCTTTGAAATGGCCGGCGTGCAGGTGCAACCTGGCACCCGGCAAACCATAGAAATTACCGTGGCGAAACTGTACACCCATACGCCATTGACCATACCCGTCGAAATTGTGCATGGGCGCAGAGATGGTCCGGTATTGATGGTGTGTGGCGCGATACACGGTGATGAAATCTGTGGCGTGGAAATTGTGCGCCGCGTGCTGACAAACTCCGCACTTCGGCATGTGCGGGGTACGCTGGTGGCCGTACCTATCGTAAACATCTTCGGTTTTTTGCAGCGTACCCGTTACCTGCCAGACAGACGCGACCTTAACCGATGTTTTCCCGGCACCGAATCTGGCTCCTTGGGCGGGCGAATTGCGTACTTGTTGCGCACTCAGATTATGGAGCACGTAAGCCATATCATCGACTTACACACGGGCGCCGTTAATCGCTTCAATCTACCGCAAATTCGTGCAGAGCTAAAAAGCCCGGAAACCACGCGAATGGCTGAAGCCTTTGGTGCACCAGTCATTATTAATGCCGGCCTTCGCGATGGCAGTTTGCGGGCCTATGCAGACTCTCTGGATATTCCCGTTATCACCTACGAAGGTGGCGAAGCCCTGCGGTTTGACGATGTGGTTATCAGCAGTGGCGTAAAAGGCGTGATGCGCGTGATGCGCGAACTGGAGATGTTGCCACCCTTGAAAGGTCGGAAAACCCCGAAAAAACGCTCGGAAATCGCTGCCAACTCCCAGTGGGTGAGGGCAGACATAGACGGCATTATGCGGCCCGTTGCCAAACTTGGCCAAAAAGTGCGCAAAGGCCAAAAGCTGGCCATGGTAGCAGACCCTTTTGGGGCGTCTGAAACGGCCATTACCTCGCCCTGTTCTGGTATCGTAATTTGTGTGAACAATTTACCCTTGGTAAATGAGGGGGAGGCGATTTACCACATCGCCCGGTTTGATGAGTTAAACGAAGCAGAAAAAGCTATGGACTATTTTCGCAGCACTTTTGATGCAGAAACGACCGAAGCCTCTGTACCCGTGCACCCTTGGGATGACCCTGAAAAATAATAGACAGGAGCCATGATGATCTGGGATCAGACATTCGTTGAACTGGCGCCCCTGCCACGGGGATTTCACCTGGTAACCAATGAAATTCTCGCCCAGGCGCCGGAAATGACCAACTGCGAAGTAGGGTTGTTGCATTTGTTTATCCAGCACACCTCGGCTTCGCTGGCGGTTAACGAAAATGCCGACCCAGATGTGCGTGGCGATCTGGAACGCCACTTTAATGCAATGGTTCCAGAACACGCACCGCACTACGAGCATGTTCTGGAGGGCCCGGATGATATGCCTGCTCACATCAAGAACGTTCTTATTGGCCCATCGCTCATACTGCCTGTACATCATGGCCGCTTGGCGCTTGGGAACTGGCAGGGATTGTACCTTTGCGAACATAGGGATAGCGCTGGTGGCCGTCAGATTGTTGCGACGCTGCAAGGGCGCTGGTGATGTGCTAAGGCACCGAAACCGCCTATGAATTTGACTTTAATCAACTATAAGCTGTTCATGTCGATGGTACGGTGAAGGCAAACCCAGCAGGAAAGGAAAGTATCATGGCCAACGTTACTCAGCGCATCGTGGTTGCTTGCGACGGTTCAACTCAATCGTTACAGGCAGCAAAAATGGCAGCCGACCTGGCGAAAGCCACCGGTCAACCACTGAAGCTATTGGCGGTATTTCCGCAGTTAACGGTGGAGAGGATGGTGATCAGCGGCGTGTCGCCCAGTGCTCTTGAAGAAGAGCAAGAAAGGTATGGGCGCTCAGTGTTCGAAGCTGCGAAAGAAGCCGTGAGTGGGATACTTGATCCAACTGACGAGATTTTGCTCAAAGGAGACCCGGCTCAGGAAATTATTGAATATCTGGAAGCCAATCTGGGTACTCATTTAGTTTTGGGAAGACGCGGCCATTCAACTTTGCGCAGCCTGACTTTGGGCAGTGTTAGTGAGAAGGTTGTAAGGCACGCCACCAGCCCGGTTACCGTTGTAAACGATTAAAGCGGCCAACACACCTGCAAAAATGATGTTGTGGAGTGGCTTCGGCGCTAGCCGGGGCCACTGGCTATGCAGGGCGCGGCCCAAACATAATAATTGCCATGCCTACTAAGGCGACTCCGGAGCCAACCAAGTCCCACGCTGTTGGCCTTATTCCGTCAACCGCCCACAGCCAAAGTATTGCCGTAAAAATATAAACGCCACCATACGCAGCATAGACCCTGCCCGCGGCAACGGGGTGCAGTGTTAGCAGCCATGCAAAGGCTGCAAGACTCAATGCGCCTGGTACCAAAAGCCAGATACTTTTGCCCTCCCGAAGCCAGAGATAAGGCAAGTAACAGCCAACAATTTCGGCCAGGGCGGTGACAAGAAAAAGACCGACTGTTTTCAGTTCAGGCAACTAATGGTCCTCTTGGCAGTGATATATATAAAGGCAAAAGTGACTATGGATGCTTGCTTAATGCCCAAGCATGCACAGTTAGTTTTGTTCACGTTGAGAGCCTGGCTTAAAAAGCTTAAACCAAGCGATGAAGCCTGCTATAGACCCGAAAACCAGAAAAATGAAAAATTTTTCGACGTTAACGTCGTCAACTTTATACATGAGTCCCAGGACAACTAAAAGGAATGTTCCAATGGTGCCGATAACTCTTAAAACCATATTTTAATCCTTGAAAAGATTTTTATGTATTTGACCGAAATAGCGTTATTACAAAGTGGTATTCCCGCAATAAAGTGAACACGTCTCAGTAGTTAGCCCCTTCGAACTCTAGCGGAGTCCGGTAACCAAGGCTACCGTGCAGCATCTGGAGACGCAGGGAGAGCAGTAACGGTGGAGGGCGGTTTTTTGAAGGCGCCCTCCATATTGTAACGCTGGTAGCGGTACTGAACACCGGCCGGCGATTAATAATTTTCGATGGAGGCAGTACATCGTAATGGAAGATGAAAACTCTCCGGCTCTGCGT
>JAKDUK010000141.1 GCA_030457765.1 Marinobacter sp. | reverse complement strand
AGCAACATATCGTCAGCAACGCTATGTTCACCGCAATTACGCAAGATGCTGCACAGAAGAATGGCAGAGAGAGTCAGCTCCACATGCATGCAGTCCGGGTAGTTGGCACGGGCCATACGGGCCAAATCGAAGGCATTGCCGGCCACCATGATGATCTTTGCTGAATCCTGATTTTCTGAATAGGTAAAAGCGCTTTCCATCCAGAACATCCACAAATCATTTTGTTCATTGAGTGACAGATTTGCGAACATCGAACGATGTCGTGGACAAATGAACTTCATGGCAACCCCTCTTTTTTTCCCCTTAATGATAATAGTTATCATTATCGTTTGCCGCAAGGTTAATTTTGAGTTTTTTAGCCATCGAGGAAGTTAAGATCTACAACTGTTCGTACGCAAAAGCCAGAACATTGCGAACAAGACATCCGCCCAGAAATTCCACGGCTATGAGACGATAACCACATGCATATTTAGTGGAACTATGGCCTGTCGCCCGGCGCCGCTTTGCTGCTCTCTTGGCCGTAGTCCAGACTTCGGCGCAGACTCGCTGCGGAGGGATCGCTTTGGAGGCGATATAAACCTATGAGGTGTTCTTTGATGCAACTGTCATGGGCGGGTACAGTGCAATCAGGTGGCTGCGATCAACCCGGCTGGCCATCCGCTCGGGCACTGAGCAGAAACCGGGCGTAGCCGGCAAGGTACAAACCATAAGTCACAAGCCACAGCAAAAATGGCAGTCCCACTCCAGCCAACAGATAAAGCTCCGGTCGCAGCACAGGCACCAACGTGCGCAGCAGGGCCGTCAGAAAGAGCGCAACCAACGCCGGCCAGATGATGCGGGGCAAGTTCAGTGAACGACCGGTATGCCGTAGCCCGGCAATACAGAACACAGCAAGAATGGCCGTGCCGGCGGCTCCGATTGAGAGCGCATGGCGACCGACATAGCCAGGGAGCCCGTCAACCAATGCGCCGACGCCCACCAGGACCAGACCGGCGACCATCCACAGGTAAGCCATTGTCAGCAGCAGCATATAAAGCTTGCCCATCGCCTTGCCCCAAGGCCATTCGCTTAACCTGTCCGCCTGAGCGGCGGCGGCCGCAAGTGCAATCCAGCCGGTTACCGGATGCCCGGGGGCCAACATATCGGCCAACACAAAAAGAATGAGCACCGCCACCGCCAGGTATTCCCGGGCCGGGGTCAGACGTGGTGGGCCAGCCTCTCCCGCCGCCTCTCTTGCCACCATGGCAACCACCCGCACAATACGCGAGGCCGTCAGGGCAATCAGAACAAGCAGGATATTCACGGCCGTGTTCAACAGTACAAGGGGTTGCAGCACCGACAACTGCGGCCACAGCCAGCTCAGATAGAACAGCCCCTGAACCAGCACAAAGGCCAAAAGAGCCAAACCAATGCTCAGGTGCCTGCGCCCGCTTTCAGAAAGCAAAGCCGGCGCAGCCCAGGCCAGCACCGTCAGCGGAAACGTGATATTCAGCACGGCGACCAATGGCGCGGGTAAGCTGGCCGACAGCCAGAATGTCACCCGGCCCAGCAGCCAAAGAACAACCAGCACGGCCAGAGCCTTGCCGGTTAAGGGCTGAACATCCGCCCAAGAAGGAATAGAGGTCAATAGAAAACCAACCAGAGCCGCGCTTGCAAATCCGAATAGCATTTCATGGCCGTGCCAGGCCAAAGGCATGATCGCCATGGGCAGCGTGAATTGCTGCAGCAGCGCCCCCACCCAAGGCACTAGCGCCAGCGGTGCATACACTGCCGCCAGCAGAAAGAAAGGCCGGAAGCCGTAGGCAAACCAGGGGCTCTCGAAAACCGAGTCACCGGCCTTCATGCCTTTTCCCCGACCTTAGCGGTCGCGGCTGGAAGATAGAAATCACCGTCGGGCAGTTTGCCACCGATGAACCCGGTGGACAGATCTGTGAGAGCCGTAAAAAATGACTCAAGTTTTGGCCGGGACTCCGCAGCCGAGGCCATCTGAATCCGTGTGCGAGGTATCGCACCTTCGAATACCTTGGTAGACAGGGGCGAATTTTTGCTACCAACCACAGCCGCTTCATCGGGCTTGGCAACCACCCAGTCCACCGCGCGACTGACGGCATGTTGTATCGCCGTAATTTGTTCCGGATATTCATCCAGAAACTCCCGGCGACAAACAACTCCGGCTTGCGGCAGATTCGGCTCTTCACCGGTCAGGCGTGCCCACTCTTCCTGCAGATCCAACTCGGTCGGCACTTGCCCAAATTGAGCAGTTTGCAGTCGCGTGGCGGTGCGCATGGGCTCAGGTAGTACAGCTGCATCCAGGCGCTGGGCGACAAACATCTGCACGGTTTCAAACGGGCTCGATTGATAGCTGACCTTCAAATCCCGACCCACTTCCAACCCGGCTTCGCCAAGAAGATACCGAAATACCAGGTCGGGCATATCCCCACGCCAAGGCACGCCAATATGGCGACCGACAAGATCCTCTACGGTCTGCAGCGGGCCTTTCTCCTTCAGCCCGAGCATTCCGAGGGTACCCCACACGTTTACATTCATCAGCACCAGAGGAACACCCCGGTTATAAAGATTGGCGGCCACATTGGTCGGCGTTGCTGTAAGCATCACCTCTGCCCTGGCTAACCACGCCCTCAGTTGATCAGGGTCCTTCCAGGCTTTCAGCTCGCGTTCCGGAATCAGCTCCTGCACGGTGGGATCCTCCAGTGCTCTGGCCAGAATCACCTGCGGAATACCATAGGGGGTTGCTGCGGTCAGCTTGCCGGATGACTGCGCAACGGCTCGATGAAAAGGCAAAGCCGACAATAACGCCGAGCTGGCGGCAAGCCTCAGCACATCACGCC
>JAKDUK010000062.1 GCA_030457765.1 Marinobacter sp. | reverse complement strand
CTTTCCGAAGAAGGTTACACCATCATTTTGATTACCCACGACAGAAGCATCTTTCAGGGCCACATCCTTCGATTACGATACTGCTCGACTAAGCCTGGCCAGTAGTGTGGCAACTACCTGGTTTGAGTTGTTGGCGCTGGCTGAACAAATACGGGTAGGGGAAGAAAACCTGCGTAGTGCCGAGCGAACCGAGCGCATTGTAAATGTGCGTTATCAAAATGGCGCGGCCAGCCGGACAGAGTTGCTGCGCCAGCAAACCGAGGTGCTGAATCAGAGAGCCGGCCTGGTGCCCGTGCAGCTTCAGTACCGGCAGATTCAGTCTGCGCTGGCGGTGTTAGTGGGAGAATCCCCGCTGGGGTTTGAGGTGGAATCCAGTCATGGAACTCTGCTTGCCATGGAGCTGCCTGAAGTTGATGCCGGATTGCCTTCTGATCTGATTACCCGAAGGCTTGACCTTGCCCCGGAAGAAGCTCGCCTCCAGGCGGCAGATGCCAATGTGGAACAGGCCCGCACGGCCTTTTTGCCAACGGTTTCCCTGGGGCTCAACGCGGGGCTGAGTAACAATAATCTGCTGAGCCTGAATAATCCGGTAGAGGCTGCGGGCTGGACGCTTTCACTGGCACAGAGTTTATTTGATGGTGGCAGGCTGGATGCCCGGCGGGCTATCAGTGAATCCCAGCAACTGGAATTGCTTGAACAGTATCGCAGCGCCATCCTGACCGCGTTGCAGGAAACCGGTGATGCACTGGACCGGGTTCAGACCAGTCAGCAGCGCGAGGCATTGCAAACAACGGTCAGTGAAAGTGCTGCCCGCACCCTGGAACTGACAAATTACGTTACCGGGAAGGCAGTGACGAACTGCTGACTCTTCTGGACGCACAACGCACCCTGTTCCAGACCCGGGAACAGCTAGTGCAGTTGCGGTTGGCGCGTCTGGTGGCCACGGTTAATCTTTATAAGGCATTGGGTGGCGGCTGGCATTCTTCAGGTGGTGATGCGGGGGGGGTGAGGCTTGATGAATTTCATCCTCTCCTTGCGATAAACCCCGCACGTACCGCAGTAACCGGTGTTGGGCAGCAAATACTGGAGGCAGCAGCCGCGCCGCTGGGGAAGAGCGGAGTTCTGGTCATTAAAAGGGAAGGGAATCCAGTCAACGAACCGGTTGGCCTCATTTTCAAAGGCCTTCAGCCAGCTTTGCGCGAGGTGGCAGGTGGCTTCCGGTTGGGCGAGGTTCCACACGGCAGAGAAAGGTGCCCCCAATCCCAGCCCGGTGCTACTCCAGTAGCTTCCGGGGCTGACACCCAGTGTGCGCCTGAAAAATGGATACCAGTTGGTTGTGATCTCGCTCATGTGCGCCATAAACCCTTGCTCATCCACCTCCGTTTGCCCAACTACCGAGAACCAGCGTGAGGTCGTCTGGCCTTCGCGCTCAAGCGGCGCCAAAAAGATCTGGTTGGGGCTGGGGAGCCGGACTTTGCCATCCCGGAACAGCTGCAGTGTAAGCGGTGCGATCACGCTTAGAGCCAGGTCCTGATGGATAACGGAAAGATAAGCTCTCTGCAGTTGCGCGGTGGCAGCAGCCGAGTAGTCGTTCCTCACCTGCTGAATCAGAAGATCGGGATTCTTGAGACACTGGGCCAGGGAAAACAGGCTGCTCAGGCTGTCTTGGGGGTGCTCTTGTGGATTGCCTTGTGAATCCCGGCGACAAAGGGCTTGAGTAAGAATCAGCTCAGGGTCTAACCCATCCTCTTTGAGGCGTTGGCAATAAAGGTCGCGCCACGAAAGGCCGACGAGGTTCTGGTTAATGCTCACGCGCCTCCCGTCTGTACTCGCCATTGAGAGGCGTATGCGCCTCCCTTTTCGAGCAATGTTTGGTGGTTGCCTTGTTCAATCACCTGCCCATCACCAATAACCAGAATTGAATCCGCATCAACAATGGTGGACAGGCGGTGGGCAATCATGATCACTGTGCGATTATGCCCAATGCGTTTCAGGGAACGCTGGATGGCCGCTTCGGTTTCGTTGTCCACGGCACTTGTTGCCTCATCCAGAACCAGGATGGGTGGGTTTTTCAGTAGCGCCCGGGCCAGAGACAGCCGCTGGCGCTGGCCGCCGGACAAGCGGGCTCCACGTTCGCCCACAAGGGTCTCCAGGCCTTGGGGCAAGACCTCAATAAACGACCATGCCTCAGCCGTTTTTGCAGCCTCGATGATGTCGCTATCGGATGCATCGGGATTGCCGTAAACCAGATTCTCCCTCACCGTACCTTCAAACAGGTAAACGTCCTGGCTGACCAGTCCGATGCAGGTGCGAAGAGACCGCAGGCTAACGTCACGAATGGCTTGCCCGTCAATCAGGATGTCGCCCTGATCAGGTTCATACAATCGCAGAAGCAGTTTTATGAGGGTGGATTTTCCAGACCCGGTTGCTCCTACCAGGGCCAGGGTATTACCTGCGCTTACCTTGATCGCAATGTTTTCCACACCAATACTGCCGCTTGGGTAGCGAAAGCTCACATTTTTAAACTCCACTTCACCACGCACAGGTTCAGTGAGGCTCTGGTTGCTTTCATCATGAACCCGCACCGGTTCTTCAAGCAGGTTCAGAATCCGTCGGGTGCTCGCCATGGCGCGTTCAAAAAGATCAATAACGGAGGCCAGACCAGTCATGGGCCAGAGTAAGCGTTGGGTGAGGAAAACCAGTACGCCATAGGCACCAACGTTCAGGCTGCCTTCCAGGGCCATCATGCCGCCCACGGTAAAAGTAGCCAGAAACCCGGCCAGAACCGCCATCCGAATCACTGGGATAAACGCGGAGCTGATTCGAATAGCTTTGCGGTTGGCCTCTACATAGGCCTCACTGCTTGCCTTGAGCCGCTCGGCCTCCCGCTGTTCAGCGGTAAAACTTTTAATGGTGACAATGCCTCCCAGGTTGTTGGCCAGGCGGCTTGAAAGATCGCCGACTTTCTCCCGAACATCTGCATACAGAGGACCGGCTTTACGCTGAAAATAGAAGGTACCCCAGATAATGATGGGAATAGGCGTAAAGGCCAGCAGGGCGACCAGCGGAGAAATAACGAAGAAAACGGCGCCCACAGCCACTACCGTAACGACCAGCTGCACAACCGCATTGGCGCCGCCATCCAGAAAGCGTTCCAGCTGATTCACATCGTCGTTCAGAGTAGCAACCAGTTGTCCTGAGCTCTGGGCTTCGAAAAAACTCATGTCCAGACGTTGCGTATGTTCGTATGTGTCCTGGCGTAATTCCGACTGCAGGCGCTGGGCGAGGTTGCGCCAGAGAACCTGATAGAGGTATTCAAACAGGGACTCGCCGGCCCAGATAAAAAATGTAAGCACGGCCAGGGCGGCTATTTGTTGCTGGGCTGTTTCCAGGCCGAGTTTAGCTACGAAGCTTTGTTCCTGGTTGACCACCACATCAATCGCCACCCCGATCAGAATTTCAGGCGCGATATCGAACAATTTGTTGATGACAGAGCAAAGGGTAGCGGTGGTGATCTGGCGACGGTAGCCCCGGGCATAACGTAACAGGCGGCCAAGTGCAGCGAAGCTGTTGGTGTTGGAATGATGGGTCATGCGTTGCTCTTGGCTGGATTTGAGTGAGGGAGTACGTAAGTGGTGCCAAGCTTATCGGTTTAGTGATAAAGTTTAAAGCGAATTGTTATCATCTAGATTTACAATATTCCTAGTATCACTTTTGAGTGGACAGTACATGATCCGAAACACGATTTCTTCTCTGTTTTTTTGTGCTTTATTGGTTTTTCCTCTTACCGCGTGGGCGCAGAAGCCTGCGTTCCCTCTCACTATTGAGCACGCCTTCGGAGTGACAACGATAAACGACAAGCCGGAGCGGGTGGCAACTGTTGCCTGGTCGAACCATGAGGTTCCCCTGGCCCTGGGGGTGGTGCCGGTCGGATTCGCGGCGGCCAGTTTCGGCGATGATAATGGCGACGGTGTTTTGCCCTGGGTTAGTGCCCGGCTCAGGGAATTGAATGCAGCTGTTCCTGTGCTGTTTGATGAAGGTGACGGTATTGATTTTGAGGCGGTGGCTGCCACCCGGCCGGATGTCATTCTGGCTACTTATTCGGGGCTCAGCCAGGCCGACTACGATACCCTTAGCCTGATCGCGCCAGTGGTTGCTTATCCTGATGCGCCTTGGTCCACCGACTGGCGCGAGATGATCCTTATCAGCAGCATTGCTCTGGGCATGGAGGCAGAAGGCAAGGCTCTGGCCCATAGCATTGACGTACAGATTGCAGAAGCGGTAGCCGGTTATCCCGAGCTTGAAGGTAAATCCGCAATGTTTATTACGCACCTGGATCCAACCGATCTGAGCATCATGCGCTTTTATACTGCGAACGATACCCGGGTCAGCTTTTTTGCTGATCTGGGAATGCGCTCTCCACAAAGCATAAGGCAAGTAACAGGCGAGGGAGCGTATTCGGGGGAGGTCAGTGTTGAGCGGATTGATCTGTTTAACGATGTGGACATCTTTGTGACGTATGGCGAAGAACAACTGCTCGACCCGCTGGAATCTAACCCGCTCATGGCCCGCATGCGCGCCATTGAAAACGGTTCTGTCGTTATGCTGGGCCAGGGGCCACTTGCCACGGCGGCTAATCCAACGCCTTTGTCTATTCCCTGGGTGCTTGAAGACTATGTTGGAGCCTTGGCGGAAGCAGCGCGTAAGTCACAATGACAGCGCGGACAGAAACGTTAAGGCCATTCTCTGTGCCTGATCAATACCAGCTGTTGAGATGGATGAGCCTGCTGGCTCTGGTTGTACTGTTAGTCGCGCTCTGTATCTTATCCATAGCCGTGGGCACCCGCGAGGTTACCTGGCAGGAAATCTCGGCTGCACTGCAAGGGCAGTTGACAAGTGTGGGCGAGGCAGCTGTGGCGATGCGTATTCCACGCACTCTTCTGGCCGTGATTGCTGGCGGTGCTCTTGGTCTGGCTGGCGCGATCATGCAAGGGGTAACTCGTAATCCGCTGGCGGATCCCGGGATTCTGGGGGTCAATATTGGCGCTTCACTGGCTGTCGTTATTGGGCTTGCGTGGTTCGGCATGAGCATGGCCTATGCCTATGTCTGGACCGCTATTTTGGGTGCAGGGGTGACGGCCGTATTCGTCTATACGATAGGCTCTCTGGGCCGGGGTGGCGCAACGCCGCTAAAATTGGCGTTGGCTGGTGCCGCCACATCTGTCGCTCTGTCCAGTTTCACGATTGCTGTGGTATTGCCCCGAAACGACATTGCGGGTGGCGTACGGTCGTGGCAGATCGGTGGGGTAGGCGGTGCCACCTATGACGCCATTCAATTGGTTCTTCCGTTCCTTCTGGTGGGGCTTGCCATCAGCCTGCTGTCTGCCCGCAAACTGAACATACTCGCACTGGGTGATGATCTGGCAGCCGGGCTGGGCGAGAAACTCGTTTTGGCTCGTGGCACTGCAGGCGCGGGCGCTATTCTTTTATGTGGTGCGACCACGGCGGCGTGTGGTCCGATTGGTTTTGTTGGCCTGATTGTGCCTCACCTGTGCCGCTTGCTGGTGGGAGTGGATTACCGTTGGCTTTTGCCGTTCTCTGCTCTGAGTGGGGCCAACCTGCTATTGTTAGCGGATGTGGTAGGACGTATTGTGGCAAGGCCTAGTGAACTCGCCGTCGGTGTGATCACCGCCTTCATCGGTGCCCCCTTCTTTATCTGGATTGTCCGTCGCCAGAGAGTGCGAGAGTTATGAGCACCGGGCAAATCAGCATTTTTGATCGCGTAATACAGGGCCGTCAGCGACGTACTCGGGTCTGGCTGGGCATACTGGCCGCGCTGGTGGTCATTCTGGTTACTGGCATGGCGATAACGCTGATGCTTGGGCAGTCTTTCACGCCACCTCAGGACGTGCTGCGGGTGTTGATGGGCGAGAATGTGCCCGGTGCCAGTTTTACCGTTGAGCATCTGCGCTTGCCGAGAGCAGTTCTTTCGGTGCTGGTGGGCATGAGCTTTGGCCTGGGTGGTGTGGCGTTCCAGGTTATGTTGCGTAACCCGCTGGCCAGCCCGGATATTATTGGTGTCAGTTCCGGTGCCAGTGCCGCTGCTGTGTTTGCCATAGTGGTGCTGCAGTTGGATGGTGCGGCGGTCTCTGTCTTTTCGGTCGTGGCAGGACTGGGCGTAGCCCTGCTTGTTTACGGCCTGTCCCATAAGAATGGCGTGGCAGGTACTCGCCTGATTCTGATTGGCATTGGTATCTCGGCGATGATCGAGAGCTCTATCGCTTATATTCTGTCCCGGGCACCGGCGTGGGATTTGCAAGAGGCCATGCGCTGGCTGACGGGCAGTGTGAATGCTGCCCAGTTGGATCAGGCATGGCCTGTGCTGGTGTCTCTGCTGTTGTTTGGCGGGGTACTGTTGAGCCGGGGGCGGGATCTGGATACGTTACGTATGGGGGATGACGCAGCAGCGGCGCTTGGTGTGCGGGTAACGCTGACTCGTGTCATGGTGATGGTTTGTGCCGTGAGCATGATTGCCATCGCCACGGCTGTAACTGGCCCGATTGCGTTTGTTTCCTTTCTCTCCGGGCCTATTGCCGCACGCATAGTCGGGCCGAACGGATCTATCCTGATTCCCTCCGCCCTTATCGGTGCCTGCCTGGTACTGATTGGCGATTACATTGGCCAGTTCCTGTTGCCAAGTCGCTACCCGGTGGGCGTTATCACCGGTGCCCTGGGTGCGCCCTATCTTATTTATCTAATCATTAGTGTTAATCGCAGAGGAGGTTCGCTGTGACCGCTGGACATCATCTTGTTGTTGAAAACCTGTCCGCCGGCTATGGCGAGCGAACGATTCTTGATGGCTTGGATCTGGCTCTCGAGCCGGGGCGCATTACCTCGATTGTCGGAGCCAATGCGTGCGGTAAATCAACTCTGCTCCGTACCATTTCACGGCTGTTGTCCCCCAGTAAAGGGCAGGTCCTTCTGGATGGTAAATCCGTGCACCGAAGTCCCACCAGAGAGCTTGCACGGACGCTGGGTTTGTTGCCTCAGTCACCGTTGGCACCGGAGGGCATCACGGTAGCCGATTTAGTCAGCCGCGGTCGGCACCCCCACCACGGCCTGGTATCCCGATGGAGCCTCAAGGATGACGAGGCGGTGGCCATGGCATTGGAGGTGACCAAAACGGGCAACCTTGCAGACAGGGACGTGGACGAACTATCCGGTGGGCAGCGGCAACGAGTCTGGATTGCAATGGCCCTGGCTCAGGAAACGGATTTATTGCTGCTGGATGAACCCACCACATTTCTGGACGTTAGTCATCAGGTTGAGGTGCTTGATTTGCTGACCGACCTAAACCGCAGTCGTGGTATTACTATTGTTATGGTGTTGCACGATCTCAATCTGGCTGCTCGGTACTCTGATCATCTGGTTGCCATGGAATCTGGCCGTCTTTTCGCGTGCGGCCAGCCAGAAGAAGTGTTGAAGGAAGAAGTTATCCTGTCTGTCTTCGGCTTGCGCAGCCGGGTGATTCCAGACCCTATTTCGGGTAAGCCTATGATGTTGCCCATCGGTCGTCATCGTTTAGCGAACGAATAGTCCTTAAACGAAAATGCCAATGATTATAATTATCATTCGTTGACAGAGATGTAATAAATGCCACAAAATGCGTTTTCTTTGTAACGAAGTCTCTCCTGATGGTGATAGGAGGCTTCCTGAGCCATTGAGGATGCAGTGAATGAGTCAACGTAGATCCATGCTTTGTTGTGTTCCCCTGATTATCACTTCGATGAATGGCTATGCTCAGGAAATGAGCGCCGACAACGATCAGGAGAATGTATTTCGCCTCTCCCCCATCATCGTTAATGCACAGGCTTATACCGGTGATGCGAACTCAACGGTTGCCCAGGAGCTTTGGGTGGGCGGCAAAGTGGCGACCAGCATCCTCGATACACCCGCCTCAGTTTCTGTGATTACAGAAAAGGAAATCGAACAGCGAAATGCCAAGACCACTGAGGAAGTGCTGCAATACACGCCTGGAGTGCTTACTCATTACTACGGAACGGATGATCGCAACGATTATTTCAAGATTCGTGGATTTCAGGCGACAACCTACCGTGATGGCTTAACCCTTGGCTCTATGCGTGGCGTTCGCGAAGAGCCCTACGCCTTTGAGCGGGTGGAAATTCTGCGTGGTGCCAACTCCACATTATTTGGGCCGGCAGATCCGGGTGGCTCTGTTAACTTCGTGAGCAAACAACCCAAATTTCAGAGTTTTGGTGAGGGTTATCTGACGTATGGCTCGTTTGATCGCATGGAAGCGGGGATTGATGTTGGTGATGTGCTCAACGACGCGGAAACACTGGCCTATCGCTTCACGGGAAAGGTTCAGGACAGCGAGCGCGAGTACGATTATTCCAGAGATGATAATGAGTTCGTGATGGGTGGACTCACGTGGGAGCCGACCGCGTATACCTCTGCCACCCTGATTCTGGATTATCTCAATCGTGATAGCACACCCAACAGCGGCGGTTACCCAAAGGACAGGGAATATGATCGTAGCAATTTCTATGGCGAGCCAGACTTCAACTATCACGCAGTAGAGCGCAGCAGTGTTACTGGCCTGCTTACCCATGATTTCAATAACGGCCTGATCCTGCGGGGCAACCTGCGCTACAGTGACCTGACTGATGACTTCGGCTACGTTTATCTGGCGGATAACTCTTCTACAGCGGGCGTGGATCGGGCCTATTTTGGCACCAATAGTGAGGCCCGGGAGTTGATTGGCAATGCCATTCTCCAATACAACGCCCGTTTTGACGGCATCGACAGCAGTACCTTACTAGGTCTTGAGTACCGCGATGCGTCAACCGGGGATAGCTCATTTTACGGCGATGCTGGTTCGATTGATCTTGCCAACCCTGAGTACAGAGGCGCCCCGGCAAGCCTGAACGCACTTTACGATGACGATCAGGACTACACCACCCGCTCGGTCTTCCTGACACAGAACCTGTCCTTCAATGACCGGTTTATTGTCACTGCAGGCGTGCGCAATGATGGCTTGAAACTATCCTCTGAAGATCTCTCTGGGGTTAGGGCTTCAGATGATTTTTCAGAAACCTCATTCCGCGGTGCGTTAACGTATCGGGTGACGGATGAAGTCTCCACTTATATCAGTATGGTGGAATCCATTGCGCCCCCCTCCATTGGGGTAGAGCCTGAACGTGGCGAGCAATATGAAGTGGGTGTGAAGTATTCGCCAGTTAATATAAACGCTCTGTTCTCGGCTGCGATTTATGATCTCAATAAAGATAACGTTACTATCGCTGTTGTTCAGGACAACGGAACCATAGACCGGCAAACCATTGGCGAGTCACGGGTTCAGGGGCTGGACCTGGAGGCCAGGGCAGAACTGACCGACACCCTCAGTGTTTCCGGTGGTTATTCTTATATGGATTCAGAGGTGGTCCAGGGAGCCTTGAGAAGTGGCTTGTCCATCAAAGGAAGTGCCTTCACCGCTGCGCCTAAGCATTCCGCCTCTGTCTGGAGTTATTACACCTTGCCTGCCACGGGGATGAGCTTTGGTTTGGGTGCCCGTTATACCGGCTCTTACTATTTTGATGCTGCGAACACGTCGGAAAGTGATTCGGCCACTTTGTTTGATGCAGCCTTTACCTATGAAATTATCAAAGGCACCGATGTGGCAGTTAACGTCCGTAATCTGTTTGATGAGCAACACGTGGTGGGGTCTGGCTCAGCGGATTACTACAATCCTGGTAGAGAGGTTATAGCTACGCTCAGCTACAGTTGGTAAGCGAGAGAAATATGCCGTAGAGCGTGTGGTTTACCCCGGAGAATGGATGTGCAACGGGGCGGTGTTGCCTTTAACACAGCCCCACACCTTTTCATGAAAATAAAACGCTACCGTATTAATCGCCGGTTCAACCATGGCCACCAGGCCACCGATCAGGATATCGCCGGTTAGCGCCCAGGTAACCAGAAACGCGACGGTGAAGTGCATCACAGCAAAGGTAACTGTTTTGATCAAATCCCGGTGTCGGGTGACGTTAGTGTACATGGTATTCATCCTCGGCGGTTACGGTGTACGCTAATGATAACCAGTCTCACTACAATATGAATCTTTTTCCGTTTATGTCGGCGATAGTTTTTTTGTATAAGGTCGGGAGGCTGCTTTTCTGAGTGTCAGTCATCCACTCGGCGGCTTTGTCCGGGCAGGATTCACTGTATACTGCAGGTTTCAAGAATGACCTGCCGTTACGGGGAAATCAGTTTGTCTGGCGAGACTGTAAATTACGGATTAGAAAGCATTGTCCTGCACCACTCCTTCAAGCAAGTGAAAGGGCGAACCATTAAAATCGATTGCCGTGAACGAACGCACCTGGGCGGTGTGAACGGCGCCGGCAAAACCTCTGTTCTTGCGCTGGTTCCCGCCTTCTTTGGCGAGGAACCGGAACGGATTGTGACCAAAGCGTCGGGCAAGCTGTCCTTCCTGGACTATTACCTGCCCACGTTTCAAAGCCTCGTCATTTTCGAATACCGTCGACACACCGGCCTTCATTGCGCAGTGATGTATCGCCATGCCCAGGGCAAACCCTGCTACCGTTTTGTGGCCGGTTCGGCGGAAGAAACCTTTTTCTCGCCAGAGGTGAAAGCGCTTCTTCAGGCCGGCGCCAGTGCAGACGATGTGTTTGCAGCGTTGCGCAAGCTGGGCGTTACCGTTTCAAAAATGGTTGATACCATCACCAATTACCGGGCCATCATTCAGCGTAATCAAAAACTGCTCAAGCGGTTGCCGGCAGATGCCCGGTCACTGCGGGCACTGGCCGCAGAATTTGGCTTGGGTGATAGCGACACCCAGATGACCAGCATTGAACGGCTCACCCATGTAGTGCTGAACAAGCACCGGTTGTTGAGCAGTTTCAAGACGATGATCTGCGAAACCCAGTTTGAGAACATCCACCAGCACGCCAAGCCCCGGGCCATTGATCGCAAGGATTTAATCGCGGATATACAGAGCCTTTCTGCGTTTGCGGGTGAGGAAGAAAAAATCCGTGAGTGCCTGAAAAAGGATGCCGAGCGCCGGGCGATACTTGAGCAAACCGATAAAACCGTCGCCAACTTGCTGGCAACGGTTGAAGAAGCCCGGGAAAAAGCCGGCGAGCTGAGCCAGCGTAAAGAGCGGCTGGAAGCCCAGAGAACCGAGCAGCGAGCAGAATTTGAGGGTGCAGATCACCAGTTGGCGCGGCAGGTAACCGATCAAAACGCCGATTTTGAAACTTTGGATGGGCAAGTCGCGGCTCTGCACCAACAGAACGAGCAGTATGAAGCCGATAACCTGCCAGGCTTGGCCCAGAGCTTTGATAACCTGGCCGATTACCGCCAGCGCCTGGCGACCGCACAAGCCGATTACGACAGCCTGACCGGTAAGGCGTCTGCCATTGAGGGCGAGTACGATCTTGAGAAGCAAAGCATTCAGCGTGAGCACGAGAAACACCAGGCCCAGCGTCAGCAGCGATTGCAAGCGGCCAGCGATGCGCTTACCTCCGCAAAGCACGCCTATGATTTAAAGCTGAACTCGATAAAAACAGACAAAATAACGGCGGTTGCTGAATACAAAGATACCCGGTCTGTGGAGCGGTCGGAGCTAACCAGTGAACAAGCCCGTTTGTCTGCGCTCAGAGAGAGCCCTGGCCAGACGGAAGCGGAGCAGCAAGAGATTGCTATGGCAGAGCAGGCCTCCGAAGAGGCTTCCGAACAAGTCTCCCAGGCTCACGAAAACCGTTTGGAAGCCGGCCGTAAGCGCGACCAGGCAGACCGAGACTGGAAAGCCGCCCAAGAACAAGTCCAATACATGGATGCCAGCGTGCAAACGCTGGAAGACAGTTTTAACGAATTGCAAAAGCAGATCATCCCGGAAGACGGCACCTGGCTGTCGCAACTGCGCGCGGAAGACCCAGAGTGGGGCAGTTGCCTGGCCAAGGTGGTTAACCCTGCTTTGCTGCATCGAAAGGATCTGACGCCTACCCGTGATTTTGATGCAAACAGCACTGCGGTTATGGGTTGGCAGCTTGCACTCGATGCCCTGCCAGTACCGGATTTCGCTGCCTCCGAAGAGGCATTGCAGGAGCGCAGCCGAAATATAGATACCGAACGCCAGGCCGCAATTAAACAGCGGGTTGAAACCGAGCGCGAAGCCCAGCGCCGGCACGAAACCTACAAAGAGCGCGCTGAAGCGGCGGGCCGGTTAGAGACAGAGTTTTCGCTGTTTGAGCGCGCCCGCGACAATGCGCAAACCAGGCTTGGCAACGTGCGCCGGCGTGTAAAGGATGCACAGACAGATCGGGCTGAAAAAATCAGCAGGGAGCTCGATGCGGTTCAGACCAGACTTAAAGCCTTTGATGAGCAAACCGGAGAGGGTATTCGAGATATTGAATCCGGCTTTCAGCAGCAGGTGCTTGATATGCGAGGCCACTGGGCGGAGCAGGAATCCGAGCTTCAAACCAGTAAAGATCAGCAAGCTGAGCTGATTGCCTCGGCAGAACGTGATCACAAAGCACGCCTGAAGCAAAAACGTGAGATCTACGATCAACGTCTATCTGAAGAGGGCATTGATCCGAAAATGGTTCAGCAGGCGCGGGAAGCCCTGACCAAACTCAAAGAAACCGTTGAAAGGGTCGTCGCGTCTGAGGATCTTGTACGCGGCTACCGAAAGTGGCGCGAACAGGAGTGGAGCAAAGTTGAGGCGCTCACGGAGCAGGCCAACCAGGCCAAAGCGCAACGCGAGGCTGCGGTTCGCAAGCGTGATGCGGCTGAGCGCGACTGGAAGGAGCAAGACGGCAAACTGAAGACCTCTCTTGCCGAGCACCAAGGCGCCATCAAATCTCTGCGGGAGCAAACGGAAGCTGCAGACGGCGTGCTCAAACACTTTAATGAGCGAACGCTAACCGACGGGTTTCCGGGCAACCTCGCGGATCTCACCCAGGAACTTCAGGGTGCTTATCAAAAGCTGGAACAGCTGCGCAAAGAAGTGGTGGGCACTTTCGACCAGGCCACATCTATTCTGAACCGGTACGACAACACCCAGATACAGCAGGCCTGGCAAAAGCTGTCTGCCCACCGGCGTGGCCAGATGACCGGCGAGGTGCTGGATTATGAAGAGAACTTCAAGTTGGCCCGGGTTCCGGACTTGCGTGAACTGCTGGATACCGACATTCCCCAGCTGCGGGATGCGCTGATTGATCAGTTTGTCTCGGAAGCCGGCAGCCTGGTGAAGTATTTCGACAGCCTGGAGGTGATGGCCCGTGAGGTGAAGGCTGTCTCCAGTTTGTTGAAACGAAAGATCAACACAGATCAGCAGATCGAAAGCCTCAGTGATATTCAGGTGGTGCTTGAGCCCAGAATTTATGAAGACGAAACCTGGCAGCCTTTGAAGGAATTTGTGGACCAGTGGCAGGCATGGATCCCCATGAACCGTCGTTCATTGCCGAATGATTCGATTTTGAGGCGCTTCAAGCTGGTAACAGACACGCTCAGTGATGCCAAGGTAAAAGAGAGCGTCGAGTCGATGATCGACATGCGCCTGGAAATGAAAGAAAACGACCGGCAAGTGGTGATTCGCACAGACGCAGACTTTCTGTCTGCCAGTTCCACCGGCCTGACGTATCTGGCGATTATGACCGTGTTCATGGGGCTTACACGCTACCTGTGCCCGGATTTGAACACGCGCATTACCTGGCCCATTGATGAGCTGGCCACGCTCAGTCCCAACAACATCTCCCACTTGGCGGATATGTTGGAGGCGAACAACCTGACCATGATCTCCGCATGTCCCAAGCTGGACAGAAGTCTGCGCAAGTTTTTCGAGAACAAGATTTCACTCAAGCAGGGCCGGGTTCATACCTACGAGTCTTCCGGGCACGAAGGAAGGCACACACAGATGTTCGCAAATGTAAGCCATGGCGATCAGCACACAGCCACAGAGGAGGTGCCAAGCCATGAGTAGCCCACTATTCGAGCGCACCGTGACGGCCTTGCTGCAAGAGCGGGTGATCTGTGAAGTCAGCGACGACGAGCTTTACAACTACCTTCTTATGCCGGGCAATCAGGATGCGGTGAATCGCTTTTTGGCACAGATCAACCGAACGCTTCGCCAAACCAGCGCCCACGATGCTTTTGTGTGTGCGTATCTGGATATTTCCGATGCCGACACCAAAGACGCGATTCGTCATCAGTTTCGGGATGTTGCCAACAATCTTGAGGCGTTTGTGCAGTTTTTGCGGCTGGTGATGATGCTGGAGGCAAACGATCGGCCGGTATTACCCGGGGATAAGCTCTCTGAAGGCGCGATACTGGATCGCATTGCAGCGGCCCCGGCGCTGGAATCAAAACTCAGATCACTGGCCGAGAAAAAGGTGTTTCATACCAAGCGTGCCGATTCCGCCGGCCAGATTCGCGCGGTGCTCTCCAGCCTGGAGAAAATGGGTTACCTGAAACCCATTGGCACCAGTGGCAGCCTTTTTCGTGCCACCGGTCGTTGGAGCTGGCTATACGATGCCATGACGTTTATTCAGACCCACGAGGGCATTCAAGTGTCTGAGGATGTGGATTCCGAGCAGATGAGGCTTCACTAATGGCTCGCGCTCAAGATGCCCACGGCACACTTCGCGCCCTGGCCAAATACGGCGAGGCGATTCTGGAAGCGCACCT
>JAKDUK010000140.1 GCA_030457765.1 Marinobacter sp. | reverse complement strand
CCTGGGTGGCCTTTGGCCAGGTCGGCGGCGTGGGCGGCAATTTTGTAGGTGATGATGCCGGTTTTTACGTCGTCTTTATTGGGCAGACCCAGGTGTTCTTTAGGGGTTACATAACAGAGCATGGCACAGCCGTACCAGCCGATCATGGCAGCGCCAATGCCGGAGGTTATATGGTCGTAGCCGGGGGCTATGTCGGTAACCAATGGGCCGAGGGTGTAGAACGGGGCTTCGTCGCAGCATTCAAGCTGCTTGTCCATGTTCTCTTTAATCAGGTGCATGGGTACGTGGCCTGGGCCCTCTATCATGCACTGTACGTCGTGTTTCCAGGCGATTTTGGTGAGCTCGCCCAGGGTTTCCAGTTCGCCGAACTGAGCGGCGTCGTTGGCGTCAGCTATGGAGCCGGGGCGCAGGCCGTCGCCCAGGCTGAAGGAGACATCGTAGGCTTTCATGATTTCGCAGATGTCTTCAAAGTGCTCGTACAGGAAGCTTTCCCGATGGTGAGCCAAACACCATTTCGCCATGATAGAACCGCCACGGGAGACAATGCCGGTGGTGCGTTTGGCAGTCATGGGTACGTGGTGCAAGCGCACGCCTGCGTGAATGGTGAAGTAGTCCACGCCCTGCTCTGCTTGTTCGATTAACGTGTCTCTGAAGATGTCCCAGCTCAGGTCTTCAGCAACGCCGCCCACTTTCTCCAGCGCCTGGTAGATAGGCACTGTGCCAATGGGGACCGGTGAGTTGCGGATGAGCCATTCGCGGGTTTCGTGAATGTTTTTGCCGGTAGACAAATCCATGATGGTGTCGGAGCCCCAGCGAATGCCCCAGGTGAGCTTTTCTACTTCCTCCTCAATGGATGAGGTAACGGCAGAGTTGCCGATGTTGCCGTTTATTTTCACCAGAAAGTTACGGCCAATGATCATCGGTTCGGATTCCGGGTGGTTAATATTGGCCGGGATGATCGCTCTGCCCCGGGCCACTTCGTCGCGCACAAACTCCGGGGTGATTTCAGCAGGCAAGCTAGCGCCGAAAGACTGGCCTGGATGTTGGTCCTTCATGAGCCCTTTGTCTCGGGCCTCCTGCAACTTCATATTTTCGCGTATGGCGATGTATTCCATCTCGGGCGTGATAATGCCTTGGCGAGCGTAGTGCATCTGAGTCACGTTTTTATCCGCCAGCGCACGCAAAGGCTTACGCTCATCCATAAATCTGAGTGGATCAAGCTGTGGATCTTTCATGCGGCGGCGGGTGAACTCTGATGTATAGCCAGGCAAAGTGGCGGTGTCTTTGCGCTCAGATATCCAGGCGGCACGAATAGCGGGGAGCCCTTTGCGTAGATCAATAGTGGCATCTGGGTCCATATAAATGCCAGAGGTGTCGTAAACGGCCACGGGTGGGTTCTTCTCACCGCCTAACTCGGTCGGTGTATCCTGCACTGTAATTTCCCGCATAGGCACACGTAGGTCTGAACGGCTACCCTGTACGTATATCTTGCGCGAACCTGGCAATGGTTTTATAGCAGCGGAATCTACGCGGGCGGAATCACTGAGATAGGTTGGTAAATCTGTCATCATTTGCTCCCGGAATTTATATTTGGTATTCGGGTCGCGCATGACGGAGAGAGCAGCTATACCCTGGACATAAAGGCAGCATGGGCTCTTCGATGGTCTGGTCTCAATCCCTACGCCGGTATTATCCGGATCAGGTCGCGGGCTCTGCGTTGCAATCTCAGCCGGCTGTCAAAAGTTTAGGCAGCCAGCACCCCGTCAAGACGCGAGTCTATAATGCATAGCACCAAAATTGAGTGCTATTTGCAAGTGTAGAGCTGGGGACGATAATTGTCCATAATGGCCGGTCTGTTAGGCCGGCTTTGAAATATTCATGCCATCACGGATGTCGCTCCCGTTTTGTTTTGGGGTCATCTGCGGCAATCCGGCATTCCTTTCAAGCGCCCCGGGTGGGGCGCAGATGCGCACATGTATTCAGGAGTTAGAATGAAGAAACGACTGCTTTCCGGACTTGTTGGCCTCTTGGCGGCCCAACCCGCCCTTTCCCTGGACTTGGTAGAGACCTATGAGAAAGCACTCTCTTACGACTCCGGTATTGCCGCAGCCCAGGCAAGATTCAAATCACAGCAGGCCGCAAGCGATGTTAGCCAGAGTGCCTTGCTGCCTCAAATTGGTGCTTATGGCGATGCCCAGCACATTGATGTTGATGGGCCTAATCAGGACAACAGCTATCGGGAATTAAACTACGGAGTGCAACTGACACAGCCACTGTTCCGCGCAGATGCCTGGTTTCAGTATGACGCCAGCCAATTCCAAACCGACTCTGCCCGCGCCCAATACAATTTGGCCCAACAGCAACTGATTCTTGATGTGGCTACGGCTTACTTCAACGTGTTGCGAGCTCAAGATACGGTAACCACCGCCAAGGCCAGCGAGGCGGCGATTCAGCGCCAGTATGAGCAGGCCCAGGAGCGCTTTGATGTCGGCCTGATCGCCATTACGGAAGTATACGAAGCTCGCGCCAGCTACGACGACAGCAGAAGCTTACGAATTGCGGCCGAGAACCAAGCGAACATTGCCCGGGAACAGTTATCACGCCTAACGGGTGAGTACTCCGAAGACCTGGAAAATCTGCGACAGAACTTCCCTCTGGGCCGGCCCGACCCCATGGACCCAGCCTCCTGGGAAATGACAGCATTGGAGCAAAACTGGTCTATTCAGTCTGCAATGTATGATCTGAATGCCAGCGAAGCCGGACTGAAGCAAGCTAAGGCTGGCCATTATCCAACTTTGGATCTGAGCGCTTCTTACGGTAAATCTGATATTCACGGAATGGAACAAAATGGCCCGGGCGTATCGCCTCTCAGCCAGCGTGACGGCGAAACCACCCA
>JAKDUK010000139.1 GCA_030457765.1 Marinobacter sp. | reverse complement strand
CGGTGATATAGGCTGCCCCGCCAAAAAAGGCGGCATGGCCAAACGACAACAGCCCGGCATAGCCCAGCAGCAGGTTGAACGCGCAGGCAAACAGCGCAAAACACAGCAGATCCATCACAAACACCGGGTAGGCGAAAAACGGTGCCGTCAGACCGAGAATGAGCATCAGAATAAACAGGATACGGTTGGTCATGAGTGGCTCACCTCTCCTTACCGAACAGTCCCGCCGGGCGGAATAGCAGTACCAACACCATCAAAAAGAAGATCACGGTGCTGGCGGCGGGTGGATAGAATACTTTGGTGAGACCTTCAATAAGACCCAGGGCAAGACCGGAGAGAATGGCGCCCATAATCGAGCCCATACCGCCGATCACCACCACAGCGAACACTACAATAATCAAATCAGCCCCCATCAATGGGCTAACCGAGTAAATGGGCGCGGCCAGCACCCCTGCCAACCCCGCAAGGCCAGCGCCGAAGGCGAACGTGAGGGTGACCATTAACGGAACGTTGAGGCCAAAGGCCTGAGTGAGATCCGGATTTTCAACGCCGGCTCTTAGCCGCGAACCCAGCTTGGTGTGTTCAATGAAGAACCAGGTGGCGAAACACACCACCAACGACACCACAATGGCAAACAGGCGATAAGTGGGGAAATACATAAAACCAAGGTTTACTACCCCGTCAAGACTTTCGGGTTGCCCCGGGTACGGGGTGCCGGACACGTTGAAATAATTAGAGAACAGCCCCTGAAGGATCAGGGTGATTCCGAACGTCAGTAGCAATCCGTAGATGTGGTCCAGATCGTACAGGCGGCGCAGCAAAAAGCGCTCAATGAGCACTCCCAGCAGGCCAACCAGCAGAGGCACAAGAACCAGAGAGGCCCAGAAACCTATCTGAACACTGACACCCAGCCACTGCTCCAGAAAAGAGTAGCCAATCAAGGCAATGAAGGCGCCCAGCATGTACATGGCGCCGTGGGCAAAGTTGATAATATTCAGTAACCCGAATATTACCGCGAGCCCAAGGCTCAACATGGCGTAAAACACACCGACATTAAGCCCAAGCAGCGCCTGGGCCAGAATGACCTGCATCGACACGTTGGCTATCTCCCTTCAAGTGGTGGTTAAATCGTGTATTAATTAACCAGTGAACACTTGGATTCATCTATCGGGATGTAGGCCTGGTCTGCGGGAATCCTGGAGATTACCTTCAGCAGATCCCACTCGCTTTCCGACTCCGAAGGCTTTTTCGCTTCCACCAGGTACATGTCGTGTAGCATGGATCCGTTGGCTGCAATTTTCCCGTCCTTTACGAACACATCATTCAGGGTCATTTCGCCCAGCGTGGCGCGAACAGCTTCGGTTTCGTCGGTTCCAGCTTCTTTCACCGCTTTCAGGTAGTTGGTCACAGCGGAATAAACGCCGGCCTGCACCATGGTTGGCATGGCACCCTGGCGTTCGCTGAACCGTTCAGACCATTCCTTGGCTTCGTCATTCTGGTTCCACACAAAGGCTGTAGTAAATTGCAGACCCTGCGCAATGTCCAGCCCCATACTGTGCACATCGGTGATGAACACCAGCATGCCTGCCAGCTTTTGACCACCCTGAACAATGCGGAACTGGTTCGCCTGTTTGATGGCGTTCACCGTATCCTGACCAGCGTTGGCTAACCCGATGACATCGGCACCGGAGGACTGGGCCTGTAGCAGGTAGGACGAGAAGTCGTTGGTGGAGAGCGGAGCGTTCACATTGCCTACCACTTCGCCACCCATGTCTTCTACAACCGCACCTGTGTTATCCCGCAGCGAGTGGCCAAAGGCGTAATCGGCGGTGATAAAGAACCACTTTTTGCCGCCGTTTTTCACCATTGCGGTAGCTGTACCAACGGGCAGGGCATGGGTGTCGTAAACATAGTGAATGCCATAGGGCGTGCACTGTTCTTCTGTCAGCGCAGTGGAGCCGGCGCCTGTGTTCATGGTGATAATCTTCTTGTCGTTGGCCAGGCCCTGCACCGAAAGCGCAACGGAGGAGTTATCCAGGGCGGTGATCATGTCCACACCTTCGGTATCGATCCATTCCCGCGCGGTGCTGGCGCCAATATCCGGTTTGTTCTGGTGATCTGCAGAAATCACCTCAATGGTCTTACCCATAACTTTGCCGCCAAAGTCCTCGATGGCCATTTTGGCCGCGACAACCGCGCCTGGGCCTTCCAGGGATTTGTAGACCCCGGACATGTCACTGAGCACGCCAATTTTCACCTTGTCGTCAGACAAACCCTCGGCAGTGGCTAATAGAGGCAAAGTGAGAGACGCTGTCGCCACGGCGCCAACCAATCCTTTTTTCCAGTGCTTGAACATAGTGAGTTTCCTTTTTTTGTTCTCAGGTTCAGGGTCGGGTCCATGAAGGTGCCCTGGCCCACTGGCTCAGACACTCAGGTGCCTGTTCAACTGCTCTTTTTCGGCCTCAAGGTCGGCCGCATCAATTTGTTGGACCACCTTGCCGTGCTCGATTACGTAGTGTCGGTCGGCTAAAGGCGCGGCAAAGCGGAAATTCTGTTCCACCAGAATGATCGTGAAGCCCCGCTCCCGGAGCTTGCGAATAACCTCCCCCAAGGATTTCAGGATAACCGGGGCAAGCCCCTCGGTTATCTCATCCAGTAATAGCAGGGTGGCCCCCGTGCGCAGGATTCGGGCAATGGCCAGCATTTGTTGCTCCCCGCCAGAAAGCTTGGAGCCCTGGCTTTTACGACGTTCTTTCAGGTTGGGAAACATGGTGTAGATTTCCTCCACCGACAGCCCCCCTTTAGCCACGACCGGAGGTAACTCGAGGTTTTCATCCACGTTTAAAGACGCAAAAATGCCCCGTTCCTCCGGGCAATAGCCAAGCTTGCCCACATGGGCAATTTTATGGGTGGGCAGGT
>JAKDUK010000061.1 GCA_030457765.1 Marinobacter sp. | reverse complement strand
TCGCTCACACCGAGTACAGCGTAATAATCTTTAAAGTCCATCGAACCCCTCGCATATGGTCACAAATTGTTCTCTTGCTATATATGATTGGCGCAAACCGGCGAAATACAAGCTCTGTCCCGAGCTTTCAAAGATGTAGTAACCTTGAGGCAAATCATAGTCCAAAGCCAACGCAGAGAAAGGAAGCCATGACCGAGAAGCGCTCCAAATCCGTATCCGCCTCCGCCATTGAGAAACACGTCTATAAAGTTTTCCCCAATGACATGAACGCCCACGACACGGTTTTCGGCGGAATGATTATGGCAAAGTGCGATCGCTTGGCACTGGTGGTTGCCGAGCGACACTCAGCACGGGTTTGCGTGACCGCTGCGGTAGACTCCATCCACTTTCGCGCGCCGGCAAAAGGCAACGACACTCTGCTGTTCAGCCTGGCTATGAACCGGAGCTGGGGGTCATCAATGGAAATCGGCGCCCGTGTTGAAGCCGAGAATAGTTACACAGGCGAGACCCGCCATATCCTGTCGGCATTTTTCACGTTTGTCGCTCTGGATGAAAACGACAACCCGATGGATGTACCTGCGGTTACACCGGAAACAGCCAAGCAACGCAAGCGTTTTGAGAAGGCCGAAGTTCGCAGGGAGGGTCGATTGAAAACCCGTACAGAGCTGGCAAAGATGTCAGAAGACAACAGCAGTTAGCCGGCCGAGATTCTGAAAGCCCGCCAGCTATGGTAGGGTCTCACAAACTCCAGACTTCCCCACCAACATTATTTAGGAGAATTCCGTGATTTGGACTGTGTATCTCTCTGGCGAAATTCATACAGACTGGCGTGAACAGATTCAGGCCGGTGCAGACGCTGCCGGATTGCCGGTGGAGTTCACTGCCCCCGTTACCAACCACGAGGCCAGTGATGCCGCCGGCGACATGCTGGGCAAGCCAGACGTAGGGTTCTGGCGCGATCACCAGTCATCCAAAGTGAACGGCATTCGCACCAAAACGCTGCTAGAGCAATGCGATTTGGCAGTGATTCGCTTCGGCGACAAATACAAGCAATGGAACGCGGCTTTTGATGCTGGTTTCTGTGCCGCTATGGGTACGCCCTACGTCACCCTGCACAACGACGACATTATCCACCCGCTGAAGGAGGTGGACGCATCTGCCATGGCTTGGGCGCAAACACCAGAGCAAGTGGTTGAGATTTTGAAGTACGTAACCACTGCTCAGTAAAAGCCTGATTTATCTGGCGAAGAGCAACACCGTTTGTTACTTCGCCAGATGCCCCACGTAAGCTGCAATAAACGCTGTTTCCTGAAATACTTTCAAACCGGTCTCTGAGAATGGAACAGGCAGGGGGTTTGAAGCAAGTGTGGATTTTATGGTCGCAGACGGCAGTAAGCTAACCTCAACTTCGTTGCCAGACATCAACTGAATAGCTGCTTCCATTTTGAAACTTATGGCACCTCCAGCAAATTTGCCTTTGGGCATGCGCTCTTTAATCGCCACCTTTTTTACGTCGTGCTCTGCTATAAACGCCGCAAAAGACGCTTGAAATTGCAGCAGGTCTTCGCGGCTGTGATTCTTCTTCAGCGTGATTTTGCGAACCTTGCTTTCCGGCAGGCTGAACTGCCCCTTATTCAGGCTCAACAAACACACCACGGCGTCGCTACCGCTCAGTTCAACACCACAAATAAGCATGTGTCATTCTCTATAGGCACAGATAATGGACCCCACGATATGGGAGTAAGAATGGGGTGACCAGAATACCATTAGCCACACTCTTAAAGCGATCGGCAGATACGCGGTGCATTTCCCGCATCTCAAACATGATGCACACCTTGAGTGCTGGCTGATTTGAGTGATTAAAAATGATCCAAATCATAAACACTCAAGCATCAGATTTTCGATTTGAACAACTGCGGTTATGCTGGGTGGATACATAGTTGGATGGCAAAGGAATCAATATGACAGACCACATGCCGGATGATTTGTCCGCAGCTGGCCGCGACTTACGAGCCTATACTGATGAGCTGCGCCCCAAACATCCTGTCGTGCGAAACACCAAGGGCGAATGGGTGCTGCTCCGGCACGCCGACGTTCTTGCTGCTGCTGTAGACAACGAACGCTTCTCCAGCCAAGTCTCACGCTATCTGCAAGTACCGAACGGGCTAGACGGAGAAGAACATACCCGCTATCGCAAGGTTATCGAACAATATCTTAGCCGTGCTGCAATAGAGCCGTTTATACCTGTTTTCAAGCGCGTTGCCAGCCAATTGGCAACAGAGTTGCCGAAAGGCGAAGTTCTGGATGCAGTAAGCGACATAGGCGCTGTATTTGCGGTACGTGCACAGTGCGCTTGGCTGGGATGGCCGGCCGAACTGGAGCCGCGGCTCTTAGCCTGGATGGGCGAAAACCATGCAGCTACACGCTCCGGCGATCATAATTGGATGGCGGACGTGGCTGAGCAATTTGATGAAATCATCCGCTCGGTTGTCCAACCGCGCCGAGCGGCCGGCGACAACGCGCCCGACGACCTAACCACCAAACTCTGCCGAGAGACAGTGGATGGGCATCCGCTCACGGAATCAGAACTGGTCTCAATTCTACGCAATTGGACAGGTGGCGATTTAGGTTCCATCGCACTGTGTGTTGGCGTGCTCATCGCTCATATAGCCAAGCACCCGGAACTGGTAGGCCAATTATGTGAAGCGTCCGACGCCGAAGTAGAGGCTGTTATCAACGAGATACTTCGCATCGACAATCCGTTTGTGTCCAATCGGCGCGTAACCACCTGCCCTGTTCATATCGGTGGCAGGGATATCCCAAGTGGCGCAAAGGTTAAGTTGAACTGGACATCCGCCAACCGCGACGAGAACGTGTTCGGCAACAATCAGTTTGATCCGCAAGCAAACGCAGCAGCGAATATTGTTTACGGCGCTGGGAAGCACGTATGCCCCGGTCGGCTGCTGGCAACTTGGGAGTTAAGGATCGCACTACAAACCTTGCTAGCCTCAGTGCAAACGATTGAGCTGGTACCAGAGCGCCCGCCAGAGCGGGAAGTCGCACCGGTGGGTGGGTATCACAGCGTACCGGTGGTACTAACCTAAAGCGCCCGGTACAAGACAATCTATTAGCGTAATCGAAAGATCCCGAAAAACCGCATCCGAGGCCACAACGCTCGGAAAGCGATCATAGACCCCTCGCCGGCAAGTCGATGTGCGCGCCTGCGCTTTTTTAACGCAAGAGGCATAAGCTTCAGCGCCTTCGGCTTGGCCAGTGGCTTTCTCGCATAGACTAGGCACCTGGGTAATCACCCAATCCACGGTGGTACTGAGTTTAGCGGGATGTGATGCCAGTTTGGTGAACCGGCTTGCGTCTATGGGTGGGGGCTGTTCGCGGGTTTGATCCCAGAGAACAAAAAGCAGTGCGGCAGAAACCAGAGTAGCGGTAACAATAGGGAATTTCATTAGAGTTTTAACACGTTACCTTACTATTAGGGGACAGATCATTTTGTCCCCCAATATAACAGCAGCGCAAACTTATTTCTGCACTTGCTCAAAGTAGCCGGTCAAACGGTCCTTGTTGGTGGCGGCACTTTCGGTCAACGTATCGACGGCCTTTTTAGCACTGTCGTAGTTGGTCGCCTCGCCTACCTGAATGATGCCCGTCATATTAAGAGCCGCGTGGGGTGTGCATTTGTATACGTAAACACCTTCCTCTTCCACAGTCACGGTGATGCCTTCGTTTATCTCACCTTGCCAGCTTTCGGCCCCTTCGGGCACTTCAACGGACGTTGAGTTGTGAGCCTGGTCGACAAGTACAAATTTAACCGTGTCACCCGGATCGGCGTTTACATAGCCAGGCTCAAACACCATCGCGCCGTCGGCACCCGAGTTTTTCATCTCAACAACATGCTCTGCCGCGAGCGCAGAACTGGATAGAACGGTCAGAGCTGCTACGGCTACTGCTTGCTTAAAGGTAACTTTCATATTCAACTCACCTCGTCGATTAATTTCGAACATTGCATAAAGCACTACGAAAGTGTGACAACCGAAGACTGGTTTTTGCTCTACGAGCATGTACTAATGGGTGATATTGACTCAGATCATTTGAGCCTGCACATTGGGAATAAATACACGATACTGAGCGGGATGAAGCAACCCTGGCGAAAGTCAGGACCTTTCTACCACACGATGGTTATCGATCATGCTAACTGAAGACGCTCTTACTCTTTTCGCACGAGCGGGTTACGCGGCTAGCGGTATTGTTTATCTGTTGGTAGGGGGCATTGCGGAGCTGTTCGAAACGTTTCGCGGCCAGCCCTTCGGGATGTGGCTTATGGCCTTCGTAGCAGCCGGGCTGTTCGCATTTGGTGCTTACAGCATACTGGAGGCGTTTTATCGTCGAGTAAATCCATCCGCCGGAACCAACTGAGCGGAAAACGAACAGGTTGCCATTCAAATTCAATCCGTTAAAGAACACGCGTTGGGCCACTTGAAGCTCCAGGCCGTGAATGAATGCCATTCAGTTTTGAACCATTAAAGGGTGACTCAGCGTATTCACATCCAACATGCTGTAAACCAAAGGACGTAGTCGATCATGACATCGCGAATACAGGAAACTACCCCCTACGCCGAATCTTGCAAAGCGCCGCTCAAGCCAATCGCATTGCGCAGAACACCGGAACTGGACGGCGATGCACCAGAGGATAAACGCAAGGAAATAGCCCTCTATTTCACCAATACCTTCGACACCTACACGCGCCTGTTTGAATGCCTGGCCGATGACTCGGGTTTTTACCAGAAATCCATTCCTCTAAGGCACCCGCTGATTTTCTATCTCGGCCACACTGCGACGTTTTTTGTGAATAAACTGCTGCTAGCAAAACTTCTGCCCGAGCGGATTGACCCTCATATGGAGTCGGTTTTCGCCGTGGGTGTTGATGAAATGAGCTGGGACGACCTGAACGAAGACCATTACGAATGGCCAAACGTTTCGGCCGTGATGGATTACCGGGCCGACGTTCGTTCCACGGTACTGAATTTGATTGAAAGCCTGCCCCTGAACCTGCCCATTACATGGGAAGGTGCCTGGTGGCCAATCATTATGGGTATTGAACACGAGCGGATTCACCTCGAAACCTCTTCCGTTCTGATCCGCCAGCACGACCTGAAAAAAGTGCGGCCACAGCCTGAGTGGGCCCCGATTCAGGAAACCGGAGAGGCGCCCCGAAATGAACTGATTACCGTGCCCGCCGGTGAAATCCACATCGGCAAGCCTTACGACGATGCTTATTACGGCTGGGATAACGAATACGGCGAACACAGAAACCGGGTTGAAGAGTTCAAGGCCAGTCAATATCTGGTCAGCAACCAGGAATTTCTGGAATTTATCGAGGCAGGCGGCTACGAGCTAGACCGGCACTGGAGTGATGAGGGGCTATCCTGGCTCCAGTATACCCGGGCCAAACACCCAACCTTTTGGCGCTGGCGTAATGGCTGGGTATTGCGACTGATGACCGAAGAAGTCGACATGCCCTGGGACTGGCCGGTTGAGGTGAATTACCTTGAGGCCGAGGCTTTCTGTGGATGGAAGCGCGAGCAAACAGGGCGACCCATTCGCATGCCCACTGAAGACGAGTGGTACCGGCTTTGCTCGGTAGCGGGCGTAGAGGAGGTGGGCAACAACCCCGCCAATGCCAACCTGCATCTCGACCATGGGGCGTCTTCCTGCCCTGTGACGCGCCACCGGCATGGCAAATGGTTTGATGTGGTGGGCAACGTGTGGCAATGGACAGAAACGCCCACTTATCCATTCGACCACTTCAGGGTTCATCCACTATACGACGACTTCACTACACCCACGTTTGATGGCCAGCACAACCTCATCAAAGGTGGCTCCTGGGCCTCGTGCGGTAACGAAGCGCGCCTTGCAGCCCGCTATGCCTTCAGGCGCCACTTTTTCCAGCATGCCGGATTCCGGTATATCGCATCGGATGCCAAAGTCGTGCAGCCCAACGCTTACTACGAAAGCAATAAGCTACTGACGGAATACGCGGAATTCCACTTCGGAGACACTGCATTTGGGGTTGAGAACTTTCCGAAGGCCATAGCCGATTTGGCACTTGAGGCCATGCAAGGGAAACCCACCGGAAAGGCGCTGGATATCGGGTGTGCCTGCGGGCGATCGAGCTTTGAGTTGGCCCGGCAGTTCGAAGTGGTAGAAGGCGTTGATTTCTCAGCTAATTTTATACGCCTTGGTGTCGAAATGGCTGACCAGGGTTCTATCCGCTATTCCCTTGTTGAAGAAGCCGAGTTGGTTAGCTACCACACCCGTTCGCTCCAAGCCCTTGGGTTGGAAAACCACGCCGGAAAAGTGTCGTTCCACCAAGGAGATGCTTGCAACCTCAAACCCCTGTTCACCGGTTACGACCTGGTTCTGGCGGCCAACTTGATCGACAGGCTTTATCGACCAAAATACTTCCTTAATCACATTCATAACCGCATTAACGATGGCGGCCTGCTTGTTATTGCATCACCTTACACCTGGCTGGAGGAGCACACGCCAAGGGAAGAATGGGTTGGCGGGTTCAAAAAAGACGGAGAAAACTACACAACCCTGGATGGCCTGAAAGACCACCTTTCCAGCCACTTCAGGTTAGTAGGAAAGCCTCGAAAAGTGCCTTTCGTTATTCGCGAAACCGAGCACATGCACCAACATACCCTGTCGGAGGTTACAATCTGGGAGCGATTGCCGCGCGTATAAGCGCTGCAATCGCCAGCCTTCAGGCAAGCATCAACCACCCACCTTCACCTTCAGGGTTCATCGACATTGCTCATTTTTCTCGGCGCAGCCTTCTCATTCAGCGTGGTAATGATCGGCACCACCATGCCAACCCCGCTGTATCCGATATATCAGGAAGCCTTCGGGTTTTCTCAGTTGATGATCACCATTATCTTTGCAGCTTACGCCTTCGGGGTTATTGCCGCACTGGTGACCACCGGGCGCTGGTCCGATCAACTGGGGCGCCGCCCATTACTGCTTGGCGGCCTGGCATGTTCAATTATCAGTGACCTGGTGTTCTGGCAAGCTGACGGCTTGACGATGATTCTCGCGGGCCGGGTACTCTCCGGACTCTCAGCCGGTATTTTTACCGGCACCGCAACCGTAGCAGTACTGGAACTCGCGCCGCCACATTGGCGTGAACGGGCCACATTTTTTGCCACCGCCGCAAACATGGGAGGACTAGGCCTGGGCCCCATGCTTGCGGGCGTATTGTCGCAATATCTGCCCGCCCCACTGGTGTTAACGTATTTAGTGCACATTGCGCTTGCCATTCTGGCGGTTATCTGTGTTTGGCGGGCCCCGGAAACCGTAAAAAAACCCAGGCACCCCAAGCTGTCATTTCAGCGCCTGAACGTGCCCCCGGAAGTTCGCGGCGTGTTTGTGCCGGCCGCCATCGCAGGTTTCGCGGGGTTTGCCGTGTGTGGTTTCTTTACCTCGATTGCGCCAGCAATGATGGGCAATGTACTGGGGTATGATAATCGACTACTGATTGGTGTGGTTGCAGGCAGTATTTTTATTGCCTCCACACTCGGCCAGTTCCTGCAGGATAAATTGCCGTTGCACCTTCGCCTGCCAGCTGGGTGCGCTACCCTCGTTGTTGGCGTATCACCGGTAGCGCTCGGCATTCATACACAATCGTTGGCGCTGTTCATGGCAGGGGCGATAATCGCCGGTATGGGTCAGGGCATCGCCTTTCGCGCTGGCATGGGCGCCATTGCAGCCGCCAGCCCGCCGGCGGAGCGCGCAGCGGTCACCTCCACGTTCTTTATTATTGCCTATATCGCTATTTCCGTACCGGTGATTGGTATCGGTTTGATGGCCAGCGTGATCAGCCTCCAGTCAACCGGGGTTATCTTCTCCATTTTTGTTGGCGCTATGGCTGCGGTGGCACTGCTGATTCTTTTGTGGCGCGGCCGTCATACAGGCCGATAAAAGTCAGGCGTCAGTCGGCGAAAATCATTTGTCGGGCGGCGTCCAAACTGGCACATCCTCAGGTTTTGGCGCCTCCCAGTTCCGATGCATGGCGCTGTTTAATGCCTCTTCCAGTTTCATGAACAACTCGCCATAGCGAGGGCTGAAGTTGATGCCCTCTTCGATTTCCTTCCAGGCATCAAATAACTCATCTTCATGGGCTTTCTCATTGTCGACAAAGGCCCAGGTCATCTGGCGCGCCCGCATGGGATGCACACCTACGGCTGTTAGCGCATGACTGCCCAGCTCCAAAGCAGAAAGATAGGTTTCACTAACCACATTGTCAGCACCCGCTTCCCGAAGCTCATAGCCATGGCCACGGTCGAATGCCCGCGCCAGTATCCAGACACTGGGAAAGTACTTCTTCACATGCTTCACGATCCCGACCGTACGCTCCCGGTCATCAATGGCCACCACCAGCAAGCGGGCCTGTTCAATACCTGCAGTTTCCAGCAATCCAGGGCGACTGGCATCGCCGAAGAAGCTCTTGATGTTTATTTTTTGGAGGTTTTCAATCTGTTCAAACTCGTGGTCCAGCGCCACGATAGGAATGTCGTTGGCCCGCAGTAAGCGGCAAATAATCTGCCCGAACCGCCCCACCCCAGCCACGATCACTGGTGCGTGCTCATCAATGGCATCGGCTTCCCGCTCATCGTTCGTCGACCGGCGGTAACAGGGCAACACAATGCGGTCATAAACGATAAATAACAAAGGCGTGAGGAACATAGACAGTGCCACCACCAGCGAGAGCATCTGGGCAATATCCGCCGGCACTACCCGGTTTTCAACACTGTAAGTGAGCAGCACAAAGCCGAATTCACCCGCCTGCGCAAGCCCGAGAGTGAACAACCAACCGTTGCTGCCGCGAACCCCGAACCTCATTGCAAGAACCCAAAGGATCAGTGTCTTGACCGCGAGAACTGCCAGCACCAGCGCGAAAACGGTGTGCCATTGGGACACCAGTACTTCGAAGTTGATATCAGCCCCAACGGTAATAAAGAACAAGCCCAGCAACAGTCCCTTGAAGGGTTCGATGCTTGCTTTTAGCTCATGACGGAACTCGCTGTTACCCAATACCACTCCAGCCAGAAACGCCCCCAGTGCCGGCGACAGATTTACCACGCTCATGAGAGCGGCAATACCAATAACAAGCATCAACGCCGTCGCAGTAAAAATCTCCCGCAACCTGGATGCCACCACATAACGAAATAAGGGGCGGCTCAGGTAATAGCCGCCCACAATTACGGCGGCGATTGCGCCCACAACGACCAACGCATGCCCCCAACCCGGTAGCCCGGCAACCAGGCTCAGGCCCGAATCGTCGCCCGGCACGGCACCGGCGTCACCTTTAAGGCCTGGCAAGGCCATCAGCGGAATCAGCGCAAGCATGGGAATAACAGCGATATCCTGAAACAGCAAAACAGCAAACGCATTGCGCCCGCCTTCGGTTTTCGACAGGCCTTTCTCATCCAGGGTTTGCAAAACTATCGCCGTGGACGATAGCGCGAAAATAAAACCAATCGTTAGCGCCGTCTGCCACTGAAGCCCCAGGAACCAGCCTACCGCCGTTCCAACCGCAGCAGTCAGTATTACCTGAAGGCCGCCAAGCCCCAGAAGTCGCCCCTTGTGAGCCCAGAGCGACTTGGGGTCGAGTTCCATACCAACCAGAAACAACATCATCACCACACCGAATTCGGCAAAGTGCTGAATGGTATCGGCTTCTTGCCCCACAAAGCCTGTAACAGGCCCAATTACCACACCCGCAACCAGGTAGCCCAACACAGAACCCAAGCCAAAGCGCTTTGCCAGTGGCACTGCGATCACGGCAGCCAAGAGGTAAATAAAAGCTTGAATGAAGTAGGCAGTCATTGGGCGGTTACCATGATGATATCGGTAAAAAGCTTAGTTGAAAAAGACGGATAGTTTACACACGCCGGCAGGCTATTGATGCAAATGGCAGACTAACGCCTGCTCACTGACCGAAACGCTTTAGCTGCATTTCCTGCAAACGGCTAAGGGTACGACGAAATGGAAAAGCCAATGCCCCCTTATTGTAGAGTTCGCTCATGGGCACAGCGGCACTCAGATACAGTGGAATACCACGGTCGTAGCATTCATCAACCAGTGCAATAAAGCGGCGCACGCCGTCATCCTGATGTGACAGTGCCTGTAGCTGTCTGTCTCCGGCTGCCACCTGAGTTACGGCATCTTCAGTACCGCGAGCAATGTCCGTTTGCTGACCGCCACCCGTAAGCCTGGGCACGTCACTCAAGAATACATGAGAGAAACGATCACACAGCTCGATAAAATCCTGTATGGCCAGCTTTTGCTCGCATAAGTCGTCGTAGCGACACCACAACGCTTTCTGGTTACGTTGCACTACTTTGATTTGACAGTGTCCGAGCGACAAAGGGTTACTGTTAGCCTGTTCGCCATCGTTGAGTAATTCGGTAAACGCGGCTTCAAGAGCCTGTAGGTCATTCACCCAATAGCGTGGCTGGCACTCGCCGGGGTGCAACCGGTGATCCTGACCACCATCTACACTCACTACTTGCACGCGCTGTTTGATGGCCGCAATGGCCGGCAGCAGACGCTCACGATTAAAGCCACCCTCGTACAACGCATCCGGTGGCTGGTTAGACGTGCATACCAGCACCAAGCCTTTGGCAAACAGCTGCTGAAACAAACCGCCTAACAGCATGGCATCGCCAATGTCATTGACAAACAGCTCGTCCAAACATAGCACCCGCGCTTCAGCCGCCAGCTCTTGTGCAAGCAGGCCAAGCGGATCTTCCTGCCCGGTTAGCTGAAACAAACGCCGGTGCACCCAGCGCATAAAGTGATGAAAATGCTGCCTCCGCGCAGGCACGGTTAACGCCCGGTGAAAACGATCCATTAACCAGGTTTTTCCTCGACCCACTGCCCCCCACAGATACACTCCCCGGGCCTCCGGCTCACCCGTCTGTAACTGCTCAAAGCAGCGCTGCAAACACAGAGCGGCTTCGTGTTGAGCCGGGTCGTCTTTAAAACCGGAGGCTAATGCCTGCTGATAGGCCGCGTAGGGAGACATTTGAGACAATTCATTCATTGGCGAATATGCTTCCGGTACCAGCGACGCCCCAAGGCTCCGTGGAAATGCCAGGAGAATGTCGGAATGATGCCTCGTCTGCGCAGCCAGAAGCCATCCGGCACGGGTGCTGATGGTTCTATCGCCTGTAAAGTGATGTCAGCGAGTACAACTCCCGGGCCCTCTTCATAACGGCGGCTAGCAACCACATTGCCCGCACCATCAATAATTGCCGCCTGGCCTTCAAGGTGCCCGCGATAAGCTAAGGGCAGCCCCGGCATCCGGCAGCTGAGCGCATTACAGTGTGACCCGTGAATAACCGGTGCCCCCACAAGGCGCGCAGTGTCCTGCACTGTTTTAAGACTATTTTCCCGATTAGCTGACTCAAGCCGTGAATAGAAGGCTGGCCAGTTTTCCGGAATGCTCCACCAGTGCGACCCACCGATGATCACATCCACTTTGTTTCGCAAACGCCGAGCAGTTGCCGTGCGCAAAAACTCCCAACACACAGCTGTGCCAACTCGAATGCCATCAACATTCCCAAGCTCGCCGGTATCTTCAGGAGCTCCGCCCTCGTAAAAGGCACTTTCCCACATGGTTGGGTAATCCTTATCGTGATACCCAGCCCGCTCTCCCCGGTTAAAACACAGGTACCGGTTGCGAACACTGCCATCGGCCACACGGCACAAAAAAGAGCCGCCCAGCACAATGCCATGTTTAGCGGATAGAGTTTGCAAGAATTGCGCAGAAGGGCCGCGTTCATCTTCAATGGCGTTAGCAAGGGAGGGCTGCCACGCAATGCCAGTGTTAAAGAACTCGGGTAAGCCGACCCATTTTGCGCCAGCCATGCAGGCTTCTTCGACCAGCGCTTCGCAGCCGGCCAGATTGTATTGTGTGTCGCCGATGCGGGTGTCAACTTGCAGTGCAGCAACGCGGATGGGAAGCGCGGTTTTTAACTCAGACAAATCCTTCACCTATTCAGCGATTGAACGTTTGGAAGCCCAAAGAGGTCTTTTCAATCCGTAATCACTCCATATGAATTGAAACCAACAGTCACAATTAAACATTCAAGTTGTCGCACTAGAAGTCGTTACGCAAATTATCAAACACTGGTGGTTGGCCGCCAGCTTACCTACTTCTAATTCGACACAGGGAGTTACCCATGCCTCTGACCGGCAAATTAAGTAATCTATCGGTTGGAAAAAAGCTCACTGGCGGTTTTGCCTTTCTCGTCTTTCTGGCTGTGATGATTGCGATTATAAGCATTCAAACATTCAGCCAATACAGCGAACGCTCATTGATTGTGGCTGCGGTCAGCTTCGCGGAGTCTTCCCTGCTGGACGCCCGCACTGACGAAAAAAACTTCAGGCTACGGCGTGAGTCTCAGTACATAGAAAGCGCGAAATTGCTGGCGAATAGTGCGGCGACAAAAGTGGCACCTCTAAAAGAGGTATTGATTATGCCTGCCGATAGAAAACAGGTCGACACCATTATAGCTAGCGTTAAAGAATACAGTGCACTTCTGGACAAGTTTGAAGCCAACATTTCGGCTGCCCCCTATGTACTCCTTGAGATCGAAAGCAACCTGCAGACCGTGGCCCGCCGGGCAGTTGAAACGGCGAGAGCGCTACAAGAGGTGCAACTTCAACGGATGAAGAAACAATACAACAGCGCTATTACCATGTTGGTAGTTGTTACTCTCGTCGCCGTTCTGGTGGCTGCCCTCATCGCCTGGTTACTAACACGGGCTATTACTCGGCCGGTGAACGAGGTCGTTGAGATCGCGAACAAGGTGGCCTCTGGTAACCTGACCGTGGAGGTTCGAAACGATCGAGGCGATGAATTCGGACAGCTTCTTGCCGCATTCAGCGCTATGGTCACTAATTTACGGGAACTGATCCGTGGGATAGACACAGGTGCTGCAAGCATCGCTTCCGCCTCGGAGGAACTTTCTACTGTAACTCACCAGACCAGCCAAGGCGTCGCAGAGCAGCAAAGCCAGACAGACCAAGTGGCCACGGCTATGAACGAAATGGTGGCCACAGTGAGTGATGTTGCCAGAAGTGCGGAAGCTGCTTTCCAGGCTGCCAACGATGCCAGTGAAAAATCGAACAGTGGCGAAAAATCGGTGAAAGAGACCCTCCACTTTGTCGGCGAACTGAGCAAGCAGAGCGCAAACGTCATGCAGCAGCTCAACGGCCTCCAAACGGCGACCAATAACATTGGTACGGTGCTGGATGTTATTAAGTCGGTTGCAGAACAAACAAACCTGCTGGCGCTTAACGCGGCTATTGAAGCTGCCCGCGCCGGCGAGCAGGGGCGCGGCTTCGCTGTCGTCGCTGACGAAGTACGCTCACTTGCCCAGCGAACCCAAAGCTCGGCCGGTGAAATTGAAACCCTGGTTGAAAACCTCGTATCCAGTGCCGAAACTTCCGTTTCCAGTATGGAAACCGGCATTAAACTGGCGGAGCAGACCCTCGAGCGAGCTGAGTATGCCGGTACCACCATCCGCGAAACCGCCGAGGCTGTTGACGAAATTCGTAATCACAACAGCCAGATAGCGACAGCGGCCGAGCAGCAAACCTCGGTGGCTGAGGACATCAACAAAAATGTGACTCAGATTCGTGATGTGGGTGACCAGTCAGCGGCCTCTGCCGAGCAGGTTTCTGCAGCAAGTGACGAACTAGCGCAGCTCGCTGAAGGTCTCAGCGGGCAAATCGCCCGCTTCAAGATGTAATACCTGAAATTAGCCGGGCTAGCTGCTCGGCTGTATTCTCAAGGTAGTGCGCGGCGTTAGCGATAGCGTTCTCTTTGCTCATTGGCCCCGGGGCGATTGGAAAAACCGCGGTAATGCCTGCTTCGTGAACGGCCTCCATGCTGCCCTCGCCCAGCTTACCCGCAAGGCCAATAACAGGTACCTGATAGCGTTTTGCCAGTTTGGCCACACCCGTTGGCGTTTTGCCCGACGCGCTTTGCCCGTCGATAGCGCCTTCAGCCGTGATTACCAGATCTGCGGCCTGCATGTGTGTTTCCATATCCACGGCTGACATCACCAGCTCAATGCCGGGTTTCAGAACGCCACCCAAAATACCGGCAACAGCGCCGCCAATACCGCCAGCAGCACCACTCCCTTCAAAGCTGCTTATGTCGTATCCGCTTTTCTCCACACAACGGGCGAATGTGCCAAGATTGTTGTCGAGCACGTTTACATCGTCTGGCGAAGCACCTTTTTGCGGGCCAAATACGGCGGCAGCTCCCAGATCGCCAAGCAGCGGGTTAGTAACGTCGCATGCCACCACAATCCGTACATCGGCCAGATTGGTTTTCGCCTCCGCAATGTCAAAGTCACTGATGTGCTGAAGTCCCTCACCGCCAGGGGGGATGGGGTTGCCGTTTTTATCCAGCAATTGCGCACCCAGTGCCTGCAGCAAACCTGCACCACCATCGGTGGTAGCACTACCGCCCAAGCACACAATGAGTGTATCTGGCTGGTGCTTCAGGGCTGCCATGATAAGCTCACCTGTGCCGTAACTGGAGGCTGTCATCGCGTTGCGGTCAGATTCATTCACGCAGTCCAGGCCACTGGCCTCAGCCACTTCAACAATGGCTGTTTTCCCATCCTCTATCAGCCCGTAACTGGCGCTGACAGGGGCTCCGTTGGGCCCGGCCACGGTTGCCTGATGAAGCGTGCCGTTCATTGCGCTAGAAAGCGTGACGGTGGTGCCCTCACCGCCATCTGCCAACGGGATTTGTACCACCTGATCAGCCGGTGCGCCTCGCACCCAACCGAC
>JAKDUK010000138.1 GCA_030457765.1 Marinobacter sp. | reverse complement strand
CATCGGGATTAAACGCGTGGTATTCCTGCCCGTGCATATATTTCAGCAAACCGCCTACGGCAATGGGCTTACGTGGTTTCCAGGCAACCGCCGCCAACAGCTCCTGATCCTGCTGAAAGTCCACAAACCCTGCCCCTTGAACACGACAAGGCACGCCCTTGAAGCACAGATTGGCCACATCATCCGCAAGGCCGATTGCTTCGAAAAGCTGGGCGCCGCGGTAAGAGGCAATGGTGGAGATACCCATCTTTGACAGTATTTTCAACAGCCCCTTGTTGATGCCTTTGCGGTAGTTATTCTTCGCTTCGATAGGGTCCATCAGCAGTTCGCCGGTGCGAATTAAATCGTTCAGCACCTGATAGGCCAAATATGGGTAGACCGCCGTGGCACCGAAACCAAACAACACCGCAAAATGGTGAGCATCTCTGGCCCAGCCTGTCTCAACTATGATATTGGCGTCACAGCGCAAGCGTTTTTCGGATAAGTGATGGTGCACAGCTCCTGTTGCCATCAAAGAGCTTACCGGCAGCTCATCCTGCTTTAGAGCCTTGTCTGACAGAATGAGTAGCACTTTGCCATTGCGAACCGCTTGTTCAGCCTCACTACAGATACGACGAACTGCCTGTTCAAGCCCCTCTTCTGGAAGATAGCTCATGGAAATCCGGGCAACCGTAAACCCAGGACGCTCGTTGTTGGCAATCCTCAGAAACTTGGCCGGAGACAGTACCGGCGTGGTCAGGATGACCCTGCCTGCGTGCTCGGCGGTCTCCTCGAAGACGTTGCGCTCTGCCCCCAAACAGGTTTCCAGGGACATCACAATCGCTTCGCGCAGAGGGTCAATCGCCGGGTTGGTTACCTGGGCAAACTTCTGGCGAAAATAGTCCGCCACATGGCGCACCTTACTGGACAACACCGCCATGGGCGTGTCGTCTCCCATGGAGCCAACAGCCTCTTGGGCGTTTTCCGCCAGCGGGCGCAGGATCTGATCACGCTCTTCGAAAGACACCAGAAACATCTTCTGATGCACCAGAAGCTCATCCGCATCCATCACCCGAAAATCGGGGGGTTCCTGGTTCAGAGTGGTTTCCACCCGCAGCGCATTTTCACGCAGCCAGCGCTTATAAGGTTGCGCGGTTTTAAGCCGCTGATCGATATCCCGGGTGTGCAGTACCTCGCCGGTTTCGGTATCTATAGCCAGCATCTGCCCCGGCCCCACACGGCCTTTTGCGACCACATCCGCGGGCTGATAGCTGTATGTGCCAATTTCCGACGCCAGAGTAATGAAATCGTCCCTGGTAACGACCCAACGTGCGGGTCTCAGGCCGTTGCGATCCAGCATGCACATAGCATAACGACCATCCGACATAACCAATCCTGCAGGGCCGTCCCAGGGCTCCATGTGCATAGAGTTGTATTCATAGAAGGCTCGTAGGTCCGAATCCATGGTGTCGACATTCTGCCAAGCCGGGGGAATCATCATGCGCGCTGCGCGAAACAGGTCTACACCGCCTGCCAGCAAAATTTCCAGCATGTTATCCATACTGGACGAGTCGGAACCGGCCAGATTAACCAGCGGCTGCAACGTTTGCAGATCCGGCAGATTTGGCGAGCTGAATTTGGCCGCTCGGGCAATAGCCCAATTACGGTTACCGTCAATGGTGTTGATTTCGCCGTTATGGGCCAGGTATCGAAACGGCTGGGCCAATGGCCAGCGCGGCATGGTGTTGGTGGAAAAGCGCTGGTGAAACACGCAGATGGCCGTGGCAAAATCCGGGTCGCCTAAATCACGGTAAAAGTTCGCCAGATCTGCCGGCATCATCAAGCCTTTGTAAGCGAGCGTGCGGTGGGAAAGGCTGCAGATATAAAACTCAGGATCAGCTGCCATGTCTCGTTCGGCATGGCGGCGCCCAACAAACAGGCTGATGGCAAACTCTTGTTCTGTTTTAGTGGCGGGCGTTACGAACACCTGCTCTATTTGCGGCACACTGTCTAACGCTATAGGGCCCAGGCAACTGTCATCAACCGGCACTTCACGCCAGCCCATAACATTAAGGCCCTGTTCCGCCAGACGATTTTCGAGCGCGGCACGCCCGTGAGCGGCTTTACTTGGGTCCGGGTTGAGGAATACCTGGCCAACCGCAAACAGCTCACCTGGCTCTTGGCCAAACGCGGCTTTTGCCGCTTTTTTCAGGAAGGCGTCGGGGCTTTGAACCAGCAGCCCGCAACCGTCACCGGTTTTGCCGTCGGCAGCTATGCCGCCTCGATGAGTCATGCAGGTAAGCGACTCAATAGCCGTTTTTAACAGCTTGTGGCTGACCCCGCCCTTCATGTGGGCAATCAATCCAAATCCGCAGTTGTCTTTGAATTCGCTGGGGTGGTACAGACCTGCTTCCATAAGCGCCCTCTTGCATATAAATGCATTCTTATCAGCGACCTATGCACCAAAACAGTGCGCACAAATCAACCAACGTTAAAAAAACGGGCGAATAACTATACACACGTATAATTGCGTACTCAAATATATTTGACTATGTTTTTTTGCGAAGGTTCCACTGGGAAGGGCCCTGATCGATACAAAACAGGGGGTTAGCGCGTGTTTTTTCTTTTACGGATTGATCACAAATCTTCGGCTCTACGCACCCACGGCGTGCGCGAAACTAGTGCATCAGGCAGGCGGGCAGCTGCTTTTTGAGCCTCTTCCCTGGAGGAATAACTCCCATAAAACACCATAAACCACGGCTCACCTTTACGCTCACCCAAGGTGTAAACCATCTTGTCCAGAGATGGGTAGCGTGAAATAACGGTCAGCGCTGTCTGCTCCAGGTTTCCGGCAACCAGCTGAATTGTCCAGCCCTGGCTGCGGCTACGCAGCTGCTCGATGCCCACATACTTGCTGGCATTTTTTGGAGTGAAGTCAGGCTCAGGCTCAGGCTCAGGCTCAGGCTCAGGCTCAGGCTCAGGCTCAGGCTCAGG
>JAKDUK010000014.1 GCA_030457765.1 Marinobacter sp. | reverse complement strand
TACCTCACCGTGGCCAATCACCATATGGTCAAGAACCCTGATATCCACCAAACCAAGCGCTTCTTTCAGCCGCTTGGTCAGGGAGATGTCAGCCTGGCTGGGTTCTGCCACGCCAGACGGGTGGTTGTGGGCAAAAATAACAGCAGCCGCGTTGTCCTCCAGGGCTTGGCGAACCACCTCTCGGGGATACACGGCCGCGCCATCAATGGTGCCACGAAACAGTTCCCGGTATTGAATAACCCGGTGCCGGTTGTCCAGGAACAACCCGGCAAAAACTTCGTGGGGATAGGTGCCCAGCCGACTGGTGAGAAAACGTCGGGTGTCTTCGGGTGAACGCAGTGGGTCGCCTTGGCGCAGTGGCTCATCCATGACCCTTCTGGCCATTTCCATAGCGGCCTGAACCTGCGCATACTTTGCGGGCCCCAAGCCTTTTACCTCGCAGAATTGCCTGCGGGAAGCGGTAAGAAGACCGCGTAAACCTGAAAATTCCTGAATCAAAAAGCGCGAGAGTTCCATGACTGGCATGCCGGCGGTGCCGGTGCGTAAAAAAATAGCCAGCAGTTCGGCGTCTGCCAGGCTTTCGGGACCGTGGGCGAGCAGTCGTTCCCGCGGGCGTTCGTCCACGGGCCATGTAGGATAGGTCATATGGGCTTCCTTGCGTCTCATTGTAAGGGCTGGGCGCGTCCTGCACCCGGTTAGCGAGCTTTGTGCCTGTAGCAAATTGATGTTGCCGGTGCTCAGTTTACCCGTAGATTACTTCAAAACGTAACAAACGGTAAAACGCAGTGGTGTGCAGGCTGCCGGCATGGCCAGAGCATGCTATCTTGTAAGCCTTTCTTTTTAAGCGGATACGGAGCCTTTATGGCGGTCAGAAAAATCCTGCTGGGCGTAACCGGTGGTATTGCAGCCTATAAAAGTGCCGAACTTGTGCGCCTGCTGAAAAAAGCTGGCCATCAAGTCAGAGTTGTTATGACCGAAGGTGCAGAAGCTTTCGTAACGCCCCTGACCTTTCAGGCGCTCAGTGGCGAGCCAGTGCGTACTTCCCTGCTGGATCCGGAAGCTGAGGCCGGCATGGGGCATATCGAGCTGGCGAAGTGGGCTGACCAGCTGGTCATTGCACCGGCCTCTGCCGATTTTATTGCGCGGCTTGCCCAGGGCATGGCCAATGACCTGCTAACCACCGTTTGCTGTGCGACAGAAGCGCCCATTGCCGTAGTGCCGGCCATGAATCAAGCCATGTGGGGCAATGTCCGTACGCAGCGCAATATTGGTTTGTTGAGCGCAGATCCGCAAATAGCACTTTGGGGACCGGACACCGGCGAGCAGGCCTGTGGCGATACTGGATCAGGACGCATGCTTGAGCCCACTGTAATCGCCGGGTTTGTAGAGGGAAAACGTACGGGTTCTGGTGAGCTTGCGGGCAAGCGCGTAATTATAACTGCAGGCCCCACACGGGAATCTATTGACCCGGTGCGTTACATCAGCAACCACAGCTCGGGTAAAATGGGTTATGCGTTGGCGATTGCAGCCAGGGATGCAGGCGCCAGGGTTGTTCTGGTTAGCGGGCCGGTCACTTTGCCAGCCCCGGCAGATATCGACATTCGCAATGTGGTGAGTGCAGACGACATGCTGAAAACCTCGGCGTTGGCCGTTGATGAAGGCTGCGATCTATTTGTGGCGACTGCTGCGGTTGCCGACTACCGCCCAGAAACCGTTGCTGGTGATAAAATAAAGAAATCCAGTGAGGCTATGTCATTGCCACTGATACGCAATCCGGACACTTTGGCTACCATTGCCGGACGCCCGGATGCCCCGTATACCGTAGGTTTTGCAGCTGAAACGTCAGACGTTGCCCGGTATGCCAAAGACAAGATGAAGCGCAAAAAGTTGCGTATGGTAGTGGCCAACGACGTATCTACTCCCGGGCTGGGGTTCAATAGTGACAACAACGCCGTCACTGTGTTCTGGGCAGATGGGCACGAGACCATAGGGCCAGACAGCAAACAGGCTATTGCCGAACGTCTCGTAACATTGATTGGCGGCCACCTGAAGGAATTAGAGACAAAATGAGCAAAACAAATTTACAGGTACGCATTCTTGATGATCGGATCGGCAACCAGATCGCGTTTCCAGAATATGCCACCGAAGGCTCTGCTGGCCTGGACTTGCGGGCTTGCCTTGAAAAACCATTAACGTTGCAGCCGGGGGATACGCAGTTGATTCGCACCGGGTTATCGATACACATTGGCGATCCGTCGCTGGCGGCCATGATCCTGCCCCGGAGTGGCCTTGGTCATAAGCACGGTATCGTTTTAGGCAATCTGGTGGGTTTGATTGATTCTGACTACCAGGGCGAGTTGATGGTGTCTTGCTGGAACCGTGGTAGTACGGCCTTTACTGTGGAGGTGGGAGAGCGAATAGCCCAGTTGATGCTAGTGCCTGTGGTGCAGGCAAACTTTGAGGTGGTAACCGAGTTTAATGCCAGCACACGGGGTGAGGGTGGCTTTGGCTCTACAGGCACCCGATAAAAAAAGCCTTAACGCAGAAACCTGTTGCGGCGTCTATACTTTGCCGGTACGTGCTTGTCCAGGACAAAAAGATAATTGCAGGATGAACTATGAAGCTGGGTAAGAAGAAAGCTCCCAAGGCGCCAGTTGATGAACAGCCGGCTGCCAAAGCTGAAAAAAAAGAGAAAGCCCGGGCTCCCGCAGGCTCAAAACTAAAACACCTTGGCTCAACAGCGTTAAAGCAGGCGCTGGTCATTATGGTGGCTGGGGTGGCGGCTGTCGCTTTGGTGCAGATTTTGGTGTTGCAGCCAGCGGCTGATAAGCGTTTCAGTGCCTGGAAAACGGTTGAGGCCGATGCGGCAGCGCAGCGGGTAAGCCAGTACCTTGCGCTGATGCAGCAAAGTGTAAGCGGCTTGGCAACGCAATCCCACGTGGTAAATGCGTTACAGGAGAAAGCAGGTATTGAAGCTGTTGAGCAGAAGCTGGTGACGGCTTTACCTGGTGTTCAGGATGCATTTTTATTCCCTTACCGCCAAATACCAAGGACCGGAGATGGAAAAAGCTTGCTGGGATTCGCAGGGCTTGAGCTGGCACGTCGTGCTGAAAGCAGCCGGACCTTGCATCCGGATGCTTTCCCCCGGAAAACCCAATGGTATGTGCAGATGGCGGCGCCTGTACGCAACCCAACCAGCAAGGCGGTTATAGGCAGTCTTCTGGTGGTTTTTGATGCGTCCGTTCTGCAGCCGCTTCTTTCAGTGAGTAACACCCGGCTTGGCGGTGAGTTGGCGCTGGTGCAGACTGTTTCCGGGAATTCCCGAAGCTTCGTTAGCAAAGGCAGCGGCGCGGGTACAGGCGCGCCAGAAACTCGGACGCTGGCCAACCCTGATTGGACCGTTAGTTATAAGCCGGGCGCGCCGCCAGAGTCTTCCGGCAATATTTTATTGGTGGCCATTTTGGTGGGTGTGCCCGCGTTAATAGCAGCCATATTATCCTGGGTGTTGTTGATTGGTGCCCAGAAGAGTTTGCGCCAAGAAGTAACCAATCTGGTTCAATGGGCCCACAAGGTGTTCGGCGGAGAGCGTCAAAAACTACCCACCTTCCAGTGGGATGTGGTCGCCTCGGCCGGTGAGGTGCTTTACCGGTTGTCCCAGGTGGTAGATAAGCGTTTGGCAAAAGCAGCAGAATCGGCAAAACCAAAACCCGCAAAGAGTGCAAAGACCATCGAGGCAACAGATGCTGAGCCGTTGTTTCAGGATAAAGACTTGCCAGATATCGATATGCTGGACGGTGACGAAGATGTCCTGGGCTTTGGCAGTGATGACGACAGCTCATTTTTTGCCGGTGGAGAAATGCCAGGGGTTGATGAGTCAGATGAGCCGGATATTGATATTTCACCGGACATTTTCCGGGCCTATGATATTCGGGGTATTGTGGGCGAGACGCTATCGCCGGCCATCGTTGAGCGGATTGGTGTGGCCATAGGCTCAGAGGCAATCAGTCGTGGGCTGGCTTCGCTGTGTATTGGCTACGACGGTCGTCATTCCAGCCCCGAATTGGCAGATGCCCTGGGCCGGGGTGTGATGTCGGCGGGCTGTAATGTGATTCATGTAGGTGCGATACCAACGCCGGTGTTGTATTTCGCGACTCATCATCTTGAGAACGGCTCTGGCGTTATGGTCACGGGGAGCCATAATCCGGCCAATTATAACGGCCTCAAAATAATGCTGGGGGGTGAAACACTCTCTGGTGATGCCATTCAATCGCTTTATAAGCGGGTGCAAACCGGTGATCTTGCGGCTGGCCGTGGTACTCAGTCCTCAGAGGATGTGCGCAGGGCTTACCTTGATCGTATCGTGGGTGATATCGCTGTTGCTGCACCGTTAAAAGTGGTGGTCGATGCCGGCAACGGTATTGCCGGAGAGTTGGGCCCCATGCTGATTGAGGAGCTTGGTTGCGAAGTGATTCCGCTGTACTGCGAGGTCGACGGAGACTTCCCTAATCACCATCCGGATCCTGGCAAACCCGCCAACCTTGCCGACCTGATTGAAAAAGTCAAAGCTGAGGGTGCAGACCTTGGCGTGGCATTTGATGGCGACGGCGACCGATTAGGGCTGGTGACCAATACCGGTAAGATTATCTGGCCAGATCGCTTGTTGATGCTGTTTGCCCGAGATGTGGTCTCACGGAATCCAGGTGCGGATGTGCTTTACGACGTGAAGTGCAGTCGCCGGCTTGCGGGTGTGATTACCGAAGCGGGCGGGCGCCCCATTATGTGGAAAACCGGTCACTCGTTGATGAAAGCCAAAATGAAGGAAACCGGAGCACTGCTGGCCGGAGAGATGAGCGGCCATGTTTTCTTCGCAGAGCGCTGGTACGGCTTTGATGACGGCCTTTACTCTGCGGCAAGGTTGCTGGAAATACTGGGCATTGAAGACCGCCACAGTGACGAGGTATTTGAGGACTTCCCGGAGGATATCAGCACGCCGGAATTAAACGTTGAGGCCACTGAAAGCAGTAAGTTCACCATTGTTGAACAGCTGAGCCAGGAAGGAGACTTTGGCGACGGTAACATCAGCAATATCGACGGTGTTCGGGTGGATTATGCCGATGGCTGGGGCTTGTGCCGGGCCTCCAATACTACACCTATGCTGGCGCTGCGTTTTGAGGCCGAAACCGATGAAGCCCTGGAGCGTATTAAGGATGTTTTCCGGGTTCAGCTAAAGAAAGTGGCGCCAGATCTGGTGGCCGGCTTTTGATTGCTGCCCGCTGGCGCCCAGAGCCCTGATTTTCAATACTGATTTATGAAGGCAACAAAGATGACGCTGGATCGTGAAACAGCAATGCAAGTGGCTACCGTTCTGAGCCGCGGGTTACCGTACATTCAAAGATTTACAGGTAAAACGGTTGTTATCAAGTACGGCGGCAACGCCATGGAGAACGAAGAACTGAAGAGCAGTTTTGCCCGCGATGTGGTGCTTATGAAGCTGGTAGGCATTCACCCGATTGTTGTTCATGGCGGCGGCCCCCAAATTGGTGAGTTGCTGCAGCGTTTGAATATCCAATCCCGCTTCGTGAACGGTATGCGCGTGACCGATGCCGAAACCATGGACGTGGTGGAAATGGTACTGGGCGGTCAGGTAAATAAAGAAATTGTGTCTTTGATTAACGCCCAAGGCGGCACGGCTATTGGCCTTACGGGGAAAGACGCCAACCTTATCCGCGCGCGCAAGCTTGAAGTGGTGGACCGCTCACCAGAACATGAGCGTGCCGAGATTATTGATATTGGCCACGTAGGCGAAGTCGCCAGTGTGAATATGGATGTCATCGACATGCTCACCCGCAGTAATGTAATTCCGGTGATTGCGCCGATTGGCGTCGGGCCAGATGGTGCTTCTTATAATATCAACGCAGATTTGGTTGCCGGTAAAGTTGCAGAGGCCATGAAGGCCGAAAAACTGATGCTGCTGACCAACGTGTCGGGACTTAAGAGCAAGGACGGCAAAGTGCTTACCGGTCTGACCACACAGCAAGTGAGCGAGCTGATTGAGGATGGCACTATTCACGGTGGCATGTTGCCGAAAATCCGCTGCGCGCTGAGCGCGGTAGAGAATGGTGTGCGCACGTCTCATATTATTGACGGTCGGGTAGCCCATGCATGCCTGCTGGAAATCTTCACCGATGAGGGTGTCGGCACACTCATTTCACGTAACTAACGGTTTCCCGCAACTGACGGCTTTGCCTGAGGATTTATCCAGATGAAACGTCTGCTCACAATTCTGGTACTGGCAGCCTTGCTTGGCTTTGCCGTTTTTAAAGCTGGCAGTTGGTGGCTGGCAGATCAGCGCATGGCGGAAGCACGTCAGGCACTAAGCGAAAGCGGTGTGCTGGAGCGGGGAAAGATAAGTTCAGGTATTGCGGGCAGCTTGGTTCTGTCTGGCGCCTATTGGCAGGATTTTGAACTGACTCAGCCGTTAATTGTTGACCGCGCTGAATTTGAAGCCGGTTCTCCCCTTGCCCTACTGAAAGCCCTGATGAATCCGGCTGACCTGCCCGCCCGCTGGTCATTGCAGGCCGAAGGGCTGGCACTGGTGCTTGAGGCAACCATGTTTCGCAACTGGGTAACAGCAGATGGGTCAAGGGATAGTGAGCACGCGACTTTATTTGCGCTTTCGTGTGCCCCGGACCCGCGCCAGCAGTTGGGCAGTGGCGACCTTTTGCGCATGGGCATTACCCGCTTGGCTGGTGAGCTCATCCTCAGCCAAACCCCCGAGCGCGTCCACCTCGAGCTTAACTCAGAAAACACGGGTAGCCTGGAACTGAACTGGCCGGGCGCCCGAATCAATCTGTTATCACCAGAGGCAACGCTGGCCAGCTCAAGCCAGCCTATAGAAGTCACACTCAGAGACGGAGGCCTCATGCGCCGGGTCGCAGCATACTGCGCGAGGGAGGCGGGAGCTGAAATCACTGAGTGGGCAGGGCGAGCTGTGCAGGCTTTTGAGACCAGGCTTAACGCCCGGGGCTGGCGCGCTAGTGAGCAGTTACTAGCGCTGTATCGGCAGTGGCTGATTGAAGGTGGGGAAGTAACAGCGACAGTGCAACTAGGGTCGGACACCCTTGGTATACCTGTGCACTCCGAGGAAGAAGGCGCTGATGGCTCGATTGCTTGGGCGCTGGAATACAATGGCGCCGCGGTGCCAGATGTTTTTCTGCAAAAAGCGGAACCGGTTGTCGCCGAACCACCAAAAGAAGCGCTCGAACCGGTGGTGCCCCGGGAGAATCCAGCGATCACCCGCTGGTATATCGAAGATCTGGAGCAGGCAGCAACATGGGAAGGGCGCAAGGTTAGGGTTACGCTTTCTAATGGCAATGTTGTCGAGGGGCATTTGGCGAATGTGACCGAGCGTGAACTGGAGGTTGCCCGTACAGTGGCAGGAGGCGAAGTAGCTTACCCGATCGCTATACGCGCGATTACAATGTTTGAGATTTGGCGCCGTGGCCACGCACAATAGAGTACCCTGCGCATGCGGGTATCTGTATAAAAAATTACGGCTTGGAGAGCACACTTGAAATCAAACGGCTGGCTGCATTCTTTTCGCCATTCATCGCCTTATATCAACGCCCATCGCGGCCGCACAGTTGTCCTGACCATTCCCGGCGATGCGGTTGAGCATGAAAACTTTATAAACATTATTCATGACATTGCGCTGCTGAGCAGCCTGGGTGTGCGCTTGGTGGTTGCTTTTGGCGCACGGCCGCAGATACAAACCCGTTTGGATTGTGCTGGCGTGGAATCGTCATTTTCCCATGGGTTGCGGATTACTCAACAGCAGCATTTGCCGTTGGTTATGGAGGCAACCGGTGGTTTGCGGGCAAATATTGAGAGCCAGCTGTCCATGGGGCTGGTGAATTCGCCCATGCACAATGCTCGTATTCGGGTGAGTAGTGGTAATTATGTGACCGCCAAACCAGTTGGTGTGCTGGATGGAGTCGATTTTGGTTACACCGGCAAGGTTCGGCGAATGGACGTAGCCGGCATAGAAAAACTTCTGGAGCAGGGACACATAGTATTGCTGCCCCCAATGGGCTATTCGCCTACCGGAGATACCTTCAACTTATCCTATGAAGATGTGGGCAGCCAGGTGTCGGCGGCTTTGCAGGCGGAAAAGCTCATCGTTTATATTGGTGACCAGGGGTTGCTGGAGCAGGATGGCTCGTTGATTCGTGAGCTGTCAGCCCGGCAGGCGCCGGAGCGGTTGGCGGATGGAACCATTACTGGGCACGATGCGAATCTGCTTCGCGCGGCCTGCGATGCGTGCGTGAAGGGCGTCAGGCGGGCGCATATTATCAGCTATGTGACCGATGGCGCTTTATTGGAAGAGCTGTTTACCCGAGACGGTACAGGCACGCTGGTCAGTGGCGACAACTATGAACAGATCCGTCAGGCACGTGCTGAAGATATAGGCGGTGTTCTCGGGCTGATTGAACCGTTGGAAGAGCAGGGCGTATTGGTGCGCCGGTCACGGGAAATGCTGGAAACCGATATTGAACATTTTGTTGTCGCCGAACGCGATGGAACCATTGTGGGTTGTGCTGCTCTGCATAATTACCCGGAGGAAGGGGCCGGTGAGCTCTCCTGTTTTGCCGTAGATTCCGCTTATCGCCGCGCAGGTCGTGGCGACGAGATTCTATTAATGGTAGAAAAACACGCCCGCAGCCAGGGTATCCAGAAGCTGTTTGTGCTCACCACGCAAACAGAGCACTGGTTCCGCGAGCGGGGTTTCCTGCCAAGCAGGGTTCAGGATTTGCCGGGCCCCAAGCTTGCTGCTTATAACACCCAGCGCAACTCAAAAGTTTTTTTCAAACTTCTTTGATAAGTCTTGCAGGGCATGCCGGCGTTGTTTCTCGGGCTGTTTGGAAAGATCCTCCGCAGCATGATAGAACACCTGGAAATCATAGTTGGATTGCTTTAGAAGCTGCCTGAAAGCAGGAACGTATTGATTGTATTGGGAGAACAAAGCAATCCGAGCGTTGTTGAAGACCACCGAAGCTTCCCCAGCTGGCTGCTCGTTGCTCGCATCGCGTAGCTTTTTATAGGCACTTGCAAGGTCGTCAAAAATCAGCCGCTTGCGTTCCCGAAGGCTGTCTTCAGAAAGCACATCCTGTCGCTGATATAGCTTACTTAGCTCGGTGCTGGCAGCTGCGACCAGATCGTAGGTTTTGTTGCGCCGTTTCAGGCGAATAAGTGCCTGTTGAAAGGCTGAAGGATCGCCTTGCCTCAATAGCCATAGCTTTAGACCTTCTAGTTCAACGGCCGTGGCAAAGCTTTCGTTAAAAGCGGTATCTCCGGCCATGTAAACCATTTGATGGGCCAGTTCGTGGAACATCAGTGCAACCATGCGGTCATCGTCAAGGTTGGTAAAACCCGAGTGCAGAGGATCGTCAAACCAGCCCAGTGTTGAGTAGGCCGTTACGCCGCCGATGAACGTGTCATAGCCCTCGGCACGAAAGCGCCGTTCTTCTGCTTGGGCGTCTTCCAGATGAAAGTATCCCCGATAGGCCTGACAGCCAAGAATCGGATAACACCACTGGTGTGGTTGCAGCGAAAACTCGGGCACAGCAACCAGATTAACCACCACCCATGGGTGTTCAAGAACCACGTACTCTGTGAATGCGCCTCCCGGATCGAGTGCCAAGCGGCTTTTAGCAAAATGTCGGGCCTGGCGCGAAAGCATGAGTTTATTGCGAAGCTCCGGGGGTGTGTTTTTGCTGACGATAAAACCATCAACCGGTTTGCCCGCCATGGTTAGGGCCAGATGGCCGCGAATTGCCTGGGTGTAATAGCTAAACGAGGTGCAGCCACTTAACAGTGTTATCAGTAGTAAAACGGTATATATCTGATTAAGCTGTTTCATAGACTACTGTGTTGTGGCGCGACTGTGATTGTGTCCGTAAGTGGTCGCTATAGTACACTTAAGACTGCAGTTTTACGCACCGTCCTTTCTCATAACGGCGGGCGGTATTGCCACTTTTCAGGGACGTTAGTCGCTGACAGGCAGAACCACGGCCCGTCCGACTTTGCGCAATGACAGGTAGTTCATGGATCCGAGAGAACGTCGAAGTAGCCCCCGAAAACCCATCAAACTTGCTGCCCAGATTGATCTTGGCACGGGTGAGTCCTGGCCATGCCAGATCGCGGATTTTTGTGCCGAAGGTATATTTGTCCGCTATTCCGGTGAAACGTCCCGAAAACTTGACCGGGCCTTTGCTACTACGAACTCGCCTGAGTTAATTGTGCGTTTTCGGGGGGGCAATGGAAAACGCCAACACGAATTGCACGTAAGCATTGCCCGACGCATAGATGGGGCTATGGGCGTTAATTTTACGCGCACAAACCCAGAAGCCGTTGCATCGATGTTGCAACAGTGTGGTGGGTCTAATGGTCAGGAGCGGGCCTCCTTGCGGGCGCCGAGTGAGCGGGTGCAGTTTGTTCTGCATCAGTGTGCACGTGCAGTTATCCAACATATAGAACCACTCATGGATGCCTGTTTTGTGCAAATGGCAGGGGCGCTTAAAGAGGCAGCACAGAAGGCTACGAACGACCAGCAGGCTAACGAGTTTATGGATTTTTCGGGCCAGGTTAAGGCTCGACAGCGAGTGATCTGGCATCAAATAGCCCGTAGCCTTGAATCCCCGCTCAAGCCAGCCCCGAAAGGCTTTCCGGGTTCAGAGCTTTCTGTGGTAGACAAAGGGGAGTTTGAAGACTGGCTGACCATTCGGGTAATGGTTACAAAAGCCGATACCCAGTACCGCAAAGACCTGCTGCAGCTGAAATTACGTTTAGACAATCTGGGCATTGCCAACGCGACCGGGCATCATAACCCGCTCGGGCCGTCGCTTGTGTGCGAATCGTTTCATTCTGGGCTGAATCAGCTTAAAGCGAGCAGAGACGTAGAAAAAGTTTGCCTGAAAATTTTCGAGCAATCGGTCCTGCACCGCTTGGGCCCACTGTACAAAGAACTGAACGACATACTGATTCGCCATGGAGTACTGCCGGAGTTGGATCTTAGCAAGTACCTGAGTGAGCAGGTCCCCGGCGGTGCAGAAAAAAGGCCGAAGCAGGAACAGAAACCGTTTGATGATAACCCGGCTGATACCTCGCGAGCCGCGCGACAAGCTGGTCGGTTAGAGTCTTCGATGAAACCCGCTGCGACCCGTGAGAAAGAGCCTGGGAAAAACCGCTTGGGCAATGAGTTCCGGGGTTATGCTCAGGCTGCGCAATCTGCCTTTGCGACTGTCAAAAATTTGCTTGGAACCCTTGCGGCAAATCGTGCAACACGGGGTGATGCAGAGCCTGCTCCCTTTCCCGTTAACGCCAAACCCCTGTCTTCTGGCGAACTTCAGCGTGAACTGCAGCAACTACAGGCAGAACCGATTGATACCACCAGCAATGTTATTCCGCTGCGAGCGCGCGTGGTTGGAAAGGTTCGTGACAGTGGTGCTAAAAAGCTAGACGAAGAGCAGCAAGGTACGCTGGATGTCGTCGATCAATTTTTCCACTCCATTACTGAAAGCCCGAAGCTAGGCAAATACGCTCAAGAGCGGATGCGCCAGCTTGAGGTGCCAGTGCTTAAAGTAGTGATGCGCGACCCTGAGTTTTTTGATGACAAAGACAGCCCGGTTAGAGGTGTGATGAACCGGCTGGCTCAGCTTGGTATTAAGGGTGGCCGTTTAAACCCGGTGGTTCAGCGCCACATTGACGAACTTATCCAGCGTATTATCGCCGAATTTGAGCAGGATACAGGGGTGTTTGAGCAGGCGGTTCAGGAGCTCGATGGCCTGATCGATCGCCAAAACCTGGTGTATCGGCGCAATGTTGAGCGGGTAACTGCCGCAGCGGAAGGGGCGCAAAAAGTGGCCGAGTCTAAGGCCGCGGTTGCCGAGGTACTGAACCAGAAGCTGGCGGGGCGTAAGATTCCGAAAGCCGTGCTTAGTTTGCTTGATGGTGGCTGGCGCGATTTGCTGTCACTGACCTGGATTCGTCAGGGGCCAGACAGCCAGATCTGGCAGGATTATCTCGCTGTGGTTGATTCGTTGCTGGCGTCTGCGCAAGACAGCGACAGCCCGGTGAATCTACCCGAGCTGCTCGGGGTTATTCAGGATGGGTTGGCGTCTATCTCCAGCAACCATCTGCCATCGTCGCAGATACGTGAAGAACTGAAGCAGTTCCTGGTGCGTGGTCCCGAGAATCCGCCTGAAATGGTAGAGGTGCCTGAGGCACCGCCAGTAAAAGACCTCAAGCAATCGCTTTCGGAGCGTGAGCAGCGCAGCTTACAACGCTGGATGAATCGGGCGCAGAGACTGCGAACGGGTGATTGGCTGCGAGATCAGGAAAAGCCCGATGAGCCGCAGTACATTCGCCTGGTTTGGGTGGCGCGTGGATTTAGCAGGTTTGTATTTGTGAATCATCAGGGTATGCGGGTTGTGGAGCTTGAGTTGAAAGCTCTGGCGCGGCAGATGCGCAAGGGCATTATTGTGCCAGATAGCCAATATGAACGACCCCTGGTGGACGAAAGCATCGACCGAATGGTGCGCAAGGTGTATGACCAGTTGTCCTGGGCCTCCACCCACGATGAACTAACCGGCCTTCTTGGTCGCCGTGAATTTGAACGCATGCTCGACCAACAGCTTGCCCGGCGCGAAGATGAGCGCTCTTTGCTCAGGCTGGATCTGCGTCAGTTCCGGCTGCTGAATGACACCGCAGGTTATCAGGCCGGTGATGAGACGCTTAAGCGTGTGGCAGATTTGTTGCGCGGCCATGTAGGTGACGGAATGCCCTTGGCACGGCTGGCGGGAAATGAGTTTGGCATGCTTGTGCCGGCCGAAAATGCAGACGATGCCGCGCGCAATCTGATTGCTGCCGTAGAGGCGGCCGAATTTGTTTACGGTGGCCGTGACTATCGATTGTCTGCCAGCGTGGGAGTTGTGCCAGAGTTGCCTGGCCTTGTGAGTGCTGAGCGCTGGCTGAGAGCGTCTGAAGAAGCTCTGGGTAGCGCGAGGCAGAAAGGGCATGGCAAGGTAGCCGCGTATTCTTTGGGTGCGGATGACCAGTCGCGCCAGGAACAGATAGCGGCAAAGGTTGCCAGCCTTGGAAATCTGGACGAAGAGCGCATGCTGCTGCGATGCCAGAAGATCATACCGCTGCACAGTCGTGCCGCTATGGCGCCCCAGTATGAAGTGCTGATTAGCATGTACGACGATGCCGGAGTGCTCATTACTGGGCGGGATTTTGTCCGTATGGCTGAGCGGTATGATCGTATGCAGGCTGTCGATCGCTGGGTGGTCGGGCATATGCTTGACTGGTTGCGAGTGCAGGCGCCGGATCCACGCCACCTTGGTGGCGTGTGTATCAACCTGTCTGGCTATTCGCTGAACGATCAATCGCTACTTGAGTTCATCTACGAAAAACTGAGTGAAAAAGACGCGCCTATTGAGCGCATCTGGTTTGAGGTGACCGAAGCTTCGGCGATTAACGATCTGCATGCGGTCGCGGATTTTATCATTGAGATGAAAGAACTGGGATGCAGATTCTGCTTAGGAAATTTCGGCAGCGGCCCTGGTTCATTCGAATTTATGCGCTCACTCCCGGTTGATTTGATCCGGATTGACAGCGCGTTCACCGGCCAACTCAACACGAGTGACACCGACCGCAACATGGTGCAATCCATGGTAGATATGGCGCATTATATGGACAGAGAAGTGATTGCGGGCCAGGTTGAATCCCGCGATGTTCTGAATACACTGACCCAGTTGGGAGTGGATTACGCTCAGGGTTTTGTGATCGAGAAGCCTCGCTCGCTCGATAGCCTTACCTGATTCTTCGTTTTTTTATTCAACTTCCGGCGCACCTCAGTTATGTCAAAACGACACCCCATTATTGCAGTTACCGGTTCATCCGGTGCCGGCACAAGCACCACTGGTCAGATATTTCGGCGCATGTTTGCTAATGAGAATCTGAATGCTGCGATGATCAGTGGTGACAGTTTCCACCGTTATAACCGGGAGCAAATGGCGCGGTTGGCGGCTAAAGGACAGTTTGGTAAACGCAATCACTTTGCGCTGGCGGCCAACCATATCGACAAGCTCGAGGCGTTGCTTTATGACTATGGCCATACGGGAAATGGTCGCTACCGCCAGTATGTTCATGATGAAGATCGTGCCTTGCAGGCGCAGGGCCACAGGCCGGGCACGTTTACGACATGGGGGGCGCTGCGCCCAGACACAGATTTATTGTTTTACGAAGGGCTGCACGGAGCCGTGGTCAGCGAGGTATTCAACATTGCTCAGTATGTGGACTTGCTCATTGGTGTAGTGCCCATTGTGAATCTTGAGTGGATCCAGAAAATACACCGGGACACCCATCAGCGTGGTTACAGCGAGGAGGCGGTGGTCGCAACGATCCTGAATCGTATGGACGACTATGTTCACGACATAGTGCCGCAGTTTTCACACACCCATATTAACTTTCAGCGCATTCCACTGGTGGACACCTCCAACCCGTTTGTGGTTCGGGATGTGCCTAGCGAAGATGAAAGCATGATTGTCATTCGGTTTCGAGATGCGTCGGAGGTAGATTTCTCCTATCTGCTGCAAGCGATACAAAATAGTACCCTGTCTCGTCACGATACTCTGGTTATTCCGGGCACAAAAATGGCGCTGGCCATGGATCTCATTGTAAGGCCCATGGTGCAACGCCTGATTGCCCAGAAAACGCTTGCCTGATATGCCTCAGGGATTGCCGGGAAAGCGTTTTTCCAAGGGTGGCTACTCCATATTACGGGAGTAGAAAATTTCTAACTTTTCACGCTTCAGGCGCTCTTCAATGGATTGTGCTACTTCAGGATCCAGCTCATTGGCATTCACTCCGAACACGTGATTATCCAGGTTGAACGCTTTTAGCATCATCTTGGTGTGAAAGAGATTTTCCTGATAAACGTTCACGTCGATCATCTGATAAGCATTCCGGGTATCTGCTGTCAGGTAGTTCTGAATCGAATTGATGTCGTGATCAATGTAGTGCTTGTTGCCATCTACATCGCGGGTAAAGCCGCGCACACGGTAGTCTACCGTTACCACATCGGAATCGAAGCTGTGAATCAGGTAGTTCAGCACTTTCAAAGGTGAAATCAAGCCACAGGTCGATACGTCTATGTCTGCCCGGAAGGTGCTTATGCCTTCATGGGGGTGGCTCTCGGGGTAGGTGTGCACCGTTACGTGGCTTTTGTCCAGGTGCGCCAAAATAGTGTCTGGCAACGGGCCAGGGGACTCTTCATTGTTGTGCTCCTCGCCGTTGGTAAGCTCATGCTCGGCGATGAGCATGGTGACCGATGCACCATGGGGTTCATAGTCCTGGCGGGCGATGTTGAGAACGTTGGCGCCAATGATCTTAACCACATCGGTCAAGATCTGGGTAAGGCGCTCTGCGTTGTACATCTCGTCGATGTAATCAATATAGGCTTCGCGTTGTTCTTCGGTCTGCGCGTAACAGATATCGTAGATATTGAAGCTCAGAGATTTGGTCAGGTTGTTGAAACCGTGCAACTGGAGTTTTGGTTCCATGCTCAGCCCCTCCGATATATGGAGATGAATGACTGCATAGCGGCAATTGCTCGCTATGCGTAGGCCGCCGCCGACTACTGACCAGGTTGTTCACCTTTTGCGCAGACCGGCAGAGAAAGGGCCGTATTATGCACGGCACGCCCTATGTTGGGTAGTGCTGTAAAAGAGGTTATTCCGCTTCGCGAGCTTCGTAGCTGTGAGTGATTTCCACATCTGCTTTTTCGAGCATAATAGAGGCTGAACAGTATTTTTCGGCAGATAAGCTCACGGCTCGCTTTACCTGGTTTTCTTTCAGATTGCGGCCAGTCACAACAAAATGCAGGTGGATCTTTGTAAATACCGATGGCACGGCATCGGCGCGCTCGGCTTCCAGTTCGGCATGACAAGCGGTGACGTCCTGACGGCTTTTTTTAAGAATACTCATTACATCAAACGATGAGCAGCCGCCAAGGCCCATTAACAGCATTTCCATGGGGCGGGGGCCGAGGTTTTCACCGCCATGATCCGGTGGGCCATCCAGTTGCACAGAGTGTCCGGAACCGCTGTTCGCTCGAAAGCTGGCGTTGCCTGTCCAGTCGACGGTTGCTTTCATGAAGAGTGTTCTCCTGTTTTTTTAAGGGGGCGGTCAAACGGGTCGGCCCAAAAATAGACGAATGGGACAAGATGCTAGCATAACCCATGCACCCTGACAGAAGGCTGATAGGTAGTGACACCTATATCCAGATACATCCTGTATACTGTTTTCTGTTGCTCGAGACACGCCTTCTTGCTATAAGTTGCGCTGTTTTGTAGCAAAAACAAACGAACCCGCAAGGAAAGACGGGTGAACAACAAACATTGGAACCTGCCAGCATTTGAGGAGGCACGACTCGCACTATGGCCACTATCGTCAAGCCGGTTGAACAGAAAACGAAGCATCTCGATTATTTTCTATCACAATGTCATCGCCGCCGGTACCCGGCCAAAAGTACTATTATTTACGCAGGTGATAAGAGCGACTCCCTCTTTTATATCGTTAAAGGTTCGGTCACGGTTATTATTGAAGATGATGATGGCCGCGAGATGATCATGGCCTATCTCAACGCCGGAGATTTCTTTGGCGAGATGGGGCTGTTCGACAACATGGATTCCCGCAGTGCCTGGGTGAAGGCTAAAACCGAGTGTGAGGTGGCTGAGATAAGCTACCCCAAGTTCCGGGAAATTGCCCATCAGGATGTTGGGGTGCTCTATTTTATCGGCGAGCAGATGGCCTCGCGGTTGCGCCAGACCACCCGTAAAGTCGGCGACCTGGCATTTTTGGACGTGACCGGCCGCGTGGCGCGTACTTTACTGGATTTGTGCAAAGAGCCAGATGCCATGACGCATCCAGACGGCATGCAAATCAAGATCACCCGCCAGGAAATCGGCCGCATTGTCGGTTGTTCTCGCGAGATGGTTGGCCGGGTGCTCAAAACCCTGGAAGAGCAGGGGCTGGTAATGGTTAAAGGCAAAACCATGGTGGTTTACGGCACTCGCTGAGGGTCAACAAAGTCACGTACCGCACTGGCAATGGCCTCTGGCTCTGTAAGAGGCGCCCAGTGCGGTGTATCGAGCGGCATGCGGGTAAGCTTGCCTGCCTGAATCTGGAACAGTTGCATCCAAAGAGGCCAGAAGTCGCGTGGGATACGGATCAGTTAACAAGAGCGACGGATTTCACCTGCATCCACACCTTTTGCCCGGGCTTAATAGCCAGGGTGTGAACAGCGCGGGTAGTCAGGCGTGAGAGAAACGGGGTTTGTCCTGCCAGTAAACGCACCATAGAGGTGCCTGGGCCTACATTTGAGGCCACTTCATCCACCGTAGCCGGCAACAGGTTCTGGATGCTCTGATCGGTGTGTTGGCTCCGGGCCAGGCTGATATCCCTTGCCAGCACCTGCAGGCGAATGTTTTGTCCGATTTTCAGACCTTCATCTGCGCGCAGCCACAAGTGCCCACCAGAAAAATCGGCACGGCACAGGTGCCACCGCTCGTCGCGCTCCGAGAGGGTCGCATCCAGAATTACGCCAGCATCCTCCTCAAAACCAAAGGGCTGATCCGTGCGTGCCATTATCTGTTGCAGGGGGCCTTGTGCCACCACCTGTCCGTTATCCATCATCACTATGTGATCTGCCAGCCGTGCAACTTCTGCGGTGGAGTGGGAAACGTACAGCATGGGGATGGCAAGGTTGTCACGCAGAGCTTCCAGGTAGGGCAGTATCTCTTGCTTGCTGTTCTGATCGAGTGCAGACAGGGGTTCGTCCATCAGCAAGAGCTTGGGGCTTGTCAGCAGTGCCCGGGCAATAGCGACTCGCTGGCGCTCTCCGCCTGAGAGTTTCGCCGGCATACGTTCGAGCAGATGGCCAAGGCCAAGCCATTTAGTGGCCTGATCGAAGGATATCTGGCGTTCGCTTTTTGGAATGCGTTTGTACCCGTACATCAGGTTGCGTTGCACTGATAGGTGCGGGAAAAGGCCGGTTTCCTGAAACACGTAGGCCAAGGGTCTCTGGTGAACAGGGCGGCTACTACTTTTACCCCTGCTCTCACTCTGCCATTCATCCCCGTTAACACGCATGGCGCCGTCAGCCGCCTGCAGGCCAGCCATACAGCGCAGCAGTGTGGTTTTGCCGCAACCAGAATGACCAAACAAAGCGGTGAGCCCGCTCCCTGGCAGATTCAAATCAACATTCAGAGAAAATGAGCCAAAGTGGCAGGCAAAGCGGGCCTGTATTCCCGATGCAGCCATTATTTCACCAGCCCCGACTGCAGCCGACCGTTGAGTGAATAGAGTGTTACCAACACCACAAACGAGAATACAACCATGCCAGCGGCCAGCCAGTGGGCCTGAGTATATTCCAGGGACTCTACGTGATCGTAGATGGCCACAGAGAGCACCTTGGTTTCACCAGGTATATTGCCGCCTATCATTAGCACAACGCCAAACTCCCCAATAGTGTGAGCAAAAGTCAGTACGCCAGCGGTGAGAAACCCTGGCCGAGCCAAAGGGAGCACAATAGAAAAGAAGCGATCCCGGGGGGAGGCCCGGAGCGTAGACGCGACTTCAAGAAACTGCTGGTTAATCGACCCGAAAGCATTTTGCAGAGGCTGAACCGTAAACGGTAGCGAGTAGATAACCGATGCAATAACCAGCCCCTCAAAGGTGAAAGGCAACAACCCCAGCCCCAGCTGCTCGGTAAACTGGCCAACCACACCCTTGGGGCCCATAAGGATAAGAAGGTAGAACCCGAGAACCGTCGGCGGCAATACCAGGGGCAGCGCGACAATTGCCGCAATGGGTTGCCTTGCCCAGTGGTGGCTGCGTGCCAACCACCAGGCAATGGGTGTTCCCACCACCAAGAGTACGGCGGTGGTAAAACCTGCAAGCTTCAATGTGAGCCACACAGGCTCCCAATATATGTCCATGGTATTTGCCGGTTACTGCTTAGATTTCGGTTTCGTAGCCAAAGTTTTCAATGATACCCCTGGCTTTGTCTCCGCGCAGGAACTCAAGCCACTGGTGAGCCGCCGCTTTGTTTTCGCTGCGTTTGAGAAGGATAGCCTGTTGGTTAATAGGGGAGTAGTAGCTTTGCGGAATCATCCAGAGTGAGCCGCCTTTCTCGTCCCAGGCACGCACTTGCGATAGGGCGACAAAGCCAGATTGTGCGTTCGTGGTGGCGACAAACTGAAAGGTTTGGGCAATGGAATCACCGCGTACCAGGCGATCTTGCAAGGCTTCCCAAAGGTTCAACTCGGTGAGCACCTCTTGCGCAGCAAAGCCGTAAGGTGCTGTTTTGGGGTTCGCGATGGCCAGCCGGGCAAAGCCGCCGGACTCTAGCCAAATTTTCGGATCTTTAAATGTTCCGGGCACCGGGCTCCAGAGCGCCAACTTGCCTCGAGCGTAGGTGAAACGAGTACCTGTTACGCCCTGACCATTATGTTCAAGAAGCTCGGGCCTGCGGCTATCAGCAGCCAGAAACACATCAAATGGTGCGCCATTATCTATTTGGGCATAGAGCTTTCCGGTCGAGCCATAGCTTGCAACTGCCTCCAGCCCAGTGGCTTCATCAAATGCTGCAATGAGTTCACGAGTGGTATCGGTAAAGTTGGCGGCCACGGCAATACGAACATCGGCGGCGTGGGCAACACTGCTGAATGCGAACGGCAGGCCGAGTGCAAGGCACAGCGTTATCAGTTGGCAATAGCATTTTTTGAACATGGGCATGGGGTAAGCTTCCTTGTATTCAGGCGTATATAACGATGCGAATAGTATAGGTGCCTGTGGCCAGATACAAGCGCATTAAATTTTGCGTGGTTAAGCTGACGGCGTGTGCGGACCGCTCAGTAAAGCTTCCAAGTCGGCGAGCTCGGGGCGTTTTGCGATGGCTTTTTCGTACTGCCGGTAGAGTGTGAGTACTTTTAGTCCTTCTTCTGAAAGTTCAGCCCCGCCTCCCTGGTTGCCACCCGTGGCGGTAAGCACCAGAGGTTTCTGAAAGCACGTGTTCATCGTGTTTACAAGAAGCCATGCTCGTCGATAGCTCATTTTTAAAGCCCTGGCGGCTGCGGAAATTGAGCGGTGCTGCTGGATCAACTCAAGCAGTTGAGCCTTGCCCGGGCCCAGAGCGATGGTGTCGCCGCTTTTAAGTCTTAGCCTGGGAATCAGGCGAGGGGTTTCTTCAGACATCCGATCTATTTCCATGAACAAGCAGCGATAACACGTGCTCCCGCACGTCTCCGGAATTGGTTTCATTCAACATTTCGTGCCGACCACCTTCAAACAATTTGAGACTGATGTCCCGAACGCCAGCTTTACGGATGCTCCGGGCGTGACGGGTAATTCCTTTGCCCATTTCCCCAACCGGATCGTCAGAGCCTGCAAATAAGTGAACAGGCAGATCTTTGCGCCACGCCGAGGGGTTGATGGTAAGCATACCTTTAATAAAATCATGCCACAGCCCTGCGGTGCATTCGAACCCACAGAGCGGGTCTGATACATATTTATCTACTTGGGCAGAATCCCGGCTTAGCCAATCGCAGTCAGTCCGGTTGGGTTGAAACAAGCGGTTGAATTGACCGAAAGTCATTTTTGCGATGGTAGGGCTTTTATGATCGTTGCCATATAACCGGCGAATTCCGCCAATCAATGCTTTAGAGGCCCACAGCTGCGGTCGGTGAATACGATTAGTGGCGCTTAGTATCATACCGTCCAGGGAGCGCGGATGCTGCTGTGCGCAGCTTTGTGCGATAAATGATCCCATGCTGTGTCCCAGCAGTACCAGAGGAATGCCCGAAAAGCGTTCCCGTGCATAGAGTAATACCTTATTAAGGTCGTTGATCACCTTTCCCCAGCCATCGGTATCACTGTAGTGGCCCAGCTGTTCGCTCGGGCATGCCGGGCCATGCCCCCGGTGATTAAACGTAATAACGGCAATGTTGCGCTCAACAAGCCAGCGGGAAAAATCAGCATAACGCCCTGCGTGCTCCGCCATGCCGTGGGCGATCACTAAAACTGAGCCGGGCGTATCCGGGCAAAACACCGTACCTGTTATAGCGTGGCTATCCTGGCTGACCAGGCTTAGGGCCTGTTCATGTGTGTTGTGTTCCGGCGCCATGGTCATCATCTGTAATCGCTATAAACTTTACCAAGCATCTGTAATTGCGGTTGCCACTGGTGCCGCCAGGTTTGTATTTCTTCAGGTATTCGCGAGGGTTTTGGCCAGGGTACCGGGTAGGGCTGGGGCTGGAATAACGGCGCAAAAAGCGCAGCCGCTGTGAGGTCTGCGCGGGAGAAGGATTCGCCCGCCAGAAATGGCTGCCGGCTGTAAATGTCTGCCAATTCGCTAAGCAGGCTTTCCATCACTGTTCTGGATTCTTCCGCTGTTTTCTTGTTTATCTTCATCCATTTTCGCATGGTTTCGTCTACTCGGCTAAAAGCCAGGCTGAGTAGAATGCGATTGTAAAAGGGCGTACCAGCGGTCAGCAATGGCACCACAATTTTCGGGCGTTGCAGCAAGTGGTGATAGGAGTAGCAGCGCACTGCCGGACCAACCTTGTCATCCAGGCGCTGCTCCCACCACAGCGCCTGGGTTCTTGCAGGCTCGTCGGCTGGTGTGAGTGGTTTATCGGCGAAGGTTTTGTCCAGGTAGTCCAGTATGTCTGATGAACCCTGGATCACCTCGCCATCATGTACCAAAACAGGCACAGAAGCGCCCCCACCTTTGGTGAGTTTTTGTACGGTTTTTATGTGCTGTCCAGGCAGCAGGTTTGTGGTTTGATAGCTGAGGTTCTTGTAATCCAGTGCCCAGCGAATTTTTTCGCAGTAGTGGGATATGGCAAATTGATAGAGCGTAATAGCCATGCAGCGCCTCCAGAGTGATGAGTTTCAGCATAGCCTTGAGTTAGCGGGATAAAAAGTGGCTTAGCTATATGGGTTGCTTGCTTTTAATGGTTTGCCTGCCTCTGCAATTGGTTTTTCCACAAGCTTATCTTTAAGATGCCGGCATTCATTTACGCTATAACTATAGGTTGTGTTCATGTACTTACAACGGGTTTTGATGACATCTGTTGTCGCAGCTACCGGGCTTTTTCTCTCTGCATGTGCCACCGGGCCGGATACCAGCGTAGCGGCAGGCAGTTACCAGTGTGGCAAGCTGAACGTTGATGTTGCCAGTTCGAGCGACAGCGACCTGCTGGGCGTGGATTATCAGGGCAAGCGCCTGCTTCTAAAGCCAAAGACAAGTGCGTCCGGTGCGCTTTATGTAGCTCCCGGAGATGGCAGCACCAGCTTTTGGAGTAAAGGTGAGCGAGCAATGTTTACCGTGAAAGGCCAGACATATCCGGAGTGCTTGCAGGCAGGCGCTCTGGAAGTGCCGTTTGAAGCCACGGGTAACGAGCCTTTCTGGCATGTTCGTGTTGAAAACGAAGAACTGCTGCTTAATCGCCCATACGATTCTGGTGAGCCAGAGACGGTTGCCCTGGAAATCGCTGTGGCTAACCGGCATGGCCGTGAGTTTAGTGGTGAGCTTGATGGACAAGAGTTGAGTCTCAAGGTCGCACGCCAGCTGTGTGAAGATAATATGTCGGGTGCCCAGTTCCCTGCACAGGTACGCCTGGAGCTGAACGGTGAGGTTTTCCAGGGCTGTGGTGGCGATCCGGATCGTTTATTCCGCGGTGCTGAATGGGTTGTTGAAGACCTGGCCGGTACCGATATTATCGACCGCTCTCGAATGACCGTTGAATTTTTTGACGAAAATCGCTTGGCCGGTATGGCATCCTGCAACCGCTACGGAGGCCAGTACGAGCGCACGGCCGAAGGTATGAGCTTTGATTATATGTTTGCAACGAAAATGGCCTGCGCACCTGCCTTGATGGATCAGGAGCAACGCTTTTTAGAGCTGATGTCTGACGTAAAGCGCGCAACCATTGGCCGTCGCGGAGAGTTAGTGCTGACAACCTCAGAAGGCGAAGAAATCAAGGCATCTCAGTCTACGGAAAAGTGAAGCCGCTACCGGCTTCTGGATGGTTGCTTGACGTAACTTTTTGTTCGAGCCAATCTCTTTGTTGTTCGTTACGCTGAGTCGCCCTGGGATTGTTTGGAATGGAGCTGGAAATAATGAAGATTTTTGAAACAAAAACTGCACCAAACCCACGCCGTGTACGCATGTTTATGGCGGAAAAAGGCTTGCTGGAGAAGGCAGAGTTTATCGAAATCGATCTGCAGAAAGGTGAAAATCTGGCACCTGAGTACGTTGCGCGTAACCCTATGAAGAAAGTCCCGGTTATGGAGCTGGATGACGGAACCTGCATCTCCGAAACCATGGCCATTTGCCGCTTTTTTGAAGAGAGCTACCCCGATGCGCCCTCTCTTCTAGGGGATACGCCTGTCGAGAAAGCTACGATTGAGCAGTGGGTTCGGTGGATTGAGTTTTACTTCTTTTTGCCCACGGGCATGTGTTTCCAGCATACCAGTGGCTATTTCAAAGACCGAATGAACCCCATCCAGGAATGGGGTGAGGATTGCGGCAAGGGTGTTCGCAAGTTTATGGCGTTTCTCAATGATCACCTTGCTGATCAGGAATACATTTGTTGCGATCGCTTTACCGCAGCCGACATTAACGCGTTTACAACGGTTGCGTTCGCCAAGGTGGTGAAAATTCGTATTCTGCCAGAACAAACCCACCTTCAGTCATGGTATGACCGTATTGAAGCTCGCCCCTCCGCGAAGGTCTGATTTTTTCAGTAGGCCTCAGTGCGATTGCGCCCGTGTTCCTTGGCCAGGTAAAGAGCTTCGTCAGCCCTTTTTATGGCGTTTTCAATGTCATCATGGCCATCACAAGTGGTGACGCCCAGGCTGATAGTTTGTGAAATGCTTTAATCGCCGGTCATCTGATCAATGGTTGCCTGCTCCCTCAGCTCTTGGCGAGCCAGAAGCAACAAAGCCGCAACCACAGCAACCTGCCATTCCACCTTACGGATATATGTTTCATAGGCGGGAAGCCATTCGGTTGGTACTTGGTTGCTGGTCCATTTGGGGGCTGTAATTTTCACCATGAGTATAATCCGGGTGTCAGTAATTTAATCATCAGCCAAGGCGATAGTAGACGCAATAACCCCTGCGGGGTAGTTGTGTCGCAGAAGGAGATAGTATGAGCAGCGCCTCTCTCAAGTGCGCTCTGAATGCAATTGACAGAGCAAATTGTGCCGACCCGAACAAGGAGGTCGTCGCAGGTGAGTCCATCACAAAAGAGTATGCCTACAGTTTACACATGACGCGTTGGCTGTATGAACTGGACACGGCGCCCTCGGAGCGGTTGCAAATTGCTTGTCGGGCCCAGCACATTGAGCGCTGGAAGATGCCCCGTAGTGATTACCCCAAAGGTCGAAAGTCATACTACGAATGGCGTCAGGCATGCGGGCGTATGCATGGCCGCAGGGCGGCTGAAATCATGGCCGAGTGCGGTTATCCCGAGAATGAGTGCGAGCGGGTAGAGGTGATTTTAACCAAGCGGGAGCTGCGGAAAGACGCAGATACACAACTGCTGGAAGACGTTGCCTGCATGGTGTTTCTGGAGAAATACTTTGCACAGTTCTACGCGGATAATGCCGAATACGATCGGGAGAAGTGGTTGAGGATTGTGCGCCGTACCTGGGGCAAAATGTCGCCCCGGGCCCATGAGCGGGCGTTGGCGTTATCGTCTCAATTGCCTGAGCATTTGCAGGCGCTGATGCAGGAGGCACTGGCGGTACCCAATTGAACCGCCAGGGTTTTGAGTTGACGCGGTGTTTTCGCCTGATTATTGAGGGAAAAACAATTCTTGTAGCTTCTCGCCGGGGGCCGGAGCGCGCATGAATGATTCGCCTACCAGAAACCCGTAGATGCCGTGGCCAGTCATGGTTTCTACGTCGGTCCGGGTCATAATGCCGCTTTCGGTGATGGCCATGCGCTCTGGGCCTATGCGTTGGTGCAGGTTGAAGGTGGTTTCCAGGGATACGTCGAAGCTGTGCAGGTCGCGGTTGTTGATGCCCATTAGTGGGGTAGTCAGCGTGAGGGCGTCGTCCATTTCTTCGCTGTTGTGCACTTCTACCAGTACGTCCATGCCGATTTCGTGGGCTATGCCTTCGAGTTCCTGCATCTGGTCTTTGGTGAGGCACGCTGCAATGAGCAGTATGCAGTCGGCCCCGATGGTGCGGGCTTCGTACACCTGGTAGGGCGCTACCATGAAGTCTTTGCGGATCACCGGGAGGCTGCAGGCGTTGCGGGCGGCGATCAGGTAGTCTTCGTGGCCCTGAAAGAAGTCGTGGTCAGTGAGTACTGACAAGCAGGCAGCGCCGCCTTTTTCGTAACTTTGGGCGATGTCGGCTGGTTCGAAGGGGTCGCGGAGTATGCCTTTGCTGGGGGAGGCTTTTTTGATTTCGGCGATGACCGCAGGGGTACTGGCTTCGATGCGCTGGCGCAAGACGCTGGCGAAGCCACGAGTTTCAGGCTGGTCGCCTGATTGAGCCTTGAGGTCTTCGAGGCTTTTTAGCCGTTTGCGTGAGTCTATTTCTTCCCACTTTCTTTCTACGATGTTGCGCAGGATGGTGGGGGTTTTGTCGTTTTGCTTAGCCATTTTTGTTTGGTTCCGTGTATGAGCATGCCGCTGGTCGCCTCTCAAAACACGCCCGTGAATACGTCCATGTAGGGCTTGTCTGCAGCCATCCCTGGCTGCAGACAGTTTTGAGAGGCGTCCAGCGGCATGCTCTCAGAGTTTGGTGAAGCCTGCCTGAAGCATAAAGCAAAGCTTGGTGTTCTGACCGGTACGCCAGAGCCTGGCCTTTTAGCTCAAAAACAGTGCGAAAAGTCCGCCAGTTCTGCGAGTTTTCCAGCCGCCAGGCCGGAGCCCATGGCGTCGAGGGCCATTTCTACGCCCGCTTTGGCGGTTGGCGCCAGGCCGGCAACGTAAATGGCGGCGCCGGCGTTCAGTGCGATCAGGTCGCGGGCTTTCTCGACCATTTCGTCGTGACCACGGCCGAAGGCGGCTTTGATCAGATTCAGGGATTCTTCAGCTGTATCAACGGACAGGCCCACCAGCGTTTGGCTTTTGACGCCCAAATCTTCTGGCGTAATGTCGTACTCGGTGATTTCGCCGTTTTTCAGCTCTGCGATATGGGTGGTGCTGGCCAGGCTGATTTCGTCCAGCCCGTCTTTGGACGCAACCACCATGATGTGTTCAGAGCCGAGTTTTTGCAGTACTTCTGCCATGGGGCGACACAGGGCCTTGCTGAATACACCTACTAGCTGGCGTTTTACACCAGCGGGGTTGGTCATAGGGCCGAGGATGTTGAACAGGGTGCGGCAGCCCATTTCTTTGCGTGGGCCCACCGCGTGTTTCATGGCGCCATGATGGGCTGGGGCGAACATGAAGCCTACGCCAATTTCTTCTACGCAACGGGCCACTTGCTCCGGGCTCAGGTTGAGGTTGATGCCGGCTTGTTCGATCAGGTCGGCGCTGCCGCTTTTGGATGAAACGGCGCGGTTGCCGTGTTTGGCAACAAAGCCACCGGCGGCGGCGACCACAAACGCGGAGGCGGAGGAGACGTTGAACAGGTTGGCGCCATCGCCGCCTGTACCCACAATGTCTACCAGTGGCTCGGCGTTTATGGAAACGCTGGAAACCAGCTCACGCATCACTTCCACGGCGCCGGTAATTTCGTCAACGGTTTCACTTTTGGTGCGCAGCCCCATGAGCAAGGCGCCAATTTGAGCGTCGGTGGCTTCACCGTTCATCACGGTGCGCATGACCTGTTTCATTTCTTCCCGGGACATATCCAGGTTTTCGGCTACCCGGTTCAGTGCGTCTTTCATGTGCATTGGTTGTGCCTTTTTATTGGGTTCGCAGGAAGTTGCGCAGCAGTTCGTGGCCCTGTTCGCTCATGATAGATTCGGGGTGAAACTGCACCCCTTCAATGGCCAGGGTTTTGTGGCGTACGCCCATGATTTCTTCCACGCTGCCGTCGCTGTTGCGAGTCCAGGCGGTCATTTCTAAACAGTCCGGTAGGCTGGCTTGTTCGATTGCCAGGCTGTGGTAGCGGGTGGCTTGTAATGGGTTGTTCAGCCCGCGAAACACGCCGGTGTTCTGGTGGTAAACCGGAGATACTTTGCCGTGCATCACGCGCCCGGCGCGAATGATCTTGCCGCCGAATGCCTGGCCGATAGCCTGGTGGCCAAGGCAGACACCGAGTATGGGGACTTTGCCGGCAAAGTGTTTGATCACATCCATGGATACCCCGGCCTCGTTCGGGGTGCAGGGGCCAGGTGAAATCACCAGTCGTTCCGGGTTCAGGGCTTCGATCTCTTCTACGGTGATTTCGTCGTTGCGATGTACCTGTACCTCGGCGCCCAATTCGGCCAGGTACTGCACCACGTTGTAGGTGAAGGAGTCGTAATTGTCGATCATTAATAGCACGATGTTTCCCTCGCCTCAGTGGTCAAAATCATTGTAGGCCATGGCTACTGCGCGGAAAATGGCGCGGCCCTTGTTCATGGTTTCTTTCCATTCAAGGCGGGGTACGGAATCGGCCACTATGCCGGCGCCAGCCTGGATGTGCAGGGTATTGTCCTTGATCACCGCCGTGCGAATGGCAATGGCTGTGTCCATGTTGCCATTGAACGAGAGGTAGCCCACAGCGCCGCCGTAGACGCCGCGCTTTACCGGCTCCAGCTCGTCAATGATTTCCATGGCACGGGTTTTTGGTGCGCCGCTCAAGGTGCCTGCGGGTAGGGTGGCCTTCAGCACGTCGAGGCAGCTGGCGCCGTCTTTTACCTGGCCGGTCACGTTGGAGACTATGTGCATCACGTGGGAGTAGCGTTCCACGGCCATTTTTTCGGTCAACCGCACGGTGCCGGTTTCTGAGACCCGGCCGGCGTCGTTGCGGCCAAGATCAATCAGCATCAGGTGTTCGGCAATCTCTTTCGGGTCGGCCAGCAATTCGGCTTCCAGTGCCCGGTCTTCTGCTTCGGTGGCACCCCGCTTTCGTGTGCCGGCGATGGGGCGAACGGTCACTTCCCGGTCTTCCATGCGGGCCAGGATTTCTGGCGACGAGCCCACAATGTGAAAGTCGTCCAGGTCCAGAAAGTACATGTAAGGTGAGGGGTTCAGTACTCGTAGCGAGCGGTACAGGTTCAATGGAGGCGCTTCAAAAGGAATCGACATGCGCTGGGAGATGACGGTTTGCATCACGTCGCCGTCCAGCACGTAGTCTTTGATTTTGCCTACCGCAGCCTCGAATTTTTCCTGGCTGAAACCAGACACAAACTCACTTTCATCCACGGTTTTTCCGCGCAGATGCTGTGGCGTTTTCGGGGTGTTGGCGGTTTGCCGGTGGAGCTGCTGCTCCAATTTATCCAGCCTTTGTTGTGCCTGTTCGTAGCCGTCTTCATCGGCGGGGTCTACATGCACAATCAGGTGCAACTTGCCGCGCAGATTGTCGAAGACTACCAGTTCATTGGACACCATCAACAGTATATCGGGGGTGCCAATGCGATCTGGTGGACAGCTGGCGGCCAGACGGTTCTCGATGTAACGCACGGTGTCGTAACCGAAATAACCCACCAGGCCGCCGTTGAAGCGTGGCAGCTCTTCCAGATCCGGGGCGTTGAAGCGTGCCTGATAACTGGCTACGAACGCCAGCGGGTCGTCTACCTCAGCGGTTTCTACCAGCTCACCGTGCCGGCGAATTTCTATGCGGTGGTCAAAAATCTTAAGCACTTCCTGGCTGGGCAAGCCGATGATGGAATAACGGCCCCATTTTTCACCGCCCTGTACCGATTCAAACAGGTAAGAATAAGGCCCGCTGGCAAGTTTAAGGTAGGTACTTAAGGGCGTGTCCATGTCCGCAAGTACTTCACGGTACACAGGAATACGGTTGAAGCCGGCCTGGGCCAGCTTGCGGAATTGTTCGGAGGTCATGATCTGGGTTTCCTGAAATCTGATCTGCGTTCGAACAGACCTGGAGGGCAATGCTTGCCGGGCCTGTCGGGTGGTGGCATCAAACGGGCAGGCGCACGTTATCTGCCGGGCTGATTTTTTCAGCCGGTACGCCATCGCCACCATCGTGTTGCGCGGGTGGTGAGCATGCCTCGCGCTGCAGTTAGATTCAGTCCCTGCACGGCAGGAATCTCCCGAATTGAATGGTTTGAAAGTTCAAGAATCTAGAGGTTACAAAAGCTCGCTCAGGGAATCAACTACCGCATCGGCTCCGAGTGCCTGTACGGAGCGACCAAAATTGTAGCCATAGGTAACAACCACACAAGGAATGCCGGCCGCCTGGGCTGCATTTACGTCGGCTGCAGAGTCGCCCACCATCACGGTGGTTCCGCGGCTGCCATGAAGTGTTTCCATGGCATGAACTAACGGTGCTGGCGCTGGTTTTTTTGTGCTTAAAGTGTCGCCCCCCACAATCAGCTGAAAATGATGCTCAATGCCCATCTGCTCAAGCAGAGGCGCCACAAATTGTTCAGGCTTGTTGGTTACAACGGCCATAGGGCAGCTACGTTCGCTCAATGATTCAAGACAGGCTTCTACGCCAGGGTAAACCGTTGAATGCTGGCCGTTAAGTTGTTGGTAATTTTGGTATAATAACTTCAATGCACTATCAAACAGAGCGTCATCACTGGGGCTTGCGGGTTCCCAGTCGGCTTTGCCAGCCAGTGCTCGTCGCATCAGTATGGGCGAGCCGTGACCCACCCATTTTCGTACTTGCTCAATGCCAGCTGGTTTGCGACCGACTTGTTCAAGGGTTCGGTCAACCGCGGCCGCTAAGTCTGGTGCGCTGTCTACCAGGGTGCCATCAAGATCAAACAGCGCAACTCCCGGCCAGCGGGCATTAAACAACCCTGTCAGGCTCATTGTGCCGGCACCTTGTGGCCCAGTGTTGTGCGGGCATGCTCCAGCTCCTGACGCATGATATCGATGGTGGCTTTATAGTCATCCGTGCTGAAAATAGCCGAGCCCGCAACAAAGGTGTCTGCACCAGCTTCGGCAATTTCACGAATGTTGTCAGCTTTTACACCCCCATCGATTTCCAAGCGGATATTGTAGTTGCTGGCATCAATGCGTTTGCGGGCTTCTCGCAGCTTGTCCAGCGTGCCGGGAATGAACTTTTGGCCGCCGAAGCCGGGGTTAACGGACATCATCAGCACCATATCCAGCTTGTCCATCACATGATCCATGTAGTTTAGTGATGTGGCTGGGTTGAACACCAGGCCAGCCTTGCAGCCGCCTTCGCGAATCAGTTGCAAGGAGCGGTCGATGTGTTGGGACGCCTCCGGGTGGAAGGTAATGTAGCTGGCGCCAGCGTCGATAAACATACGAATCAGGTCGTCGACCGGCGACACCATCAGGTGTACATCAATAGGGGCGTTAACGCCGTGCTTGCGCAGCGCCTCACACACCATCGGCCCAATGGTCAGGTTGGGTACATAATGGTTGTCCATAACATCAAAATGCACCACGTCTGCGCCGGCGCTCAGAACGTTATCCACTTCTTCGCCCAGGCGGGCAAAATCAGCAGACAGAATAGATGGGGCAATCAGATAAGGGTTCATGACGGCTCTCGCGAACAATTAGCAGTAATTGATAGTAATGTATTAGCCGTGAGCAAGGGCTATAAGTTTTCCATTAGCCCGGTTAGCAGCCCTTGCGGCAAACTGTGAACGGGTAACAGTCTAACAGCACAACCGTGAGTTTTCGTAGCCAAGGGGGCAAGAACTGTGCACCAATTCAGAACAACAAGCCGAAGCGGCCGCCGCATGAGTGTCTGCGGCTGGCTGTTGATTGTTTTAGTGGCTGGCGGCTTACCGCCCGCATACGCTCAGAATAAAGAGGATTCCGCAGAATCTGCCCAAGTGGCAGCGAACGAAGCCCGAGGTTCCGTAGTGTCTGGCCTGGGAGAGCAAAAGCTGAGCGAAAGGTTTCCGGAGGCCGCATTGTGGCTTGATCTTGAGGGGGGTGCTCGTACTCTGGCTTTGTTTTGGCCTGGGTACGAAGCGCCTGCGCGGGGTGGGCTGATTATTTTGGCCGATGAAGGTGGTAACGCTGAATCAGGGCTAACGGGCGCCTTGGCGCGAGAGCTTGCACAGCGAAATTTTGCCGTGCTCACTTTGGGCTTGGAGTCGCCGTCGCAGGCACTTGAAGCGGTTCTGGAGCAGCCAGTTGAAGCCCCGCAGCTGGACTCGGCGCCGAGCGATCGGCGCTCCAGTGCTATTAGCCCCGCGACCATTGATGTGATGACCTCGGAAACCGGAGATGAGCTGGAAGAAGCCTATCGTGAGCGCATTCGCAAGCAGCTTGTTGCCGGTGTTTCGGCGCTTGAAAAGCATGGTCAAGAGCTTGTGGCTGTAGTGGGGATTGGACGGGGTAGTAATCATGTGGTGCTAAACGCGGCGGAGTTGGGCGGATCACCGGCTATGATTTGGGTAAGTCCAAGGTTCTACCCTAAAGATGCCTCACAGCTGGCTGTGGCGCTGACTAAAGCTTCTGTGTCGCGTATTTTGGAGCTTTCATCGTCTGCTGAGTACGAGCAGCGCAGGGCCGGGTTAAAAAGGGCAAGAGTAGAAGGGTTTAATCTTCAGCTTATGAGCTCAGGTGATTTATCGTCGCCCCGAAACGGGAAGGCTCTGGCGGGGCGAATCTCAGCCTGGCTTAAGCCAAAAGCGCAGTAAAAGCCCGGTTGCCTTAACTTGGCTTGTGGTGCCGCCTGATGAGCTCCCAGGCTTGTTGGTAGCTCAGCAGGTACTGTTTCGCCCGCGCCTGTTCAGCCGGGCTAGGCTGCTGCTGTGCCAACTTATCCGGGTGATGCTCAGACACTTTTTTTCGGTATGCACGTTTGATATCCGCAAGAGAATCCCGCCGGGTTGCGCCAAACAGCGCGCAGGCTTGTTCAAGGCTTACAGGCTTTGCCGGTAGGTCACTGGTATCGACCCATACCCTGGCGGCATAGCTTTCAAAAATGTCTTCGCTTATGGATACCGGAAGGCCTATTTGGTCAATAGCATCTTCGCAGCGGTAAAGGCGAGGTTTGGCAGGGCGGCCTTTAAGTTGCGCTGCATGGCAAAGGCAGAGGGCGATTTTCAGGGCTGGAGAAGGCCTGGCACCATGGCTTAGCCTTAAGGTGAGCCCGCTTAACGGCGGAAGTGTGCCTGAGGCTTTGCCACGCTGAAAATTTTGGATGGCTTTTTGCCGTTGTCGCTTTGACAGTTTGAGTGCAGTTATAAGGTTTTCGGCAAAGCCTATGTCTTGCTCAGACACTCGGCCTTCAGCTTTGGCTATATAGCCCAGAAAGAAAAATAATGGACGCCGGCACCACCAGGGAAGCCTCGCCTGACTAACCAGCGTATGAGTCTTGTGGTCAGCAGCACAAAGGGCATGCAGAAGCTCTGAAAATTTCGCCTCCATGCGCGGTGGTAAAGCTGATTGCGCGGTTTGGGTTGCCATAGCCCTAAGGCTCCTGAGAGGCCAGTTGCTGGTCCAGTGCCCGCAGCCGCTCGGGCGTTCCTACGTCAACCCAGCGACCGCCATGGTGCAGCCCGGCCACTCGATCTTTTTTCATGGCTGCTCGCAGCACAGGTCCGAGTTTGCCGGCCTGATCTGTTAACCCGTCAAACAACCGTCGGTGTAGCAGGCTAATGCCGGTAAAGGTCAGTCTCTCTCCCTCTTTAATGGTACAGCCTTCAGAAAGCATGCCGTTGTGATTTAAACAAAAATCACCTTGACTGTGGTGTGAGGGATTGTCTGCCATCACCAGAATGGCATCAATTGCAAAACCACTGTCAACGGCCGGCGGCTGAAGCCGGGCGAGGTCAAAATCCGCCCAGATATCGCCGTTGATAACCATAAACCAGTCGCTGTCCGGGCGCGAGAGCAGCGGTAGGGCGCGAACAATGCCGCCGGCGGTTTCCAGTGGTTCGCCTTCGCGGGAGTAATCTAGTGAAAGCCCGAAGCGTTCGCCATTGCCCAATGTGTACTCAATCTGCTCACCAAGCCATGCGTGGTTAATGATTACATCCTGGAAGCCGGCCTGATAAAGGCGTTCCAGATGATATTCAATGAGCGGCTTGCCGCCTGCACTTAGTAGAGGCTTAGGGGTGGTAAGAGTGAGTGGCCGCATGCGTTCACCCCGTCCTGCGGCAAGAATCATCGCTTTCACAATGCCGGTTGCTCCTGGCCCGGAATCGGGCCAATTAATTCTTCGATCCGGGGGGCCGCAACCGCCGTTAGCCATTCATGGAAATGCCGCAAGGCTGGCTGTCGTTTGCTGGCAGTCAGCAAATAACCCACTGTGCGGGGAATATCCTGCAGATAGCGCGGTTTGTTATCTCGCATGGCTAATCTGGCAAATATTCCGGCGGCCTTAAGGTGGCGCTGCATGCCCATCAGTTCAAACCACTGCCGAAACGTATCCCGGTCGGCCCGGTGCAGACCAGCCTGTAGAGTTTGCTCCCGGAATGCCTCTAGCCATACACAAAGCTGCTCCTCTGGCCATTGAATGTAGCAGTCTTTCAGCAGAGACACAGCATCGTAGGTCACAGGCCCGGTTACGGCATCCTGAAAATCAATAACGCCGGGGCGCTTGCCTTGCGCCAGCACCAGCAGGTTTCGCGAGTGATAATCTCTATGCACGGTAACGTTAGGCTGGGCCAAAGCACTCTCGCGAAGCAGTGCGAAGGTGGTGTCGAGCATGGATTTCTCAATGTTATTCAGCTCCAGGCCTAAGTAACCTTCCAGGAGCCAATCCCGGAATAGCGCCATTTCGCGGTTCAGCAAGGCTATGTTGTAAGCGGGCAGAGGATGATCTGGAGGTGCAGGCAATTGTTGAATAAGAACAAGTTCGTCCAATGCGCTTTGGTAAAGCGTGGTCGCGGTGTCAGCAGTGAGTTGGTCCAGCATTAGCTGGTCGCCGAAGTCTTCCAGCAACAACAAGCCACGCACAGGGTCGGCTTCGAAAATCCTTGGAACGGTGATGCCTGCCTGGTGCCAGTATCGACCAATCGTTACAAATGGCCCGCAGTCTTCCTGCTCTGTCGGTGAATCCATAACAATGAAGGGCTGGGCGTCGCTGCTATCTGTGGCTGCTTTGAACACGCGAAAGTAGCGTCGGAAGCTGGCGTCGCCAGAAACCGGAAGGGCGTCGGCGTGTTCAAAGCCGGGAAACTGTCTGACCCATGCGGTCAGCATTTGCAGGCGGTGGTCCATGGCTCGGGCGCTTATCCTGAAGTAGTGAGTGAGCTTAGAGCAAACGTTAGTATAGAAGTATAAAGAGGGTAAAATGGTTTTGCAGCGGAGTTTGGCTTATAAGGCTCCGTTTTCGTTAACAAGCTTCAGGGGCACGTGTAAACTAGGCCGCTGTATGTGTGTATTTGTGCCTTGTCGCGCTACCCACAGTCTTTTATGCATCCGGAACAGGAACCTTGCTACCGTGCCAATGTCCGACAGCTATCTGCAGGCGCAGAAAGGCACAGTGCGTCGCCGATTAGCGAGCCTGCTTGCCGGGTTTACCCTGATGTCGGCCGCTGGTTTTTCTGTGGGTTCCGAAGAAGCACCATCTGCGGCCGAGCTGGACTGGCGCCCAAAAAACCAACTTCCGGAGACCGCCAGAAAATCACTACCGGCGTTCTGTGCGGGTGGGTATTTGCCATCTACCACCGGGAGTGATGGCTCAGATGCTTTTGGTGAAGGTACTGCAGGAACCGGGAAAGCTGGCGAAGCGGTCCCTCTGCAGGTCAGTGGTTTGAATGCCCGTTACGAGGTAGACCACGAGCTATACCTTGAAGGCGACGTTCGGCTTCGCCAGGGTGGCTTTCAGGTAACGGGTTCTGAGGCTCGTTACAATCAGGGCAACGGCCAGGTGGCCATCCAAGGGCCATTAGTAAGTCGTGGTGACGGGTTTTTGCTAACCGGAGAGCGTGCCGAATACAGTGTTAATTCAGGGCGTTTTGATATCAACACAGCCACATTTCTTCTGCATGGCCCGGAAATGCGGGGCAGCGCTGGCAGTCTCTCGCGGGTGGGCTCGGACACCGTTAAAATTCGCGACGGCATGCTTACAACCTGTGGCCCGCAACAGAACGATTGGGCCATTGTAGCGTCTGATATTAAACTGGACCAGGCCGAGGGTTTTGGAACTGCAAAACATGTCCGCCTCGAAGTTCTCGATGTTCCGGTGTTTTACTGGCCCTATGCCAGCTTTCCTATAGACGATCGCCGTAAAACGGGCTTCCTTTACCCACAGTTTGGATCGTCCAGTGCCGGCAGCGGCGCGTTTTTCGCAGCACCTTATTATCTGAATCTGGCCCCTCATTACGATGCCACCATCACACCACAGTACATTCATGGTCGTGGTTTATTTAATGAAGTGGAGGGCCGGTACCTCAGCCTATGGGGAGAAACAACGCTACAAGTGGGCTACATTGACAATGATTCGGCCTACTCCGACGACAACCCGGGCGAATCCGGAAAACGCTGGGCGTTGGATGCGTCTACCCGCGCGGCCCTGGGTGCAGGCTGGAAGGGTTACGGTGATTTTTCCGTGGTCAGTGATGAAGATTATATTAGTGATTTGAACCGCAGCTTGGAAATTAACCAAGCCACGCACCTGCAGCGAAAGGGCGGTGTACGTTATCAGGATGCAAACCAGTATTTTGATTTGTATGTAAATGACTATCAAACCGTCAGCGATCGTATTACCCAGACAAACAAGCCCTACGCCCAGCTACCAGAGGCCATTTATGCCGGAACGACCGAGGCTGGCTGGCTTGAGGCAAACGTGGAGGGCCAATATACCTGGTTCTACCGGGGCAACGACTCGTTAACGGGGCTTGATAAAGCCAACGGCCAGCGCTTCCGGGCGCGTCCTGAGCTGGCTCTGCCAATGCGAGCCCTGTGGGGGTTCAGCCGTCCATCAGTCAGTCTCGATTACACCCGTTATGAGCTGGACGATTACAGTGCAGGGGATGGCCAGTTTGATCGTACGGTTCCCGTGATAGAGTGGGACAACGGCTTGTATTTTGATCGTCAATCGAGCCTGTTTGATGTGCCATACAACCAAACACTTGAACCCAGGCTCTACTATGCCTGGGCCGATGCGGAAGCAGATCAGAACTCCATTCCGGCGTTTGATACAGCGCTGCAAACCTTCCGTTTTGAGCAGCTGTTCCGGCCGGATCGTTTTGTGGGTGGCGATCGGGTTGGTGATGCCAATCAATTAACCGTTGCCCTGACTAGCCGATTCAACGACCTGGTAACCGGCGCCGAGCGAGCCCGGTTCAGCATTGGCCAGGTCCAGTATTTTAAGGATCGTGAGGTTACGTTGTTTGGTAAAGGCGGTGGCGAGCGCAGTCGCTCTCCATTGGCCGGGGAGGTGGTACTGAACCCTCTGAATAATCTGCAAATCCGGTCTTCCGGGTTGTGGGACCCAGAGACTGGCGATACCGAAGAAGGTCGCAGTCAGCTGGTTTTCCACACGGAGGATTATCGGTATCTTGCCAGTGTTGGGCATACCTACAGCAAGGATGAGCTGGAACAGTCGGATATTGCAGCGGTTATCCCGGCAACAGACCGTGTTAGTCTTATCGGCCGCTGGGTGTATGATTCGGATTTGGACCGCACCGTAGGTTCGCTTGCGGGTATTGAATACAATAATTGCTGCTGGAGCGTTCAGGTAGTTCACCAGAATTATCTGACCGACGATCAGGAGCTGGACAGCCGTGTGTTATTTCAGATTCAGCTCAAAGGCCTGGGCGGTAGCGGAGGTTCTTCAACATCGATCTCTGAGGCCATTTACGGTTTTGATGAGCGCGAACGGCGCCGGTTTGGAGCTCCTAACCGGAACCCCTGACGGCAACCGTGCCATTCCGGTACTCTAACTGCAGGCTAATATCTTCATTATAGAGGTGATTATGAAGGCGACGATTCGCCAAGGTTTACAGACACTGCTGATGCTGTTGGCAGTGGCGCTTTCTTTTTCGGCCCAAGCAGAACGCAAGCTGCTAGACCAGGTGGTGGCTATTGTTGATGACGATGTTGTTCTGCAGACCGAGCTGGATGCAAGAATTAATACCATCACCGGGCGCCTTAAAGCCCAGGGCACCGGCCTGCCGCCGCGTCGCCTTCTTGAGGAGCGGGTTCTGGAGCAGCTGATAACCGAATCTGTGCAGCTACAGATGGCAAACAAAATGGGCATGCGCATCAGCGATAACGAACTTAACGAAACCCTGGCTAATATCGCCGAACGCAACGGTATGAGCCTGCCTGAGTTTGAAAACCAGCTGGCGACTGAGGGCGTAAGCTATCGCCAGGCCAGGGAACAGATTCGCCAGGAAATGATCACGGGCCGTGTACAGCAGCGCCAAGTGGGCAGCCGTGTGCGCGTAACGGATCGGGAAGTTGAAAACTACCTGCAGGCACTTCAGGGCAGTGGCGGCAATGATGCGGAATATCGCCTTGCCTATATTTTTATCGAACTGGATAACCCAAACGATGATGCTTCGGTGGATGCAACCCGCGAAAGAGCAAAAGCGCTGCGCACAGCGATTGTGAACGGCCGTGATTTCCGCGAAGTGGCTGTTGCTGAGTCCGATGCCAGCAATGCCCTTGAAGGTGGCGATATGGGTTGGCGCAGCGAGCGCCAGTTACCCTCACTGGTTGCGCCGATTGTGCCATCGTTGGAGGTTGGCAAGCCTTCGAAGGTTTTGGAGAACAACAGCGGTTTCCACATGGTAATGGTGGTGGACAAGCGTGGTGGTTCCCAGAAGCAAGTTATCCAGCAGAACAGGGTGCGTCATATCCTGATACGCCCTTCTGAGGCGATGACAGATGCCGAGGCTGAGGCAACTATCCGTGATCTTTACGAGCAGATTCAGGATGGCGCCGACTTTGCCGTGATAGCCCGTGAGTTTTCCGACGACCCGGTATCCGGCTCCGATGGCGGCAACCTTGGTTGGGTAAGCCCGGGCCAGATGGTGCCGGGGTTTGAGCAGGCCATGAACGAGGCGGCTGTGGGCGAGGTTAAAGGTCCGTTCCGTTCCCAGTTTGGTTGGCACATTCTTCAGGTTGAAGAGCGTCGACAGAAAGATGTCAGTGGTGACGCAAAGAAAGCCGAGGCTCGCCAGGCGATTTATCAGCGCAAATTCGAGGCGGAACTGCAAAACTGGCTTCGGGAAATCCGTGATGAAGCCTTTGTTGAGTTTAAAGGTGACTATGCAGAAGAAAACGCAGAAGACGAATCCAGCCGTGCGCCGGACACCGAAGCGTAATGCATGACGCGACGGTTCTGGCTCTGACAGCTGGTGAACCAGCAGGCATAGGCCCCGAGCTATGCCTGCAGTTGGCCGAGAAAGAGCGTGAGGCCAGCATAGTTGTTATTGCCAGCCAGCAACTGCTGGGTGAAAGGGCCAAACTGCTTGGCCTCGACGTTACCTTGCACCCTTGGCAACCTGGCACTGAGCCCCAAACGGCTGCCGGTGAACTATCTGTACTGCATGTTGAAGGTTGTGCCTCGTTTGGCGCTGGCAAATTGGATACCGCCAACAGTCGCTATGTGTTGGAAACGCTCACTATTGCGGCCAAAGGCTGCCTTGCGGGCGATTTTGACGGCATGGTTACAGCTCCGGTTCACAAGGGTGTTATCAATGACGCGGGTATTGAGTTCAGTGGCCACACTGAATTCTTGCAAGAGCTTTGCGGTGTAGAGCGAGTGGTTATGATGCTGGCCACTGAAGAGCTGCGAGTGGCATTAGTAACAACTCACCTACCCCTCAAGGACGTCTCTGCCGCGATTACGCCTGAACGATTAACCCAGGTCGCCACTATTTTGAATGCCGATCTGAAAAAGTTTTTCGGCATTGAGCAGCCAAGAATTCTGGTAACTGGTTTAAACCCCCACGCAGGCGAGGGCGGTCATCTGGGCCGGGAAGAAATAGATGTTATTGAGCCGACCCTTGAGAAACTTCGTGTCGACGGCTTGCAGCTAACCGGCCCGCTGCCCGCAGATACCCTGTTTACGCCCCATTGGCTTGACCAGGCCGATGCCGCACTGGCTATGTACCATGATCAGGGTTTGCCTGTTCTCAAGTTCCAGGGGTTTGGTCGCGCGGTAAATATCACCCTTGGTTTGCCCATTGTACGTACCTCAGTAGACCACGGCACGGCTATAGATCTTGCAGGTACCGGCAAGGCCGATGCGGGTAGCCTGCACACCGCCATTCGAGTGGGTGAGCAAATGGCTCGCTCCCTCAAATCTGTTAATCGCAAAACCCTCAATTGAGAGAAATCTGAGTGAGTAAAAAAGCCGGCCATCAGGCCAGGAAACGGTTTGGGCAGAACTTCCTTCACGACCCGGGTGTGATTGAGCGCATTATTCGCGCCATTCACCCGAAGCCGGACGATGCCATTGTAGAAATTGGTCCGGGCCTTGGTGCCATAACCGAGGAAATCCTAACCGTTAACCCCAGGCTGCAGGTGGTAGAGCTGGATCGCGATCTGATTCCTGTATTGCGCACCAAGTTTTTCAATTATCCGGAATTTCGCATCCATGAAGCCGATGCGCTAACGTTTGATTTCAGCCAGATAGCAGATACAAAGCCGCTGCGCATTATTGGTAATTTGCCTTACAACATTTCCACGCCACTGATATTTCACCTGTTGTCCCAGGCGGGCGCGGTGCAAGACATGCACTTTATGCTGCAAAAAGAAGTAGTGCAGCGAATGGCCGCGGTCTCCGGCGATAACAACTATGGTCGGCTGGGTATTATGACCCAGTATTTCTGCAAGGTTCAGCCGCTATTTGAAGTGGCCCCCGGTGCTTTCCGGCCGGCTCCAAAAGTGGATTCTGCCATTGTGCGGCTGGTACCTCATAAGCAGCTTCCGCACCCGGCAAAGGATTTCACGACGCTGCAAACGGTGGTCAGAACCGCATTTAACGCTCGCCGAAAAACCCTGCGCAAAGCATTGGGTAGCCTGGTGACCGTTGAGCAACTGCAAGCGCTGGGCATCAACGATGGCCTGCGACCTGAAAACCTCAGCCTGGCAGATTATGTGAGTATCGCAGACATGCTTGTAGCTGAAAAAGATATAGAGAAGGGCAGCGGGGGCAACAATGACTGATTACGCCATAGGCGATATTCAGGGCTGTTACGATCCTTTGAAATCCGTTCTGGCCAAAGTAGATTTTTCCCCCTCACGGGATAAACTGTGGGTGGCCGGTGACTTAATTAACCGGGGACCGTCATCTCTGAAAACCCTGCGTTATATTGAAAATCTGGGCGATGCTGCCGTAGTGGTTTTGGGTAATCACGATCTGCACCTTTTGGCTGTGGCTCTTGGTGGCCACGGGCTGAAACGCAAGGATACGCTCGAAGAAATATTGAACGCCCCGGATTGTGACAAGCTGGTGAACTGGCTGCGTCAACAACACCTGTGTGTGCACGACCCCGAGCGTAATTTGATCATGGCCCACGCTGGGCTGCCGCACATCTGGAGCCTTAAGCAGGCGCTGGCCTGTGCCAGCGAAGTGGAAGAAGTCATACGCAGCAAGCAGGCCTCGGAATATTTTTCTCTGATGTACGGCAACAAGCCTGAAGTTTGGAGTGAAGGCCTCACCGGTATGGATCGCTGGCGGATCATCACCAACTATTTCACGCGTATGCGCTTTATTGCCAATGACGGTAGGCTAGAGCTTACGGCCAAAGAATCCGCTGGCACTGCACCCGAGGGTTTCGCTCCCTGGTTTGAGTTTCCCCGCACGGATAACCTGCGTGTGATCTTCGGGCACTGGGCGGCGCTTGAAGGCAAAACTGGTATTGAGCGGTTTACCGGCCTGGATACAGGCTGTGTTTGGGGTGGGGCGCTCACCATGATGAATCTGGATACCGGAGAAAAAATCCACTGTGACTGCTGAACCCGAAAACAAGCAGGCCTTTGGCCTAATGCGTTTTCCCATTATTATTGGCGCTTTGTTTGCCCTAACGGCTGTGATGGCAGGGGCGTTTGGTGCCCACGGACTGCGCAATCTGGTGAGCGAGCATAGTTTGGAGGTTTTTCAAACCGCGGTTACCTACCAGATGTATCACGGGATTGCGTTGGTGCTGATTAGCCTGTTGTCTGGTTTTGGACTCTCAAGGTGTTTGCTAGGATCTGCGGCCGGGCTATTTGTGTTAGGCATTGGGTTGTTCAGCGGTAGTTTGTATACACTGGTACTGACTGATATACGTTGGGTTGGCCCGGTTACGCCCATGGGTGGCCTATGCTTTATGATTGGCTGGGCATTATTGCTAACGGCTGGCGCGCGCCGGCCAAAGCATAAAAACAGAGGTTAAAATGCTATGCAGGTTCAGGTAAATGGTGAAGCCATGGAGCTTCCCGCCGGGGCCACGGTTGCTGCCCTGGTGGAGAAAATGGCCCTCACAGGCAAGCGGCTGGCGGTGGAAATTAACGAAGACATCGTGCCTCGCAGCCAGCACCCGATGTTCGCCCTGAATGATGGCGATCGGGTTGAGGTTGTGCATGCCATCGGCGGCGGCTAAAAACAGTTTGGCCAGAAAAAATTTGGCCGGGAACACTCTATTTCGCGCACATTCATTATCACGCTCTATCAACCGGAAACACCATGACCGAGAAACCCGAGATCCAGTTACCCGAAGACAAACCCCTTGAAATTGCGGGCCGCACTTATCAGTCGCGTTTGCTGGTGGGTACGGGCAAGTACCATGATCTGATGGAAACCGGCCATGCGGTTGAAATGAGCGGCGCCGAAATTGTGACGGTAGCCGTTCGCCGTACCAATCTCGGGCAAAACCCCGACGAGCCCAACCTGTTGGACGTGGTGTCCCCGGATAGCTACACCATACTGCCAAACACGGCCGGCTGTTTTACCGCCAAAGACGCCGTGCGCACCTGCAAGCTTGCAAGAGAGTTGCTCGACGGCCGTGATCTGGTCAAGCTGGAAGTGCTGGGCGAAGACAGAACCCTTTACCCAAACATGCTGGAGACCTTGGCCGCCGCCGAGGAACTGATCAAAGACGGCTTCAAGGTAATGGTGTACTGCTCTGATGATCCTTTGCTGGCCATGCGCCTTGAGGAAATGGGCTGTATTGCCATCATGCCGCTGGGCGCGCCAATTGGCTCCGGCCTGGGCATTCAGAACCGCTACAACATTCGGCAGATCATCGAAAATGCCAACGTGCCGGTGCTGGTAGATGCGGGTGTCGGCACGGCATCCGATGCCACTATCGCTATGGAAATGGGGTGTGATGGCGTGTTGATGAACAGCGCTATTGCCCACGCGAAAGACCCGATCAGGATGGCCAACGCCATGCGCCTGGCCATTGAAGCCGGTCGTGAATCGTATCTTGCAGGTCGGATGCCCAAGAAGCTTTACGGAAGTGCATCGTCGCCCCTTGATGGCACCTTCTTCTGATAAAGAGCGTTGTAGTATTGTTATGACCGACCCGAAACCCAGCCGTAGAGAGGCCATTCTCCACGCTCTTGTGCAGCTCCTGGAAACCGATCCGGGAGCCCGTATCACCACCTCCGTTTTAGCCAGGTCTGTGGGTGTGACGGAGGCGGCGCTCTACCGCCATTTTCCCAGCAAGCGGAAGATGTTTGAGGCGCTTCTTGAGTTTGCAGAAGAGGCTGTTTTTTCTCGCTGCCAGGTTATCTTGCAAGAACAAGAAGACCCGCGCGTTCGCTTGCAACAGTTAACGCACTTGGTTCTGGTGTTCGCCGAGCGCAACCCCGGCTTGTGCTGTGTGCTTACCGGCGACGCCTTAATGGGTGAGAATGAAGGGTTACGCAAACGCGCTTCTCAGTTCTTCGAACGCCTGGAAACCCAGGTGCGACAAATCCTGAAAGAAGGTGAGATTCGCCAGGGCTTGCGGCCCCGTACCAGTGCACCCCGGGGTGCCGATTTTGTTCTGGTGTACATGGAGGGCCGGATTCAACGGTTTGTTCGCTCATCGTTTTCACGGCTGCCCTGTGCAGACTTTGACGAAAGCTGGGCGTTGGTTACCGAGGCTGTTTGGTCGTAGTTTTATGGCAGAATGCGCGCTAGCTCGATCATCGGCGCCGGATAAAGCCCCAGCAGAATTACCAACCCTGATATACCCAGCACCACCAGGCCACCGGCGCGCATGCCCCAGTCATTAGATGCATCGCGGCGGCGCATGCCAGGTTGAGCCAGAAACAGTGTAACCATAACCCGCAAATAGTAGTAAAGCCCGATGGCGCTGCCCAATAATATGCCGCCTACCAGCCACCAACGCTCGGCTTCAACACCCAAGGCAATGAGATAAAACTTACCAATAAAGCCGACGGTTGCAGGAATGCCCGCCAGCGACAGCATAGCCACAGTAAGTACGGCGGTCAGGTAGGGGCGCCGCCAGAACAGGCCTCGGTAGTGGTGCAGCGCCGCTGCGTCGTCACCGCCGGCCGTGCTCGACACCAGAATAACCACGCCAAACGCCGCCAGGGTTGCGAGCACGTAGGTAATCAAATAAACCCCGCCTGCTTCTGCTGCCAGGCCATCGGCGACCACCAGTACAATCAGTAAGTAGCCGAAGTGAGCAATCGATGAATAGCCGAGGATACGCTTGAGGTTGGATTGAGTCAGCGCCAGCAGATTGCCCACCAACATGCTGGCCAACGCCAGCCAAGTGAATACCGCGCGCAGCCAGTCGCCTTGTAGGGCTGGCACCGACAGCATCAGCCGTATTAACAGCGCAAATACTGCCACCTTACTAGCCGTGGCGAGAAAGGTCGTTGCCGGCCCTGGGCCGCCCTCGTAAACGTCCGGTGTCCATAGGTGAAACGGCACCACCGACAGTTTAAACGCCAAGCCTACCAGCATCATGCCAACGCCCGCCAGACCCCAGATACCCACGTTTTGATCCAGGTTGGCCATTAACACATCGATCCGCAACTCACCGGTTTGAGCATAGAGTAACGCCATGCCAAACAGTAAAAAAGCGCTGGCGGCGGCAGACAGAATCAGATACTTGATGCCTGCCTCCAGGGAGCGCCGCTCATGGAAAGCGTAGGCAAGCATGCCATACAGTGGCATGGATAATAACTCCAAGCCGATAAACAGGCTGGCCAGGTGTTGACTGGCTGCCAGCACCAGGCCACCAGCTGCAGCGCACAACAACAGCACATAGAATTCTTCGCGGGCGCCGTGAAACGACTCAAGGTAAGCATGGGACAGAATCGCACAGGCCAGTGTTGAGCCCAGAATCAACAGCCCGGCCAGTAACGCGAGGCCATCAAAATTGAGTAACACCGTGTGCACCGGAATGACCCGCCAGGCAAATGCCTGGGCAATCAAAGCCAGCACCAGCCCCAAAACAGTGGCGGCAACGGTCACCGCGTGTTCTCGGCGCCAGGCAATGCCAAGCATCACCGCGATGGCCGTTGCAGCCACAAGAATTAATGGCAAATAAGCGATCATCTCGGCAAAGGGCATCAGTCAGCCTCCTGCATCGTGTCCGAAGGCGCAAACAAGCGCTGCACTTCGCTCATCGAAGATTCGGTGGTATCAATCAGTGGCTGTGGATAAACACCCAGCCACAGTAGCAAAGCGACAATGCTCAGCATCATGGCAAACTCGCGGGCATCCAGCCCTCTTAAGGCTGTTTTTCCCCGTGGCGGGCCGTAGTGCACACGCTGCATAAGGATCAGCGAATAGACCGCCGCTAGCACCAGGCCAAAGCTGGCGATCACCACCACCCAGGGCGCGGTGGTAAAGGTGCCGAACAGCACCATAAACTCACCCACGAAATTGGCGGTGACGGGTATGCCTAACGAGGCAGCGATAAAAAACAGCCAAAACCCCGGTAAACTACCCAAACGCCCCCACAATCCGCCCATTTTGCCCAACTCACGCGTACCCAGGCGTTCGTACAACTGGCCGCTGAGGATAAACAACCCGGCGGCGGAAAAAGCGTGGGCCAGCATCAGTATCACCACACCTTGTAACGCCAGTTCAGAGCCGGAATAAATGCCGATCAATACAAAGCCCATGTGCGCAATACTGGTATAAGCAATGAAGCGTTTCACGTTCTGCTGTCCGCAGGCGAGAACCGCGCCATAATAAATACCTAAAAGCCCAAGCCCCATGGCGATGGGTGCGAACGTTTGGGAGGCCTCGGGAAACAGCGGCAAGGCGAAACGCATCATGCCGTAGGCCGCGGTTTTAAGAAGTATCCCCGCCAGGTCTACACTGCCGGCTGTTGGTGCCTGAGCGTGGGCATCTGGTAGCCAGCCGTGCAGCGGCACTACAGGGAGTTTGACCGCGAAGGCGATAAAGAAGCCCAGCATCAACCAACTGGAAAGTGTGGGCGACAGAGTTGTGTCCAGAAGCACCTGATAGCTGAAAGAATACTCACCGGTACTGGCGTGGTGGGCGAACACCAACCCAAGGATGGAAACCAGCATCAGCAGCCCGCTGGCCTGAGTGTAAATAAAGAATTTGGTGGCTGCGCCGATGCGTGTCTGGCCCTTTGAATCGCTATGGCCCCACAGCGCAATCAGGAAGTACATAGGCACCAGCATCAGCTCCCAAAAGAAAAAGAACAGGAACAGATCGATGGCCAGAAATACGCCAATAACCCCGGTGAGAATCCACAGCAGGTTGAGGTGAAAGAAACCAATCCGGTGCACGATTTCGTTCCACGAGCACAAGACCGCCAGCACGCCGAGAAAACTGGTCAACGCGATCAGCACCAACGATAAGCCATCCATAGCCAGGTGAAAGCTGATGCCGAAGCGCTCGATCCAGGCCACTTGGTATTCCAGTGCCCACTGGGTTTGTGTGCCGTCCAAGGCCGGCAAATGGAAATCGAGTTGCGTCCACAGCCCCAGCGAGATCAATAGCTCGGCCAGCATGGTGATTAGCGCAACCCAGCGCGTTGCTTTGCCGCCAAGCCGCTCTATCTGCCAGCATAAAAGCCCCCCGACGAGAGGAATCACGATTAACCACACCAGTATCATAATCGGTATGCCTCCTATGGTTAGAGCGTCAGCGCCAGGCTGAGTAGAATCAACGTAGCCCCGACCACCATGGTGGCGGCATAGCCACGCAGTTTGCCGGTTTGGGTTCGAGAGAGTCCAAAATGCAGGGCACGCATTATCTGTGCAATCAAGCGGAAGAAGGCATCAAACAGGTCGCCCCGCATAACTCGTACCAGGCCGCGATAGGGCCGAACCAGCAGCCAGTCGAAAACAATGTCGAAGCCCCATGCAAGATTCCACCAGGCCCACAACCCAGCACCAACCCCTTGTTGAGAGATGCGTGCAAGCCAGTCGCGCCTGAAGATAAACAACCAGGCGCCCAAGCCAAGGCCAATCAGCGCCGTGGCCGACGCAATCAGCTCAAGCGCAGTATGCCCTGCTTCCACACCCACACCAGGGCTAACCGGTAATACTCCGCTCAGCGGCGGGGTAATCCAGGCGCCCAGAAACGTCGAAAGCACGGCCAGCACCACCAAGGGCAAGCCATGGGCAAAACCTCGCCCTGCCTCGGCGTCACGGGCGCCGTCACTCTTCATCTCACCGTGGAAGATGCCAATAATCAGGCGCAGGGTGTACAGAGAAGTCAGCAACGCGCCAATCAAACCCGCCACCAACAGCCCTTGTTGATCCGCCGCCAAGGCCTGCCAGAGAATGTCATCCTTGCTGTAGAAGCCTGAAGTAACTAACGGCAAGGCCACCAGAGCGGCACCGCCAACAATAAAGCCCATGTAGGCCAGAGGCAGTCTGCGCCATAAGCCACCCAAGCGGCTCATATCCTGTTCGTGATGACAGCTGATGATAACTGCCCCCGCCGAGAGGAACAGCAACGCTTTGAAAAACGCATGAACCATCAAGTGGAAGACCGCCGCGTCGAACGCACCCACTCCCAGTGCCAGAAACATATAGCCGATTTGGCTCATAGTGGAATAGGCCAGCACGCGCTTGATGTCGGTTTGTGCCAGGGCCGCGAAGCCGGCCATGAGTAGCGTCAGGGCACCAACCAGCCCGGTCAGGTAGAGCGCCGTCGGTGCCAGCTCAAACACCCCGTGCATGCGCGCGATTAAATACACCCCGGCAGTGACCATGGTCGCCGCGTGAATCAAGGCCGACACAGGCGTGGGGCCGGCCATGGCGTCTGCAAGCCAGGTGTGCAACGGCAGTTGCGCAGACTTACCCATGGCTCCGCCTAGCAGTAACAGAGCCACCAGTTCCACCGTTGGGTCTCCGGCCTGCCACATCTGCGGCGCCACAGACAGGATCTCGGCAATGTTTAAAGTGCCGAGCTTAGCGAACAACAAAAACATGCCGATGGCCAGGAACACGTCGCCGATGCGAGTAATGATGAAAGCCTTGAACCCTGCCCAGCCGTTGGCGTTGTTCTGATAGTAGTAGCCGATCAGCAGGTAGCTACACATGCCTACCCCTTCCCAGCCCAGAAATAACAGCAGCAGGTTGTCACCCAGCACCAGCAGTATCATGCTGAACACGAACAGATTCATGTAGGTGAAAAAACGTGTGACGCCGTCATCGCCGCGCATGTACCAGGCGGCAAACAGGTGAATGAGAAAACCTATGCCGGTGATAATGCCGAGCATGGTCACAGAGAGCCCGTCCAGCGCTAACCCAATGGTTGGCTGAAACTCTCCAACGGAAACCCACGTCCACAGAGTCACGTTTTGCGGCTGGCCAGCGTTAACAGTGCCGTTGACAAAACCCAGCGTTAACAACGCTGTCACCAGCGCCGCCAGGCCCACGCTGCCAACACCGATGAAAGCACTGGCACGATAGCCAAACCTGCCGCCAGAGAAGGCAAGGATCAGCGTTCCCGCCAGCGGTAGTATGAATGTCAGTGGCAGCAGCGTTGTTGAGGGCAGTAATGTCATCATATCCATCATCCACGCATCCTGCTGACGGCATCAATATCCAAAGATTTAAAGCGCCGGTGTAGCTGAATCAGCAGCGCTAAACCAACGCTGGCCTCGGCCGCCGCCAGGGTGATCACCAACAAAAACATCACCTGGCCTTCTGGCTGCTGCCAGCCTGAACCTGCAACAATAAAGGCCAGTCCGGCTGCATTCAGCATGATTTCAAGGCTCATCAGTATGAAGATCATATTGCGCCGGAACATCAGCCCCGCTAATCCCAACGCGAACAGAACGGCCGCCAGCACCAGGCCATGCTCCATGGGGATACCGTTCATGGCGCTGCCCCCGAATCCGCCCCTGATTTATTCAGGCGCCCTACATGGGAAGCCGTCACCAGCGCCGCCAGTAGCAGCAAAGCGCTCAGCTCTACTACCAGCACCCAGGGGCCAAACAGAATCGTGCCGACTTGCTTGGCGCTTACCACATCGCCCTGCAGCAACATGCCGGCATCGCCACGCCACAGCATGTCGATCAACGTCAGCAGCAGGGTGGCCGCGAGCAAGGATGGCCCAAGCCAAGCGCGTGGCTGCAGCCAGACGCGTTCCTGAGCGACCGTTGCCTGGCCCAGGTTGAGCATCATCACCACAAAAACAAACAGCACCATGATAGCGCCGGCGTAAACGATGATTTCAAGCGCACCAGCGAAGGATGCGCCCAAGGCAAAGAACACCATAGCCACTGCGAGCAACGACACCACCAGATACAAAACCCCATGCACCGGATTGGTATTGCTGATCACGCCCAGGGTCGCCAATACTGCAACCAGGCCGCTCAGGTAAAATGCATATTCCATTTTTCTCTCCTTAGCTTGCTTTGCGGTTTCTTCCCGGCAAAGCAACGCCAGCGATGTCACGTTACGGTAGTAATGAGGTAACGTTGATCGGCTCTTCTTCCGCCACACCTTTGCCCTTGTCTTTGCCCGCGATGGCCATGCCCGCCACTTTGTAGAAGTTGTAGTTATGATCCTTGCCAGGGCCGCTGATCAGCAGATCTTCTTTTTCATACACCAGCTCCTGACGATCGTACTCTCCCATCTCGAAATCTGGCGTTAATTGGATTGCAGATGTGGGGCAGGCTTCTTCACACATGCCGCAAAAAATGCAGCGCGAGAAATTGATGCGAAAGAATTCCGGGTACCAGCGGCCGTCTTCTTGTTCGCCTTTCTGCAATGAAATACAGTCCACTGGGCAGGCCACGGCGCACAGGTTGCAAGCCACACAGCGCTCCTCGCCGTCTGGATCACGGGTTAGCACAATGCGCCCACGGTAGCGTGGCGACAAGTACACCTCTTCTTCTGGGTAATTGAGGGTTTCGCGCTTGCGAAAGCCGTGCATAAACACCATGCCCAGGGTGCGCAATTGCGACCAGGTACCTTTTAATAGCCCTTTGTACATAGCAGTTGCTCCTTGTTACGGATCAGCTCGCATATTTTCAGCCCGGCGCAGCCAGCAGTATTACTGCGCCAGTCACCAGCAGGTTGATCAGTGTCAGCGGCAGGCAAACCACCCAGCCAAACGTCATCACCCGGTCGTAACGCGGCCGTGGTAACGCAGCCCGCACCAGAATGAACAGCATCAGGAAAAAGCCGGTTTTGAGGACGAACCAGACAATGGGCGGCAGCAGTGGCCCATGCCAGCCGCCGAAGAACAGTGTGACCACCAACGCCGAAATCAGCAGCATGCCCACATATTCGCCGATGAAAAACATGCCGAATTTCATGGCGGAGTATTCGATGTGGTAGCCATCGGCCAGTTCCTGTTCCGCCTCGGGCTGGTCGAAAGGGTGACGGTGAACCACCGCAAACCCGGCAATCAGAAAGTTACAGAAGCCCAGGAACTGCGGGATGATGTACCACATCCCTTGTTGGGCATTCACGATATCCCGCAGGTTGAACGTGCCTGCCATGGCGACAACGCCCATGAGAGACAGGCCCATAAATACTTCATAGGAGATGGTCTGTGCCGAAGAGCGCATGGCACCAATCAGCGCATACTTGTTGGCACTGGCCCAGCCGCCCAGCAGCACCGAATAAACGTTAATGCCACCCATGGCGAGGAAGAACAGCAGGCCGATATTCCAATCCGCCACGCCCCAGCCCGGGGTGATCGGGATAATCATGAACGACAGCAGCAACGACGCCATGGCGATTGCCGG
>JAKDUK010000137.1 GCA_030457765.1 Marinobacter sp. | reverse complement strand
CGCGACGATAGTTATAAAACGGCTGACCGTTACCGGCGCAGGCATCAATGCCCGCCGTGCCGTGAACCCTGCCCGTATTTGTCTCTTCCAGTACAAACAAAAACCTTGGAGGCAAACCACTGGCGGCGCTGGTGCCTGCCAGTGAGGCAAGAGAATGATTTATTTTTTCCGCAAGGGCTTGGCGCTGTTTGGGCAGCGTGGATGAAAGGCGGGCTGTTGCTGAACCCGCAGCGCCCGCTATCTCTAGTATCTGACTCAAATCATCCGGCAAGGCCGGACGTACCAGCCACATAAATGCTCCTAAGCAGTCAATCTTTTTACCGCTGCTTCAAAGCGCCCAAGCGCTTCTTCAATGTCAGTATCGGGAATAATCAACGAAGGCGCTAAACGAACCACATTAGCGCCGGCTACCAAAACCATTACGCCTTCATCTAAACCTGCGTTCAGGAATTCCTTGGCTTTACCCTGCCATTTTTCTGTCAGTACGCAGCCCAGCAGAAGACCTGGGCCGCGAACCTCGCTGAATACATCGTAGCGCTCGCCAATATCCATCATGCCGCTGCGCAACTGATCAGAACGGGCCTTCACGCCTTTCAGGATGTCTGGCTGGCTAATGGTATCAATTACCTTTTGAGCCACCGCACAAGCCAGTGCATTACCACCATACGTGCTGCCGTGGGTGCCCACGCCAAGGCTACCAGCCACCTTTGCAGTGGTCAGCATAGCAGCAACCGGAAAGCCCCCACCCAAGCCTTTGGCACTGGTAAGTATATCTGGCACCACATCGTACATTTCGTACGCATAAAGGTGGCCGGTGCGGCCCACACCAGACTGAACTTCATCAAACACCAGCAACGCATCGTTGTCATCACAAAGTTGGCGCAAGCCTTTCAAAAATTCCGGGTCTGCCGGTACCACGCCGCTCTCGCCCTGAATGGGCTCCACAACCACCGCGCAGGTCTTTTCTTTGGAGATCAGCTTTTTCACTGATTCCAAATCGTTGAAATCCGCGTGATGAATACCGCCCGGTGCTGGCTCAAATCCTTCAAGGTATTTGGGCTGGCCACCCACGCTCACGGTAAAAAGAGTGCGACCATGAAATGCATTTTTGAAGGAGATAATCTCGTGCTTCTGAGGCCCTGTGTGCTCCCAGCTATACCTGCGCGCCAGCTTAAAGGCGGCTTCGTTTGCCTCACCACCGGAGTTGGCAAAAAACACCCGCTCCGCAAAGGTTAGATCGCACAGTGTTTTCGCCAACCGCAAAGCCGGCTCGTTGGTCATCACGTTGGACAGGTGCCAGATTTTGCCCGCCTGCTCCTGCAGCGCGCCAATCAGCCCAGGATGTGAATGCCCCAGGCAACTGACGGCAATGCCGCCCTGCAAATCGATAAACTCCCGGCCATCCTGATCCCAAATGCGAGAACCCTCGCCTCGCACCGGAATAATGGAACCGGGGGCGTAGTTGGGTACCATCACGTTATCAAACAGTTCGCGGCTGACAGGTTCTTTGTTCATAGATCTCTCTCAGGAAAGCAGTTAAGCCAATAAAATAGTTAAGCTATCGGCACGGGCCAATACATAGCAATACTGTTTAATGATACGCCACAAATAAACAGAAGCACATCCACCCCGCCAGCGCCCTTCTTTGCGGCCACCAGAGCGTAAACGGAGCGAGAATCTTTTTTTCGGGGAATGAATTCATGTTAATCCCCTTAAATATGTGCAGACGCCTGTATCAAAACAAAATCCTTCGCTAGACCTTGGTCTAAATACTTTGCAAATTTATTTGAATTGTCATGAAAGGGTAACTATCGTGGAGCTGGGTCCTACAAAAATAATTTGTCCAATGTGTGGAGACAACAACAATGCAAAGCAACAAATTGAGAATGGCTATACGGTCGACGGCGGCCATGGCAGTACTGAGTGTCGCTGGCCAGGCGAATGCTGTGAGCCTGAACGTTAATGATGATCTTGAAGCCAGCCTTTACGGTTACGCTCGCCTGAACATGAGTTATGATTTTGATGCTGATAGAGCAGTCTCTACTCGCGCCGGTAGTTTCAACGGCGGTGATGAAGACATAACAGGCCACTTCGGCGCCGATGCGCAACAGAGCCGTCTAGGCGTTAAAGTAAAGCACGAATCTGGGCTGGCGGTTACTGTAGAAGGTGACTTCCGAGGCTCAGGCAACAGTGCTGGCAGTCTTCGTTTACGCCACGCATACGGTGAGTATAACGGCTTTTTGGCTGGCCGCTATTGGTCCAACTTCACAAGCTTTGTGGGCAACACTCCAACACTCGATTTCGACAGCCTCGCTGGCACCGCGGGCAGCCAGGATCGGACTGAGCAAATTCGTTACACCACAGGTGCTATGTCATTTGCGATCGAAGACCCGGCTTCACAGTCGATTGAAGGCGGGACTAACCGCACATCTGCGCCAGCAATCAGTGCTAAGCTTGAAGATTCAACGGACGCACTCTCGTACTCCGCTGCGGTTTTAGCGAGCCAAGCCACGTCAGATGATGGCAACATTGATGATAGCGCAGTCGGATACGCCGTGTTTGGCGCCCTTAAACTAAAACTGAGTAATATGTTCTCAGTTCAGGGCGCGATCAACTACACCGACGGGGCAAACGGCTATCTATGGCGCTCCGGCGACAATTACACGGGTGCCAGCGGCTATCTTGACGGCAACAGCGTTGAAACCATCAAAGGTTATGGAGGCTCAGTGGGCGTAAGCATGGAGCTTGGTGGAGGACGCAGCATTAACGTGGGCTACGGCATGACGACACTGGACCTCGATGATGCAGTTGACGCGGGTGCGCTAGCTAATTCAGACGCAGAGACCAACCAGAACGTTATGGTCAACTACATGTGGACTCCGGTTAAAAACGTCATGATGGGCGTAGAATATGGCTACTTTGACCAAGAAACCGTTGGTGGCGAATCCACGGACGCAAACCGTCTGTTGTTCGCCGCTCAGTACAGCTTCTAAAACCGACTGCTAAGCGATTAGCAACACGCCCCGGGCATCCGGGGCGTGTTTGTTTCTGGCCCTAGTGTTTCCCTAAAACACCATCACACCACTGCCCCACAGC
>JAKDUK010000060.1 GCA_030457765.1 Marinobacter sp. | reverse complement strand
AAAAAGACGCCGCTTGAGCACAGAAACAGTGCCATCTATCTTGAAAAACACCGCCAGTCGAAAGCCTTGGATTCATCATCAAAGAGCTCCAAGTATCGAAAATCAACATCGGCCACCGCTTTATATACGTAATGAACCATCGTAAGTATGTTTTTGGGATCGACTTCAAGTACAAAGCTGCCAGAGGCGCCAACACCTAAGACAACACCCGCATGAAAATTAAAGTAGAACTTGCCAGTATCCTCACTAAACTGCAGTCGCAGTTGAAGCTCCGCACCAATGCCAGCCGCAGCCTCTACTTTCTTTCCAATCTCGCACAGTGTTTTCGTACCAGTGGTTTCAGACAGCACATCAGTCCAAAGCAATGCTCCTTTCAGCTCACAGCCAGCACGAATACCCGCAAAGACGCCACCATCAGCAGTCGCACCTTGCCCACGCTTTCTCGCGGCAATGCCTTTTAAACTTGGTATACCATTGCTCGAATCTATCTCGACATTCGCGGCCAGCAGGGCAGAAGCCCCTGCAAATCCAGACAAAGAGGCCTGAACTCTCGCTTGAAAGTGGCCAAGAGAAACCTCCTTTCGTTCGCCATCCCAACCACCAATACGATAGAAAACTTTTACCTCAGATTGGTTATTAACCGGAAATACTTGCTCTAGGCCTATCTTGCCTTGCGCAAGCGCAAACTGCCCTTCGAGCTTGGCTTGAACATGAACTTTACCCTTTTTTGGATCAAACTCTCCTGACCCACTAAAGCCCGCAGCAAAGCGCATTAACTGAGCCTCCGCTGATGCGTCAAAGCCGGATTCGTCAATCGCCTTTTGTTGCGCGGCAGCATCCCCCCAAATGGACCAGGAGGCTTCATCATAAAACTTGTTCAGGGTGGCCATGAGTGCGCCATTTTTGTCTGGTTCCCACAAGATAGAGTTAAACTTAACGTTTAACTCACTTCGAATGACCTCTCGAAGTTTGGCTGGATCCAGGCCCTTATCCGTTAACCACCCTTCACTACGTGCCTGGTCTCTCGCAGCGATGGAATAACGTCTCAGGTGGTTCCTGATTTTATCGGAACGCACAAACGTGACATGTTTGTTGCCAGCAAGCCGCTTTATCTCAGTAATGGGCGGTATGGTCTGCATATCAGATGTCAGAACGGAGCGAGCTTGCAGCTCCCCAATCAGGCGCTCTTTCTCTTCCTGTACTTCTGACAGCATTTGCCCCTCGCCTTCAGTGGGGCTCAATTCCGATTCCGGGTCTCCATCATGCAAGTCTGCCAGCCTGGCGTAGAACTCGTTCATCGGACCACAAATAAATTCCTCTTCGTCCAGCCACTCGGAGAGCTCATTCTCAGTCAACAGAATTAATTCATCAGAGCCGGTCACATGCACAACCTCTACAATTTCTTCTGCGCACGAAGGCTGCTGGGTAACCTGTCCCACCTCACAACCAGAGAAGACAGCGTCGTTTTCAGCAGGAACTTTGAGTCTTTGTCCGGAGAAAATTTGATTCGGGTTCTTTATCTCCGGATTCAGCCGCAAGAGGCTGCTTAGAGAGGTTCGATGCCGTTGGGCGATGGCGCTCAGCGTATCGCCAGACTGTACAGTGTATTCAGAATTCATCAGGCAACTCCATATGCCAGGCGTTTATCCACTTCACTCAATCGCACACTTGTTGGCATGTCAGACTTCGACAAAATAGCCTGTAGTTCCGGGTGTTTAATACGCGGCCCATGCACTACTGCCAGTTCTGCATATTGGCTTACATCTTTCTCAGTGCTGAATCCAAATGAACTGGCTTGCTGGATCAGAGCGTTGAGTTTTGGTGAGTCATTGATGGAGAGGTATGTGGCCAAGCGGGTTACGAACTCTTCCCTGGCCTTGTCCGCCAAGCCCTGAAGATGATGATCCGCGAGAGCAAACCATCCCTCATCAGACGCCTTCTTGGGGGGAGTTTTCCCAGCAGAGCCGAATTGAAGCCACTCTCCACTGTTTTGAATGGTAAGCCAATCTGTGATCGGGCCACTGAACTTATCTCGCTCCAGTTCACTGAAGACTTCCATCAACCTGCCAAGCTGTTTCGGAGAATAGAACCGGAGATAAGAGTAAGCACCGTCCGGTAACTTTACACTCAACAGACTGCGTAAATGATCCGCCAATACGGGTAGGCTCTCGTCCGACATCAGAACTACAGCATGCTTTTGCCACTTTACCTGCTCTGACCAGACTCGTGATGATGGTGAGGGTTTTACAAGACAGGGGCTTACCTGAATGGCCGACTCATGAGCCGTGCCACGGTAAAGATATTCCAGCTCGGGTTGATCATCATGCTCATAGATAAATCTGGGAGCATCGAATACGGCGCCATCAAGCAGTAACCAGGTTCGCTCAAGGCTTTTATCGTCAAGCTCTATCATGCGGTGTCACCTTCGCATGCACAGGTTTCCATCAAGCAAGAACCGTCTGGCTGCCGGCCACATTGTTTTAGAAGAGCAACATCCTTCCGGGCTGCTGACTTTAACTCAGGCACAGAAGCAGCAGTAGGGCCGGCGTCCGCTCTGGTATCTGTCCGTGCGATTTGGACCGTACCACCGGAAGCCGTTAATTCAGTCAAAATCTCAGGCAACAGCGGCTCCTTCGCCCCAATCCCATTGCCACTCCCCGGCGCACCCCCGGAATTCACCCGCACCAGCGGGCCTGAAATAGTCACCCCACCGGGATCCACCTTCACAAAGCTTCCCCCAGCCTTCAGAGTCACCTCTGCGCCGGCCTCTATAACAATCTTCATGCCTGCTTTGTGATGAATTTCATTCCCCGCTTCCACAAGCTGCGCCTTGCCGAATTTGCTGTGGTGGCTACCGTTAACTGTGAGGCTGTAGTCGCCGCCGATCTTTTCCCGGTGTTCGCCGTCTACCGTTGAGTGGTCGTTGGCTTTCACCTGGCTGAAGCGGTCGTTTTCAACGGTCAGGTGGCTGTCATTTTTGATGACTTCGGTGCGGCTATTCTCCGTGAGCAGGTCCAGATCTTTCTGGGCGTGGATGTAGATCTGTTCTTTATCCGCTTCGTCCTCAAAACGCAGTTCGTTGCTGCCGTCACCCTTGTGAGTCTGGGTTTTCAGGGTGGTGCGGGTTTTATGCTCCGGCAGCGGGTAGGGCGGTGTGTTGCTGGCGTGGTGTGTTGTGCCTGTGATGATGGGCTGGTCGGGATCACCATCGAGGAAGGAGACGATCACTTCGTGGCCGATTCTTGGTAGGGCCATGAATCCATATTGGCCGCCTGCCCAACCTTGGCTCACGCGCAGCCATGCGCTGCTGTGTTCGTTGTTTTCAGTGCTCTCTACCCCATTTGGCCGCTGGCGCCTATCCCAGGGAAATCTGACTTTTACCCGGCCATATTCGTCGCAGTGTATTTCTTCGCCTTCGGGGCCGGTCACAATGGCAATTTGGGGCCCGTCCATCAGGGGCCGGTGATCGCATAAAGGCCGCCAGGTTTTTGTGGCCGGAACCGCGCTGAACAGGTTGTGGTAAGTGGTCGGTTCAGAACCGCCTTCTTCTGCCAATGCTTGGGGTTGTTCGCCCACATGGGTAATAGCGGTAAGCAGCCAATCCTGGTTTAGCTTGGCGCTGTCGTGGTTAGTGAGTTCAACCTTGGCGCCGCAGGTGAAATCCGGGCGATTACTCTCCCCATTGGCCGTGGACGCGTTGTTTCGGAGGGCGTCCAGTCTGGCTTCGGTAAACGGTTGCCCGCTGGCATCGGCTTTGAATCGGCCCGGGTAGTCGAAGTGTTGATAATCCTGGCGGTGGCTAGCGCCGGCTGCGCTGTGTTCGTGCATCAGCCCGTAGGCTGGGTTCTTGAAGGTGTAGTCTTTGATTGCCACGGAGGCAGCTCGAACGCGCTCTTCGTAGCGGAAGCGGAACACCGCTGGCTGCTTGGTGCTGCCGCCGGCTTTGCCGTTGTATTCGACGGCTTCTAATCTTGGTGCATCGCCGTGGTGGTCTGCGATAATCAGGCCGGGCTGCTCATCGCCTTCTACATTTCCGTGCTGATAGCGATAGTGCCAGCCTTCCTCTGCAGCTAACCGCTCAATAAACGCCAGGTCGCTTTCCCGGTGTTGTACGCAGTATTCCCGTTCTTGTGGGGTGCGTTTGAGATCAAACACCGAACCTACAATGCCTCTTTCTTCCAGCAGGGTACGCACGATGGTGTCTGTGGTCTGAGTTTGGAATATGCGGCTGTTGTGCATCAACCCTAAGCGCCATAAGGGTGGCTGAATGATCAGCTCGTAGCATGTGCGGCGATGGCCGGTGTCGCCCCGGGCAAATTCGCTCACCACACCAGTGAAGCGGCGAAGAGGCATGCCGTCCTGCCAAACTACCAAGTCCACAGGCTGTTCCAGTACCTCTGAAACCTGAATGGCCGGATCTGTACTGGCCAGTATCAAGCGGCCATGGAAAAGCGCCGAAAGGCTTTCGGTTAATGCAAAACTGACGACAGAAAATACATCTTCGGGAAGCTCACCGACACGCGCAGTGAACTGCAATCCGTTTGCCTGGGGCATATCTTCAATCCTTGAAGGTATGTGATTCTGGTGATAAAACGAAATGGAAGGTTACCGCCGCTGGCGTGGAAAATCCAGTCGTTCGGTTGATTACCCCATAGTCAGACAGGGCCTTAAACTTAAGCTTTCACACAGACAAAGATCGCGTTGCCCGACGCTTTATCCCAAGGCGTGATCTTCTGGTAGTCGTGTTCAAGAATATGGACCTCAAAATACGGCTGTAGAATGTTCGTTAACTCTTTAAAGCTTGTTGCAACCATTGGGTGTTCGTCATCCCAGGATTGAGTAATGCCTTCCGTGGTTTTCGTGATACCGAGCCGGAGAGATTGTTTGTCACCCTCGCCATCGTAATGCCATGCGGAGCTGAAGGTGAACAGACCAGACTGGTGCTTGGCGGTGTGCCTTTCAAACAGGTTGTTGTCTATTCTGGTTTTATCGACTGAGTTAAAGCAAAACACTCCACCGCTTTTTAAGGCCTTATGTGCGCTGGCGATGCATTGCTTCAGCTTTTCGATGCCATTGCTGTAATGGATGGAATACAAAAAGCAGGTGATTAAATCGAGAGGTTCATCCACCTCAAAATCACACATGTCTCCCAGTGAAAACTGCGCTTTCGGGCATCGGGTTCTGGCTTTTTCCAGCATGGGCTGATTGATGTCCAGACCACTGCTTTGGTATCCAAACTCGATAAAGTGCCGAATATGCGGCCCGGTTCCACAGGCCAAATCCAGGTGGGTATCGCCACCATTGCCGAACAGCTGGTGCAACCTATAAACGCTGTAGCTTTGAGCGTGATAGTTAATATCTGCGCACATTAAGTCGTAGTAGCCAGACAGGTCGGTATACAGATAATTTGAAGACATGGCAGCCTGATTGATTCAGCGGGGATAGGTTATGGCAACGCATCGTAAACCACTCCCGCAGGTTTGCGAATCAGATAAAATACTAGCTTGCCTCTGTCACTTCCTGCCTGGGGTTTCTCGGGTAGTAGCGCTCAGGCAGTCGCTCTATATAGGGGAAGAAACGGGCATCTTTGTAGGGCATTTTCATAAAGCCAGACACGCCCAGCCCGGTTATTTGATCCACAGCGGCCAGGATCTCATCCAGTCGCTGTCGGAACTCACTTTCTTTCTCGGGATCCAGCAGACGGTATTGGCTGTGGATTTTCAGGTGGCGGGGCAAAGCCTCAAAGATAATCATGCCCGTATGACGGATGGCGTTGAGCCCTTCGAGAGATTTGATGATGGATTGGGGTAGCACCAGAAACTCTTCGGGGTCCGGGCCGTCTTCAAAATAGGAGTGAACCCTCGAGCGGTCTTCAACTTCCGGTGCAGAGCTTACCTGATAGGGCAGTCGCATCTCGGGTGGTGCCATGAATGCCTGATCTGGCTCGTCGCGCTCTATGTGCAAGGTGTCCCGGGCGTTGAACAGGCAGCTTTTGAAAATGCCCTGTCGGTAGATTGCCTGAGCCAGATGTACCATGTTGTTCACGGCTGTGGTGAAGGCGGTTTTGAGTTCCGGATCGTGCAGGTTCAGGGAAGTATCTACATAAACACCGTCTGGTTCCCAGCGCACCGCCAGCCCGCCTTCCACCGGGTAACGGCCAAGGCGACTGACCGCTGCGAGGAATGCTTTTTCTGTTTCCCCCATGCCTTGCATGAAGTTTTTGTAGTAGCGGTCGAGTTGCACGTCGTTGACGTCGTTCAGGGTTTCCGGGGCACCTTCCTGTCGCAGAAAGGTTTTGCGGGAACTGTAGACCACCGTGTCGATTTCCCGGTCGGAGTGCCGCGTCCATATGGGTACCAGGTGTGTAGGCGTGGGTTCGGGCAGATCGACCATCACTGTTCGGGCCAAACGTGGCATTTCGTTCAGGTAGTGATCTCCGGCACGCATGCGCAGCGCAGGGTCCGGGTCGAGCATGCCGTCCAGCATGCGTGCAAATTCCATGGGCAAGCCGAGGGATGTGGCCGGTATAGCCAGGTGGCCAAAACGGCAGGACTGCCCGGAAGCCAGTGCGTAGAGCGTAGCGGCTGCCCCTTGCTCGTCAAATCTCGGGGACGACAGACCACCATAAAGTTGTTCTTCGCCAATAAAGTAAACATCGCCCAAGCGGGCGTTGGTCTGCTGCAGGTTGTCTGACATAAGCTCCATCACGCTGGGGCTCAGGAACTGCTGGTTGGCATCAAGTTGAGCAAATACAGAAGAACCCCAGTCGATCAGCGCAATGTTCTCACTTTTGTCATCAAACACCAGATTGGACGGTTTGATGTCGCCATGCACGATGGGGCGCTGACCGTTATCAGATTCACGCCGCAGATTGCGAAGAATGTCGGCTAGCTGGCCGGCGATGCGGATAATCAGGCGCGGGCTCAGGCGGCCTTCCCGCAAGGATACTTCTTCCAGGTTAAACCCTGGTGCACGTTCCATCACCAGAATGGGTTGGCGACCGGCACGGTGGAAGGCGATCAGCCGAGGCACCCTTGGGTGCTTCACTTGCTCCAGAATGTAGGCTTCGTCTTCCAGCCGGTCGTGCAGATGCTGGGCCAGGGTGATGCGAGTGAACTTGAACACATGCTCAAGATCACGCGTGCCCTCCAGAGGCCGTCGACCAGAAAATACAAAGCCATAGGCGCCCTTGCCAATCATCGAGATGTCGGCATAACCCATCTGTTTGAGCTGCTTTGTACACAGCTCAACCCAGTCTTTCAGCTTTCTCGCGTCGTCGTGGCTGAGCAGATACACCGACTGCTCTTCCGGGATGTAAAATTGCTGTATTTGCGACGGTGGCGGCATCGACGACGACTGGTTCGGTGGTGCCATGCAATCAGCCCAGGTGAAGCAGCATGGATTGCGGTGACTCCAGGTAGCCCTTCCACAGGTTATTGAATCGGGCGATGGTGCCCCCATCAATAATACGGTGATCGCCTGCCCAGCTGATGGTCATAATTGAACGTTCTACCACCTGCCCGTTGGCATCAAAGCGCGGCAGCTTCTGGGTACGCCCCAGGGCTACAATCGCCACTTCCGGCGCATTGATGATAGGCGAAGCGTAGGTGCCGCCCAGAGCGCCAATGTTGGAAATGGTAATGGTGCCACCTTTAAGATCTGCCTGGCTTACCTTGCCTTCCCGGGCCGCTTCGGTCAGTCGGGTTACCTCATCGGCAATTTCCAGCAGAGTAAGTTGGCCTACGTTTTTAACGTTAGGTACAAGCAGTCCGATTTTACTGTCCACGGCCATGCCGATGTTGCAGCCTGGCTGGTAGTGAATCTCTGTGACATCTTCGTTTAGCTGGCTATTGAGCACGGGGTATTCCCGAACCGCGAGCGCAATCGCTTTCATGATGAATGGCATCAGCGTGAGGCGAGAACCCCGAGCTTCGGCGTCGGGCTTGAGTTGCTGGCGAAGGCTCAGCAATTCTGTTACATCAATGTCTTCACTGAAGTTGAAGTGCGGGATGGTCGATGCCGAAGTCACCATGCGCTTGGCCATTACGGCCTGCATGCCTTTGATTGGCTCAATGCGAACGTCCTGGCTCTGCGTGTGACGATTCCCGGGTAAACTCTCAGACGCTGATGAACCTCCTGATGCCGACTGTTCCATGTGCGCCAACACGTCTGCTTTGAGCACGCGGCCATCTTTGCCCGAGCCCTGGATGTTCCCGAGCGTCAGTTCGTTCTCGCGAACCAGTCGACGCACGGCGGGGCTGGCTGGCGTTCGTTGGCCATCCGGGGAAGCAGCAGATGCCGCGGCTGGCTCTGCAGCAGGTTGAGAATGCCTGTTAGCCTCAGCCTGCCTTGCCTCTGGCTCAGGTTTTTTGTTTTTATCGCTGGTCTCGGCCTGTTCCCCCGAGCTTTCAGCAGGGTTCTGGTCAGAGCCCTCTCCGCTTTCATCAACCAGTTCAAATAGCGGGGCATGCACTTTGGCAGTGTCGCCTTCTTTCCAATACAGGCGGGTTACCCGGCCCTTGTAGGGGGCGGGGATTTCTACCAGCGCCTTGTCGGTCATCACTTCTGCCACTGGCTGGTCTTCCTCGATCAAATCACCTTCGCTGACCAGCCACTTAACCAACTCGCATTCCACGATACCTTCACCGATATCGGGCAGTATAAAATCACTCATCATTACTCTCCTGTCCGGATATCCGCTTAGAATTCGACGCTTTCCCGAATGGCCTCATAGACCTTCAGATGGTTGGGGAAATGTTCTTTCTCCAGCACCAGCGGGAAGGGTGTGTCCATGCCGGTGACCCGCGCGATCGGGGATTCCAGATAGAGAAAACAACGCTCCTGAATAGTGGCGGCGATTTCACCGGCAAAGCCGCCTGTTAGAGGTGCTTCGTGGGTGATTACCAGACGCCCGGTTTTAAGCACCGAGTCGGCAACGGTTTCCACATCCCAGGGCAGGATTGTGCGCAGGTCAATCACTTCGCAGGAGAAGCCTTCCTTTTCCGCCATCTCAACGGCCTTGTCGATCACTTCCATCTGAGCGCCCCAGCCCAGAAGCGTCACGTCAGTACCTTCTTTTAGTACTTCGGCTTCGCCCAGGGGTAACTGGTATTCGCCTTCTGGCACCTCGCCTGTGGAGGCGCGATACATGCGCTTGGGCTCAAAGAACAGGGTAGGGTTGGGATCGTTGATGGAAGCCAGTAGCAGCCCTTTCGCCTGATGCGGGTTGCGCGGCACCACCACTTTCAAACCAGGCGTATGGGCAAAATAAGCTTCGGGAGACTGGGAGTGATAGAGACCTCCAGCGATGCCACCGCCGTAGGGCGCCCGAATGGTTAGCCCGCCTACATTGAACAGGTTGCCAGAGCGGTAGCGGAACTTTGCAGACTCGTTAACGATTTGGTCGAACGCTGGAAAAATATAATCAGCAAACTGAATCTCGGCCACCGGGAACGAGCCTTGGGCCGCTAATCCGTTAGCAAAACCGACAATGCCCTGTTCTACCAGTGGCGTGTTAAAGCAGCGATCCTTGCCGTACTTTTGTTGCAGATTGCTGGTAGCACGGAATACGCCGCCAAAAATACCCACGTCTTCGCCAAAACACAGCACGCGATCGTTGGCGGCCATTGCCATATCCAGAGCATCGTTGATGGCCTGCAGCATGTTCATTTTCGCCATGTTATGCCCCTCCCTCAACGTGTCCGGCTGACTTTGGATACTCATCCGGATATTTGCGAATGTGTGCTTTGAGCTTTTCAAATTGTGCGTTCAGCAACGGGGGCACCTCGTCGTATACATCCGTTACCAGGGAGTCCAGTGCCGGTGGTGGCAGTTTTTGAGCTCGCTTCATGGTTTCGAGCACCTCACGGCGCAGGCTTTCCTGCAGTTTTTTCTCCTCGCCCTCACTCCACCATTTGTGTGTTATAAGCCAATTGTACATGCGCAAAATAGGGTCTTTTTCGCGCCAAACCGATTCCTCGTCTTTGCTGCGATAGCCCGAAGGGTCATCTGATGAAGAGTGCGCGGCCAGACGGTACGTCATGGCTTCGATCAAAACCGGGCGGTTCTCTTCCACGGCCAGTTTACGGGCTGCTTCTGTGGCCTGGTAAACGGCCAGAATATCGTTGCCATCTACGCGAATGGTATCCATTTTGTAGCCAAATCCCCGGGGTGCTATGCCATCGGCGGCAAACTGTTCGTTTGCGGGGGTGGAAATGGCATAGCCATTGTTGCGACAGAAAAAAATAGCGGGTACACGATGTACTGCAGCCATGTTAAGGCCCGCGTGGAAATCGCCTTCTGAGGCAGCACCTTCGCCGAAGTACACCACGGTGCAGTGGCCGTCACCGGCCATTTTCTGGCCATAGGCATAGCCTGTGGCTTGAGGGATCTGGGTGGCCAGCGGCGATGAAATAGTCATGTAATGGAGCTTGCTGGAGCCGTAATGGACCGGCATCTGCCGGCCTTTGCCGTAGTCTTTCTCGTTGCCAAACAGTTGGTTCATGAACTCTTCAATAGTGAAGCCGCGATAGGCCAGGGAGCCTTGTTCGCGATACTGAGCCATGATCATGTCGGCATCGTTCAGTGCGGCAGTGCTGCCAATAATGGCAGCTTCTTCGCCGGTACACTGCATATAGAAACTCAGGCGGCCTTGGCGCTGGGCGCCCAGCATGCGTTCATCCAGTACGCGGGTTGTAACCATCGCACGGTAGATTCGCAGAGCCTTGTCTTTATCAATATCAGGTGCTTTGCCGCTCTTATAGAGCGAGCCGTCCTGCTTCAGCAGTTTGAAGGTTGGAACGCGGTATTCCGCACCGTCTGTAAAAACAGGGGTATAAACGGTTTTGGACTTTGTTGTTGTCATAATCCTCTTCCTGGGGTGGTGGCTTGAGGAGCAGAGTGCCCCTTGTGAGGGCCTCGGTAATTAATGGAGCCTTATTCTGTTTTACTGGTGGTTTGCCAGAGTATAGAACGCTTTATGCAACCCTGCTGGTGTTGCAATGGTGCTCGCATTGCCAGCCTTTGTGGATCGGGTAAGATCCTTTGAGGCATGGCATGTTGACCTTAACGTAAAGTGCAGGGTTTGGATAGTGTCTGTGAAGAAGGGCAATCTGTAGAGGTAAGAACAGGAAATCGCGGCTCAGGACAGGGTGTACCAATAGCCGCGTTTTAAGTGAGAATGATCAATAAGGCGTGACGTCTTTCGGGATGTCTATGTTAAGGGCCTTTATCTGCTTGATGAGGTTCAACCTGTAGCCAGGCAAATCTTTAATCATTATTCCTCTGTGGGTTTCAACCTCTTGCTCTGTATAGGGCTCGAAGCCTTTTGGCGCACTACCACCGGCTATGCCGCCATCTTTCAGCATCCAGTTGAGCAGCTCAGCCAACTGCGAGTTACTGAGAGCAGACTGCGACGCGCCTGGAACCTGTATGAGGAACTCCCGACCTCCTTCCACTTTCAGGAAGTTTCCGACAAAGTTTTTCATCATCGGAATGTCGCTACGAGGTGCGCCTTCGCCGTTAGTCAGATGACAACCCAAACATTGCAGCTGATAGTTCACCGCCGGTGAGTAATTGGCCTGGTGTATGGGGGTTTGTCGCGCCTCGTTACCAGGTGCTGGCTTTTGCCTGGGGTCGGGAATAACCCGTGCCTCCCCCGAAGGGGAGGCAATGACCAGAGCCAAAGCCAAAACGCAGAATAGTGAGCGCATTGCTATGCTCCTCAGGACGCCACGCCCTTGATAACAGCGACTGTACAGTTGTAAACGCTACTCTCAGTACCAAGGCACCAGTTAATATCGTTGTTGTTGAAGGGCCTGTACATAGGCTCTTCGCTGTCGTTGCGCGTGCACGCGCATTGGGCACAGCTGTGTTTGCCGCAGCAGTCGTTGTAAGAAATGATGTAATCGATGCCATCGGCGGGGTTGCGGCATGTGCCGACCCACGTAACCGTGGAGGATTCTGTTCCCGGTGGGCAGGTGGTAACCGAGCCACCACAGCAACTGCACAAGAACCCATCGACAGAACAGTAACGCCAGTAATCGCAACTGGTGGGGTCACCCGGGTCGCCGGCTGAGGCCTCCCCGGCTGCAAGTGCCTTTCCGGTTCTGTCTATAGGAAGAAGAGCAGGCGCAGCCACGCCGACGGCCATAAGTGAACCAAATTTTGCAATAAACTGCCGCCGCCCTGTTGTATTGGCTACGTGGCGTGATGAGCGTTCAAAAAAGCGATCAAGAAATTTCATTTTATTGTTCTCCGTAATCAGGATGGGGTGTGAATACCAGGTGATTCAGACTGCGCCCTTATGTAGTCCTGAAGTGTTGATGAGCCTAGCAGTTCGGTTTCAAAAAGGCTGTCGAGGTGTTCCCTTGAGTTGACGAGACCCTTGGCTTTCAGTGTGCCGGACTGATCAATCAACGCTGCATATGGAAGCTTGCCAATCTGGTAGGTCATGCCAATTTCCGGGCTCACCACATAGGTGGATTTTTCGAGGCCTGCATCGGCAATAAGTTTGTCGTGTTCGGCGGCATCGCCATCACTCACGTAAACAACGTCCAGATCTTTGACTGAACGACTGATGGCCTTGATTGCTGGTATCAACGATTTACATATCGGGCATGTCGGTGAAAGGAAAAACAGAAGAGTGGCTCGCTCACCGGCATAACCAATATTAACCGGGCGACCGAAACGATCCGCCGCGGTTACTTGTGGTGCCGGCTGCCCAACCTCGACACCTTTATCGAGCATCAGTGCGCCGGCAGGGGCGATCCGCGAATGCAAAACGCCGATTTGCCGAATAAGGCCAAGCAGCACCAAAGAGCTGGCTATCAAAAGCAGCCAAAGCAGAATGTTTGAAACGATAAGTGCTTGCATCTTATTTTTCTCCTGACAATTTTAGCAGTAACGGCCGATGGGCCAACCAAAGGTCTGTGGCGGTATAGAGCAAAACCAGGACGGTTCCCGCTGCGATCATGACAAAGTTATCGTGCAGACTCAGAGGGCGGTCGAGCATGGGTAGTAATGCCCCTAGTGCAATGACAGCCAGTAACGCATTACGCCCCAGCAGCGCTGGCTGCAGAGGCTGACGCATTGCCGGGCCAGAACACCCACAGTCGATGTCTTTGCGGCCACGGGCCAGGTTTATGGCGATAGCCAGCGCGTAGAGAGCTATCAGCAAAAATGCCAGAAGACCGGCGTAGGGTCTGCTGGCACTCCAGAGCAAGCCCGCGGCAATCACAAGTTCTGTGATTGGCAGGGCCCGAGCTGCAGCTGGCACCATTAATGCTGGAATGAGTGCGTATTCGCGTACCTGGCGACGAAACCAATGTGGGTGTCTGAGTTTATGGCTTGCCGCGCTGGCGAATATCACAGCCAGCGCCAGAGCAGCCGATGTACTGACAATAGGGTCTATCATCACGTCACCTCTCAGTGGTTCAGAATCAGCGTCGGCGTTTTGGTTACGCCTTCCATGGTGCCGGTATGCTCACCTGTGGAAAGCTCGAAAATTTCCAGCCCACCTTCAATATTTGCACCCAGCAATAGAGGCTTGTCATCTGAGGTGGCGTTCAGGCTCCAGATAAGGTTCGGCGACTCCAGGGTTCCAAGCCTTTCACCGGTTTCCAGATCGAACTCCCAGATAGTCTGGCTTGGATCCTCCCAGTTATAGGCTTTGTGGTCCGGGTGCATGAGCACATACAGGCGATTCAGGCCAGGCGCTGCTGTCAGTAGTTGCCAGCCGCCTGGTGCCCATCCCTCTGCACGTTCTTCTTCGGTAACGAGGGACCAGCGGGGCAGTAGTTCCGGCTCATCTCCGGACAGATCCACTGGCACTACTTCACCCAGTGTTGTTACAAAATAATAGGTCTCATCAACAACGGTTGCCCTTTCGACGAGCTTTACTTTATCCGGGTCAAAAAAAGTGGTCTTGGAGCGATCTACTTCTTTGCCATTGTCATCCAGCGTAATTAATTGAAGTGACCCGTCACCGCAGAGGGAGGCAAACCTCCGCTCGCCGACCGGGTAGTTCAGAATGCAGCCATTGATCGCAATCTCGTTAACCATTTCCTGTTTGGTGGTATCGACAACCGTCACAGTCGTGGAGGGCGTGAAGTTGTAGATATAGACAAACTTGTCATCACTACTGGTTGCCAACGAAAACCGCTCCGTTAGTGTGAAGGCGCGCTCGCTGGAAACTTCCAGCTCCCATTTAGGGGATAGGGTCTGGCTGTCCCAGGCGGTTAACACATCGGTGCGCTCGCCGCGCACATAGCGAGTAAAAAAGAAGTCAGCCGTGAAAATGGTTTTGCGGTCCCGTGAAAGCGTGGCCGGAGCTGCGTGCCCGGTGGGAATCATGCCCAGATATTTCTGTTTGTCCGGGTCAATGACAGCAATTCGGGTAGAAACCATGTTGTTGAACTCAAAGTCCACCATGTAACTTCTGTGGTCGTCTGGCAGCGGCAGAGTCGTGCTGCCAACGGTTTCATTGGGAAGACGAGCGTTTGCCGTTGCAGCGATAAAGCTGGACGCGACCATCAGGCAGCACGCCAGTTTTTTAGTGAGATGCATCATCAAGATCCTCAATATTTGTTTTTCTGTTGTAAGGGCGCGATGTCATTGCTGATCACGCTCCTGATGTGCTATCGGTTTCAATGTCCGTTTGAAACCGTCTTTTTTATTTCTTTATACTGATAATCCGGCTCTGAGTGACTGCTTTCAGCCCTTCAATACCGAATTCAACACCGTAGCCGGATGCTTTGTTGCCTCCAAAAGGAACCATTGGATGAATCGCGCCGTGTTGATTGATCCACACGGTCCCGGCCTCCAGTCGGGGTGCCAGCTCGTTCGCATCAGCTGCGTTATCTGACCACAAGGAGGCACCGAGGCCAGCCTCAAGCCTGTTGGCGGAACTGATTGCATCCTCCAGTTCGCTGTACCGGATGATGGGCAGCGCAGGGCCAAACTGTTCTTCATCAACCAGTCGTTGGCCGTCCTTGATATCACCAACCAAAGTAAGTGGCAGGAAATAGCCTTTGTTTGGCACGTTGCCAAATTCCCGGATGTCGCACCCCCCCGTTCGGGCGTCCGATATAAGTTCTTTAACCTTTTCAAATTGCATGCTGTTCTGGAGAGGGCCAATCATGACTGATTCGTCCATGCCGTCGCCTATCTTCATTTGACCTGCAATGGCGTTCAGTTCCGACATCACTTCTTCATAGCTATCGTCATGAACATAGAGCCGCTTAATGCAAGCACAGGTTTGCCCGGCGTTCAGGAATGCGCCCCAGAACAAATCCATGGCAATCGCCTTAATGTTCGTTCCTGGCATTACAATGGCGGCATCATTACCGCCCAACTCTAAAGTGATAGGTGACAGGTTTCGGGCTGAGGCTTCGATAATACGGCGCCCAGTGGCTTCACTGCCGGTGAACATGATCTTGTTAATATCCGGGTGATGGGTAAGTTTGCTACCAATGTTTCCATCTCCGGTCACGGTATTGAGCACGCCGGCTGGAAGGGCCTGGTTGATCAACCGCACCATTTCCAGGGTCGCAATAGGCGAGTACTCGGAAGGCTTCAAGACAACCGTGTTTCCCATTCGTATGGCAGGAATGATC
>JAKDUK010000059.1 GCA_030457765.1 Marinobacter sp. | reverse complement strand
CCTAAACGCTTGATGGGCACGTTGTCGGCAAGGCCGCGAATCCATTGCTTCATGTGCGCGGGGTAATTATCCATACCACTAGACGCAATCCAGCCGGGGGCAACGGCGTTTACACGAACACCTGAAGTGCCCCATTCAACCGCGGCGGTCTGGGTGAAGTTCACCATGCCGGCTCTTGCGGCGCCTGAGTGGCCCATGCCAGGCATGCCGCCCCACATATCCGCTACAATGTTTACGATGGCGCCGCCGGTTTTTACCAGCGCCTGGTTGTAGGCTTCTCTAGCCACCAAAAAACCGCCGGTAAGGTTGGTGCGAACCACGGTTTCCCAGCCTTTCTGGTTAATGCCCGCTAATGGCGAAGGAAACTGACCACCGGCATTGTTCACCACGCCGTTCAGGCCGCCATGCTCTGCAATGATTGCCTTTATAGTGGCTTTTACAGATTCCTCCTCACGAATATCGCAAGAATGGGCCGAGGCAATGCCGCCGTCTTCGGTAATCTCTGCTTTAACGGCTTCCACTTTTTCAATTTTACGACCAACCAGCGCAATTCTGGCGCCGAGGGAAGCCAGTTCGTGTGCGGTGCAACGGCCGATGCCGGAGCCACCACCCGTTACGATAAATGTTTGACCCTTGAAGAGGTCAGGATGAAAAACGGATTGATAACTCATAATTCGAAAGCCTTCTCTAATGTTTGGGCGCTCAGGCAGGGGGGAGACTCCAGGACTGTGAGCAGCAAGGATGCTGCGACCAAGCCTACACGGACGTATTAACGGCGTGTCCTGGAGTCTCCCCCCTGCCTGAGTGCATGCATCATAAGTTCAAGAGCGAGCCAGCCCCGAAGGCACCGGCACCGGAAACTCCAGTAACTGCTGGGCAAATGCCTTGCCCTGCGGATCAATACGCAGGCTGGCAATGCCACCGCCCCCCAGACTGTGTTCAAGAAGGAAGTTGAACGCATGGAGCCCAGGCAGCGCCCAGCGAGTCACCCTGCCGGTTTTGGCGTCCAGAGTGTGTGCCATCCACTCGGCCACGGCCTCTTCTGTCAGCGCAGCTTCAATAAATGGAACAAATTCGGGATTGCGGGCAATCACACCAATGTTGCTGTGATCGCCTTTGTCGCCGCTGCGGGCCCAGGCCAGGTCGACCAGGCGCACAGTGGTGTCGGTGGCGGAGGCTGGCTCACCCGGAGACTGCCCAAAGATTTGGCCTGGCTGAAAGCCACCGGAAGTCTCTACATGAGCAGAGGTCACCTCGCCGTTAAGGTCAACCGATACATCTACTTCACGCTTGGCAACCAGGCAGGAATACAAACGGATTTTCGGCATAACGCTTGGGCGCCCACCGACAATGCCTGTCAGCCCTGGCGCCATGCCGGTCGCCGCCTGGGCAATTTCCCGGGAGAAAAGCACCAATGCGCCTTTCTTCGCATGAGCCGTACTGATTTTTACAATCACTTCCCGGCTGTCTTGGCCACGGCCCTGCTTGCCATAAGTGGTTTCGGTACCCAGCAGTTCAATGCTGGTTTCCGTGTAATCTGCCAGACCGCGCTCTTCAAAGAGCCGTGATGTTTTGGTGAGAATGGCTTCAGCAACCGCTTGTGCCTTTTTGGGCGCATCTATGCCAGCGAGCAGGAAGGTGGCCGTGCACTTGAAGCCATCAGGCCAGGTACCGGAAACCTTGTAGCTGTCTGTAGGAGCTAAGCCACGGGAGCCGCGAACCGTTACGCGGTCTTTCCCGCTTTCTTCCAACTCTACGTTGGTGAAGTCGCAGACAACGTCTGGCAGCAGATAAGCGCGGGGGTCGCCAATTTCATAAACCAGTTGCTCAGCCACAGTGCCGCGGCTTACCTGGCCACCGGTGTCTTCCGGCTTGGTCATCACAAATTCACCATTTGCACTAACTTCGGCAATGGGGAAGCCCATATCGGCAAAACCGTCGGCAATCTCTTCCCAATCGGTAAAGTTGCCGCCCGTTGATTGTGCGCCACATTCCAGCAAGTGACCGGCAAGGCTGCCTTGGGCCAGTTTGTCGTAATCTTTCCAATCCCAGCCAAACTCGTGAACCAGAGGCGCGAGTATCAAAGCGCTGTCTACCACACGGCCGGTCAGAACAATGTCAGCGCCCTGATCCAGAGCTTCTACCAAGCCAGGCGCGCCAAGGTAGGCGTTCAGGCTCACCATCATTGGCGGCATGGGTGCGCCGGTGGCCATTTCGGTTATGCCGGCTTCGCTCAGCGCTTGTTTTTTCGGAAGCAGGTCGTCACCCAGCACCAGGGCGATTTTCATTTCTACGCCAGCCTTTTCGCACAGCGCTTGCAGAGCGTCACGGCAAGCCACCGGGTTTACACCGCCGGCGTTGGCCAGCACACGAATGCCTTTCGCTTTGATGTCGCCAAGCAAAGGGCCCATAACCGTTTCAACAAAATCACGGGCGTAGCCTTGGCTGGAATCTTTCATCTTCTGGCCAGCCATGATCGACATGGTGACTTCGGCCAGGTAATCGGCAACCAGATAGTCAATATTGCCCTTGTGGACGAGTTGTGCCGCAGCGGTCTCGGTGTCGCCCCAGAATGCGGAGGAACAACCGATACGAACAGTTTTTGGTGAGTCAGCCATGTAAATGCATCCTGTTTCTGTGTTGGCCCCGACTTAGTGCTGATGATGAGGCTAAAGAGTGATCCATTAATCGAACCATACCAAGCAAGCGCTTGGTATGTAAATAGATAAATTTCATGTAGAATGCGTAGTCTCTTAAAGCCACTGGATATGCCTGTGAACCAAGAAAAAATACTTCAGTCACTCATCGCCGATGATCTGGTTTCAGATCCTGAGAGCGCTCGTGGTCGCCTGCTGCGCGAAGCAGCGGGATTGTTTCGAGACAAGGGTTATGAGCGAACCACGGTTCGGGATCTGGCGGCGGCTGTGGGTATTCAATCCGGAAGTTTGTTTCATCATTTTCGCACCAAAGAAGATATTTTGAAGGCGGTAATGGTTGAAACCATCCGGCTGAATACGGCTGTTATGCGAGCGGCAATGAACGCGGCTGGCTCTAACCGTGAGAAGTTAAAAGCGTTGGTGCGAGCGGAACTGGAGTCGATTAATGGCCAAACCGGTGAAGCCATGGCGGTGTTGGTTTTTGAGTGGCGCAGCTTGTCTGAAGCCTCACAAGCAGATGTGCTAACCCTTCGTGATATCTATGAAGCCTTGTGGATGACAGCGCTGAACGCGTTAAAGGAAGACGGAGCCTTAACCGCCGATCCTTTTATTGTACGGCGTATGCTGGCGGGTGCATTGAGTTGGACCGTAACCTGGTACCGTCCGGAGCGGGGTGGCCTGACCCTGGAAGGGCTAACTGACCAAGTGATTGCAATGCTGGGGCTAACGCAACCATGAGCCGCAATCAGGCAGAGCTTAAAAGGCCGCTTTCTGTAAAGCTATTGTTTTAAATCAAGTTATCCCCTCCCCAAGCGCCATTTGCATTAGACCATTGGCCTAATCGGCATGACCGAATCGGCAAACGAGCCATTTTTGTAGCACCGCTTTCAACGCACTCTTGCTCACCGGAATCGCAGAACTCGCTGTGATTCATGCTGATAAAAACAAAGCAGAGCAGGGTCAATTATGATGTCCGTACTGACAAATTGTGCAGGCCGTTTGGTGGCGGTGCGCAGTAAACTGGTTTTACTGGCAGCGGTTGTTTTGCTTGCCGGCTGTTCCGCAAACCCCATTTATAAAACCACAGGTGCTGTGCTTGCGGGTTATTCCGAAGGTGAGGCCACGCCTTATGTTATGCAGATGTCCGACCCAGAGATGGCCTGTGCTCTTGGGGAGGGTATTGACCCCTTACTGTATTCCTTTTCTCGAATTAACGACGCGCCGGATACAACCGGGTCGTTGCTGATGCTGCTGGCGGGCAATTGTATTGAATCTCAGGCGTGGGAGGCCGAGTTGGCCTATTTGCGTGCAGATTATGAAGGTAATGTGCCGGCCGCCAAGGATGCCCGGGAACAGTCTAAGCGCCTATACGCCCTCACCGCCGAGCGTCGCCTGGTGGCATTCCGTCGAGCTATGGCGGCCTATGATTTTGACCCCTCCAAAGAACCGTTAGAGTGTCCTTTTTTGTTCGACGAACAAGATGAAATGACGTTTCTACTTGGCTTGCTGACCGGGATGCAAGCGGTGGTGAACGATGCCAACTCCGGTGCCCGAGCGGGCATCCCCCGAAACATTGCGCCTCAGGCAGAACGCGCTGCAACCTGTGTCGATAACGCAAAGCTGGGCGGCTTGCCTAATGCCATCCGGGCACTGGTTTGGCTGCTGTTGCCAGATACCCAGCCAGAACTGGCACCAGACCCATGGATGGTGTTGAAGAACAGTTCTGCCGTTGGTGTAAGGGCCGGCATTCGTGCCTCTATGGCCGTTGAGGCTGTTGCTGCCGAAACCTTCGGTCGTCCAGACGTACTGGCCGATGTTGTCCGCCGTTTTGCAGAGGCTGAAAACACGATCGAGGTTTGGGATGAATATCGTCTGGTGGACAGCATAGCCGGACGGGTCATTCGTTTTACCTCAGACAAACATTGGGCTGCTCAGTATGGCTACCGCACGCCGCAGACGTACTTCGGCAAAATGAGCCCGGAGCGCGATACCGAAAACGTTGAAACCATGAGCCTGGACGATTTGCTCTGAATCAGCGGCTCCGGCGCCCGTATTCGGCCGCTTGATGTATACACAACAAACACAAAATAACCCGGAGGTCGTTATGATCCGCAAATCTCTCGTTGCCCTGACTCTTGCAGCCGTGGCACCTATAGCGTCGGCTCAGACTGTAAAAATGTGCGTGTTCGATGTGATTGGTGCAAACGGTGACATCTACAACATGGTCAAGGACTATGCGCTGGAGATGAAATCCCACGGTGTCGACTTCGAACTTAAGCCCTACACCGATGAAGGCGTGGCCGTAGGTGATTTTAACGCCGGCCAGTGTGATGCCGTGGCGGCAACCGATCTGCGTACCCGTCCTTTTAACCGCTTTACAGGCACTGTAAGTGCCGTTGGTGCACTTCCTACCTATGACGACCTGAAGACACTTCTGGCGACACTGGCCCAGCCTAAAGCAGCCTCGCTCATGAAACGGGACGGTTATGAGGTTTTAGGCATTGTGCCTGCAGGTGCCGGTTACCTGTTTGTGAACGATCGAAGTATGGATACAGCGGGCGATTTGGCCGGCAAGCGGATGGCCACCCTGGATTACCAGAAAGACGCCATTCATATGGTGAACTTTGTGAAGGCAACGGTAGTGCCTTCGGATATCACTAACTTTGCGGGCAAGTTTAACAACGGCTCTGTTGATACCGCCTATGCACCGGCCTTCGCGTATGAAGCGCTTGAGCTCTACAAAGGACTGGGCGATAAAGGCGGTATAGTGGATTACCCTTTGGCGCAACTGACTATTCAGATTATCTCTCGCGACGACGTATTGGACGATGAAACCGCCCAGGCGGCCCGGCAGGTTGCCTGGGATATGTATCCTCAGGCTATGAACCTGATCAACAAGCAAGAAGAGGCTATTCCAGAAGATAAATGGATTCGCATTCCGGAGAAGGATATACAGGGGTATCAGGAGATGTTCCGTCAGAACCGCATCGAAATGCGTGACGGTCTTAATGGTGCACCGGATGTGTATCACCCAAAGATGCTGGGTTTGCTGAGCAAGATTCGCTGCTCGAGCAACCCCTCTGCTTCAGAGTGCACCTCGGATAACCGGGAATAAAAGGGCAGATCACGCATGAACTGGCGAGCATTGTCTGCCCCGTCCGCAAGAACGCTTTATCCCGTGCATAAAATGCACGGGGCCATTTTGTTGTTGCTGCTGTTCTTTACTCTGATTCTGGGGATGGGTAACTCACTCCATTCGCGCCTGCTTTGGGTAGGCGAGCAAGTGTGGCCGAACTACTATCTGCTGAACCCGGATGCCACGGAGCCGTCCTGTCGCCTGAAAATGAACGTAGACGCCGAAGTACGCAAACGGGTGAATGCCTACAAGCCAGACCCGGACGATTTGTTTGATTCTCCACCCAACCCTGAAGCCATTCGAACCTCACTGGAGCGGAATTTTGCATTATGCGAAGAGAAATATGCGGCGTATCAAAAAAACGTTGAGCAGGCTACGCCCGCGTTAGGGGTATTCAAAACCGTTGAGCAGGGGTTGGCGAGCTTTCTGCTGGACAACATCGAGCTTACCAAATACCTGTTTATCGCCCTCTTTGCGATGGCGGCTGCAGTGGCTGCCATGGATGCCGATCACATAGCACTGAGGTTGCCCAGGAACCGTTCAGAGTGGCGCCTGAGCCAAGCTGTACAGTTCATAGTTAATGGCACCATGGTGTTCTCAATGCATGCCTACCTGGGCCGATTGGCCAGCTCGCCGGGGGCTGAGTCTACAGCCATGCTCCAATATGCGTGGACAGGCGTATTTGGGCTGTTCATGGTCATTAATGCCATGCGCTTTTTGTATGTTCCAAAGCACATAAGGCCCGGGACGCTGGCGCTGTCTTCAGGCTTGGTGGTGCCGCTTTATTGCGTTATGGGTTTGATTGCCATGAGTTATTTCTTCTTTGCAGATGGCTACGCTTCAGGGCTAGCCATCTACTTTGGCATGATGTCTAACCTGTCTTCGATGTTCATCAATATCGGCCTCTATGTGTTGGTGGGTATGATACTGAAGCAGACCCGCTTACCAGAGTTGTTGTTGAACGTAATCAAGCCCTACAACTTGCCTGCGCCTATGCTGGCGTCGGTCATTATATTTGCGACGGCATTCCCCACGGCATTCACCGGTGCCTCTGGTATTTTCATCCTTGCGGTTGGTGGCGTCGTTTATGATGAGCTGCGCCGAGCGGGTGCCGGGCGGCAGCTTGCACTTGCAACAACGGCTATGTCTGGAAGCCTCGGCGTGGTGCTGAACCCCTGCTTGCTGATTGTGGTGGTTGCGGCCCTGAATAAAGAAGTGACCACTACTGAAATGTATGATTGGGGCTTATGGGTATTTCTGTTTTCGGCCACGCTGTTCTCTCTGATTGTATGTAAAACAGAAGGCAATTGGCGGCCACGCCCAGCATTGGGCGCTTTTAAGGCGTCACTGGAACAGCTCAAGCCATTGCTACCTTATGTGGCCCTGGCTGTCGCGGTGATATTCGGCATATATGTGGTGCTTGGCCTGTCCTTCAATGAGTACAGCGCGCCGTTGATTCTGCCGCTCGTAATGCTTGCACTGGTGTTTCTTGATGCTGACAGCAACAGCCGTGAAGACAGTGACACCCGTTTTAAGGCCTTCTGGGAGCGCAGTTGCGCTGCAGCCAGTGATTCTGCCGTGCATATTGGAGCATTACTGGCACTGATCGGCTTCTCCATTTGTCTGGGAGGCATTCTTGAGCGCTCTGATATAGTTCAGGTTCTGTTTCCTGAGCACTTGGCCAGCCCCTGGATTGCAATGTTGGTGATCGTAGTGATGCTGACGGTGATCGGCATGGTTATGGATCCCTTTGGTGCGGTTATTCTGGTGTCGGCAACCATCGCGCAGCCAGTGATTCAGCTGGGTATTGATCCGTTGCATTTCTGGATTGTGTGCCTGGTGGCCTTTGAGTTGGGTTATCTCAGCCCGCCCGTAGCGCTGAATCATTTACTTACCCGCCAGGTTGTAGGCGAGAGCGAGGTGCTTGCAGCCGAACGCATGGGGTCATTTTGGCACCGCTACGAGCGGCTGTTGTTACCGGTTGCTGTCATGGGGCCAACGCTTCTGCTGGTAGCCTTTGTACCCATGATTTTCTACGCGATTTGAGGTTTATCTTCTACAGTTAAAGCCGTCTCAGATATTTTTTGAGGTGGCTTTTTTGTGTCTGCGTATTCAGGCCTGCGTGTTCCTTAACATCTGGCTGAGCATGCGTAGCGTATACTGATAACTTGTCTAAAAAACAGGGGCTGTTGTGGATGCCGGTTAACATACAGGCAGCGCTTTACAGGTTTGCCGTGCTGGCGGGGCTTATCACGGCACTGTGGGGTTGCGGCAACTCTAACGGCAATGAGCCTGAACCAGCATTTGTCGATATTGCGCTCTCGGGCGCCATCGACATTGAAACCGGTACTCGGGTGGATGCAGACAATGCGGCCAGTTTGGCGCTTAATCCGCGCCCATCTCCGGGGCCCCAGCTATTACCTCAGGAATTCATTTTGGCGGGCTATGTAAGTGCGAACAGCGGCACTTACTCTGGCTTGAGCGATTTGGACTATTCAACCGACTCTGTTGATGCCTTCTCCATCACTATACGCCAGGGTCAGAGCGTCTATTTGCAGCCATTCTCAACAAGCGAGGGGCCATCTCCGCTCACCTTGTCGTTAATAAACAAGAGTGGCGTTGTAGAAACGGTTTCCACACACAACCAGCCGGATCAGGTTCGGGTTTCGCTACCGAGCACCGAGCCAACCGGCACATATACTTTGCAGGTTGAAGCAGCGGGCTCTGACCCCATGCTTTATATCCTTTCCACATCTGTTACTGGCAGTGCCCGGGCAACCGCGTTTGAGTGGCCGGATCATGACTTTGTGGATTCCCAGGCCATTGTTGTGCTCAAATCCGGTGCCAACCAAGCGCCTATGCGTTCAGCAAGGTCGCAAGCGGCTATGGGGCCACAAAAGGAACTGGCTCCTGGTGTCTGGCTGATGAAAGCACCGCTTCAGGCGGCGCGAAGCCGACAAACACAATCAAAAGAATCGACCTTGCAGTGGATCCGAACCTTGGAAAAGCGTCCCGACGTTGCCTCTGTTACTCCTAATTACACAATGCGGGCCATGCAAACACCTCTGAATGAGCCTCTCTACAACAGCCCCTCCGTTGGCCAGCAATGGCATTATGAGCTGCTGAATGCCCCGATTGCATGGCAAATAGCCCCGGATGGTGGAAGTGGCGTTACCCTTGCGGTGATGGATACAGGTCTGTTCGGGGCGCCTGGGAACTGGCACAGTGATTTGAATGCAAATATCATTGAGGGTTGGGATTTCGTGTCAGAAGAATTTGACAATGATGGCATGCCAGGCCCTGATAGCAACCCGTCGGATCCAGGGAATGCCGTGGGCAGTAGTGTTTATCATGGCACTCATGTAGCGGGAACCATCGCAGCAGCGGTGAATGGGGCGGGTGGGGCAGGTATTGCCTACAAATCTTCGCTGCTCCCCGTTCGGGTTCTGGGAGAGGGCGGCACAGGCTCATCCGCCGATCTGCTGGCGGCCCTCCGCTGGGTGGCCGGGCCGTCAGGTGGAGAGCCTCTGGCCGAAATCGTCAATCTGAGTCTCGGCGGGCTTCCCTTTTTGCAGTCATTGCAGGATGCCATCACCTATGGAGCGGACCGGGGTATTGTCTTCGTTGCTGCAGCGGGTAATTCCGCTTCTGCTGTCGCTTCTTACCCGGCAGCCTTCGATAAAGTTTTTGCTGTAAGCGCGGTGGATGGTGCGGGTGTTCTGGCATCCTATTCAAATTATGGGAGCTGGATAGACGTTGCTGCACCTGGCGGTGATGCCAGCCGTGATGGTAACGCCGACGGCCGCAGTGATCTGGTTAGCAGCTCCAGTGCAGCGCTGGTAAATGGCACGGTTCAGGAAACCTATATCGGCTTACAGGGAACGTCGATGGCCGCGCCTCATGTCTCGGCGGTGTTTGCGCTGATGAAGAATCTCAATTCGGCACTCGGTTATGAACAACTGAATGACATGCTGATGACAGGGAAGTTGACCTGTGGCAGCGAGATTTGCCTGAAGTCGACCGAGTTGGGTTGGGGACTTCTGGATGCGGGTAAGTCGGCTTTGGCTGCGGCCGCAGGCACGGTATCGGATTTTTTAACGGCGTCGCCCTCCATTGTGAGCCTTTCAACGGAAGGGGAACTGTCTGCGGGCGTGAGCCTGAATGTATATGGCAGCGCTCCCAGTGACATTATCATTGGATCCGTATCCGTTGTGGCCCCATGGCTAAGACTGGATTCAGCGCCAGTCAGTGGGGACTCTGGAACTGATTTCGCCATCAGCGTCACTCTGCTGCCGGAAGCCCTGGAGGCTGGTATATCCGAGCGGACAACCATAGTTATCGAATACAGAAGTGACGAATTGCGCCGGCTCGAAATCCCGGTTATCGGACAGCGGGTGACAGACCAGCAGGCCCGTGATGCAGGCAGGCATTTTGTGCTCTTGGTCGATCCAGAGCCCGTTGGCGATCGGTACACAACCGTTGCTCAGACCATTGCGGTGGCAGAAAACGGACAGTATCAGTTTTCATTTTTGCCTGATGACGGTGAGGTGCCGAGAATGCTGAACGAGGTGCCTCCTGGCGACTACATTCTCGTCGCAGGGACAGATCTGGATAATGATGGGCTGATTTGTCATGCTGGTGAAGCCTGTGCGGAGTATCCGGTAGCTGGGCTCCGGGAGGAAATCACGATCAGGCAGGGAGATCCTGTCACGGGTGTCCGGATGACAACCAGTTATTCCCGCCCCTCAATATCTGCCGCTACACCTGGCGTATTGCCTCGCCCTGCTTTTATAGGCTACAGGCTGATTCAGCAACTGCCAGACACTGGCGGCACAGCACCCAAAACAATCGGAGCAGAGCGTTGATTGCAGCATACAGGAAGGTATTGGCGGGCTTACCTTTGGTTTTTTTGTTGGTCGGGTGTGTTTGGCTGGTTGGCTGTGCATCTTCAGAGCCAGTAGAAAGTGAGTCCAGTGCACCCCTAGTACGCCAGGTTACCCAGTCTGCACACTGCGGGCTGACGGGACCCGGATTGGCTTATGTTCAAACCAGTGAGCGACTGCAGCAACTGTTGGAATTACCTACCCAGAATATGGCCGTTCAGCAACTGCGGCAGGTGGATCTGCAACAGGAGCATCTGCTGTTCGTAACCCTGGGAGAGAAGCCTACAGGCGGTTACAACGTCAGTCTGGCGTCGGCAGAGCGCGCCGGTAAGATTTTGCGTCTTTCCATGGCGATACGCGCGCCGGCCCCCGGAACCATGGTTACTCAGGCGATTACTTCTCCCTGTGCGGTGGTCGCCGTGCCGGCCAATGAATGGTCGGAAATCCGGGTATCCGGTGTTCGTGACAAGGATCTTGTTTTAAAACTCTGAACCGCAATGCGATGCGGAATCTGCCAGAAATGTGCAATAACTTGCCAGTTTCATCCAATACCCAATCACTCTTACCCCCTCAGTATTGAGCTTGCCAGCACTTTTTACCCGTGCTGGCGACCAACAAACAAATACAAGAAAGTTTCCTGATAGAGGAAACGAGGGGTATGAGATGAATGTTGAAGCTAATGCTAGTTCCTACGATGCAATAGTGATTGGTGCGGGTGTGGCTGGTTTGTATCAGTTGCACAAGCTACGGTCCCTCGGAATGAGTGTTCGGGTTATTGAATCTGCCTCCGGAGTAGGCGGTACCTGGTACTGGAACCGGTACCCGGGTGCCCGTTTCGACTCCCAGGCAGAGATTTACCAGTACTGGTTCTCGAAAGAGCTTTACGAGAGCTGGCAACCATCAGAGCGTTTCCCTGCGCAACCTGAAAGCGAGCGGTGGCTGAATCATGTTGCTGACAAACTCGATCTCAATCAGGACATTGAGTTTAATACCCGGGTGGATTCCGCACATTGGCAAGAGGCAGACGGTAGCTGGGCCATCAGAACAGACAAGGGTGACCGGTTGGAAGCCAGGTACCTGATTGCCTGTACTGGCATGCTTTCCGCCCCACTTGAGGATGTCTTCCCTGGACAATCCACGTTTCAGGGCCAGATTTGCCACACTTCCCGCTGGCCCAAAGAGGGTGTAGATCTCAAAGGCAAACGTGTTGCCGTGATCGGCACTGGTGCTACCGGCATTCAGGCCACCCAGAGCATTGCGCCCGAGGTAGAGAGCCTCACGGTGTTTGTGCGCACACCTCAGTACACCATTCCGATGAGAAACCCGAAATATACGGAAGAGGATTGGAAGCACTGGTCGAAGAATTTCACGTATCTCAAAGATAAAGTTCTGAATACTTTTGCAGGATTTGACTACGACTTCGATGGGCGGTCCTGGCATACGGACACTCCGGAACAACGCGAACAGACCCTGGAAAAACTTTACAACGACGGCTCGCTTGCGCTTTGGCTGTCCTCCTATCCTGAGATGTTCACTGAAGCGGAGGTGAGTGAAGAAATCTCCCGATTTGTTCGTGCAAAAATGCGGGCACGACTGAACAACGATGCCGATCTTTGTAAACTTCTTATTCCCACCAGCTACGGTTTCGGTACCCGGCGTGTTCCGCTGGATACCGGTTATCTGGAAACCTTCCTGCGACCTAATGTAAAAGCTGTGAACTGCCGCGAGACACCGATCGAAGGCATTGTCCCCGAGGGTGTTCTGATGCAGGACGGTAGCGTTCATGAAGTTGATATTATTGTGCTGGCGACAGGTTTTGACGCCGGCTCCGGTGCGCTGACGCGAATTGACATACGCGGCAAGGAAGATTGCAGCCTGAAGGAAGAGTGGAGCAATGAAATCCGTACGGCAATGGGGCTTCAGGTACACGGTTACCCCAATCTATTTACAACTGGCGCGCCGCTCGCACCGTCCGCTGCACTGTGCAACATGACAACCTGTCTGCAGCAGCAGGTAGGGTGGATCACCGATATCATTCAGTATGCGAAAGCAGAAGATAAAACGGTGATAGAGCCTACCAAAGAGTGCCAGGACGAGTGGGTGCGGCACCACGACGAGGTGACAAACCAGACACTTCTACCCCTGGTGGATAGCTGGTATATGGGAACCAATGTACCGGGCAAGCCCCGGAGGCTGCTGTCGTATTGCGGCGGGGTGAACAACTACAACCAGCATTGTGTCGAGCTGGCCAGGAACAACTACCCGGGATTTGTCTTCGCGTAAAGCAGGCAGAAAGATCTATTCCGACAACAACAAGAGGTAGTGTCAAATGAGCGATCCAAAGATGAAAGCTGCGTTGGACAGTGTGCTCCGGCAGACCACGGGGCGCCACGGGGGTGCCCCCGGTGTGGTAGCTATGGTTACCGATCAGGAGCGCAACATTTATGAAGGTGCGGCGGGAGTCAGAGAGCAGGGTAAGCAAACCCCGATGGATCTGGATACGGTGTTTGCGATCTTCTCCACCACCAAAGCGATTACCAGTGTCTGTGCACTTCAACTGCTTGAGGAAGGGCTTCTTCGGCTTGATGACCCAGTGGGCAAGTATCTCCCGGAGATTGACAAGCTGCATGTGCTTGAAGGGTTTGGTGCGGACGGGCAGGCCCGGCTGAGGCCACCCAAACGCAGGATTACCGTCAGTGATCTACTCTTGCAAACCTCAGGGCTGTGCTACGATTTTTTCAGCGCTGAGGACAAGAAATACCGGGAGCTGAAAGATATTCCATCGATTATCACCTGCACCAGGGAATCGATTCAGACAGTACTTCAGCACGATCCCGGTGAGGCCTGGACCTATGGAGTCAATACCGACTGGCTGGGGCTGGTGGTAGAGAAACTGCGAGGGCAACGTCTGGGTGAGGTGATGCACGAACGTGTGTTTCAGCCCCTTGGCATGGTGGATACGGCCTTTTCGGTCAGCGATGACATGGTGGCGCGCCGTGCCACCATACATTCGCGAGCCGCGGACGGGCAGTTGGTACCCGTTCCTGAGTTGGCCCTGCCTGCAAAACCTGTCATGGACATGGGCGGGCATGGCCTCTATGGAACGGTCAGGGACTACATGAAGTTCATACGTATGGTCCTGAACGACGGTGCCGGTGAATATGGCAGGGTACTGAAACCCGAAACGGCACATCTGCTAGCCAAAGATGGTTACGCTGACACCAGCATTCCCATAGGCCTCTGGGAAACGTCTGATCCGAGCCTGGCCAATAGTGGTGAGTTTATGCCCGGGGTGGATAAGGGGTGGTCCCATGCTTTTATGATTAATCGTGAACAGGCACCTACCGGGCGCTCCCCCGGATCCATGGCCTGGACAGGCCTTGCCAATAGCTATCTGTGGATTGATAAGGCCAGGGGAGTGGGTGGATACTGGGCTACCCAGATACTGCCTTATTATGACTGTGCCTCTTATCCCGGATTCTATGAGTTCGAGGCGACAACTTATAACAACCTGAATTGATAGGTTGGTGACTGGAGCGGTGGCGCGAGTGCTACCGCTCTCGTTGATTTGCAGTGATTGCAGTAAGTTGGCGCGTAAGGAAAGGCGCGGATTAATGGCTTCGGGATTGCCTGATCTGTCCGGGTGTCAGGTTCAGCTTGCGTCGGAATGCTCGCGTCATATGAGCCTGGTCCGAGAAGCCGCACTCGGTTGCGATGGCTTTGATAGGGCGCGAACTCTTTGCCAACATCAGTTTTGCCTGCTCGACACGTGTGTCCAGAAGGTGTGCGCAAGGCGTTACTCCGTAGCTTGCCTTGAATCGCCGGCAGAAAGTCCAGACGCCCAGACCAGTGACTGCAGACAACTGCTCTATGCTGATCTGATGCTGTAGATTGCTATAGATGAACTCGGTCAGCGCTGAGCGCTGGCGCTTTGAAAGGCCAGACTGGCTGTGATCTTCCCTGAACTTTACATCCGCATAATTTCGCAATAGGTGAACGCTGAGCTGCAGGCCCAGTGCCTCGGCATAAGTTGGCCCACCGATCGCAGAATTCCGCGTTTCTCCCAGGATGGCGTCAGAGATCGAAGTAACGGTAGGGTCTTCCGCATTAAGAACATCGTGCAGGCTGACTTCTGATATCGGGCGCCCCAAAACATCCTGTGCAACTCGTGACATCAGGTTTTCGGAAAGGTAAACGTGGGACACGTCGATCTGTTGCGTCCAATGCCAGTGTGATGGTCGAGCCCGGCTCAACAGGGAAATGTGACCAGGCACGCAGGTCGTCCGTGTCCAGCGGCTGTCAATCCGCCGGTCCATGGGCGTCTGCCCCTCGAAATACCGGACGATCATGTAGTGGTTCATCGGCGGAATCGGGACATCCAGGCCTGCATAGCGATAAGAGCGCTGCCCGACATCCAGCCATCCGAGGTTATCACTGGCGGTCAGAACCTCTCCCGGCACCCAAACAGGCAACTCTTCGGATTCAATGAGGCTCGCCATCGTTGTCTTGCCCTCCGACATCCAGTCGATCAGACTGATTTTCTCACTCCCCTGGCCCGTTTAACCTTTAACTACCGGAACGGGCATCTGGTGGCTTCACTGATAGCCAGACTTCAACGGCATGGGCGGCTTCAGTATGTATGTGAGGGAGTGGGTCATGGAAATATTGTTATTATCTGATTGAGGCACCTGTTGGCGTGCCTTTATGCTTCATCTTTTAGAACTAGCCTTACCGGGAAAAGGTGTCAAGCCTGCGTTGAGCAAATCCTCCTAAAGGATGTGGTGGCCTGGAACCTCCGTATGAAATACTTACGACAAAGGTACTATGATGGTCGTGTTGGCGGTCTTAGAGGCCGACTAGCCCGGTGCGCCTTACGGGTTGCATAAATCAGCCGTTGATCTTTGGCGGCGAATCCCTAAGCTATGTTAACGAATTTTTCTTCCTGCGGAGTCACTTCCAGTTTATGAGCGAGCAACAATACAACGCCGATGCCATTGAAGTACTGAGCGG
>JAKDUK010000058.1 GCA_030457765.1 Marinobacter sp. | reverse complement strand
TGAATACATCCCTGTACGCTCGGCTCCGCCATCCATGGCTCCGCACGGTTTCCGAAGCGGATGCCGCCTCGCGGGAGGGCTCAGTGTTGGTCGTTCATGTCGTGTTCGGCGCTTTATGGAGGGGGTTAGTTTATGGATGGCTTTTTTGCTGATTCTGTTTATTCAGCCTATTTATGTCAAAGCAAGTACTGGTGTTGAGGACACAGCAGGCGCGCTGCACTTTGTGGATGGCAAGGGCCAGTGGCAGGAGCCGGCGTTGGTGTTAGGGAGTGAGTTTGATGTTCGGGTTAGTGGGCTCATTGCAGACAGCAAACTGGTGCGCACGTTTGGCAATACCAGTGATCAGTGGCGTGAAGGTGTGTTTGTCTTTCCGCTTCCGGAGAAAGCCAGTGTTTATGGGCTGACTATGAAGGTGGGGGAGCGCACCATTGTGGGTGAGGTTCAGCCCCGTGGGGAGGCGAAGAAAACCTATGAAAAGGCGCGGAATAGGGGGCGTCAGGCTGCGACTGTTGAGCAGCAACGGCCTAATCTATTCACCACACGGGTGGCGAATATCCCGCCCGGTGCCCAGGTGAGTGTGGAGCTTAACTATCAGCAGCTTGTGGGTTATCAGGATGGGATTTTTGAGCTGAGTGTGCCGACGACGTTAACGCCAAGGTATATGCCGGGTGAGCCTTTGGTTGATGCACCGCGGCAGTGGCAGGGTGGCTGGGCATTGCCAACCACTGAGGTGTCGGATGCCGATGCTATCAGTCCGTTTACGGTGGATGTGGCAGATGTGTCGGTAGATAGTCACCGGGCTTCGGTTCAGTTCACCATTGATGCGGGCCTTTCGTTGGCGCGGGTATCTAGCCCGAGCCATGAGATCTCCACGCAACAGGACGGTCAGGTAACGACCGTTCAGCCTCAGGCTGGGGATATCGTGATGGATCGGGATTTTGTGTTGCGTTGGCAGCCAATAGTAGGCCAGGCGCCAGGTGCCGCTGTTTTTCATCAGCGTTTTGAGGGTGAAGATTATCTGCTAGCTATGGTAACGCCAGGGCGGGCGGGTAAAACCCGTTTGCCGCGGGCGCTGACCTTTGTGATTGATACTTCCGGTTCTATGGCGGGCGAACCCATTCGGCAGGCGAGGGAAGCGTTACTGCAGGGGCTGGGCACGTTGGCGCCGGGTGATACATTCAATGTAATTCAGTTTAATTCCCAGCCCCATGCCTTGTTTATGCAACCGGCCATAGCAAACGCCAACAATCTGGCCCGGGCACGCCAATATGTGAGCAAATTGGAGGCTGGCGGCGGTACGGAAATGGCGCCGGCGTTGACAATGGCTTTGCAACATTCTGGCACAAGCATGGTTGAACGGTCGGAGGAAGAGTCGTCAAGGGTGCAGCAGGTGGTGTTCATGACCGATGGGGCAGTTGGCAATGAGTCAGCGCTGTTTAGTCAGATTCGCCGCCAGCTGGGTAATCACAGGCTGTTTACGGTTGCCATCGGGTCGGCACCGAATAGGCATTTTATGCGAGAGGCTGCCCGTTGGGGGCGTGGCAGTTATACCGCTGTGCAGAATCTTGCGGACATCAGCGGCCCTCTGGCTCGGTTGTTTGCGGCCATGGAGGCGCCGGTACTGACGGATATCCAGGTGAGTTGGCCGACCTCGTCGGCAGTGGCACTTGGTGACAGTTTTCCGCTTCGCCCAGGTGATTTGTTTCAGGGTGAGCCTTTAGTGCAGGTAGTGCGAGGTGTGCCGGCAACCGGCGAGCTGAATATCTCAGGGACGTTGCCCGGTGGCGCCACATGGCAACGAAGCCTGGACCTGCAGCAGGCGGCGTCTGGCACTGGCCTGCCTCGTTACTGGGCACGGCAGAAAATAGACAGCCTGTTGGATGAAGCACGGGTTCAGGCTCAGGAACCGGACACAACAGCGGTCACCAGGCTTGCGGTGCAGCACAACCTGATGTCGCCTTACACCAGCTTTGTGGCGGTGGACACAACCCCGGTGAGGGATTCAGGCAGTGCATTGTTAAAGGACAGTGTGCCAACCCTACGGCCCGCTGGAAGTCAGCCAGATATGATGCGCTACCCGCAAACAGCTACATCAGCGCCTTTGCTTATCGCTCTGGGCTTGGCTGGCCTGATGTTTTCGTTCGCTATTGTACTGCTGCAACGGCGGGCATATCTATGAGCCGACTGTTGTTAACATTAATGACCAGTTCTGCGGCCCTGTTGGTCTTTGGTCTGTGGATTCCTTTGAAGGCCGCGATGGCGCAGGAACTGCTGGAGATTGCCTGGGCGCAAAGCCAGGCTCGGCAGGTTGAATCCCGGCCTTGGCCCTGGGCCGATACCTGGCCTGTAGCAAAGCTGTCCATACCCGAGCTGGGCGATTCAATGATCGTGTTGGCTGGCGTGCATGGCGAGAGCCTGGCCTTTGGTCCGGGCCAGATGATGGGTGTGGGAGATGCGCAAGGTGCGGTGGTTATTGCTGGCCACCGGGACACGCATTTTCGGCCCTTGAAACAACTGAAGCCCGGCAACAAGCTGCGGCTACAAAGCCGGGACGGCCAATGGCAAGAGTACAGAGTGCACGAAGCAAAAGTTGTAGATAGCCGTTCGGAGTTCATTGATACCGGCAATCTGCCTGCGGATACTCTTCTGCTGGTTACCTGTTACCCATTTGACAGTATAGATGCTGGCGGTCCGCTGCGGTATGTGGTGAAGGCTCGGGCTGATGAAGGCCTCAAACAGGCTTCTCTCAATGTGAGTTCACTTGAATCGGGTTTATTGGAACAAAATGACACTGTTGCCGGGCTATAAACTTGGCGTACACTTGTGCGCCAAAATCCAGCTACAGAGTTTTCGCATGGGTGTTTTAAGAAGTTTTTTGGCCTGGTTGAGTGTTCCATTGCTGTGCATGTGCGCCTTGCCATTCTATGTTTTACGGCCCTTCAATCCAGACAATAACAGGCTGCTGGGGTGGACAATAGCGCGGACTGGGCGGGCAATACTGGGCATGAAACGCCCCCTTGAAGGTGCCCGGAACGTACCAAAAGATCGGCCTGTTGTGGTTATAGCCAACCATCAGTACAACGACGACCTGTTTGTGATGGCTGATTTGATGCCACCGCACACGGTAACAGTTGGGAAGTTAGCCTTGATCTGGTTGCCGTTTTTTGGACAGGTGTTCTGGCTGGGAGGCAATGTGATGTTGGATCGCGCCCACTCCCGCAAATCTGTTGCCGCTATGCAGAAGATCAGCAATGCAATTATTCAAGACAGCAAAAGCCTATGGGTATTCCCCGAAGGCACCCGCAGCAAGGGCCGCGGCTTGCAGAAGTTTAAAAAAGGCGCTTTTTATGCGGCCGTCACATCAGGCGCGCCGATCGTTATGATTTGCAATGCGCAGTATCAAAATAAACCCATGAGTAGGTGTGGTAAACGAGAGCCAGTGGCGATCCGGATTTTACCCCCAGTAGAAACAACGGGCCTGACTATTGAAGATGTGCCAGATTTGATCCAGCGATGTCATCAACAGATGGCCGAGGCGATTGCGTCTCTGTGAAGTGGTTGAAGCATTGCTGAAAACAGGGCAGTCTTTGCGGGGCTGGTTTTCTGTTCAATAAACCCTAAAATCCCGCAAATAGAGGCAATAGCTGAATATGATTGTACCTGTTACCGGAGTGTTTGCTGCCGTACTCGGTATTTTGTTGGTACTGCTTTCTGCCCACGTGGTGAAGTTTCGCCTGAAGTACAAAAAAGACATAGGGGTAACCGAAGATCGTGATTTTCAAGTAGCCGTTCGTACCCATGCCAATCTAGTTGAGTATGCACCACTGGGCCTGATTATGCTGGCCATTGCAGAGCTAAACGGTGTAGCCAGCGGCCTCATTTATTGGACCGGCATGGCCCTGGTGGTTGGTCGAATTCTACATGCCTGGGGCATGATTAACGGCAAGGGTGAGGCACACAAGGGGCGCGCGCTTGGCATGGTACTGACCTGGCTAGCCATTCTGGCTGCTGCGGTTTTACTGCTCTGGAATGTTTGGCACGTATACGGCTGATTGCGCCAACTAAAACCCATGGGGCCGCTCACTGGCGCCCCGGGTTGCTCGTCATTTTTTTATTCTTCTGTTTAAAGTGCCTGTGCCATATCACGATCCAGGTATTCCAGTTCTACCCGCCTGTTGGCAGCTCGGTCGTCTGGCGTTGCCAGAGGGCGGGTCGACCCCCAACTTGCAACCAACAGCCGTGATTCAGCAATGCCTTCGCTCATTAGCAATCGGGCCACTGCGTTTGTACGCAGCCTGGACAGAAAACGGTTATAGTCCTCATCACCAAAATTATCAGAGTGACCATGAACCCAAACGCAAACGGTCGGGTGCAGCCTCAAATATGCAGCATGCTGTAGGATAATCGCCTTATCTGAGCTGTCCAGTGCATGTTTATTAAAGCCGTAATGAAACTTCATTCGGTGTGGGCGATTGCCTTCAGCCACAAGGCTGGCGGCGTTAAAGCCGGACGCCACAGCCGCCTTGGCAATCAGCTCGGGGTTGTCCAATACGAGTACGGTCATCTGCAGTATCCTTGTTTCAGTCTTCGGTTTTTCTTGTTATTCCTGCGTACTATTGGTCGGAGCAGAAATAACGGCAATTGGCGAAAGGTCATATGACATTTGCGCTGAAAACCATTTAAACGCGAAAATAAGACACTGCTGTGATACAAAGCATTTTTTCAGGGACAGATTGTGATGAATTGTGACCAACCATGTTGATTATTCCTGCCGAAAACGCTGTTAACTGGAAACGCCCACCTTGGATAACGCTTGGCTTAATGCTCGCCTGCGTGTTGGTTTTTCTGTTCTACCAGGGTGGAGACAGCCGCAAGCTGGAGCAGGCGGTTGATACCTACGTAAATTCAGGCTTGCTGCAGCTAGAAGGGCCGGCTTACGAAGATTACTTACAGCGAAAAATCCGCTTTGAAGGTCAGGATGAACTAGCCATAGAGTTGCAACAGTTCCAGGAGTTGATTGCAGAAAACGAGAGCTTCTGGATGTCTGTTAACCTGCTTATGGATCGCGAGTTCTACCAATATCTACGGCAGAATCGCGATGTGATATGGACGCCGGCTGAGCGGGTGCGCTGGTTAGAGCAACGCACAGCTATTGAAGAAACCTATATCCAGCGCCTGAGCGCCCAGCAACTGGGCCTGATTCCCGCGAAACTGTCGCTATATACCCTGATTACCTATCAGTTTTTGCATGGCGGCTGGGGACACATCATTGGCAACCTGATTTTTCTGTTCCTGCTGGGCTTCACTGTTGAAAAAGCCCTGGGCCCCGGCCGCTTTCTACTGGCATATCTGGTGTGTGGTGCATTGTCTGGCGCTGTTTTCACTGCTTTTTCTGTAGGCAGTTATATCCCTCTGGTAGGCGCCTCCGGTTCCATTTCGGGGCTTATGGGTATGTACGTAGCCATATACGGCTTACAGAAAATCCGCTTTTTCTATTTTCTCGGCGTGTACTTCAACTACTTTCGCGCCCCGGCGCTGGCCATATTGCCCGTATGGCTTGGCAAAGAGATCTACGACTACTGGTTTGCCGGCGCAACCGGCGTTGCTTATATGGCCCACGCAGGCGGACTCTTGGCAGGCGCTGGGTTGGTTTGGCTGCTGGGTAAAAGTTGGCTACAGGTACGCGATGAGTTCTTTGAGCCGGAAGAAGACGAACAAGATGAGCGCTTTACCGCCGGTTACGCTCAGGCTATGGCAAGTTTAGGGCGCATGGATTTTGATCTGGCCAGACGCCAGCTCGAAGCTTTGCGGGAACAGTATCCGGACAGACCCATCTTGCTAGAGCATCTATACAACCTGGCCAAACTGCGCCCGGATTTAGATGAGTACCTGTTACGTACCCGAGAACTGATGAACGACTCCCTCAGTCGCCGACAGCCAGAGCAAATGGTTACAACCTGGCAGGAATACCTGAGCAAAGGGGAAAGCTATCACCCGCTTGCCGCAGAGGACCATAACCGAGTGTTGTTTGCCAGCCTCAAGCAGCAAGACCTTAAAGCCGCAGAGAAGGCCTTTGAGCGTCTACGGGGTGCCAGCGCCCCAATGCTAACCACAGAGGCTTGCCGGCTACTTGCTGAAGAGTTCGAAAAACTAGAAATGGCACCCAAAGCAAGACATTACCGGCAGTTGCTTTCGGCTGGCTGACGCAGCTTGGGGCCCTCACAGGTCTTACTCTTGAACTAGAAAAGTAGCTTTGGGCCCTTTAAGCAACTCCCGCTTCTCAACCTGCGCCAGAAAAACCGGAATTTGTTCATGTAGTGGGTGGTTGGCACAGCGCTTCTGAATAAACGTCAGAAAGGCCGACGCCTTCTCCCACTGCCCCATGCCATTGGCCAGTGTTTGAGCAACCAGCAAGTAAGCAGGGGCAAGCTCCTCGCTCTCTGGGAAGCGTTTGTGGAAATCCTGCAACAGCCGCAACGCCAGCTTGAATTGACCTCGATGATAGAGGCATTGAGCGCAACGAACAGCCAACTCCGCATCATCCAGCTTAAAGCCCGGCTCCGCTAGCTCAAGCATGTTAAGCATAGACGCTATGCCATCGCCGTCGTTTCGGTCAGCCAGCCAACCCAGAATCCGCGGATGATATTGGTAAAGCTCAATTGCATCATTCCGGGCAACCAGCAGCTGATAGAGCTGCTCGAGACGCACCGGATCAAGGCGGTTTTGCTTTAGCGATTCCTTCAGCATGCCCTGAACCCGATCGTAGTTGCCGTCTTTTAAGTTCATATCAATGTCTGCATCAAAACGGGTGCTGCGATCTCGCTGGTGCATATCCATATCGGAAGTTTCATCCTGAATGTCTGCCGCAAACCCTAGCTCCTCCTGATACTGAAAGAGCAGATAACCAAGCATGTTGAACAGAATCAGTGTGAAGGTACTGTTCAGAAAACCGGATAAAGGTTGTGATAACCAAATGGGGAATTGAGTGAGGGCAAAGTCCTGGGCCATACCAGAGGCCAGGAGGAGCAGAATCAGGTAGCCATAGAGCAAAAAATAGGGGGTGCCAATGCGGGAAATAAGTACTGCCAGATTCATCGGGTTTACAGCTGCGCCCACAGAGCGCTCCATGGCTAGAACCATAATGCTGGCGGGTAGCGCCAGCACCACAAAAGCCAGGGCCAGCAACATCAGCAATGGCCCGCCCACACTAGCCGCCAGGCCAACCAACCCACCCATCACAATAAAAACGAGTAGCTGGAGAATAACGATATTAAACCCGCTGCCGGTGAATGCGACAGACACAGAGGGCGGTTTCAGATGACCTTCAGCCGTGTGATTGATCACCGCATAGGTGTACTTGAACAGCGCCAGTGCCAGCACCAGCCAGATCAGGATGCCAATCAGGTTGGCAGGCGCAACAATGGGCACAAGAGTGCAGATGGTAATGACAATTAACGGATCGGAATGGAACGGGTAACGAAAAAATGCTCCGATTCGATTCCAGAAAGGTATGACTTCGGTTGCTGCCCCCATATACCGCATGGCTTTGTTGCATTTGGGGCATAGCGCTCGGCGCTGTCGGGTGTCCGCATCCGGCATGCAGCGAGTGCAGTAGTGAACCTGGCACTCGCCACAGTGCCATTTGGCAGGGTCGCCTGGGTGATAGTGGCAATCGTGTTTCACGGTAGGTGCTTGTCCTGATCCATCAGAAAACTGAATCGCAATAATGCCATATGTCCCACCGGATCGCAGCAAGCCTGTTGGTTGTTCACCTAGAGTACGAGGAAATCGAGTATTCAGCCCGCGAATTCCGGGCATTCACCGGATCGTGGTTGAACTCTGGCTAAACGGTGCAATAGTTATATAAGACTTCACATTCCCTCATTTTTGCGCCAGCCTGATTGTTTACTGTTGTGGCGAGCGCATGAAACCCTGCTCGGATTCACAATGAATAATGGAGGCACATTATGTCGAACGATAGCCTTGGAAAAGATAGCCTGAATACGCTCAGTGATTTGAGCGCAGGCGGCAAAACATTCCATTATTACAGTCTGCCCAAAGCGGCAGAGTCGCTTGGTGATCTCAGCCGTTTGCCGTTTTCACTGAAAGTACTTCTGGAAAACCTGCTGCGCAACGAGGACGGCACAACGGTTGAACAGAGCCATATCAAAGCCATGGTGCAGTGGCTGAAAGATCGTCACTCGGATACAGAGATCCAGTTTCGCCCGGCACGGGTGCTGATGCAGGACTTTACCGGTGTGCCCGGTGTGGTGGACCTGGCTGCCATGCGTGAGGCCGTGAAAACGGCCGGCAAGGATCCAGCGCTGATTAACCCCCTGTCGCCGGTAGATCTGGTCATTGACCACTCAGTGATGGTGGATGAGTTTGGTAACCCGAAAGCATTTGAAAAAAACGTGGCCATGGAAATGGAGCGTAACCAGGAGCGCTATGAGTTCCTGCGCTGGGGCCAGCAGGCCTTTGATAACTTCCGGGTAGTGCCGCCGGGAACCGGCATCTGCCATCAGGTAAACCTGGAATATCTGGGCAAAACCGTGTGGCACAAAGAGCAGGGCGGTAAAACCATTGCCTACCCGGACACGCTGGTGGGCACAGACTCCCACACCACTATGATCAACGGCCTTGGCATTCTTGGCTGGGGCGTGGGAGGCATTGAAGCGGAAGCCGCCATGCTGGGACAGCCGGTATCCATGCTGATCCCCGAAGTGGTCGGGTTCAAGGTTAGCGGCAAATTGCGTGAGGGCATTACCGCCACAGACCTGGTGCTTACGGTGACTGAAATGCTGCGCAGTAAGGGCGTAGTGGGCAAGTTTGTTGAGTTCTACGGCGACGGCCTGAAAGACATGCCGGTGGCTGACCGTGCCACTATTGCCAATATGTCGCCAGAGTATGGTGCCACCTGTGGCTTCTTCCCCGTGGATGAGCAAACCCTCAACTATCTGCGCCTCACTGGCCGTGAAGCCGAGCAGATAGAACTCGTTGAAGCCTACGCCAAGGCTCAGGGCCTCTGGCGGGAGCCGGGGCACGAGCCCCATTACAGCGCCACTCTGGAACTGGATATGGGCGATGTGGAAGCCAGTCTGGCTGGCCCCAAACGCCCCCAGGACCGTGTCGCTCTGAAAAACATGAAGTCTACGTTTGAGCTACTAATGTCCACGGGTGAAGGCGCGCCGGATGCTGGCAGTACCCGCGAAAGCAATCTGGAATCGGAAGGCGGACAAACCGCTGTAGGTGTCGATGACAGCTATCACCACCCGTCCAGCCAGCCTCTGGAGGTTAACGGACAGCAAACGCGGCTGGATCCGGGTGCGGTTGTGATTGCCGCGATCACCTCCTGTACCAACACCTCCAACCCCAGCGTCATGATGGCCGCAGGCCTGATTGCCCAGAAAGCCGTTGCCAAAGGCCTGGATACCAAGCCCTGGGTAAAAACCTCTCTGGCACCGGGTTCCAAAGTAGTGACCGACTACCTGCGGGTGGGTGGTTTTCAGGAAGACCTGGATAAACTGGGTTTCAACCTGGTGGGCTATGGTTGCACTACCTGCATCGGTAACTCGGGGCCGCTGCCGGATCCGGTGGAAAAAGCGGTTGTTGACGGCGACATTACTGTAGCCTCGGTGCTCTCGGGTAACCGCAATTTTGAAGGCCGTGTGCACCCGCTGGTGAAGACCAACTGGCTGGCCTCACCTCCCCTGGTGGTGGCTTATGCGCTGGCCGGTAACGTGCGGCTGGACCTGGATAAAGAGCCGTTGGGCGAGGACAAGGACGGCAATCCGGTATACCTGAAAGATCTCTGGCCCAGCCAGCAGGAAATTGCCGACGCGGTGGAAAAGGTCAAAACCGACATGTTTCATAAAGAGTATGCCGAGGTTTTTGACGGAGACGACACCTGGAAGTCCATCAAAGTGCCGGAGAGCAAGGTGTATGAGTGGTCTGATAAGTCCACGTACATCCAGCACCCGCCTTTCTTTGAAGGTTTGGGTGAGGAACCGGATGCCATTGAGGATGTGCAGGATGCCCGCATTCTTGCACTGCTGGGTGATTCTGTAACCACTGACCATATCTCTCCGGCCGGCTCCTTTGCGGCCGACTCTCCGGCAGGTAAGTACCTGCAGGAGCACGGCGTAGAGCCGAAAAATTTCAACTCCTACGGGTCCCGTCGTGGTAACCACGAAGTGATGATGCGCGGCACTTTTGCCAACGTACGCATTCGCAACGAGATGCTTGATGGTGTTGAAGGTGGGTTCACAAAATTTGTGCCCACAGGCGAACAGTTGCCCATCTACGATGCGGCCATGAAGTACCAGGAGCAGGGCACACCGCTGGTGGTCATTGCCGGCAAGGAATATGGCACAGGCTCGAGTCGCGACTGGGCGGCCAAGGGTACGCGTCTGCTGGGGGTTCGGGCTGTGGTGGCAGAGTCCTATGAACGGATTCACCGTTCCAACCTGATCGGCATGGGTGTCATGCCCCTGCAGTTCCCGGAAGGCACGGATCGCAAGAGCTTGAAGCTCACCGGTGAGGAAACCATCTCCATTGAGGGGTTGTCTGGCGAGATTAAACCAGGCCAGACCCTCAGTATGACGGTAACCTACAAGGACGGTTCTACCGAAAGCTGTGAGCTGAAATCGCGTATAGATACGGCCAATGAGGCCGTGTATTTCACCCATGGTGGCATTTTGCACTATGTGGTGCGTGAAATGCTCAAATCTGCCTGAATCATCTGCCTTATTGGTTCAGATAAAAACCGGCAACCTGTTTAAGGTTGCCGGTTTTTTTATGGGATGTTGTTCGCTGTCGGTAAGCGGATCCAGAAGGTAGCCCCCTGATCTGGGGGTGATTCAAAGCCGACTTCGCCGCCCATCACGGTAATCAGTTCGCGCGTGATGGCGAGCCCAAGGCCGGTTCCCCCCTGGCTGCGGGTGTCTGAGCTGTCTGCTTGGGCAAAACGCTGGAAAATCTGATCCTTAAAAGCATCCGGAACACCCTCGCCATTGTCGTGCACAAAAACAGTGACCGTTGGGTTGCCTTCTAAGATCTGTTGCCGGCTGAATACATCAACCTGGCCGCTATCTGGCGAGAACTTTATTGCATTCGAAATCAGATTGTTCAGCGCCTGCACAAGCCGTTGGCCGTCTGCGAAGACCGAACTACCGGGACTGTCTTGAGTACAATGCACACTGATGTCCCGCTGCGCGCCGTAAGCTTGATTGCTGCTGACAACCTGTTCCAGCAGGGGCTCCAGAGGCTGCCATTGCATGTTCATGTCCAGTTTGCCTGCCACCAGCTTTTCGATATCCAATAAGTCGTTAATCAATGTCGCCAGTTGTTGGGCATTGCGCTCGGCCATGGCCAATAAACCCTGTGCTTTTGTAGAAAGCGTTCCGGCGGTACCGCCAGTCAAGAGCCCGATGGCCCCCATGATAGAGGTGAGCGGTGTGCGCAATTCATGACTGACGGTGGACACGAATTGATTTTTCATGCGCTCGATCTTTTTGCGCTCAGAAATATCCTCCACCAGTACCCAGAGTAATTTTCGGCCTGAGGAATCACGAATTAACATGCTGTGAACAATAGCTGGATAGGTTGAACCTTTGCAGTCGATCATGTCCTGCTCGACAGGGCCAAAGTAGCCGGTGCCTCTTAGCTGGTCCAGAGCTTCAGCGCGTAACGATACATGGCCAGGGGTAAGCAGTTTGCGGTAGTCCAGTGTCAGAAACGTGTCCTTGCGATAGCCTGTGGATTTGAGCATAGCAGCATTCACATCAATGATTGTCGCCGTTCGATAGTCAGCAAGAATGATGCCGCTAGGCGCCAGTTCAAATAGGCGTCTAAGCTGTTGCTCGCTTTCCTGCAGCGCCAGTAATGCCCGTTTTTTGTCGTCGATATCCTCCAGGTAGCCGTGCCAGAGAATGCTGCCATCCGAGAGCTTTTGTGGCGTAGAGTGACCTTCAATCCAGCGCGGCTGGCTATCTTTGTTGCGTATCCGGAACTGAATTGACCAGGCGCTGAGGTCCTTGGCCGACTCTTCAATGGAGGCAAGTACAGCCGGGTAGTCGTCGGGCTCGATCATCATGAAAAGCGACGCTGCATCTTCTCTCGCCTGCGTCTGAGTGACGCCAAATGAGCGTTCAACGCCCATGCTGCTAAAGGGAAAACTCATGCGCCCATCCGGGTAGCGGCGAAACTGATAAAGCCCACCGGGAACCAGGTCGGCAAGTTGTTTGAGCATCACCAGGGATTCGTTTTTTTTGCTCAGTTCATACTCGCGGTGGTGAATCGCCAGCTCGCGAGCGCTGATTTGTTCCTCCGCGCAATCGGCAAGATCCCGCAGGCATTGAAGATCGTCTTCGCTCAGCGAGCGCGGCCTGCGGTCAATCACACAAAGAGTACCCAGAGCATGGCCATCAGCGCTATGAAGGGGGGTGCCGACATAAAAGCGGATATTCGGATCGCCGGTTACCAGTGGGTTGTCAAAAAAGCGTGCATCTTTTCGGGCATCCTCAACGATAAGCGGCTGTGTATTGAATAGGGCGTGGCCACAAAAGGAAAGGCTCCTGGGCGTCTCACTGACATTCAGCCCAATACAGGATTTGAACCACTGCCTGTCGCGGTCGATCAGCGAAATCAGTGCGATGGGCGCATCTAACAGCTTTGCGGCCATGCGGGTGAGCCGGTCAAATCGTGCGTCTGGCGGTGTATCGAGAATCCGCAGCTGATCCAGCGCAGCTTGTCTGACGTTTTCATTCTCAGGAAAGTCGGGTGCTTTCATGATGCCTCCTGGCCTTCCGGCAGTACGGAGTCACTAATGGGCAACTCAATCCAGAAGTGTGCGCCGTTGCTGTTGCAGAATCCGATAGCCCCGCTTAAAAGTTTAGCCAGCTGGCGGCTGATCGCCAGGCCGAGGCCTGTGCCACTTGTCGCACGGGTTGTGCCCACTTCTGCCAGGGAAAAACGATCAAACATTCTGCTCTGAAACTCTTGGGGTACGCCGTCTCCTTGATCACTGACGGTAATGCGCAGACTGGTTTGGCCGGTTGTTTCAGCGTGTAGTGTAACCAGGCCGCCTTTGGGCGAGAACTTGATCGCATTGCTAATGAAGTTATCCAGCACTTGCTGTAATCGGTGGGCGTCGGTTTTCAGTGATATGTCCGGTGCCTCTTTCACCCCAAGCATAACGCCGAACTCCTGTGCCATGGCCTCGTTGCTATTGATGGTATCTGCAAGTAGTTTCTGGAGGTTTTCAAGTTGAAAGTTAACTTGCATCTTACCGCTGGAAAGCTTGTTGAAATCTAGCAAGTCGCCGATGAGCCGTTGCAGGCGCTCGCCGTTGCGCAGGGCCAGTGAGGTCATCTCTTTGGCGCTTTCGGGCAGCTCGCCTGCGGTGCCAGACTGGAGCAATCGCATAGCGCCGTTCATGGAAGTTAGTGGCGTTCGCAGCTCGTGGCTGACATTGGATACAAAATCGTTTTTGAGCTGGTTGTTGGCATCTCGTTCATCCATTAGCTGGTTAAATGCCTTGGCAAGGCCACGTACTTCTGGCGCCCCCTGCTCCTTGAGGCGGCGGGAGGATTCGGGTTTTTGAATCATCGAACGTATACGACCGGTCATCTGAGTAAGGGACGTGGTGGTTGACCGGAGCGCTATGTACGCCAGCAACAATATGCTTAGCGCTACCCCTAGGCTGGTCAGAAAAAACCGGGTGAAAGCCTGCTCTGCAGGGGCGGTTGCCAGGGATTTTGGAACGGCTCGTATAAACAGCCAGCCCAGGCGCTGCAGGTGGCTGGTTGCATAGATCAACGTTTCGCCTGATGCGCTTTCAACTTCTCCAAAACTGATGCCGGAGAGCGCGGCATCAATCAACAGGTTTTCCCCTGGGTTTGGCAGGTCCTTAATAACTCTGTTTGAAGTGGAGTCCTCTACGAATAAGAAGTTGTTTGTGTCGACCACCAGAAAAGTGGCGTCTCCATCGGCATCATCTCTGATGTGCTCGGGTATCAGCTCAGTTTGATCCAGGCGCAACGTACCACTAAGGAACCCGAGCAGTTCTGCGTTGTCACTTTTGATAGGTATAATAAATATGATCAGGGGCACGCCCGTTGACCGGCCAATAACTGGGCGGGAGATTACCGGGCGCTGAGTTTTAATGGCCTTTTTCCAATGGGGGCGGTCGCCAAAATAGGTACCCACTCGGCCTGGTACAAAGATACTTTCTGCCAGGCTGGTTGCGTTTGGCGACATAACATTCAGATTGTGGGGGAAAAGCTCTCTCAGTTTTTGCTGTCTTTTGAGGAGCTTGGTAAGTTGCTCGGCTGGTAGCAGCCGGCCATCGTCTGCCAAAAGAGTAGCAAACTGGGCCAGCACGTTAATGCGAAATTCAAGGTTTTGGCTGACCAGGCTGGAAATGCGGGTTGTTTCGTTCGCTTGCTGAGCTGACAGATTATTTTCAAAATCCTCCAGCAATGCCCCGTAAGCCGCATAGATAACAGCACCCACTGTCGCTAAACTGCCAAGTAACATAATAATCGCAAGGCGGGTACCTAGTGATAGACGGCCCAAAACACGCTCCTTTCTGGCTATTTGTCGCAAAACTTGTTTTGATTGAACAATAACTGAAACAGAATTCACAGCGCGAGTACACTTCAATCAGTAAGAGCTTTTATGCCTCAGAGTCCTTCTTCAGAAGTGCGTAAAAAACTGGAGATTCTCCGCAGTCGTTTTCAGGATAAAACGGTCGGTGAAATCGAGGAGTTGGTTGCCAGTATCTTCAACGCTTCCCGGCACAATGATGCCGTTTACGAGTTAGTTGCTGCCTATCAATTGTTGCACAGGCTGGCGGGCTCGGCTGGTACCCTGGGCTTTACGCAGCTTGGCGAACAGGCTCGAAAACTCGAGATTGCTATAAAGCCGCTGGCTGATCAAGTGCAGGCAGGATCCGATAATGATCGCATCAGGCTTCAGTTAAAACAGCTGTTGGATGCCGGCTACGATGAGGTTGTGGTGGGTCTTGGCAACCTTATGGAAGCCGCCGAGCCCGTCTCAACCGGCTGGCATCAACCCAAACCGGCGGAGGCCGAAAACCAGTCGATATTGCTGATTATTGAGTCTGATCAAGCACTGGCAGAGACCATATCTCAAGGCTTGGCGCTATACGGGTACCTTGTACGTAGCCTGAACGACGGTCAGCAGTGGCCGGACAGCATGGACGATATTGATCTGGTTATGGTCAGGGACTCCCTTTTGCAGGACGAAGGCGCACATTGGGTGTCTCGGCTGCACAGTCTTCCTGTGATCTGTTTCAGTGGTGCGCATGATTTCAACAGTCGCTATCAGTTGGCCTGTCTGGGCGCAGATGCTTGTTTGGACGAACCCCAGGATATTCCTGCCCTTGCAGATCGGGTAGAACAGCTCCTGGCTGAAGGGTTGGCGACCCTCACCGGCCGGGTGATGATTGTAGACGACGACAGCGAGCTACTAGAGCACTATCGTGTGGTTCTTACCAGCGGTGGGCTGCAGGTTCGGGCTTTGAATGATCCGGCATGGTTGCTGTCTGAACTGGCCGAGTTTCGCCCGGATATTTTGCTCATGGATGTGCAAATGGGTCGTTACGACGGGCCGGTTTTAGCTCGAATGTTGCGTTTTCAGGCCGAATGGCTAAGCCTGCCGATTATCTTCTT
>JAKDUK010000013.1 GCA_030457765.1 Marinobacter sp. | reverse complement strand
GGCCTTCCCTGCCGGTATCAAATGGCAAACCGTGCTGGACGAACCTCACGACCAGAAAAAGTACGTAGTGTGCAACGCCGACGAAGGCGATTCCGGCACCTTTGCCGACCGTCTGGTAATGGAGTGTGACCCCTACATGCTGATTGAGGGCATGACCATTGCTGGCCTGGCCGTGGGCGCCACGGTGGGTTTTATCTACGTGCGTTCAGAATACCTTCTGTCCCAAACAATGCTGAACCAGGCCATTCGCACCGCAGAGGCTCACGGTTATCTGGGCGACAACGTATGCGGCAATGGTCGCTCGTTCCGCCTGGAAGTGCGTTTAGGCGCCGGTGCTTATATTTGCGGTGAAGAAACCTCTCTGCTGGAAAGCCTGGAAGGCAAGCGAGGGCTGGTGCGTTCCAAACCGCCACTTCCGGCTATTAAAGGCCTGTTCGGCCAACCTACGGTGGTGAACAACGTGCTGTCGCTGTCTGCCGTGCCCTACATTTTAGCCCATGGCGGCAAAGCCTATGCGGATTACGGCATGGGCCGTTCATTGGGCACACTGCCCATTCAGCTAGCGGGCAACATCAAACAGGGCGGTCTCATTGAGTTGGCCTTTGGCGTAACCCTGCGCAAAGTGCTGGAAGACTTTGGTGATGGCACCTTTACCGGCAGGCCCATCAAAGCTGTGCAGGTGGGTGGCCCGCTGATGGCCTACATGCCGGAAGAGCAGTGGGACACCCCCATGGATTACGAAGCTTTCGCCAAACTCGGTGCCGGCATTGGCCACGGTGGCGTAGTGGTGTTTGATGACACCGTGGATATGGGCGAGCAAGCACGCTTCGCCATGGAGTTCTGCGCTGTTGAATCCTGCGGTAAATGCACCCCCTGCCGGATTGGCTCGGTACGAGGTGTGGAAGTGATTGATCGTATTCGTGCCGGAGAAAACCGGGACAGCAACCTGGAATTGCTGGAAGACCTGTGTGAAACCATGGTGGACGGCTCCCTCTGCGCCATGGGCGGCATGACCCCCTTCCCGGTACAAAGCGTGATGAAGTATTTCCCTGAAGACTTGATGGCCAGCCCGCGCCCAGTGGAGGCATAACATGTTGCATTATTATGACCCGAGCGTTCAGCGCTACCAGCCGGGCAAAAACGATCTGAACCCTGATTTTGACTATGGCACGCCGGCGAGCCTATCCGAAGAGCTGGTCTCTATTTCGGTTGATGGCCGCCAGATTACCGTACCTGAGGGTACGTCTGTGCTTCGTGCCTCTGCGCTGGCCGGCATCAACATTCCCAAGCTGTGCGCCTCTGATAACCTGGAAGCCTTCGGCTCCTGCCGCCTGTGCGCGGTAGAAATCGAAGGCCGTCGTGGCTACCCGGCCTCCTGCACCACACCTGTGGCGGAAGGCATGTCAGTTACCACTCAAACCGGCAAGCTGGCCAAGCTGCGTCGCAATATTATGGAGTTGTACATCTCCGACCACCCGCTGGACTGCCTCACCTGCCCGGCCAACGGCAATTGTGAGCTGCAGGATGTGGCCGGCACAGTCGGTCTGCGGGAAGTGCGTTACGGGTTTGAAGGTGAGAACCATCTGGATGCGGAGATCGACGATTCCAACCCGTATTTCAGCTTCGATCCCAGCAAGTGCATTGTCTGCTCCCGCTGCGTGCGAGCCTGCGACGAAGTGCAGGGCACCTTTGCACTAACCATCGAAGGCCGGGGTTTTGATTCCAAAGTTGCCGCCAGCCAGAACGACCCGTTCATGGATTCCGAGTGCGTGTCCTGTGGCGCTTGCGTTCAGGCCTGCCCCACCACCTCGCTGATGGAAAAGAGCGTGATCGATGCCGGCCAGCCCGAGCACAGTGTGGTTACCACCTGCGCCTACTGCGGCGTTGGCTGCTCGTTCAAAGCGGAAATGAAAGGCGATCAACTGATACGCATGGTGCCCTATAAGGGAGGCGAGGCTAATCATGGCCACTCCTGCGTGAAAGGCCGGTTTGCCTTTGGCTATGCCACACACGACGATCGCATCAGAGAGCCGATGATTCGCGATTCCATCAACGACCCGTGGAAAGTGGTGTCCTGGGATGAGGCGCTGGAATTTTCCGCCAAAAAACTCAAAGGCATTCAGGCCGAGTATGGCCGCGAAAGCATAGGCGGTATTACCTCCTCACGCTGCACCAACGAAGAAACCTATCTGGTGCAGAAGCTGGTGCGTGCCGCCTTCGGCAATAACAACACAGACACCTGCGCTCGGGTATGCCACTCCCCTACAGGTTACGGCTTGAAAACAACTCTGGGTGAATCCGCTGGAACCCAAACCTTTGACTCGGTGATGAAAGCCGACACCATTATGGTGATTGGTGCCAACCCAACCGATGCCCACCCGGTATTCGGTTCGCTCATGCGGAAGCGTTTGCGCCAGGGTGCCAAGCTGATCGTGATTGATCCGCGCCGTATTGACGTGCTCAACACGCCCCATGGCGGCGAGGGCATACACCTGCCCCTGCGCCCTGGCACCAACGTGGCCATTGTGAACGCATTGGCCCACGTAGTTGTGACTGAGGGGCTGGAAGACCAGAGCTTTATTAACAGTCGCTGCGATACAGACGCCTACAACACCTGGCGCACGTTTATTGCCGAAGAACGCAATTCCCCGGAAGCCATGGAAGAGGTTACCGGCGTGCCCGCCTCCAAAGTGCGCGAAGCCGCGCGGGTATATGCCGAGGCAGGCAACGGTGCTATCTACTACGGATTGGGCGTAACCGAGCACAGCCAGGGTTCCACCATGGTCATGGGTATTGCCAACCTGGCCCTGGCCACCGGCAACATCGGCAAAGAAGGCGGCGGTGTTAACCCCTTGCGCGGGCAAAACAACGTGCAGGGCTCCTGCGATATGGGCTCCTTCCCCCATGAACTGCCCGGTTACCAGCATGTGAACGACCCGGCAGTGCGTGCGCGCTTCCAGTCTGTGTGGGGCGTGCCCATTGATGACGAGCCCGGCCTGCGCATTCCCAACATGTTTGACGCCGCCATCGCTGGCACGTTCAAGGCGCTGTATGTGCAGGGCGAAGACATCGCGCAGTCCGACCCCAACACCCATCATGTAGAGGCGGCACTGAAGTCACTGGACTGCCTGATTGTGCAGGACATTTTCCTGAACGAAACTGCGAAATATGCCCATGTGCTGCTGCCCGGTTCCACCTTCCTGGAGAAGAACGGCACCTTCACTAACGCCGAGCGCCGTATCAATCGCGTGCGCAAAGTGATGGAACCCATTGCGGGCATGGAAGACTGGCAAGTAACCATGGCGCTGTCCAATGCCCTGGGCTACCCCATGCATTACGATCATCCATCGGAAATTATGGATGAAATTGCCCTGCTAACGCCCACCTTTACCGGTGTAAATTACGACAAGCTGGAACGGCTCGGCAGCATTCAGTGGCCGTGTAACGACAACAACCCGGACGGCACACCCACCATGCACGAGGTGGACTTCCCCATCGGCAAAGGCCGTTTTGCGGTGACCGAATACCTGGCCACAGAAGAGCGGGCCAGCCGTCGCTTCCCGCTGTTGCTGACCACCGGGCGCATATTGTCGCAATATAACGTAGGTGCACAGACTCGCCGCACCAGTAACAGTGACTGGCATGAAGAAGATGTGCTTGAACTGCACCCCAGTGATGCGGAACTGCGCGGTGTGAAAGACGGCGACTGGCTGGGCATCAGCAGCCGCGTAGGTCATACGGTGTTGCGGGCCAAGCTGAGTACCCGCATGTTGCCGGGCGTGGTGTACACCACCTTCCACCACCCAGGCAGCGGCGCCAACGTAATCACCACCGACAACTCCGACTGGGCGACCAACTGCCCGGAATACAAGGTAACCGCCGTTCAGGTTGAAGTGGTTACCCAGCCGTCGGATTGGCAACGTAACTTTGTAGATTTCGACAAGCGCCAACAGGCCTTGTTGAAGCCGGCGATGGATAAGCAGGAGGAAAACCATGCGCCTGCACACAAGTAACCTGGAGCCGGCTGCCGTGGCAGATTCACCCGCCAATGCCTCACCGCCACCGGTGAGTGACACCTGGGTGAATGTGCGTGGTGGCATTGAAGGTGCGCCATCACAGGATGTGGTTGCTGAAGAGATTCCCGTAGCCATGGTGTACAACGGCGTATCCCATGCGGTGATGATGGCTTCGCCCTGTGATCTGGAGGACTTTGCTCTGGGTTTCAGCATGAGTGAAGGCATTCTGCAGCGGCCAGATCAGCTATTCAGCGTCGAGATACAGCCAGGGGAAGACGGCATAGAAATCGACATGCACATTGCCGGCGATTGCTTTGCCCGTTTGCGGGAACAGCGCCGGAATATGACCGGCCGAACCGGTTGCGGGCTTTGTGGCACCGAATCCCTTGCCCATGTGGTACGTGCTCTGGGTGAAGTGGCACCGCAGCCCATGCCCAGCGATGAAGCCGTTCAGGCCGCGCTGCAAAGCCTGAAAAAACATCAGCCGATGCAGTTAGACACAGGCGCCACCCATGGTGCCGCCTGGTGTAACGCCGAAGGCGAAATTGTTCAGGCGCGGGAAGATGTGGGCCGCCACAACGCATTGGATAAGCTAATTGGCGCCCGCCTGCGTGAATTTGGCGACCGGGCCTTTATCGATGGCTTCGCGCTGATCTCCAGCCGTGCCAGCTTTGAGATGGTGCAAAAAAGCGCCAGCGCTGGAGCAGGCACCTTAGTAGCCGTATCTGCGCCCACCGCACTTGCCATCCGCGAAGCCCGCAAAAGCGGCATGAACCTTATCGGCTTTGCTCGCCCGGGCCGTCATGTCATCTACGCCCGCAGCGACAACCGCGCTCAGGAGAAACCATTGTGAGTGACCAGCAATTGAACAACCTGATCAAAATGATCGATCAGATTATCGCCAACAACCTGCACCAGGGTAACGATGACAAAGTAACCGACGTGGCGGCGGATCATTTGCACAAGTTCTGGGCCCGCAGCATGAAGCAGCAGGTAATTGCCTACGCGCACGAAAGCCCTGCAGAACTGTCTGCGCTAGCCCAATCCACGATTGCCAAATTGGAGGCTGTGCCCGAGTAAAGACCGCACTGGTGCATCTGCTTTTGCTGCCGGAACGTATGCTGAGCCATAGACAAAGCCACTCTATGGTTCATACTGCCGCAATATATTTTCTCTGAACAACATTTGGTAGCACATGTCCGGTATTCCTTGGCAAGAGCAGGGGTATGTTAAATCAGCCCTGACCGCAGGTTTGCTTTGCGCGTTAGCTTTTACAGTTATTGTATACGGCGCTCTGCGCTATCAGGCCGGACTACAAACTGCGGTCATAAAATCCGATGAATCCGCCAAGGTTAAACTGACATCCGGGCTATTAACGCAGATTTTTGATTACACCGCGAACGACCTGCGGGCGATATCAAAACTGCCAACAGCCGAAAGTTTCAGCAGTGACCGCACTGAGCGTGAAAAAGACCGATTGAAGCAAGCCTTCCGGGTGCAGTTAGAACAAAAACCGGATTACAGCCAGATCCGTTTTTTTGATAAAAAGGGAGCGGAGCTTGTTCGACTGGAGCGTTCGTCCGGGCGCATTCTGGTTACCCCTGAACGCTACCTGCAATTTAAAGGAACCCGCTATTATTTTACCAACACCTGGGATATGCCTGAAGGCGATGTGTATGTGTCGCCCCTGGATTTAAACATCGAAAATGAAAAGGTCGATGTCCCTTACCTTCCCATGGTTCGGTTTGGTGTCCCCGTTTTTGATGAGAATGGGCAAAAACAAGGTGTCGTTATTTTAAACGTAAAAGGGCAATCGCTGCTGGACACCTTTCGCCTGAGCATGACAGATGCCTACCCTGCGTTTTTGCTCAACAGCGATGGCTATGTTCTTTCCGGCCCTGACAGCATTGAGGAGTGGGGATTCATGTTCGGCCTGCCGTCGGCATTCAAGCGGGAGTATCCCGAAGCCTGGTCGCAGATCGAGCAGAGCGACAGTGGTGTTGCTGAAACATCAGCGGGCCTGTTTATGTACGAGACCGTGAAGCCGCTAAAGCGACTTGACTCATCGAAATCCGGGCAAAACTATGAGTGGAAGGCCGTTTCGTTTGTGCCCGGAAGTTCATTGCCAACGTCGACCATCTATACGCATCCATCGGTTGTCAGCTTTTACATCTTTGGGCTCTTGATGACGTTGATAAGCGTGTTCTATTTCCAGTTTTCCCGCCAAAAACGCCGTCAGCTAAGACGTGAGAACCAGCAACAATCCAAGCGTTTCTGGAAAATATCCAGCGTACTGGGAGACGGGCTGATTGTGATGGATAAAGACGGAGCCGTTACATATATTAACCCCGAGGCAGAGCGAATTCTTGGCTGGCCTTCCGATGAAATAGTGGCAAAGCAAGGGCATGAGGTGTTTCATGTTCACGAAGGGGAGGCATCCAGCTGTTCCATTCTTGATGTGATGGACACGCGCCAGTTGTACCGTAGCAAAGATGAGGAGTTTCGCCGAAAAGACGACACGACTCTCCCGGTCATTTTGAATGCGGCGCCGTTAAGTAGCGATACCGGCGATGAGGGTGTGGTGATTTCTTTCCAGGATTTTTCCGAAACAAAACGCTACCAGGATAAAATCCATTCCCTTGCTTACGAAGACACGCTTACCGGGCTCCCAAACCGACGGGTATTAGAAGACCGATTGCAACAAGCCATTGCGTTCTCAGGTCGCCATGACAACCATCTGGGGTTGATGTTCCTGGATCTTGATCACTTCAAAGAGGTTAACGATACGTACGGCCATGATGCAGGCGACGTATTGTTAAAGGAAATTGCTTCACGGCTAACAAGCTGTGTTCGTAAAACCGACACAGTGATACGTATGGGCGGCGACGAGTTCATCATACTGCTTGCAGAAGTGTCCGAACCGGATAATGCCTCGAGCGTGGCAGAAAAAATTATTCAGGCTGTGGGTCAGCCGATCACACTTCCTGAGGGCGAGGCCCGCGTGGGCGTAAGTATTGGTGTTGTTGTCGCAACCGGTGACGGGGTAACCGGAGAAAGCCTCATGCAGGAGGCCGATGCCGCCATGTATGAGGCGAAAAGGGCGGGTAAAAACAGATGCGTTATTCAGACGCATCGCACGCCTTCCTGAGGGGCGTGGCGAAAGCTCTTGAAGTATTTGAAAAAATGCAGTTTTTAAGAAATATATACCCTTTTAAAATTTACATATTGAAGATCCTGTACCAAATTAAGGCATAGCACTAACAGGGGCAGGGTGGTCGTTTTGAGAAAAAATCTGCCGGTTACGGATACTGGGAATGGTTAAAAATCGCCGAAAAAATGGGGATTTTTACTGGGTAAGCGCTTATATAACGCCAGTCACCGAGAACGGAGCCGTGGTTGGTTACGAATCGGTTCGTTCTTGCCCATCCCGGGAGAACGTACGCCGCGCAGAAAAGCAGTACGCGAGAATTCGTGAAGGCAGGCGAACCATAGCGCGCCTGCAGGCATTTTCGCCAGCATCCCTGTGTTTGGCCACGGTTTTGGTTGTTGCCGCAATTACCCATTACGCAGGCTTGATCTTGATATCGCAGGCGACTCTGGTACTTGGTGGGTTTGTTTATATTTTGTGGGCTCACCGGTCCCGGCGACGGCTAATTACTTCCTTGACCAAATTGCTGGGCACCAGTTTTACAGACAATCTCGCGGCACAAACGTATACCGATGATGATCTGGAACCTGGTCGCATGAAAGTGGCCATATTGGCGCAAAAAGCCCATCTGGACGCCGTGCTTACGCGCATGGAAGAGTCTGCTGAAAAGGTTAAAGCCGGTGCTGTGCAAGGGTTAGAGGTAACCTGTGAATCCCACGGCGTGCTGAGAAAACAGCAAACAGAAATTAGCAGTGTAGCCGCTGCCGTTCATCAGGTATCCCAGACAGTTACCGGCGTGTCTTCTAATGTTCAGAATACTGCTCACAAAGCTGAAGAATCGCGCAGCCTTGCAAACCAGGGCGCGGCGGTTATCGGCACTACTCGTGAAGTTATCGAGGGTTTACAAGCAACCGTACACAGCATTAGTGAATCGGTGGGGGAGCTGGCCACCGAAACCCAAAGAATTGCCAGCGTGGCCAAAATCATTGAAGAAATTGCGGAGCAAACAAACCTGCTGGCATTGAATGCGGCCATTGAAGCGGCCCGGGCAGGCGAGCACGGGCGTGGATTTGCTGTGGTTGCCGATGAAGTTCGTGGCCTTGCCAGGCGAACCCAGGACTCAACCCGGGAAATCCATGGAACTATCGAAGCGCTACTAACGAGAACATCCACGTCTGTGCGCGCGACCGATGATGGAAAAAAAGCGGCTGACAGCGGGCTTTCACACATGCTTGAAGCCGAAACCACCCTTGGGCAGATAGCCGATTCTGTGGGTATTATCGCGGAAATGTCTATTCAAATGGCTGCTGCTGTAGAAGAGCAGGCTCAGGTGTTTGATCAGATTGACGGCCAAATAGAGGATATTTCCAGTCTGGGTAACGACAGCTTGCACAAAGGCGAGCAGGCTATAGTCCAAGTGCAAAACATAGAGAACATTGCAGGAGAGCTGCATGAGCTTGTGGTGAGGTTTAAATGAACGGGCAGAGAAGCCGGTACCCAGCCTTATTAATCGCTCGTTGCATCAGGGGCGTTCGCAGCAACTGCTTTACATCTGCTCCTTTCCGGGCACCCACAGATAATATCGGAATCGCCTGCCCCGCCGCCAACAAAGAGACTTGCCCGGCATGAGCCAATCAGTTGCCTATTACAATACCCATGCTCAGGCGTTTCTGGATGAAACGCTGCATGTTGATATGACGGCGTTGTATGACGAATTTCTGCCCCACCTTCCGGAAAACGCTCACATATTGGACGCCGGCTGCGGTTCCGGCAGAGATTCCCGGGAGTTTCTGGCTCAAGGCTACCGGGTGACTGCCTTTGATGCCTCCGAAAAACTTGCCACATTGGCTTCTAAAGCCATACTCCACACCGTTCTCGTTCGCACGTTTGAGCAGGTAGACGAATTTCAGGTTTACGATGGCATTTGGGCCTGTGCCAGCCTGCTCCACTTGCCCCAGGAGCAGATACCCCCGGCGCTTGCTCAGTTATGGCGGGCTTTGAAAGCTGGCGGCGTTTTATATCTAAGCTTCAAACAAGGCGAAGGACACCACGAGCATAATGGGCGGCATTTTACCTACGCAACAGTTACCCAGCTTGAAAGCTGGGCTGGCGTTTTATCCGAACTTGAAAAAATAACCACCTGGCAAACGGCAGACCGCAGGCCGGGGCGGGATGAGTATTGGGTGAACGGGGTTTTTCATAAGCAAGCCGAGACGCCTGACAAGCTGATTACGGGTGGCGAACACCAGCACTTCCTGCCGCACCTTTGCGCCAGCATCAATAAAGCGACTGAGATCGATATGGCGGTGGCATTTGTAAAGACCACCGGGTTGAAGTTGTTACTCCCCGATTTGCTGAGTGCTCTGGGCCGCGAAGAACTGCCAGTGCGAGTTCGGGTACTCACCAGCGATTATATGGACATCACCGATCCAGAAGCATTGCGCAGTTTAATGCTGCTGCAGGAGCGGGGTGCGCAGGTTCGGGTCTATGAAAGTGCAGGTTCAAGTTTTCATCTTAAAGCCTACATTTTCACCTACGTTGGTCCTGAAACGGCCCAGCAGGGAACGGCTTTTATTGGCTCCAGTAACATCAGCCGGCAGGCGCTCCAAGATGGGTTGGAGTGGAATTACCGAGTTGATTACCCCAGTGATAACGGTTTTTTTGAAGCGCTGAGCCGTTTTGAAGAGTTGTTTTGCCATAAGAACACACGGCTTTTGTCAGACGGTTGGATTGATGAGTATGAAGCTCGTCGGGTTCTGCCCCCGCGCCCAATGGAAGCCGGCAGCCATGAAGTTGAAGACCCACCAGAACCTACACCGGTACAAACTGCAGCGTTAGAGGCTCTGCGCGAAACACGATCCGAGGGTTATAGCCGAGGTTTGGTGGTGTTGGCGACGGGTTTGGGTAAAACCTGGTTATCTGCGTTTGATGCGGCTCAAATGGGTGCCAGGCGGGTACTGTTTGTCGCGCACCGGGAAGAAATTCTGCATCAGGCAGCCGAAACTTTTATCCGAATTCGCCCGCAAAGCCGTGTGGGCTTTTACATGGGCAAACAGCGGGATATGGCGGTAGATGTGCTGTGTGCCTCGATACAAACTCTGGGTAAAGAAGCTCATTTGGAGCGCTTTACACCCCAGCATTTTGATTACATTGTGGTGGACGAATTTCACCATGCGGCGGCACCGACCTATCACAGATTATTGAGCTATTTCGCACCGACCTTCATGCTGGGTTTGACCGCTACACCAGACCGGACCGACCGCTCGGACATTCTTTCACTGTGTGACGATAATCTGGTTTATGCACACAACCTCTTTGAAGGTATTCGCAGCAAGCTGCTAGCGCCTTTTCATTACTACGGTATTTACGACGACAGTGTTGATTACGCCGAAATCCCCTGGCGCAACGGTAAGTTCGACCCTAATCAACTGGCTCACAAGCTCGCCACTTTAGGCCGTGCTCGCCATGCCGAGCGTGTGTGGCAGACACATCGGCAACAGCGCACCTTAGCGTTCTGTGTCTCGATCAACCATGCAGACTTCATGGCCGAGCAGTTTCGGAAACGAGGCTTTGCCGCCGCCGCGGTTCATGGCAGCTCTGATTTATCCCGTGGCGAAGCTTTAGAGCAGTTAAGGTCTGGTGAGCTGGCAATACTGTTTTCGGTGGATCTGTTTAACGAAGGCGTCGATTTGCCGACCATTGATACGGTGATGTTGTTGCGCCCAACGGAATCGAAAATCCTTTTCTTGCAGCAGCTTGGTCGGGGTCTCCGTAAAGCAGAAGGTAAAGATAAATTGGTGGTTTTAGACTTTATCGGTAACCACCAAGGCTTTTTGCATAAGCCTCAGGCGCTGATGGGCGCGGACATGAACCATCGGCAACTGGCGCAGTATGCGCGCAAGGCAGAAACTCAAAAACTGGACTTGCCAGATGGCTGCTTTATCAATTACGACCTGCAACTGATCGATTTTTTGAAGTCTTTGGATGGGGAAGGCACGGAAAAAGACTACCGACTGCTGCGGGATACCCTTGGTCGCCGCCCAACGCTCACAGAGTTCTATCGCTTTGGTGCCAACCTTACAAAACTGCGAAAACAGTTCGGTCACTGGTTTGCGCTAGTGGAGCACATGGAGGACTTGGACGAGACGGAGTCTGAACTTGTAGAGCAGCAAACAGCATTTCTTACTGAACTTGAAAGAACGGCCATGACCAAGTCGTTCAAAATGGTTCTCCTTGAGGCATTTCAAGAACTGGACGGTTGGCGCAATGCGCCGGAATTATCAACATTAGCCAACCAGTCGTTAAAGGTTTTGCAGCGCCGTCGTGCCTTGCTGGGTGAGTTGCCGGAAGATATGCGGGAAAGCCCTGGAGCAAAAGCTTGGCAGGCTTATTGGCGCAGAAACCCAGTCAAGGCTTGGGTTGGTGAGAACACCAAGACAGCAGGCTCTTTCAAACTGGCCAATGGGCTCTTTGTTCCAGCCATTACCTTAGCAAGCGACCAAATAGATGCCTTCACAGCGTTGGTGCAGGAGTTGGTGGATTATCGGTTGGCCAGTTACGAGGCTCGAGGAAAAATAGAGACGGTCGATCAGAATGTATCTGTACTTCCAAGCAATGCAGCAAACGAGACAGAGCTGCCGTTTTTCCCTACGTTAAAGATAGCGTGTGGCCACTTCCGTACCAGCTCTGCCGAGGCGGAAGAATACCGCCATCTTGGCGAAGGTTATGGCCGACTGAACCCCAGTCGGCACTTTATTGCACAAGCATCTGGCGATTCGATGAATGGCGGTAAAAATCCAATTCGCAACGGCGATTACCTGTTGCTGGAACAAATCAATCCGGACCAAGCGGGTAGCGTCACCGGCAAGACGTTGGCTATTGAGCGCGTGGATGAGACTGGCGACACTCAATATCTGCTTCGTATGGTGGAGAAAACCAGCCAAGGCCAGTATGTTCTAAAAGCAAAGAATCCGAGCTATGAGGATATTCTGGTAACGGCTGAGCTGAGCGAACAGTTTCGGACGTTTGCGCGGCTTGATGCAGTCATTGATCCGTTGGAGTTGGCCGTGGGCCAGAGCTTTATGCGTGAAGATATCCCGGGTTTGTTCGGAGACGAGTTCAACCCGGGTAATTGGCAGAGTGGGCATGTATTCCTGGCCGCAGCTGACGCCCATGTTTTGTTGGTGACCTTGAACAAGCAAGGTAAAGAAGAGAGCCATCGCTACGTGGACCATTGGATTGATGAAAAACTGTTCCACTGGCAAAGTCAAAGGAGCACAACGCCTGAGAGTAAGCGGGGTAGAGAACTAATTAACCATGCAGAGCTTGGTTTGACGATTCACCTTTTCGTGCGGGAAAACAAGCTGCTAAACAAAAAAGCTGCGCCGTTTACGTACTACGGAACCATGGACTACCAAAGCCATGAGGGCAGCAGCCCTATGAGCGTGATTTTGAAAAGGGCGTAAAGGTTGCGCAAGAAGTAAGTGGAGTTAAATCATACTTGGTTGCATACGTATCGACAGCATCCGCGACTGATTGGTCACCAAAACGAACAAGCCACTCTTCGCCATCAACTCCGATATCCGCGAATGAAACGCCATATCGCTGTTTCAGAAGCTGCTCAGCTTCTGAAATGCGGTTTTCCATATTGGACACGTTACTCTCCTAAATTCGCTCACTGTATAAACAAGTATTCACGATGCCAGCGCATAAAGTCTTGTGATGGCGAAAATTTATCTGGTAGCTTAATCGCTTCTCCGCGTCGCGCTATAAAGGTTTCTCGAATATGGTTGTTGCTCTGCTGTTTTTCGAGCTCAGCGGAAACTATTAAGGCGTAATCGTCGGAGAATGTAATCAGGCCAATATCAAAGGCCCGATCAAAAAAGGTACTGAGGCATAGGCCGTTGCGCGGATTTAGGCGGTTATTCTCGTCTTCGGACCAAGGCTTAATGTGGCTGGCAACGAGAAAGCGCGGGTCGGCAATGCCTGTGATGCAGCATTGATGGTCGTAAGCTGAAAGCACTGCTTTGCGGAATAGGTTTTGGCTCTTTCGACGTTGGATGATTGCGGTGGCAGTTTCCCCGCGATAGTCGTCTGACTCGATAATTTCTGAGTCCCCAAAAGTGACCTTGTCCAGATTCTCCAGAGCTGTGGCTATCTCGGGCATCATTTTGTCGGGATATTCGCTAAAATTCTGCCATAGATCGCGATCTGCCCGCGAGGCTCCTGCCAGCCCTTTGCGACCAGAGCCGGTGATAACCGGATCCAAGCTCGCGAAGTTGCTTAGTTTCATGGCAACAGAGCCGGGTGAACGCTCTAGCTTTTGTGCCACCTCAATAATACGTGGGTGGCGCTGATGAAGCTTGCCAAAGGGAAGTTCGCAGTAGAGCCCAAGGACAATCAGACGATCAAACTCTGACCAGTTTTTTCTTGTTGTCATATCAGCGTCCTCGTCAGTGCACCTTTAGCTCGTTCATCAATGCAACTTCATCCTCGGCTGCATAGCTCGGCTGATCTTGTCCATAAACCAGATCACACCCGTGCGCAGAAAACCGTGCAGCGCCACCTGGTGCATGCGGTAGAGGGAAACGTAGAACAAACGGGCCACCTTGCCTTCAATGTACATGCTGCGGCCAGACAGGTTACCCATCAGGTTCCCGACGGTGGTGTAGTGGCTGAAGTTGATCAGCGAGCCGTAGTCGTTATACACAAAAGGTACGGCGTCTTTGCCTTCCAGGCGGTTGCAAAGGGTTTTGAACAGAGCATCCGCTTGTTGGTGAGCAGCCTGGGCACGGGGTGCTACAGGGCGGTCGGAATCGGGTTGCGGGCAGGCGGCGCAGTCACCGAAGGCGAATATATCGTCGTCTTTTGTGGTTTGCAGGGTCTGATGTACTACCAGCTGATTGCCACGGTTGGACTCAAGACCTTCCAGATCGGCCAGAAACGCCGGAGCCTTTATGCCTGCGGCCCAGATGGTCATTTCCGAAGGCAGTTCGGTGCCGTCCTTCATCACCACCATGCCAGGGCGAATTTCGCTGACTGGCTGGCCATTGCGAACGTTTATGTTCTGGCGTTCAAGCTCTTTGGAAGCAGCTGCCGAGAGCCTGCCGGGCAGCGCAGGCAGAATCCGGTCTGCGGCTTCTATTACGGTAATGGACACATCTGAGGCTTTCAGATGATTCATCCCGTACACGGGCAGTTCCCGCGAAGCGAGCCGCAGTTCGGCTGCCAGCTCAACGCCTGTGGCCCCGGCTCCTATAATGCTGATATTGAGCGCGTGATCACGGCCTTGCAGTGCTTCGTGGTTCTTTCGTAAAAAGGCATTCAGCATCAGATTGTGGAAGCGCCTTGCTTGCTTCAGGCTGTCCAGAAACAGGCAGTTCTCCTGTGCCCCCTGGGTACCGAAATCGTTTGCGGTACTGCCTACGGCAATAACAAGGGTGTCGTACTTCAGATGGCGCTCGGGAACCACTTCGTTGCCTTCTTCATCCAGGAAGGGCGCTATAACAAGCTCTTTGGCCTCCCGCTCCACGCCATCCATGCGCCCTAACTGGAATTCATAGTGGTGTTTGCGAGCGTGGGCGCGGTAGTTCACTTCGTTGGAGTTGGCATCCAGCGATCCGGAGGCAACCTCGTGCAGAAGAGGCTTCCACACATGGGTCAGGCCGGCGTCCACAAGAGTGATGCGCGCTTTGCCCTTTTTACCCAGCTTTCTGCCCAGGCTGGTAACAAGCTCGAGACCGCCGGCACCACCGCCGACAACTACAATGTGATGAAGGTTATCCATAGCAATCAGACCTATAAGTAAAGAAAGCCAAGCGCTCTCACAGAAAACGCTTGGCTGTCGTCACTAAACACCCTGTCCGGAAAAGTCTGGCAGGTTAGGATACGGATACTGCCGGGCAAATACTAACGCGGCCTGGCTAACCGGTATAATGAACTGAAATATAAGATCATCCAACCTACAAGCAAGAGAAAGTATCTATGAAAATAGCGGTTTACTGTGGGTCCCGCTCAGGCAATGAGCCCCTGTACGCAGAAAAAGCCAGGGAGCTGGGCGAGTTTTTTGGCAGCAATGGCATAGAGGTTGTTTTTGGTGGCGGGCATGTTGGCCTGATGGGCATTGTTGCCGATGCTGCCTTGAGTAAGGGCGGCAGGGTTTATGGGGTTATCCCCCAGGATCTGGTGGATCGTGAGTTGGCGCATCCGAATCTTACGGAACTGCACGTTGTGAAAGACATGCACGAGCGTAAGGCTAAAATGGCAGACCTCTCAGATGGCTTTGTTGCGTTGCCGGGCGGTATAGGCACTTTGGAAGAGATTTTTGAGGCGTGGACCTGGGGACAACTGGGTTTTCACCGTAAGCCTTGTGCGCTTTATAACGTGGAAGGGTTTTACGACCCCCTGCTCGACATGGTTAAAACCATGGTGGCTTCCGGGTTTGTCCAGCAGGAGTATCTTGACATGGTCGTGCAGGCAGACGACCCCGGGCGCCTTGTTGACCGCTTTCAACATTACATTCATCCCCGCGAGAAGTGGGTCTGAAAACCTGACACAGAAATATAAATTCAGGCGACACTCCGTTTCTTCTGCTAGGTTTCATAGAAGTGCCCGGCGCGTGAGCACAGCATGGGGCAAACAATAAAAACGGCCGGCCGTGCCGGAGCTCAAGGAGTATTTTATGGACCTGATGTACCAAGTGGAAGACAAGCCACCCGTGCCAGTTTCCGTGTTACTCGCGGCTCAGCATTTGTTGGCTGCTCTGGGTGCCATTATTGCCGTTCCCCTGGTGGTTGGCGGCGTGTTGGGGTTGCCCACCAAGGATATGGTGATTCTGGTAAATGCGGCAATGCTGGTGTCGGGGGTTGTGACGATTCTGCAGTGCAAGGGCGCCGGGCCGGTTGGCATTCGGTTGCCATGCGTAATGGGCACCAGCTTCACCTTCGTGGGCGTATCCATTGCCATAGGGTTTGAGCATGGAGTGGCGGGTATTCTGGGCTCTGCATTGGTGGCATCTCTGGTGATGATTGTGGGCAGCTTTTTCATGCCTTTTATCCGCAAGCTGTTCCCACCGGTTGTGACTGGCACGGTTGTAACCTTGATTGGCCTGTCGCTGATTCCGGTTGCAGTTGACTGGCTGGCCGGTGGGCAGGTTGGCTCTGAGGGCTATGCCAAGCCCTCCAATTTGCTGATTGGGCTGCTTGTTCTGGCACTGGTTATTGCGCTGTCACAGTGGGGGCGCGGCATTCTGGCGGCGGCGGCCGTGGTGATTGGTATCGTAGTGGGTTTTGTGGTGTGCATCGTATTCGGGCTGGTGGATTTCAGCCCGGTTAAGGAAGCTGCTGCTGTCGCCTTGCCCAGTCCGTTGCACTTCGGCCTGAGTTTCCCCATTAGCGGCATCGTTGGTATGAGCGTTGCCTATCTGGTAACCATCATGGAATCCACAGGTGATTTTCTGGCTCTGTCGGATGCCACTCACACCAAGCTCTCCGGGAAGAAGCTTTCCAGCGGCATTCTGTGTGATGGCTTGGGCTCTGCACTGGCTTCCGTGTTTTCCACGACACCTTTTTCATCCTTCTCACAAAACGTAGGCATTGTTGCGATTTCCGGTGTGGCCAGTCGTCATGTGGTGGCCATTACTGGCGGCATGCTGATTCTGGCGGGCTTGTTCCCGGTACTGGGTGCTTTGGTGGTGGCTATTCCGCTACCGGTTCTGGGCGGCGCGGGGCTGGTTATGTTTGCCATGATTATCTCGGCCGGTATCAGCATGCTGTCGCGGATTGAGTTCAACAAACGCAACATGCTGATTATTGCGGTCAGTGTAGGCTCTGGCATGGCAGTGACCGTGCGCCCGGAACTGCTCAGCTATATGCCTGAGTTTGCCAAGGTGGCGCTGGCCTCCGGCATTACCACCGGCTCACTGGTGGCGCTGGTTCTGAGCGGTATTTTGCCTGGGCGTGAGGCCGTGGTGCTCGAGGACGATCCAGCGGCTTAAGTGCACGTCGCGATTTATAACCGGAGTTGGCTGACCCGCTTTATCAGCCGGCTCCAGTCGATTGGCAGGCGCTTTTCCAGGCTCGCAAGCTGCGCCGCTTTCGGGGCCAGCATTTCAACCGGCTGTTTGCTGGCATACACAATGGTGTTGTTGGTTTTGCTTTTGAACACCAGCAGGGTGGCAAAGTGTTTTTGCAGCTGGCGAAAGTAGGGGCCGTCCGGGTCGGGGGCGCGATGGTAGTTCAATACTAACCAGCCTTTGCGGCTCAGTGCCCGGCTGCAATCTACTACAAACTGGCGCTGGGCCTGCGCCGGGCTCATGCGGTCGGCATTGTAGAGATCGGCAAAAATCATATCTGTACCGGCATCCGGGAGCCTGCCCAGGGCAACGCGCGCGTCGGCTATGGTAACCTCCAGGCGCTCGCTTTCCGGTAAGCCAAAATAGCCCTTGGCAACATCCAGCACCGCTTGTCGCAGTTCCACCGCATGTACCTGGCATTCCGGATAAAGATGCAGCAAGGCACCGGCCATAACGCCGCCGCCCAGCCCCAACACTGTGACGTGCTGCGGGTTGTTAAAGGCTGCTGGCAGCAGCATGGCACGGTTGTACTCGTGTACCGGCAGGTGTGGAGAGCGCCGATCAATTTTGCTTTGCTCAAACACCGAGTTGAAGGTTAATACCCGGTGTTTTCGATAATCGATCACCAGAATGCTGCCGAGCTTGTCCCGGCTGTGGTGAATAATCTCGCCTTTGTGGAACATGTGGTGCTCTTTGCGACGGTCGGGCTACCGATCCAGGTGTTTGATGACTTCTCGTGCATCTATTTCACGGGCAAGGCTCAGGGCCGTATTGCCCTCTGAATCTTGTAGCGCCGGGTTCGCCCCTTTCTCCAAAAGAAGCTGCACCGTATCGGCCTGGCCGTTGCGGGCGGCTAGCATTAGCAAACTTTCGCCATTGCTGGTGCGTATGTCTACGGGCACGCCGGCTTCCAGCAGTGGCGTGAGCATTTTTGTGCCACCGTTGCGCGCAAGTTCAAAAATCCCCTGGGCAAAGGCGATGGCGTCTTCATCCTGTTGGTTTTCCGGATTATGGGGCTGGCCGGGTTTGTGCTCGCTCATCTGGGCTCCGTTTAACAGGTTGCTGAAAAGTTTGTGTAGACACAGGTACGATACCGTTGATACAACCTATTATCACAGAATGTTGTTGCCTCTGGCACAATCTCAGAGTAGAGGCGAGCTAATAACTGCAATAATCAACAGGAGAAAGCACCATGAAACTGAGCGTCGAGGGTATTGAAGAGGGCAAACCGGTCCCGGAAATATTCGCGTTCGGCGTATTCCATCCGGAAGACCACATGAGCTTTGGTCCCAACCGCAACCCGGAAATGGCCTGGGACAATGCACCAGAGGGCACCAAAAGCTTTGTGATAATGATGTTTGATCCGGACGTGCCCAGCATTGCGGATGATGCAAACCAGGAAGGCAAAACAATTTCGAAAGACATTCCACGGGTGGATTTCTTCCATTGGTTGCTGGTTGATATCCCTGCCAATGTTAGCCGGATTCCCGAAGGCGAAGACAGCGACGGCGTGACCCCCAAGGGTAAAGACGGCGGCCCTGGCCCGGTTGGTTTGCGTGGAGTGAACAATTTTACCCAGTTTTTAGCTGGCAACCCGGATATGGCCGGTACCTACAGTGGCTACGATGGCCCCTGCCCGCCGTGGAACGATGAGCTGATGCACCACTATCACTACGAAGTGCATGCGTTGGATGTGGAATCCCTGGGCCTGGATGGGGAGTTTGATGGCGAAGCCGTGCGCAAAGCCATGAAAGGCCATGTTCTGGCCAGCGGTCGGGTAACCGGTACCTATACTCTGAACCCCGATTTACGCTAGCGCCAACGAGTGGTGATAAGCACTTAGGTGGCGACGCCCGAGCGAGTGTTATCTGACTTTGGGTCTTTTGATATTCTAAAAAAGAATAATAAACTCCCTGTAAATTCCTTTTTTGCAGGTCCATAATGACGCCCATGAATGAATCCGTTTAGGAGAAAACATCATGGGCCGTTTATTGATCGTTATCCTGCTTCTGGCCAGTTCGCTGGCAACAGCGGGCACTGATACCCCGCCATTGGTTGATGCCACCTGGCTTAAATCTCATCTGAGCCAAGACAATATTGTGGTGCTGGATGTCAGATCTGGTATTGATAATGGCGGTGATCGCAGCAGTTTCCAGAAAGCGCATATTCCTGGCTCGGTTTACAGTAGCTATACCGATGACGGCTGGCGGGAGAGCCGCGACGGTGTTCAGGGTGTGTTGCCGCCGGTAAAAAGCATGGAGCGGCTGATTGGTGGTTTGGGCATTGGGAACGACAACACGGTTGTGATTGTGCCCGCCGGAACCGGCGGCACGGATTTTGGCAGTGCCGCCCGTGTTTACTGGACATTTCGTGTGCTGGGGCACGATGACGTTACCATTCTTAATGGTGGTTTTGCCGGCTGGCAAGCCCAAGGCCACAGCGTGGCCAGCGGTGAAGGCGCAGATCGCCCAATTGCCAGCTTTGAAGGCACCGTGAATGAGGCTTTGACTGCTTCACTGGATGAGGTTGAAAAAGCCAGTGAAAATGAGGGGCAGTTGGTGGATGCACGCCCTGAGGATTTTTTCCGTGGTGAAACGTCTTCGCCTGCTGCCCAGGCTCCGGGAACCATACCTGGCGCAAGCAACCTTCCGTACGAGCAATTTGTTAGCGAGCAAAATGGCGCTTGGTATCTTGATGCGCAGAACATCAATAACATTGTGAACCGCGCACAACTGAATGCTGAAAGCCCCACCATTTCCTTTTGTAATACCGGCCACTGGGCCGCTACTGACTGGTTTGTGTTGAGTGAACTGGCAGGTTTCAGTGAGGTTGCCATGTACGACGGCTCTATGTCTGAGTGGACTCAGGACAGTGACCGCCCGGTGCAGGTCGCCAAAAGGGGCCTGAGCCGGTTCCTCGATATTTTTAACTGAGTGCCGTTACGATGAGCGAATCTGCTGTACTCCAGGCCGAGCTGAAACAGCCAGCCTGGGTTGTTGACCGTTTTGTGGTGATAACGGCGTTTGCCGGGTTGGCTTTACTCGGTGGTCTGATCTGGTTAGAAACGGCGCCATTCATGGTGGCCTTGTTTGCCATTGGTACAGCGCTGGGCATGGCTCTGTACCATGGTGCTTTCGGGTTTACCGCAGGTTGGCGCAACCTTGTCGTTAAAAAGCGCGGCGCCGGAATGCGCGCCCAGCTGATGCTGTTTGGCCTGTCTTCTCTGATTATGGTGCCTATGCTCTACAGCGGGCAGGCTGGTTTGGTGGGTGCGGTTGCGCCCGTGGGCACCTCCCTTGTTGTGGGCTCTTTCATGTTCGGTATGGGCATGCAGCTTGGCGGGGGTTGTGGGTCTGGCACGCTGTTCACCGTAGGTGCCGGCAACATACGCATGGTGGTTACGCTGGTGTTTTTTGTGGCCGGAGCTGTGTTGGGCTCTATTCATCTGCCTTGGTGGCTGGATCAACCTGGTTTTGATCCGGTGCCTCTGGTTAACACCTTCGGAGTGAGTGGTGCGATTGTTGTTCAGCTTCTGGGTTTGGGCTTGATTGCCCGCTGGGTTAACCGGGTTGAACATAAAGCCCACGGTAATATCGAGCGGAATGAACTGCTCTGGAAAGGCCAGAAACACGGGGTTTTGAGAACCCTTATCAGCGGCCGTTGGCCATTCACCTGGGCCATTCTTATCCTTGCTGCAGGAAATGCTCTAACGCTGGCCATCAGCGGTGCCCCCTGGAGTGTCACCTTCGCGTTCAACGTTTGGGGTGCTAAGGCGCTTGAAGCCGTCGGCGTTAACATGTCGCAGTTTGAGTTCTGGCAGTGGGATTACCCGGCGATAGCGCTCAAGGATTCTCTGCTTACCAATGTTCCATCTGTGATGAACTTTGGCGTGTTACTTGGCGCCATGTTAGCGGCAGGTCTTGCAAACCGTTTTAACGAAGCCAGTCGCAATCGCCCGCAACGCCGGCCACTGCTGGCGGCTGTCGTGGGTGGCCTGCTGCTGGGGTATGGTGCCCGGTTGGGCTTTGGATGCAATATTGGGGCGCTGTTCTCCGGTATTTCGTCAGCCAGCTTGCACGCGTGGATCTGGTTTGCCAGTGCCTTTGCCGGGTCGATGATCGGTATTCGTTTGCGCCCTTGGTTCCGGTTACCTGACTGATATGGAGAAGCTTGCCACTATGGACAAAGCATACAGCCGGGCCCGAATTTTGATCATACTTGGCGTTATTTTAGCGCTGATTCTGGTAGATCATATAAACAGCCCAACGTTTGCCTTTAACTCTGGGCAGGGTAATGTGCCAACGGCCCTGACCCAGAGAGATGAATCTGCTTGCGCGCCTTGCGGAGCGCCTTGCCCTTCAACCCGCGATTGAGGCAGGTTACAAGTCTGCCCAGTTAATAGCTCTGAAGTCGAAGTCGTTTTCCAGCGTAGGTTTGATAATCCGAAAATACGGGGACGCATCGAAGTCACGCGGCGTGAACAAGGATGTTTGGCGGATTCGGTAATGCTCGCTAATACAGTCTGCGCAATTCGGATCGTCTGAAGGCATGGTATCGATAGTTGGCAATATCGGATAGCGCAGGCGCTGGAAGCCTTCAGCAATAAATGTGGAGCATATTGTTCGCGTTGGGTCGCCGCTTCCGAGCGACAACAGCTTGTGCCTGTGTCGAGCGGGCACCGGCGGTGTGCTGATGAGATAGCGGGCCAGATCAAACACGTTTTTCAGATCGTATTGGTTGCCCAACCGGCTTTGGGCATAGTCAGCGAGCATGTGTATGTTGTCGTCACCAAGTCCTACAGGGCGGCAGATGCGGGTATGGCTGTTACGATAAAAGGATAGCGGCAGAGGGCGGATGCCGAATTCCAAATCTGCTTCAATAAGTGTGTGAGGCTGCCCGTTTTCTGATGTTCCCAAACCGGCTTCTGGTCCCAGGTAGAGAGCCGCGTGGGACCAAGTGGATTGTGTCAGATACTTTATCGCCACGCTGATGCGAGTATCGCCCTCCACAAGCAGAACATCTCCGGGCTGGAGCGCTTTTTCCAGAGCCTCATAGGTAGAGGTAGGCACGGAATGCCGTGCTACTTGCTTGGATAGGTACGCGGCGAGATGCTTCGCGAGCCAATTCAGAAACATTGTTCTCTCCGGTGGTTTGGGACCAGGTAATGATGAAGCAATGGTTCGTCGTTTCAGCCAGAAAGGCTATCTGGTGGCCAGGATTTTCTTCAGAAAATCCTTTGTTCGGGGGTCCTTCGGGTTATGGAAAATCTCGCTGGGTGGCCCTTGTTCCACAATGCGGCCACCGTCTATAAAGATTACCCTGTCGGCCACATCCCGTGCAAAAGACATTTCGTGGGTAACGACCATCATGGTCTGTCGCTCTGACGCCAGCTGCTTCATTAGTCCCAGTACCTCCTCCACCCACTCGGGGTCCAGTGACGACGTGGGCTCATCAAACAGAATGACTTCGGCGCCGGCGGCCATGGCGCGGCCGATGCCAACCCGTTGTTGTTGGCCTCCTGACATAGAGGCGGGGTAGGCATCTTCTTTCTCGGCCAGGCCAATCTGATCAAGAATTTCACGAGCCCTTTGGTAAGCTTTTTCTTTGGGCCATTTATCCACCACCATCAAACGTTCAGCGATGTTTTGCAGCGCGGTCTTGTTGGCAAACAGTGCATAGTTCTGAAAAACAAAAGCCGTTCGTCGACGGATTGCGAGAACATCCGCCCGGCTGGCCCGGTTTACGTTCACCGTAAGATCGCCCAGGGTCATGGTTCCCGCGGTGGGTTGTTCCAGGAAATTGATGCAGCGCAAAAGGGTGGACTTACCGGTTCCCGAAGGGCCGATAATGACGACAATTTCGCCCGTTTCAATGGTCAGGTCGATTTCGTCGAGAACCACTGTTTTGCCAAAATGTTTGCTCAGTGACGCCAGTTTGATCATCGGTTATAGGCCTTGTTCAGGCGGGTTTCCAGGTAGTTTTGAAGCTTGGAAAGTAGCTCTACCACAATCCAGTACATCAGGGCGGCAACAATAAATGCCTCGAAGTACAGGAAGCTGCCGGCGGCCTCTTTCTGGGTAGCGCCCATTAGCTCAGTGACGCCCAGGGTGAACGCCAGGGAAGTGGCCTTGATCATGTCGATGAAGTAGTTCATCAGCGTGGGCAGAGCCACTCGGGTAGCCTGGGGCAGAACAATTCGTCGCATTAGCTGGCCATTGGTCATGCCGATGGACAAGGCGGCTTCTGTCTGGCTGCGGTCGACACCCACGATGGCAGCGCGAATGGATTCCGCCATGTAGGCGGAAAAGTGCATTGTCAGGCCCATGACTGTCGCGGTGATGCCGTCTATCACTGTTAGCGCACTGAATAGCTGGGGCAGCCCGTAATAGAACAGGAACAGTTGCACCAGCAGCGGAGTGCCCCTAAAGAAAGAAATGAACACGATGGTGAACTGGTTAAGCACCGGAATGCGCAGCACCCGAACAACCGCAAACAGGCAGGCAAGGATCAGAGCAAGCACCATTCCGATGCCCGCCAATTGCAGGGTGAGAGGCAGGTACCTGAGCAGAACAGGTACCAGGCCAAGCATATACTCGACGTTCAACACGTCCATAAAGAATCAGGCCTCGGTGCGCCCCTCAGGGCTTGGTGATATCCGTGCCGAACCATTTCTGGGAAATGGTCGTCAGGGTGCCGTTGTCCCGCAGCGCCGCCAAGGCTTTGTTAACCTCATCCCGCAGGGACCGTCCGGCTTCGGTGTCGTGGAACGGGTAGGCATTTGTGATCTGTGAGAACGTGGGGCCTGCCAGTTCAAGGGGCAGGGGCTTATCCTTGATGATCTGGCTGGCACTGACCCGGTCCATCACGAACGCATCCACACGACCCAGGGCGGTGTCTCGCTCCAGGTTACTCTCATAGGTTTTAATAGTAATCTGGTCCGCATAGGGCAGCTCTGTCAGGAGTGCTTCAAAATTGGAGCCCAGGTTCACGGCAACGGTCTTGCCCTTCAGGTCTTCTACACTCTGAACCTCGGTGTTGCCTTTTTTGGTGACAACCTGCGCACCGTCATAAACGTATGGATCGCTGAAAACATACGCCTTTTTCCGCTCGTCGGTGATGGTGATCTGATTGGCAACCGTGTCGATGCGCCCGGATTGTAGCATGCCAAACAGGCCGGAGAAGTTGGCGGTTTCGTACTGGATATCACGCCCCATCTCTTTGCCCAGAGCGTTCATGACATCCACTTCAAAACCCTTTAGCTTATCCTGCTCAACGAAAGTAAACGGGAAATACTGGCCGGACATGCCCACTCTCAAAGAGTTTTCCTGTGCCAGCGCAGGTGCGCCTGCGAATAGTGAAATTATTAGCAATGTATTGATCAATAGTGTTTTCATAAAGCCTCCTTCGGGCGCGCATTGTACCTAAAGCATAGTCTGTGGTGAAAGCTGAGCAATAGCATGCTATGACTCTGGTTATTTCGGAAGTCGGGCTTGCCGGAGGCCTGCGCTTTCGTAAGCGCCTTGCGCAGAGTAAAAGACAATAAGGTTAGGGGCACTGACATCCGGAATGTAACATCCATGCAGTGATCGGGTCGCAACAGTATTAACGTATTGGTTTATATATTCTAAAAGGCATGGATATGACACGTAGCAAACTCTTGCTCATTTTGGTTATCGTTGTGATCGTTGGCACTTTTCTTGGCTTCGATGGGCACAAGCTGCTGACCTTGGATAACCTGCAGGCGAATCAGGATGCCTTGGCACAATGGATTGATCAGAATCTACTAATGGCGGTTGCCGGTTACGCCGCAATTTATGTGGTAGTGACCGCCCTGTCCCTGCCCGGGGCGACCATCATGACACTGGCCGGCGGTGCCTTTTTCGGCAACCTATATGGCCTGCTGGCGGTTTCCGTTGCCTCAACTCTGGGGGCTTCTCTGGCATTTCTGGTAGCCAGGTTCCTCATGCGCGACACTCTACGAGCGCGCTATCGGGAAACCATTGCCAAAATGGATCGTGGGGTTGAAAAGGACGGCGCTTTTTACTTGGCAACCCTTCGTCTTGTGCCGGTATTCCCGTTCTTCCTGATCAACCTTGCGATGGGCCTGACGGCGATGAAGTTGCGGACCTACGCTTTGGTTAGCTGGGTTGCGATGCTTCCGGGGACCTTTGTTTTCGTTAATGCCGGTACCCAGCTGGGTCAGATTCAGTCTACTGGTGATATTGTTTCTGCAGATCTGCTGCTTTCCTTCGCGTTGCTCGGACTCTTCCCGCTGGTAGCCAAGTTTGTGGTGGGCTTCGTTCGCCGCCGCCGGGTTTACACCGGGTGGAAAAAACCGGAATCGTTTGATTACAACCTGTTGGTGATTGGCGGTGGTTCGGCTGGCTTGGTGTCAGCTTATATTGCTGCGGCGGTGAAAGCGAAAGTGGCATTGATTGAAAAGAATAAGTTGGGCGGTGACTGCCTGAACACCGGCTGCATTCCTTCCAAAGCTCTGATCCGCAGTGCCAAGGCCGCAGACACTATGCGCCATGCCAATCGGTATGGCTTGGAGTCAGTGCCGGTGAAAGGTTCTTTCCGAACTATTATGAACCGCGTGCGCAGCGTGATTGCCAAAGTAGAACCCCACGATTCGCCAGAGCGCTATCAAAAATTGGGCGTGGATTGCATCTTTGGCGAGGCCAGCTTCGTATCCCCTTGGGAGTTGGAAATAAAACACAACGATGGCCGCACGGAGCATTTAACGGCACGTAGTATTGTGGTCGCCACGGGGGGTAAACCTGCAATGCCACCGATACCCGGGCTTGAGGATATGCAGCCTCTGGATTCAGATAACCTGTGGGAGTTGGAAGAACAACCTGAGCGGCTGTTGGTTTTGGGTGGCGGTCCCATCGGCTCGGAGTTAGCCCACGCCTTTGTGCGTTTGGGCAGCCAGGTGATTCAGGTTGAGCGTGATGAACACTTGCTGGCGAAAGAAGACCGCGATGTCTCTGACGTAGTGAGAAAACAGTTTGAGGCTGATGGTATTGAGTTGCGCTTAAATCATGCTGCCACGAAATTCCGGATGGAAGACGGTCAGAAGGTTGTCTATTGCGACCATAAAGGCGAGCAGGTGCGCATTCCGTTCGATCAGGTGTTGGTGGCCGTGGGCCGTGCGGCGAACACCGCAGGTTTACACCTCAACCGTATCGGTGTGGAACCCCTGCCCAACGGCACTGTCCCCGTAGACGACGATATGAGCATGCGCTATCCGAACGTGTTTGCTTGCGGCGATGTAGCCGGCCCCTACCAGTTTACACACGCAGCCTCTCACCAAGCTTGGTATGCGGCGGTAAATGGTCTTTTTGGTCAGTTCCGGCGCTTTAACGTGGATTACCGGGTAATGCCATGGGTAACGTTTACCTCTCCAGAAGTGGCCCGTGTGGGCCTGAGTGAGATAGAAGCGAAGGAGCAGGGTGTTGCGTATGAAGTTACCCGTTATGGCCTGGATGATTTAGACCGGGCGATTGCCGATAGCGACAATTACGGCTTCATCAAGGTACTCACGCCGCCGGGCAAGGATAAAATTCTCGGCGCCGTGGTGGTAGGCGCCCACGCCGCTGAAATTTTGGCGGAGTTTACCCTGGCTATGAAGCACGGCCTGGGCATGAACAAAATTTTGGGAACGATTCATCCGTATCCTACGTGGAACGAATCAGCCAAGTTTGCTGCGGGCGAATGGAAGCGTGCTCATGCCCCGGAAGGCATTCTTAAGTTACTGGAAAAAATGCATGGTTGGCGCCGTGGTAAACGCCCGGGCCGCTAATCCGATACAAGAGATGTGACGCATAATGTCACCGCTTAGAGGAGCATCTATGCCCCTGACCAAAGATCGACCTGCCGCAAAGCGCATTCCTGCGGTGGAAGTGTTGGCGCCCAGAGGCCGCGACAGCTGGACACATACCCGCAATGGTGACCCCCGGGGGTACATTGATGCGAACAAGCTGAAAGAGTTGTGGATCCACACTGGCACCGCCTGCAACCTGGCTTGCCCATTTTGCCTCGAAGGCAGTCACCCCGGCGATGGCCGTATTCCCGGTATGAAGCTCAGCGATGTGAAGCCGTTTATCCACGAAGCCATGGATATGGGCGTAGAGCAGTTTTCTTTCACCGGCGGCGAGCCGTTTGTGATTCGCGATTTTGTGAATATTCTGGATTACGCCAGCCACCACCGGCCTTGTTTTGTGCTCACCAATGCTACTGAGCCATTGCTCAAGCGCCGGCATCAGGTGTTGCCGTTGCTGGATAACCCTTACCCCATTCATTTCCGGGTTAGTCTGGATTTTCCTGATCGCGCCCGCCACGACAAGGATCGCGGTGATGGCAGCTTTGAGCAGGCGCTGGAGGGCATTCACTGGTTGGTAGAGCAAGGTTTCAAGGTTTCTATTGCCCGACAGACAGATGTCCATGAAGTTCCGGCAGAGGTTGAGGCTGCGTTTCGTGGGATATTTCGCCAGAGGCAGATTCCCGAGAACCTGGCGTTTACGGCGTTCCCTGATCTGGGTACGCCAGGTTCGGAGGATGGTAGTCCGGAGATTACTGAAAACTGTATGGAGAAGTACCCAACCACTCAGAGCCAGGCACACTTCATGTGCACTTACACGCGGATGCTGGTGAAGAAGGGTGGTTCGGTGCGGGTTTATGCTTGTACGTTGGTGGATGATGATCCTCAGTACGATTTGGGTGGGTCGCTGGCCCAGAGCATGGATGAGCGCGTGATGCTGCGGCATCATCGGTGTTTCTCTTGTTATCGGTATGGGGCTAGTTGTTCAGCGCCTGGTTAGTTTTATTGGGTTTGCTTGTTTGGAGGCCTAAAGGTTTCATCGTAAGGCTCCAGGCGTTGGTATAAGCGGGAATACGGACCAAAGTTGAGGTAAGTGCTGGCGTTCTCTGGGGCGCTGCTACCCAGTCAGACTTGAAATATATTTCGAGGTCTATATAATTCAACCCTAACTTTTAGCGGCGAACTGACTAAGTTATGACATCAGAAGGATCGAATACCACCGCCATCACCCTGCGTACACCTGTTAAGGATGATGGCTTCAGGCTCCACCAGCTGGTAGCGGAATGCCCTCCACTGGACGCCAACTCAATTTACTGCAACCTCCTGCAGTGTAGCCATTTTGCCGAGACCGGCGTGGCTGCGGAGAAAGACGGCGACCTAGTCGGTTTTATCTCCGGGTATACCCCTCCTCAACAGCCCGAGACTGTATTTGTGTGGCAAGTAGCGGTTCACGAGAAAGGTCGTGGGCAAGGCTTGGCCAAGCGGATGTTAAAAGAAATCGTGGCCCGTGATGCGTGTAAAAACGTGACCCACATGGAAACCACGATCACCGCAGATAATGAAGCCTCATGGGCGCTGTTCCGTTCGTTTGCACGGGATATGGGCGCCGAGATTGTTGACCATGAGCACTTCGAGAAAGACACCCATTTTGGCGGCAAGCACGATTCTGAATTTCTGCTGCGTATTGGGCCGTTTACCAAGTAATCCTGAGAGCTTTTTGGGGCTCCGGGAGTAGCGCGTCAAAAACATGCGTGTTTTTGAAGATACCTCAACGCCCTACCCACTGATGCGCCCCAGCCTCAGAGCTATCTTTAACGAATTCTATTTAAAAAGCCGAGCAGGCTAAGAGGAAATATAATGGAAGTTTTCAAGAACGAATCCGAAGTACGTGTATACAGCCGTGCCTTTCCAGTGGTTTTTAATCGCGCCAAGAACGCGCACCTTTACACTGAAGACGGCAAGCAATATCTCGATTTTCTGGCAGGTGCCGGTTCACTGAACTACGGTCACAACAACGACATCCTGAAAAAAGCTCTGCTTGAGTACATTGAAGCCGACGGTGTGAGCCAGGGTCTGGATTTGTACACCACTGCCAAGCACGGCTTTATGGAAGCCTACAAGAAATACATTCTGGACCCCCGTGGTCTGGACTATAAAATGCAGTTTACTGGCCCAACCGGTACTAACTGTGTAGAGGCAGCCCTCAAGCTGGCCCGTAAAGTAAAGGGGCGCACTGGCATTATCTCGTTCACCAACGGTTTTCACGGTGTAACCACTGGTGCAGTTGCTGCAACGGGTAACAAGCATCACCGTGGTGGTGTTGGTGCGCCTCTGAGCAATGTGGATTTCATGTTCTACGACGGCTATCTTGGTGAAGATGTAGACAGCCTGGCAATTATGGACAAGCTGTTGTCTGATAGTTCGTCCGGTGTTGAGGTGCCTGCCGCAGTTATTGTGGAAGCGGTTCAGGGTGAAGGTGGTTTGAATGCGGCCCGTGCTGAGTGGCTGAAAGGTTTGGAGACTCTGTGTAAGAAGCACGATATGCTGCTGATTCTGGATGACATCCAGGCAGGTAATGGCCGCACCGGTGAGTTCTTCAGCTTTGAATTTGCAGGTATTACTCCTGACATCGTAACCGTTTCCAAGTCTTTGAGTGGCTATGGCTTGCCGATGGCTGTGGTGCTGCTCAAACCGGAGTTGGACATCTGGGGCTCGGGTGAGCATAACGGTACCTTCCGTGGTAACAACATGGCGTTTATCACGGCCCGTGCTGCCATAGAAACCTATTGGAAAGACGACGCGTTTGCCAACGAAGTGAAGGAAAAGATTCAGGTTCTGGGCGACGCGCTGCAGGCAATATGTGATAAGTACCCGAACGAGTTCACAATGAAAGGTCGTGGCTTGATGCGTGGCATTGAAGCCAAAAACGCAGAATTGACAGGCCCGATTACTTCGCGTGCGTTTGAGCATGGGCTGATCATCGAGACCAGTGGCCCGAATGATGAGGTAATCAAGTGCCTGATGCCGCTGACAACCAGCAAGGACGACCTGAAACTGGGCGCCGAAATCCTGGGCAAGAGTGTGGATGAAATCATGCAGGAAGGAGTCAGCAAGGCGTCGTAAGACGCCTGCCATCAGGGACATTCATTCTGCAGGGTAGCCAAGGTTAGGAACTATGAGTAGCCAATTACATACCGCCGAGAAGATCGGCGGTACCTCAATGAGCAATTATGAGGCTGTACGCGATAACATTATTGTCGCGAAGTACAGCGACGAAGAGCTTTATCAGCGCATTTTTGTTGTGTCTGCCTATGCCGGCGTAACCAACGAACTGTTGGAGCACAAAAAAACCGGCGAGCCCGGTGTTTACGCGCTGTTTGCCGATGCGGAGTCAGACTGGGCCTGGGCAGATGATCTTACCAAGCTGATCCAGTTCATGACTGACATTAACGGTGAGCTGTTTGAAGACCCCATGCTGAAGCAGCAGGCGGATCAGTTTATTACTGATCGTATTGAAGGGGTTCGCGGTTGTTTGATCGACCTGCAGCGCCTCTGTTCTTACGGCCAGTTTCAGTTGGAAGAGCACCTGCTAACGGTTCGTGAAATGCTTGCGGGCATTGGCGAGGCGCACAGTGCCTTCAACACCACCTTGAAGCTGCAGCAAGAGGGAATCAATGCACGCTTTGTGGATCTGACCGGCTGGCGCGACACCGAGTTGCTGCCGCTGGATGAGAAGCTGAAACAGGCGTTTGATGCGGTGGACCTCACCCGTGAGCTGCCCATTGTTACCGGCTACGCCCAGTGTCAGGAAGGCTTGATGCGCACCTTCGACCGGGGCTACAGCGAGATGACGTTTAGCCGAGTGGCGGTTATTACCGACGCCCGCGAAGCCGTCATCCACAAGGAGTTTCACCTGAGCTCTGCCGACCCCAACATTGTGGGCGCTGAAAAAGTGGTCCCGTTGGGTCGCACTAATTACGACGTGGCCGACCAGCTGGCGAACCTTGGTATGGAGGCGATTCACCCCCGTGCCGGTAAAGGTCTGCGCCAGGCAGAAATTCCACTGCGAGTGATGAACACGTTCGAGCCAGAGCATACCGGCACCTTGATTACCGGTGACTATGTGAGCGAAAAGCCACAGGTTGAAATTATTGCTGGCGCCAAAGGTGTGTTTGCAATAGAGGTGTTTGATCAGGACATGCAGGGCGAACCGGGCTCCGATCGTCGTATTCTGGATATCCTGAGCCGCTTTAAAGTGCGCTTTATGGCCAAGGACACCAACGCCAACACGATCACCCACTATGTAGGTAGCACACTTAAGCACGTTAAGCGGGTAGTGAAAGCGCTGAAAGGGGAGTTTCCTAACGGTGAAGTCAGCACCCGTAAAGTTGCCATGGTTTCAGCCATTGGTAGCGACATGAAGGTGCCAGGCATCCTCGCCCGGTCGGTTAAATCGTTGGCAGATGGAGAAATCAGCGTGTTGGCTATGCACCAGTGTATGCGCCAGGTTGATATGCAGTTTGTAATCGATGAAGACGATTACGAAAAAGCGATCATTGCATTGCACGGTGTTCTCATTGAACCGCACAACCATGAATATGCGATTGTAGCTGCCCAGTCTTAAAGCAGCCAGGGTCACAGTGCCAGGGAGCGGCACTGGCTATGCTGGGGGCATGCAATCAAGTGGTCGTTAACCATGCCCACCGCCTGCATAAATGCGTAGACAATCGTTGGTCCTACAAAGGTAAACCCAGCCCGTTTAAGTGCCCTGGACATGGCTTCGGATTCCGCCGTGGTGACTGGTACTTCCTCAATGCTGCGCCAGCTATTCTGGATGGGGCTATCCCCCACAAACGACCAGAGAAAGCTGGAAAAACCAGAGCCCTTCTCCTGTAAGTCCAAATACCCTTTGGCATTCTTGATAATCGACTGCACCTTCAGTTTATTCCGCACAATCCCTGGGTTTGCCAGTAACTCCACAATCTTGTTGTCATCGTATCGGACGATTTTTTCTGGATCGAAATAATCGTAAGCAGCTTGATAGGTTTCGCGCTTGCGCAAGATGGTTATCCAGCTTAACCCTGCCTGTTGGCCGTCCAGGCACAGCTTCTCGAATAGCTCCAGGTCATCGTAGTCTGGCCGGCCCCAGACTGTGTCATGGTAATGCACATAAAGCGGATCGGTACCGCACCATGGACAGCGTTCGGTTGCGGCGGGGGCTTTGCTTGTAACGGCGATTGGCATATAACGTTATCTCGGTGTGGCTGTCAGCGCTTTGCTCGAATTTTACGCTGGAACAGCGGCTCCCAGTGTGTATCCAGTCGGTTTGCTTTATTCAGGCTGTAGTCGTCGAATGGTGGTTCCAGCAGGGTGATGGAGGGCCATGATCCGGGCCGGTCATCTGCGGTTTGTCTGTACACTACTGTAGCCAAAAAGCCTTCCGTGTAAAAACAGCAGGCTTGCCAGTGATTGTCTGGCTGGTCGCCGTAGAGTTCAAAATTGCGGCGCACTTCCAGGGTTTGCAGGTTGCCAGCGATGCCCCGGCCGGTGGCCTTTAGCCACGCCTCTTTTAGAGTCCAGGCTTTGAGAAAGTTGTGGGGGTCATCTTCTTGAAACAACCATTCCTGCTCAACGGGAGAGAACCAGCGTTTAACCACCTTTTGCCATTGTGGGTGTCGCTTACTGGGCTCGATGTCTATTCCCAATGCAGAGCCATATTGAGTGCCGCAGGCAGACAGCCCGTGGCTGTGGCTTAGTGAGAGATGCCAGCCAGCTGGGCTGGCAGAGGTTGCTGGGCGCCCGTCCTCGGGCCAGCACTGGTCTGGGCGCACGGAGCCTGCCCTGCTTAAAGCCTGCCGAATTAACCATCTGCTGGTGAGAAACTCTGACGCCCGGCTGCTGCTGAGCCCGGCAAACCTCTCGCGCTCATGGGCCGTCAGCCAGCTCGGTGCAACCTCTGGCACTTGTCCGGTTTGGTGGCACAGCTTGATGGTTGGCTTTTGCCGAACCTTTGCGCAATCAGGGTTGAAGTCGCTGGATGAGCCAATCATCGCCTTCCTTTACATATTCAAATCGATCGTGAAGTCGGCTGGGCCTGCCTTGCCAGAATTCTATGCGCTCGGGCACAACTCGATAGCCACCCCAAAATCCGGGTAATGGCACTTCGCCCTCACTGAACTTGCGCTTCATTTCTGCCAGTTTCTGTTCTAAAAGTCCCCGAGAGGTGATGGCTTTGCTTTGCTCGGAGACCCAAGCGCCAATTTGGCTGCCCCGTGGGCGCGACGAGAAATACCTTAACGATTCAGTTTTGCTGACCTTTTCAACCTTACCCTGAATGCGTACTTGACGGTTCAGGCCAATCCACGGGAACAGCAGCGCGGCCTTTGGGTTTTCTCTCAATTCCTGGGCTTTTCGGCTTTCGTAGTTGGTGTAAAACACGAAACCACGTTCATCGAAGTACTTCAGTAGTACCGTGCGCAGGTCTGGCATGCTATCGACACCAGCGGTAGCCAAAGACATAGCGTTGGGCTCAAGAATACCGGCTTCGCGGGCATCGCCAAACCAGGTTTCGAACTGCTCGACCGGATCGCCGCTCAGTGCTTCGCGATCCAGTCCCTCACTTTCAAAGTCGCGACGCATATCGCCGATATCCATAATCTCGGGCCCTCGTTTGCTGATCGTCAGACGTGTTCTGGCGAGTGGGTTACGAACGTTCAGGATATAGGGTTCACTTGCACCTGTCAGCGATGGCGGCATAGTAGCTGACAAAAGGGGGGTGCGCCGACTATCCTTGTGTAGTGGCTTTGTCAGGAATGCATACCCGAAAGGAGAAATCAGTGGCCCATAGCCGTCAGCGCAGTCGCCTTCCCAGAAACCTGTTGATCGGGGCGCTCGTACTCATCGTGTTATACAGCTTGGCGGGCTTTTTGCTGCTGCCCTGGTGGCTGAAGCGTGCCCTGCCTGATCAGCTTGAGCAGCATATGGGGTGGCAGGCCAAGGTTGAGGGTGTCAGCAGCAACCCGTTTGCGCTGAGTGTTGAAGCGCTGAATCTCGCTGCACAAGATGGCGACAGCGAAAAAGTTGTTGGCTTTGATCGTCTGTATATAAACCTGAACTTCTTTGCACTGTTTCGCGGTGTTGTCGGGTTTGAGGCTATTGAGCTTGATGAGCCGTTCATTCGGCTGGACTTGCTTGAAGACTACAATGTGAACTTCGCACGGGATTTTCAAGCGGCCAGTGCAGGCAAAGACAGTCTGCCGCCAGAACAGACTGGATCAGAAGACAATCAAGCACCGACTTCGCTGTATTTTCAGCAACTTACAGTAAACGGCGGCGAACTTCTGTTTCGGGATTTCACACAGCCTGAGATGGCGGAATTCCGGGTTACGCCGCTGGATCTTACGTTGAACGACCTTGCTACCTGGCAGCGAGACGACCACAGCAGCGACTATCATCTGCAGGCCGCTTTGGGTAACCAGACCATTGAGTGGCAGGGCAGCCTCAGTGTTACGCCGCTGTTTTCCAGTGGCAACCTGGCGGTCTCAGGCGTCGATCATAAAACGATAGGGCATTTTCTGGCGCCCTACCTGCCCTATGACTTACGTGGCGGCAAAGTCACCGTGCGCTCAGATTATGAGCTTCAGTTTGCCGACACCCTGTACCTTTCTACCAGCAATGGCCAATTATCCGTAAAAGAACTAGCGATCGCCCTGAATAAGCAAAGCAAGCAGTCCCGCTTAACCACCGCAACCATTGCGATAGAAGATATTGGGTTTGATTTGAACGCTCTTGAAGCCAGTGTGGGGCCAATTTCGGTTGAACAGCCCGATATCAAGTTAGCCCGCAATAAAGCAGGAGAGATTGATTGGGTTGCCGAGCTGACCGCATTTGCGAACAACAACGAGCCGAAAGAGCCAGCAACACAGACGCCCGGGCCCGCGGCGGGTAAGCAGGCCTTTCGTTGGTCGCTGGCAGGTGTCACGGTTTCGGATGGCCGTGTGCTTTGGCAGGACCAACAGCCGGACCAACCGGCAGAATTGGCGCTGGAACAGTTATCGCTTAATACCGGTGATATCAGCAGCGAGATGGAAGAGCCCATGTCGTATCAACTACAGGCAGCTCTTGCCAGTGGCGGCAAATTCTCTCTGAATGGCCAGGTAACGCCTGAGCCATTTAATCTGGAAGCTGCTATGTCCGGGTCGGGCATTATGTTGGCAGCGTTTGAACCCTATTTGCAGGAGTCGGCCAATCTTGCGGTGGCCGGCGGCGAGCTGGGGCTGGATGGGAATTTGGATCTCGATGGACAACAGGATCCCTTAACCGGCACTTTCAGCGGCACTGCAGAGATTGCAGGCCTGAACCTTCAGTTGCCGGGCAGTAGTAAGCGGTTGATCTCATGGCAAACACTGCGCCTGGCACCCATTGAATACAATGTACATCCAGCCAGGTTGGAAATCGGCACAGTTACCCTTGCTCAACCCGCTATTAATCTGGTGCGTAACTCTAACGGCGTGCATAACGTAGAGCAGATTGTCCCAGCGACAGAATCTGGCAATGCCTCCGCAGAGCCGCAACAGGGTGCAGGCAAGGAGGCGCCGTTTATATTTCGCATTGGCCAGTTAATGGTTGAAAAAGGCGAGATCGATTACACCGACCGCACCCTGGACCCAACTTTTACAACCACGCTAAACCAGCTAAATGGCACGGTAACCGGTCTTAGTAACGTGTCGCCCCAGCAGGGAAAGGTTTCCTTAAACGGTCGCCTGGGCAGTGGCAGTGTTGAGTTTGATGGCAATATTGGCACCCTGGGTACAGAAGAAAAAAGTAATCTGATGTTAACCATGAGCGACCTCTCGTTGCCTCGTCTTTCACCTTATCTGAGTCGTTATTTAGGGTACGGAGTAGACAGTGGCAAGCTGAATCTCGATTTGGATTACGAGATTACCGGCAGCCAAATTGATGCCTCGAACAAGGTGGTTCTGGACCGGTTGGGGTTAGGAAAAGCCGTCGCCAGTGAAGAAGCCATTAATGCGCCTGTGAAGCTTGGGCTGGCTCTGCTTCGGGACAGCGAGGGCGTTATCGAAGTGCACTTGCCAATCAGCGGTAATATGGACAACCCGGAGTTCAGCATTGGCCAGGTGGTTATGGGAACCTTTGTAAATGTGCTTGCCAAGGCTGCGACGTCACCATTCAGCGTGCTGGGGTCGCTTGCCGATCTCGCCGGTTTGAGCGGTGAAGAACTGGGCCAAATGAGCTTTGAGCCAGGTACAGCCAAACTTGCACCGGGAGAGGCTGATAAACTTGCCGTTCTGGCGAAAGCCTTACAAGACCGCCCCGACCTGCTACTGAATATCCGGGGCGGCGTGTCGCCTTCTGCCGATGGCGTGGTGCTTTTGCATGATGAGCTGGCAGCAAATCAGGATGGGGAGCTTTCAGAGCAAGACTGGAAAGAAGCCCGCAAGGCTTATCTTGCCGGCGAGCGCACATTAGCAGCACCGGAGGCACTGACTAACCTCGCCAACAGCCGGGGCGCTATGGTGCAGGACATACTGCGGGATACCCACGGTGTTCCGGCGAAGCAGTTATTCACACTAGACCCGTCCCGTAACGCCGAAGTGGCGGACGATGGCAACGTAATCATAGAATTCACCCTTGATGCCCGTTAAGAGTCGCCTCTTTATATAAAGAAGTCACAAAGGAATAAAGCGCGTGCCACAGCCCATGAGTCATTTTTTTGCTTACGTTTCCCGTCTGCGCTGGATTAAGCGCTGGGGGCTGATGCGCAACGCGATTGAAGAAAACGTCGCTACGCACTCCTGGGAAGTGGCCACGTTGGCCCACGCCTTGGCTTTAATCCGCAACCGGCACTTTGGCGGGCAGGTAAATGCCGACAGAATTGCCACTGCGGCGCTCTACCACGATGCAACCGAAGTGATCACGGGAGACATGCCCACACCCATCAAATATCACTCCAGGGTAATGCGCGAGGCTTTCGGTGACATTGAACACAAAGCAGAGGCAGAGTTGCTGGCACTGCTGCCGGCGGATTTGCGTGAGGATTTTGCACCTTACCTGCGGGAATCCTGGCAGCCGATAGAGGATCGCGAGTTAATCAAAGCGGCAGATCGGTTGTCGGCCTGGCTCAAATGTCAGGCGGAAGTGCGTGCGGGTAACCGGGAGTTTGAGCCGGCACAGATGCAGATTAGGCAAAAGCTTGAGCAGGAGGCATTGCCAGAGGTGATGTACTTCTTGGAGGTGTTCGCGCCGAGCTACGACGAGCCGCTGGACAACCTGCTGGGCTGACGCCAACAGGTTGTCCACGGATATGAGAAGGCTTAAACGTTGCCAGCGCCGCCGACCAGCCCACCACGCAGGCCGTCTTTCTGTAACGACTGACGAACGACATCTTCCGGGCTGCCGGCAAGTTCCCGGAACATGCCCATGGAGCCTAGCAGCGCAGACGATTCGTAGGGCACAAACACCCGTTCGCCCTCCTGGGCCATGGTCGGCAATATTTTGATATAGCTTTGCCCCAGCAGATAGCCGATAACCGTTTGCTTGTTTTCTTCCGAATCGCCCATGGCACTCAGCACCAGACGAATGGATTCCTGTTCACCCTGGGCACGTAATATTGAGGATTCTTTATCGCCTTCAGCGTTAAGAATGGCCGATTCGCGCTGGCCCTGAGCTTTGGCAATGGCTGCTGTTTTCTCACCCTCGGCTTCGGTTACCGTGGCCCGGCGCTTACGCTCAGCAGCCATTTGCAGGCGCATGGCGTCTTCAACTTCTTCAGGCATGTTGATGTCTTGAACTTCCACCCGGGTGAGTTTTACACCCCATTTGGAGGCTGCTTCTTCCATTTCGGCCTGAATGGCATTGTTCACCTCTGCCCGGGATTCAAACAGCTTATCCAGTTCCATTTTGCCCACCACCGAACGCAGGGTGGTTTTAGCCAGTACTTCCACCGCCTGGCTCATATTAGCTACTTCATAAACCGCGCGGCGCGGGTCGATGATTTGGTAATAAAGGGCTCCGTTGATTTTCACGGTGACGTTGTCGGTGGTTACCACTGGCTGCCCCGGGAAATCCATCACCGTTTCCCGGCGATCGATTCGGGTTTCGTCGCTGGTCATCGGGTGGTATTCCTCGCCCATGCGCATGTAGCGAATCATGGTGATAGGGCGAGGCCGCTCAACAAACGGAATGATGATGTTCACACCGCTTTCCAGAACGCGGTTAAATGAGCCCAAACGCTCAATAACCATCACTTCAGACTGGCGAACGATAACCAGCCCTTTGGCAATGATGAAAACGCCGATAGCAACAATAATCAGGCTGATGATCAGCCCGGGTGTGAGATAGGATTCCATGCTTACAGTTCCTTGTGTGTGGCTGATTGAACAATGGCGGTAGTGCCATCGAATTGTTTGAAAATCACGTCGGTTCCTTCCGGAAAATCAGTGACACCGGTTGTTTCGTCTCTCAGGCGATAAAAGTCGCCGTTGACTTTGATGCCTGTGGCGTCGTCGAAATCCCGCTTTAGTGTGCGATAACGCTTGCCCTGTTCAACACCGGTACCGGTGGTGCCATAAGCTACGCCTTTGGGAGAAAAGCGAGGGCGAATCCAACGGATAGCGATAGGCACCAGCAGACCTGAAAATCCGCCCATGCCTATAAGCTGCCACTCGAACGACAGGCCCACGAAGGCCACCACGGCAGTCAAAGCTGAGGCAATACCCAGTGCCAGCAGCAGTAACACGCCGGATGTCAGCTCAGCCAGGCCCAATATGAGAGCCAAAATCAGCCAGAAATGCGTAAGACTCCATTCCATACAGAAAATCCGCAGGTTCAGGGTTAAAGAAATCCGAGAAGCCGGGGCCTCTGGGGAGTGGGGATTGTACCCAAAAGTCGGGGCCGAGTCAGAGTGACCCAAGTGCCAGTTAAGGCAGATTGCTGTAGCCATATTCAGAGCCACTGTGCTTGCTAGAGTATCTGTTTAAACGGGCACAACACACAATAAGAGGCCGACGGCCATGAAAGATCTGAAAAACAAAGTGGTGGTTATCACAGGTGCGGGTTCCGGTATCGGTCAATCTCTCGCCAAAACCTTGGCTGAACGCGGCTGCAGGCTGGCGTTGTCGGATGTTAACGAGGCAGGTTTGGCGGAAACCGCCGCGGTCATCGAAGGCTCGGATGTTAAAACTTATAGTCTGGACGTAGGCGACAGAGACGCTGTATACGCCCATGCGGCGCAAGTGGTGAAGGATTTTGGCCAGGTTAATGCGATTATCAACAACGCCGGCGTGGCCCTTGCTGCATCGGTGCGAGAAATGTCTGACACCGACTTTGAATGGATCATGAGCATCGACTTTTGGGGCGTCGTTCACGGTACCCGTGCTTTCTTGCCACACCTGATTGCTTCTGGAGACGGCCACGTAGTGAACATCTCCAGTGTGTTTGGCCTGATTGGCGTGCCCAAGCAAAGCGCCTATAACGCGGCAAAATTTGCGGTACGTGGGTTTACCGAATCTCTGCGTCAGGAAATGAAACTGGAAAGGCAGCCGGTAGCTGTGAGCTGTGTGCACCCGGGTGGCATTCGTACCAATATTGCCAACGCGGCGCGCATGACCGGGTTTAACGATGTGAAAGAACTGCGCAAAGGCTTCGATAAGCTGGCCATGACCACGTCAGACAAAGCCGCTGAAACCATTGTAAAAGGCATTCTCAAAGACGAATCCCGCGTTCTGGTTGGCCCGGATGCCTGGGGAATCGATGTCTTGAACCGTGTGCTTGGCTCGGCCTACCAACCGCTGGTGGCGCGGTTTTCCCGTAAAAATTTATATGGCTGATACTGGCCTGCCCGGCTAAATCGGGTATTCTTGCGGTAGAATTTAAAAACCGGCAAGGAGCCTTTTTGCTCTATGTGTGAACTACTGGCCATGAGTGCCAACACACCAACCGACCTCTGCTTCAGCTTCACCGGGCTAACCCGCAGAGGTGGTGCTACCGGGCCTCACAAAGATGGCTGGGGCGTGGCTTTTTACGAGGGCAAAGGTGTGCGGGCCTTTCACGATGTGGACGCCAGCGCCAACTCCCGTCTTGCAGAGGTTGTTCAAACTCACCCTATCAAGAGCGAAGTGGCGATTTGCCATATTCGCCAGGCCAATGTGGGCGAAATCTGCCTGGCCAACACCCACCCATTCAAGCGTGAACTCTGGGGGCGATACTGGGTGTTTGCCCATAACGGCCAGCTTTCTGATTTTGAGTCATCGGCAGGATTCTACGAGCCCGTGGGCGGCACAGACAGCGAGGCCCTGTTCTGCGATATCCTCAATCATCTGCGCAACCACTGCGATCGCGACGATTCTGTGGAGGTTATGACCGAGCATTTGGTTCGCCTCTCAAAAGCTTTTGCCGGCCAAGGGGTTTTCAACCTGCTGCTGAGTAATGGCGATTGGTTGTTCACTTACTGCACCACCAAAATGGCCAGCATCACCCGTCGAGCGCCTTTCGGCCCCGCAAGGCTGAAAGATGCAGACGTGATTGTGGATTTTGAATCTGAAACCACGCCGAACGATATTGTTAGCGTGATTGTAACCGAGCCGCTGACCACCGATGAAGAATGGGATATTTATCAGCCCGGCGAGTGGCGTCTATGGCGCAAGGGTATTGTGGAGGCGAAGGGTGTAGCGGTGCCCCAACCGGATCGGTAGCAGGGTACCCAGCACGCCGGCGCTGAATGGCTGGCCTGCTGGTTTGGCTGCACTCGAGCGTCAGATCACTGTAGTGTTTTGCGGTTTCCGCTCTGATATTGCGGGGCAATATAAGACTGAATCTCTGCTTTAAAGCGCGCAATCAGCTCGCTGTTGTCATGATCCCAGGGGTGATAGCCCGGCTTGAAGTAGCGGAACCATGTGGGTATCAAGCTGGAGAACGTACCGTTTTTCCCCCATAGGCGCCAAAGGCCGCGGGTAGTGTCGGCAACGGAGAAGTGTTTGGCATCATTCAACATCATGCGGCTGGTGAAGTAGGAACCCACAATGCCTAAAGCGGCCGTGCTGAAGGCCAGATAAAAGGTTCTTTCGGCGTATGTGCCTTCAACCGTTTGAAATACATCGTAAGCCACGGCTTTGTGCTCGGTTTCCTCAATGGCATGCCACGCCCAGAGAGGGCGCATGGTCTCGTGCATGCCTTCACGAATATCGTCACGCTCCAGGAGCATATCTGCCATCATTGCGGTTAAATGCTCCAAGGCACAGGTAATGGCAAGCTGATGGCGTTTTGGCAGCTTTTGGGCTATGTCTAAAACGACCGTGAGATGTTTTTCCATATCCTCTACTGGCATGCCCTGGTCCCGTACATGATCGTTCATCGCACTATGCTCCAGGGAATGCATAGCCTCCTGCCCGATAAACCCCCGCACCTCCGCTTTTAGTTTGGGATCGCTAATTTGATCCCGGAAAGCACGCACAGAATCCACAAAAAACTGCTCGCCTTGGGGAAAAAGTACCGACAGTGCGTTCATGGTGTGACTTAGAAAGTGGCTATTCTCTAGCCAGTACCGGGGCACTTGCACGTCAAATTCGAATCCCATGCGTTGGGCCTTGATGCTAACGTTATCCGGCGTTTTTGATGCCTGATTCACTGCTTTAGCCTGCTTTTCAGCGGTTTTTGTACTCAGCATGGGTCTACTCCTCGCATTGGCTGATGTTATGGCTTCAGTGTGTCGAAGCCCAGCGAGGGGATGAATGCGAGAACGGGACGGCTCTCATTCCGAATGGGACAGAAAGATCAAAAGTTGGCCAGCGCGACGCAGGCCTGGGGGCATCTTGCCCCACTGTGATGGTTTCGGGCTTCTGCTAGAGTCGTTTTGAGGTTTTCATTACGGCAAACAAGGGCAGTTTATGGCGACCACAGGGCCAGAAAAAGAACGGCAGATGCTGGGGGTGTTCCTGGTGCCGGGCGTGTATATGCGTGTGATGGCTGAAACTGTCCGGCAGCTCGGCCACAATGACCGTAGGCTTTATGAAGGACTGAACTTTGGGCCGGAAGACCTGAAAGCGAATGACAGCCGTGTATTTGTCACCGATGCTATGGTTATGGCCGAACGCGCGTTGGCACTGGCGGGAAAAGACGGCTTGAGCTTCATGCTTGCCCGGGAACTAAGGGTAACGATTCATGGCACTCTTGGGTTTGCCGCGCTGACCAGCCCTACGTTTGCCGACGCTTTGGATTCCGTACACCGTTATCTGCAATTACGGGCGCCTTTTTTGAGCTTGCGCCAATCAGAAACAGACGACCATGTACTGGTGAAACTGTGTACAGAGTTTGATGCGCCAGGGCTTTACCCATTTTTGGCTGAAACCGTCAGCGCGACTCTTATTCTGCTCACCGAACAGCTACTTGACCGCAGCGATGCCGAGGCGCATGGGTTTGGTCTTAATGACGGCAAACTGCCAGGTGTAACCGTGCGCCTCGGTGGCCCAGAGCCCGCCTATTACCGCCAGCTTGAAGATCATCTGCCGGTACGGTTTGAATATGAGCAGCCTGATGTAATGCTGGTGTTCCCGAAAGAACTTTTAAATGTGCGCATGCGGCTGGCGGACGCCGAAGCCTCTCGCATGGCCCGGGATGAATGCGAGTTTGAACTGCAAAAGGCTCTGAAAGAGCAGGGAGACCTTGCCATAGCCGTTCGCAACATGCTGCGAATGATACCCGCGCCCTTACCTTCGCTGGAGGCCATGGCGGAGCGTTTTTGCGTGTCTTCTCGTACGCTGAAGCGTCGGCTGGCGGACAAAGAAACCAACTACCGTGAAATCGTAGAAGTTGTCCTTAAAGACCGCGCCATTCAACTGCTGCGTTACACTAACCAATCGGTGAGCGAAATTGCTTACGAACTGGGCTACGCCGACCTCTCCAACTTCAGCCGTGCTTTCAGAAAATGGACCGGCAAATCCGCCAGCGAATTCCGCGAAGGCGGCCCTGACCCGGCGCCTGAGGTGGGACCTTGATCAGGCCTTGTGGAAGAAACCGGTAGACCCCATATTTGATAGAACTTTTCACTTAATTGTTATCGGAACCCTATATGGCTAATCGACAAAACACCCACAGCGTCCTGCTGGGATACTTAATTTGGATCTTCGGGTTTCTTGGCTCCCATCGCTTTTATTACGGTAAGCCCATCACAGGAACAATCTGGTTTTTCACATTAGGCTTGTTTTTCATCGGCTGGATTATCGACCTGTTCTTGATTCCATCCATGGATGCGGAAGCAGACAGCCGGTTCCGTGAGGGTGAAATTAACTACAGCATTGGCTGGTTGTTACTGACCTTTACCGGTGTTTTTGGCTTGCACCGCTTGTACATGGGCAAATGGATCACCGGAATTATCTACCTGCTGACCGGCGGCCTTTTCCTGATCGGTATTCTTTATGATTTCTGGACCTTGAACGATCAGATTTCAGAGCGAAATCGTGAGGTAAAATTTAGCTAACAGCGTTTTCCCTGCCAGGTTTCCAGAACCTGGGCTGGGGAGAACACCGGTTTTCCTTTTATTGTGAATGGCAATCGTTCTCATAATGAATTATATTGCGGCCTTCGTTTTTTGACCATTCATATAAAAAGTATGGGCGCTTCGTCTGCGCCTTCGAAGGACCGAGCTTATGCCTACACCCTCTCCTCATCCGGCCTTGTTAGCTGGTGTGATCACCCTGCTTTCGGCCCCAGCTGTCTCATTGGCCCAGTCAAGTAGTGAATCAAGCACGGTAGAGCCTGCACCTATGACCCTGCCGGCCATTAGTGTGAGTGCCACCGGGTTGCCAGCTTATATGGCTGATAAGCCAACGAGCGTTGCCACTAAAACGGAACTGCCGCCGCGCCAGACACCCTTTTCGGTAGACCAGGCGACTGAAGAGCTGATGCAAGACCGTGGTGACCAAGACGTTTTTGACACGTTGGAAGGGTTCGCAGGCCTGACCACCAGCAGTACTGGCTGGGATGACGGTGCGAGCCATATCCGAAACATTCAGGTGCGTGGCGTTACCAGTCATCAGACCCTCGTCAATGGTATTCGCATGTATAACACCACGTTCTCGGGCAGTACCGTTCGGGGCGTTGATAATCTGGAATCGGTGGAACTACTGCGCGGTCCGGCAGGCCTGTACTACGGTTCGGCCGAACCTGGCGGTGTCATCAGCTACAACTATAAGCGCCCGGAAGATAAAGCTGCCTATGTAATAGGCGGCAACGTTGATAGCGAGAAATCCTATGGCGGCATGATTGACGCAACTGGCCCGCTCAACGAAGACGCCACCCTCATGTATAGGCTGGTGGGCAGCCTCAAGCACCACGAAAACGATCAGGACGAATACTTCTCGGAACCAAAAAGCGGCATGGTCGCCCTGACCTTCAAACCTGACCATCGATTTGAGAGCACACTCACCTATGAGCGCATAGACAAAGAGTCCATTCCGGAGGTAGAGAACAACTTTCTCATCGAAGAAGGCCCTCTGGCTGGCGACTACTACCCAGTGCCCAAAGACTTTTTCTGGGGCAGCCTGAATGACCGGGTCAAACGCAAGAGTGACACGGTTATGTGGGACGGCACCTGGTCTGAAACCGAGGCGCTCAAGGTCCGCGGGGGGTGGTTTACCACAATTACAAACAGTCCCGGTTAATAACCCGTGCACACGATCCTGAACAAGGCCCCGACGCCAACGGCCTTGCCCAGCGTTATGTGGGTGGCCGCCTGTTTAAAGGTGATAGTGTTTCCGCGTCTGTAGATATCAGTGGCGTGGTTCGAGCAGGCACCTGGCGCCACGACTGGCTGACCGGCGTAGGGTATGGAACGTCCACAAATGAATCTACCTCCGGTGATCTTCACAACCAGTCCATTAGTGATGGTTCTGGTCCTTACCCGGTGGATCCCATTGACATAAACAGTCCGGTTTACAGTGATTACCCCTACGCCGATCAACTTTGGAATGCAGACTTCACACGTAAAACCGAGCGCGTGGACAAGAATCTGTATTTGCAAGACATGGTGCACCTGCCAAACGGTCGTACACGCTTGATGCTCAGTGGCGGCTGGTCACAATTTGAAACCGATACAGAGAAAGATCCAGCTACCAAGCTTCAGAGGTGGTCACCGCGCATGGCCATTATGCACGACGTGACTGATACAGCGACGGTATACGCAAGTTACGGCGAGTCGTTTACGCCGCAGAGCAGCCCAACCTACCTGACTACCGACGGAAGATACATCACGGACCCGGTTGAAGGCTTGCAATATGAAGTTGGATTTAAACAGGATCTGTTCGATGCCAATGCGATGTTCACGGCGGCGGTGTTTAGCCTGGACAAAAAGAATGTTGCCACTGTTATTGAAAATCTTGAATGCACGTATGGCGGTACGGCCCAGCCTTCAGCAACACCTGAAGATGCCTGTTACGAACTCGCTGGGCTGACCCGTGCGCAAGGCGTAGAACTGCGCTTATCCGGGCAGTTGATGGATGGCTGGGTTGCACAGGTCGGCTATTCGTTTACCGATACCAAATACGTCGATACAGACAATGAGTTTGCCGAGGGCCGTAGCGTGAAATACACCCCCCGCCACAGCCTGGCGCTCTGGAACAAGTTTCGCGTACACCGCAGTGCGTCGCTGGGTGAGTTCAACCTGGGCCTGGGCATGAGGGCCTGGTCGGAAACACACGATTCATGGACGGACACAGGCACCAACTGGAACCCCGGTTATGGCCTTGTGGATCTGGGCGTGTTCTGGGACAAGGATCTATCAGCGAGTAAGCGGCTGAAGGTGTCGCTCAACATCAGCAATCTGTTTGACAAGCAATACTTCGACCGCGCCCGTTTCCCGCCAAACAACATCCTGTATGGCGATGAGCGCCGGGCCGCGCTTTCAGTACAGCTGTCGCTCTAAACTCCCCCCTGAGGAAAGACCGCGAATATGGAGCCTGACTCGCTCATGCCCGGAATCGCTTTATGGCACTTTGAGCCGGTTGCTCGCTACCGTTGGGCGGTAACCTCTCGCACAATCGCCGCGATTTTTGGCGGCTATGTACTGTCAGCCACAAGTGCTGCCGCCCTTAGCCTTGCGCTCCCATTGGTTGGCGTGGCGCGCGTTGAGGCCGTGCTCTGGGCTACCATGCTGGCTTTTTTGCTGCATGCTGTGGCTGCACTCTGGTGCTTTGGCTGTGCCAGCGCCTGGCGGGCATGGGCGGGCGTTGGGCTGCCAACTGTCTTTGTGTCGCTGGCTGTTTGGTTGCTGCCCCGCGCGGCCGTGGGAGTGGCTTGATGCGAGTGGATGGCAAACCGGAAGGTCTGCGTCAGTCGATGTCGTGGGTGCACACCTGGGCTTCGCTGATACTTGGCTGGTTGCTTTACGCCATATTTTTCACCGGCACGCTGAGCTACTTCCGAGACGAAATGGATGTCTGGATGAAGCCCGAGCTACATTCTGCAATGGCCAACGAGAATACGCCGCAAATCGCGCTCGACAGCATGCAGCGCATTGCACCAGACGCCACCAGCTGGACGGTGATGCTGCCGGGGCAACGCCAGATTGCCGTGCAAGCGCGCTGGCGAGAACCAGGTGCAGCCGAAGGCTATGAGGGAACCCAGCGTGCCGAACTCAGCGCCGCTACGGGCGAACGCATCCGGACGCGTGAGACGCTCGGAGGCAACTTTTTATATCGCTTTCACTACCAACTGCACGCCATTCCAAAACTTTGGGGGCGATGGATTGTCGGGCTTGCGACCGGCTTCATGCTGGTGGCACTGATCAGTGGTGTCATTGTCCACAAGAAAATCTTCAAGGATTTTTTTACGTTTCGGCCGCGCAAGGGGCAGAGGTCCTGGCTGGATGCGCATAATGTCACCTCGGTTCTGGCACTGCCTTTCTGCTTCGTGATTGCGCTCAGCGGCTTGATATTGCTTGCCACGGAGTTGATGCCCTGGGGTGTCAACGCAGCCTATGATGGCGACCGCCAAACCTACAACGCTGAGAGGCGAGATCTTGGTACGGCAAATAACGGGGGCGCAGCCACTGCAGGCCAGCGTAAGGATGTGCGCTCGCAGCCAGTCCAATTGGCGCCAGCGCCGCTCACCAATATGCAACCGGTATTGGCGGAGGCCGAACGCCGCTGGCCCGAGCGCGGGGTGGGTACTATTGTGGTGAACCAGCCGGGCACCAGCCAGGCCACGATCGAATTGCGCGAACAAGGTGGTGACAGCATGGTCAATCGTGGGGTTGGTGAGCGCTTGGTTTTTAACGGTGTGAGCGGCGAGCTTCAGCATGCGCCACATATTGCCACGCCACCAGCCGCTAAGGCTGTCTATAACGTGTTAACCAGTGCCCACATGGGTCGGCCTCGCCTCCCTTTGCTGCGTTGGCTGCTGTTTTTTTCTGGCATTGTTGGCACAGCCATGGTGGCCACGGGCATGGTGCTCTGGGTTATCAAACGCTCACCCAAGCGTAAAAAACTTGGTTATACACCCTGGACGCATCGCTTCGTCGAGGTAATGAATGTGGGTGGCATTGCGGGGTTATCGCTTGCCACCGCCGCCTTTTTTTGGCTCAACCGGCTTATTCCCGGCGAGCTGGCAGGCCGCGCAGAGGCAGAGGTGTACGGTTTCTTTACGGTGTGGTGTTTGACCTTTGTATATGCGCTGGTGCGGCCGTACCGCCAGGCCTGGCGGGAACAAATGGCGCTGGCGGCGTTGCTGTTTGCACTGCTGCCGGTGATTAACCCACTGACTGGCGGCAATGGTCTTGTGACTGCCATAGCAGCAGATCAGTGGAGTGTTGCCAGCTTCGATCTTGCCATGCTTGTGCTGGCGGTATTGCATGGTTTGGTGGCCTATAAACTGCGCAATAACCACTCAACGGCGCCATTGCGCCGCCAGCCATCGAACGCTCGGTCGAGAGCCAAAACTGAGCCGGTGGCTACGGGAGGCCCATTGTGAGCACTTGGCTGGCCTTGGCGCTAAGTTACGCGGGCTTTGCGTTTCTCGCGATGGCGATGAGACGCCATGCCTTGGACATGCTGGGGCATGTTTTAACACAGGGAAAACAACGCACAGCGCAAGTGTTAGGCGTGGTCTTGCTAACTGCAGCTCTCGTGCTGTGCGTTCACCGCTGGGACGGCTCGGTAGGGGCCGCCGTTTGGCTCGGCCTACTAACGTTAAGTGCCTTGGGCTTGGGGCTCCAGTTAACGTACAAGCCGCGTTTGATCAAACCGCTTGCCTTGGTGTTAATTCTATAAAGCGGGTGTGTGTTTCAACATCTGCATGGGTACCCGGTAGCGCATGCCCCGGGATTTGCCTGTGCCGTCTACGGTGCAGGTTTTGCGATTGACCCTTATGACTTTACCTTGAAACTCTTGGCCCCCCTGCCCGAAATGTACACTGTCTCCGACACGCCAGTCGGCCCGTAACTGGCTTGAGCTGGCCAGATCAAACGGCTGTTTTGGCAGCGGGATTTCGAGCCTTTTAGCATATTCTGCAAGTGCGTGTCGCACCACGCTGGCGCCACCGCTTTCGTGCAGCTCATCAAGAATTGTGTAGAAGTGCCGGTTGTGAACCGAGCCGTGGAATCTTTGCCCTGCGCTGCACTGCAACAGATGAGCGAACTCATGGCAGCAAGTGTGGGCCAACAAGTTAAGAGTGTTCAGCTCCCCGCCAAAATAACCCCGCTTGTGGATCTCCCGGGCAGAGAGCCAGCCACTGGCTGTATCTGGTTGGTGTTTGGCCTGAATCATGCGCAGGCCATAGGTAATCTGGTGCTGTTTGTATTGTGGATCAAAACGGTGATAGGTGGCTTGGCCAGAGCCGACTCGGCAAATCAAGGTACTGTTGGAATCACGGCTTTTTACCCAAGCGGCGGCGGGTTGCCAGAGAGTGCTTTGCGTAACGTCGCACATGAGTTCGCCGAGTTGACGCGTTTGAGATGTCGGGTGTTTCATGTCAGTCGAAGGACTACACGCCTCATGATCTAGTAAATAGGGAGAGATATCATACCAGCTAATTTACTAGATTCTCGGTGACGAGCCATGCAAAACGTCGCCAGATAACAATAAGTGGTGGCAGTTTGTCTGAATGCGGCGAATTAAATTCCGGGCGAGACAGACCTGGCAATCTCATCGAAGATATCTTCCGGGAAGCTGAAGATAATGATTGAGTCGGGACTTTCTTCACTGAATAAGTAGCCGGTCGGATAGTTACGAAACTTCGCTGCGAAACCTCTGAACCCGGATGGAAAGCTCAACGGCTTTGTTTTAACGATCTCTGACTCGGAATCGGCTCTGAGCTGGCTCAGAAAGTCGGATGTTGAAGTAACATCTTCCGGGACGGGCTCAACCCTAATAAATCCGACGGCCTTTCCATTGTGAAAAAGTGATGTTTCGTTCTCGTCGATACGCACAGCGTCAAATAAAGATGATTGAACTGACACGGCATAATCTTGGCTGGGAGAAAATGATATTGGCTGGGTTGATGCGCAACCGGAGAGAATCAAAATGAGTATGACGATCGTAATGAGCTTCATTTTTTGGGGCGTCCTTGTCTTATCCGAGAGAGGCTTCCAGTGGGCTCCTAAATTGTAACCCACGAGTCAATTTGCAGGTAAGGCTGATTTTGACTGAGCCTCGAACAAATGGCTCTCCTGCTGCCCGAATAACTCTGATTGCCCATTTTCTAATACCGTTTGCCGGAGCAAGCAGGTCTTTGGGATTCGGAACAGCATCGATCCAGCGACTGCATTCATCGGTCTCAGTAATCAGCTGTGCAATAAGATCTAGTGTCTCGGGAGTTATGCTCCCAGCATGAAACCTGCCGGCGATACGCTTACTGTAAAAAGCAGTGACTATAGCCTGAACCGCAGCGACGTCTTCGTCAGTTAAATTAACGTTGCTCACTACCAATTTCCTTTTGATAGATTGAATGACTAAAGAGAGGGGCCGTAGCCCCTCCCTTTGACATCAAGGCGTTGAGTCTTACGCCTCGATGGGCGAACGCCAGTCATCAGCACCGGAAGTACCGGCAACAGCGTGTTCCCAGGTTACTTTACGGTAGGACAGAGAAACTGTAACCAGCTGCGTGAAATCAGCGCTGGCCGTGTCCTGGCAGTGGGGCATGCTGCAGTTGATGTCGATGATGGTGGCGTCTTCCAGGATGGTAGAGAAGAAGTGCTCCTGCTTGCCCTCGACAGACGTGCGGTACCACTTAAGTTCAACCTTTGGCAGCATTTCGCCGGAAGCCAGAGCGTTGTACATCAACGGTGTGGATTTGTTCAATGCGGATGTGAATTTGAACGGCTTGTGTACACGCTGACCGGAAGGCTGACCGGACTGGGGGTCTGTAGGCACGGTGACAACGTGGCTGAATTCCTGAACCAGTACTTCGTCTTCGTGGCCTTCAACGTAAATGTTACCAACAGAATCGGAAGTGAATGCACCAGCGGTAATGTTGCCCTGGGTTTTGCCTTCGATAGCGATATAACAAGGAGTTGGCATAGTCTGCTCCGTGACGTTTGAATGAGTTTTTGTCCTTGGGTATTCCCTGGACAGAAAAGATGTAACAAACGCCGTGCCAGGTTTGAAAAGTCTATTTAAAACAAAAGATAAGAAATAATTTTTGGGATAGAAACGGGTTGCGGGCAAGCCTGTGCCCGGCTCTTGGGCGAGGAATTGCTGGCCGGGCGAGAAGTTGCCCGGCCAGGAGTGTTAGCGCAAGCTGAACCTGACCGGCAGGGCATAGCTGAAGGTGCGGCCGGCCATATCATCAGGTACCTGTGGCAAAGGGGCTGCTTGTTCAAGCATGGTACGCGCGGCTTTATCCAGTAAAGCATGGCCGGATTTTGTGCGTAGGCTGTGATCGATAAGTGAGCCGTCCCGGCGGAATTCGAAGGTTATAACGGGTGTGCCTTCTTGCCCCAGCCTGCGGGCGCGACGAGGGTATTCGTAAAACCGGGATAGATGCCTGCTGAGTGTCGCAAGATAGTCATCGACCGCTGAGGGGTTGCCGGCATTTTGCAAGGGTACCGAAGACTGCGATTGAGCTTCGCCACTTTCTTGTGATGGCTCTGGCGTATCGCTTGCGGAAGCGTCTGCCGGCGAATTCTCTGGCTGCTCCTGTGGTGTTGTTTCTTGCACTTCAGGCTCGGGCTCCGCTACCGTTTCTGGCTCTGGCTCTGGCTCTGGCTCTGGCTCTGGCTCTGGCTCTGGCTCTGGCTCTGGCT
>JAKDUK010000057.1 GCA_030457765.1 Marinobacter sp. | reverse complement strand
GGCATGTCGCGGTCAACCAACAGCAGGCTGATGCCGCCGTGGCCTTCGCCGCCGGTGCGCACCGCGACGGTGTAATGATCTGCACGGGTGCCGCTGGTAATGAAAGTTTTGCTGCCGTTAACAATGTAGTGATCCCCGTCTTTCACGGCACGGGTTTTCAGGTTGGCTACATCGGAGCCGCCGCCAGGTTCGGTAATGGCCAGCGCAGAGATTTTGTCGCCGCTCAGTACCGACGGCACAATCTGTTCGCGGATTTCTTTTTTCGCCCACTTGGCCACCGGGGGCAGGCCAATATCAAGAGAGCCCAAGCTTGCGACAAAACCGCCTGAAGTGGAGCGCATCAGTTCTTCGGAAACAGCCACTTTCAGAAACACATCGCCTTCACCCATACCACCCAAAGCTTCCGGGAAGCCCGCGGCGAGAATGCCGGCATCGCCCGCTTTTTTGAAAATCTCGCGGGGAAACTCGCCGGCCTCCTCCCATTCATCAATGTGGGGGAGTACGTGGGTGGTGATGAATTTGCGCGTGGTCATGCGCACCTGATTGTGCGTCTCGTTGAAATAATCAGACACGATAAAAACCTCTAAGCGAAAATGATACGAGGTAGTGTCGCGCAAACTCATACACCAAGCAAGCGCTTGGTTTTTCTGATCAGATGCCTTTGCGCTGAATGCTCTCAACGCCCGTGCTGGTACCGAGTAACAATAAGTCGGCGGGGCGGCGGGCGAACAGCCCGTTGGTTACAACACCCACAATGTTATTCAGCCTTTCCTCAACTTGGATCGGGCGGGAAATATCCATGTTGTAGATATCGAGAATAATGTTGCCGTTGTCGGTGGTGAAACCGTCCCGGTACACGGGGTCGCCGCCCAGTTTGACAATCTCACGGCCCACATGACTGCGTGCCATGGGGAGCACCTCTACCGGTAGGGGGAAGTCGCCCAGTATGCCTACTTTTTTGGATTCGTCTGCAATGCAGATAAAGGTCTTGGCAACTTCTGCTACGATTTTTTCGCGAGTCAGTGCGCCCCCCCCGCCTTTGATCAACTCAAGGCGTTCGTTGGTTTCATCGGCACCGTCTACATAAAACTCCAGCTCGCCAGCGCTATTCAGGTCGTAAACCGGAATGCCGTGGCTTTTAAGGCGCTCTGCTGTGGCTTCTGAGCTGGCTACGGCACCATCGAACTCATTTTTCAGATCTGCGAGCATGTCGATGAAGAAATTGGCGGTGCTTCCTGTGCCAACGCCAATAATGCTGTCGCGCTCCAGGCGCGGTGCTATGTAGTCTATGGCGGCTTTGGCAACGGCTTTCTTGAGTTCGTCCTGGGTCATTGGGCGCTCCGGGTGAAAATCCTATGAGTTCAAGCGCATTATAGCGCTTAAGGGAGGTCTGCTTATAGACGGCTGCGGTGCAAACTTTCTACACTATAGGTTTTCCCCGACCATTCATCAGCAACCGGAACCAACATGCCGCAACGCTACATCAAGAAGATTCTCGATGCGCGCGTCTATGACGTGGCCATCGAAACACCCCTCACTGAAGCCCGTAGTTTGTCCAAACGCTTTGGCAACAACATTATGCTTAAGCGGGAAGACCTTCAGCCGGTGTTTTCTTTCAAGATTCGCGGCGCGTACAACCGGATTATTCAGTTGTCGGAAGAGCAGAGATCCAAGGGCGTCATTTGCGCCTCTGCGGGTAACCATGCGCAAGGTGTGGCTCTGGCTGCTAAAAAGCTGGGTATCAAAGCCGTTATTGTGATGCCCCAGACCACGCCGGAGATCAAAGTACGTTCGGTACGGGACCATGGCGCGCGGGTTGTGCTCAAAGGTGATGCCTTTGACGAGGCCGCAACCCACGCCCATGAATTGATTGAAAAGCACGGCTACACCTACATACCGCCTTATGACGACCCAGATGTTATTGCCGGCCAAGGCACCGTTGCCATGGAGATGCTGTCGCAATTCAGCAAGCCGATCCATGCGGTGTTCATCTGTGTGGGCGGTGGTGGCCTAATTGCAGGCATGGCGGCGTATATCAAATACTTGCGCCCTGAAGTTAAGGTGATCGGGGTTGAGCCAGAAGACTCAAATTGCCTGCAGGCTGCCTTGAAAGTGGGGGAGCGGGTGGTCCTGAACGAAGTAGGGCTGTTTGCAGATGGCGTGGCAGTAAAACAGATCGGTGAACACCCTTGGGAGATCTGTAAAGACCACGTGGATGAGGTGATCACCGTCTCCACCGACGAGATTTGTGCTGCCATCAAGGATATTTTCGAAGATACACGTTCGATTGCCGAGCCCGCAGGCGCCTTGGGTGTGGCCGGCATCAAGAAGTACGTTGAGCGTGAAAAGGTTGAGAATGAAAACCTGATTGCCACTCTTAGCGGTGCCAACATGAACTTTGACCGATTGAGATACGTGTCGGAGCGCACGGAAATCGGCGAGCGGCGGGAGGCTATTCTGGCGGTAACCATACCTGAGAAGCCCGGGGCGTTTAAGACATTTATTAACGCCCTGCATAAGCGCAGCATCACCGAGTTTAATTACCGTTATGCCGACGCCGGTCAGGCCACTATTTTTGTGGGTATTCAGGTACAGTCGGGTGGTCTAGGTCGGGATGAGTTGGTTCAGGATTTGCGCGAGAACGGCTATTCCGTAATGGACCTCACCGACAGCGACATGGCGAAGCAGCACATTCGCCACATGGTTGGCGGTCATGCGCCTACGATAACCAATGAGAAAGTCTTCCAGTTTGAGTTTCCGGAGCGCCCGGGCGCTTTGCTGAAATTCTTGATGTCACTTGGCACGCGCTGGAATATTTCTATGTTCCACTACCGCAATCACGGTGCCGCATACAGCCGAGTGCTGCTGGGTGCCCAGGTAGATGATGATGAGATAAAAGCCTTTGAGGCCATGCTTGAAAAAGTGGGCTTCCGTTATGAAAACATGACAGACAATGAGGCCTACCAGCTGTTCCTCGGGGCGGGTAACGGTAGGACGTCCTAACCTTTGAATGAAATCAGCCTGGGAGCGTGTTTCCGGGCTGATTCCTATACCTAGCCTTTTGACTTTCCTTCTCTATTTTTCTTACTGAATCTTAATCTGTAAAAAATTGTAAAATCCAGGGGGCGTGTTAGTCTTTCGTCAAATTCTTGAAAACAAGAATAGCCAACTGATTTTTTAAAGATTTAACTTTATTTGGAACAGGAATACGCGTCATGGGTGGCAAGCCTGACATTATCCGGGCAATCGTGCTGATTTTTGCTGTCGGCCTTGTGATTACAGGGTTTACTTCGCTTCAGGCGTCGGAAGAAAAGCCAGCATCCGTGACCCAAAGCGCTGTTATGCATCATTTTACCCGATAAAGTTTCCTGTCTGTCACCACGCTATGTAATGGCACATCCCAAGGTTCAGTTGGTAGTGTCTCCACCTTCTGAAAATCATGAGCCAAGCCTATCAGTTTTGGGGCTAGTCTTGGGCGCAAACGGCTGAACGCGAAGGTTCGATCGTAAAAGCCGCCCCCCATTCCCAGCCTTCCACCATTCTCGTCAAACCCCACCAGCGGAAACAGCACTGCGTCTAACGCCCAGGCTGGTCGCCGTAACCCTTTGCTAAATGCAGGTTCTGGAATGCCAAAGCGGTTAGCAGTCAGTTCCACTCCGTCGTAATAGGGACTGAATACTAACTTGCCCGCATGTACGGGATGCAGCACCGGCAGATAGAAATGAACGCCTTTGCGACGGGCCATGGCCATGTAGGGGTGTGGATCAATCTCGCCATCGTTGGGCAAGTAGATAGCTATGTGCTTAGCCCTGTGCAAATCCGGGTGTTTTACCAGATTCAAGGCGAGAGAAACGGAGGCTTGTTCTTGATCTCGGGGCGATAGCTCGCGTCTGCACTGGCGCAGATGTTTGCGTAATTCGTAACGAGACAATGAATGTAAATCGAATTCAGAAGGGGGTGAGTCGATAAACTGGCTCAAAATAAAGCTTCCCGGGCTGCCGTTATCAGATGTGGCCCTTGAACCCAAAGTTCAAGGTCGGTGGCCGCTGTGACATATTAGGCTTTCCCCTTGTGGGGACATGCTCACAATGCCCTAGAGTAGCCACCTGGGTAAAGCGCATCGGCTCGAGGACGAATCCGACCAGCGAACAGCCCAGGAAGTAGATTCATTATAGGGTCAGACCCGGGGCCGATTGCAACACCTATCGGGGAATACTCTTGCAATCAGTGGTTGGAAGGCTCTCCGAGAGCACCTTCCAGCTTGCTGTCCATGGCTTTGAGTAGTGTGCTGGTGGCGTCTGACATGGTGTCCCGCTCGAGTAGTTCGTGGGTCATGTTCAGAGCGGCCATCACAGCAATGCGCTCGGTTCCGAATACCTTGCCGCTGGTGCGTATTTCACGCATCTTGCTGTCTAGATGTCGTGCCGCTCGAATAAGGGCCTCCTGTTCTTCTGCAGGGCAGGCGACCAAGTATTCCTTATCGAGAATTTTCACCTCAACGGTGGTGGGTTGCTTAGACATCAGTGGTGCTCCAGTGCCCGAAGGCGGCCGATCATGGCTTCGATCTTGTTTTTAGCAAGATCATTTTTTTGCATGAGTTGGGCCCGTTCCCGGTTCCAGCCATCCTGCAATTGCCTCAGCGTGGCGTTGTCCCGCTCAAGTTTTTGGCAGTGTTCGATCAGCTTGTCCAGCTTGTCCGCTAATGCTTGTACTTCGGACTGTTCCATGACGTGCCCAGCATAGGTTTAAGGTAATTGCGACTAACTATAAGTGTGCGCGCCAGAACGGTCAATTTACAGGGGTGTCATAAGTTGTGATTCCCCGGTATTCAACCGTTTGACGAGAGCTGCGTCACGATTCCCCAAGGCTGTCAAATCCCTGTGAGCGGCTTTTGCGCCAGGCACTGAATGCGGGAACTAACCCCACGAGCATCGCAGCCAGAGGCACTGACGCCAGCAGGCCCCACTCTGGAAAATATAACGGACGCAATTGAATCTGAATGCCGTAATGTGTGAGTAGCCAGGGGCTGAGCATTGAGATGGCAGCCGCGCTCAAGGTAAGTGAGGTCAGGCAGGCGACCACCGCAAGCGCCAGGCACTCAATTACATAAAGGCTTGCGATGAGGGTGGGTGAGGCACCTGTTGCGCGCAGAATCGCGATTTCGTGCGCCCGCTGAGTTTGCAGTGTGAGCAGCACCGCAATCAACCCGATCAGGCTGGTAATCACCACGAAGCCAGTAATGCCAAGCAGTGCGCGCTCAAATTGGCTCATCAGCCGCCAAAGCTCGCTCAGAGCGACACCCGGTAAAATGGCAGACAGAGGCTCGCCAGTGTGCTGGTTGATATCTCGCTGAACGCGGAAGGTCAGAATTTTGCGATCCAGTCCGGCAAAAACCGCCGTAATAGCACTGGGGGTGAAGTCACGGCCTTGTGCCTGCTCTGGTGTCAGCGTGCGACCAGGAATGGCTACGCCAGATTCCCAGCCAACGTGTATGGCTTCCATCCCTTGCAGGCTGATGTAAACCGCTTGGTCTACAGGCGTGCCCGTGGCCTCAAGAATACCGGTAACCGTGAAAGGCGTGTTTGTGTGGTTGGAAAAGCTGGTTCGGCCACCGCCATGGGAAAGCGTGATCTTGTCATCAAGGGCGTGATTCAACTTTTCGGCAACGCCGGCCCCCAGCACCACATCGAAAACCCCGTTAAACCATTGGCCGCCTGCCAGCTTGAGCGCTTGCCCCCGACCAAACCGGAAGTGTTTTCCAAAGTTCCCGTCTGTACCGACAACCCGAAATCCTTTGTAGCTGTCGCCCAGGGAAATGGGAACTAACCAATCTATGCGAGAATCCTGTTTCAGATCTTGAAAGGTAGACCACCGAATGTTGTTGGTGGCATCGCCGATGTGAAATACCGTATACAACAGCAAATTAAGCTGCCCGCTTCGGGCGCCGATAATCAGGTCTGTATCGCTGATGGTGCTGGTGAAGGATTGCTTTACCTCCGTACGAAGGTACTGAATGCCCAGCAACAGGGTAACGCTCAGAGTGAGTGTGAGGCACACGAGGGCGAGCACTTTGCGCCTGTGCCAGAGGCTGGCGGCGGCCAGTGAACACGCGAGGCGAGCCTTCATTCTGGCACCTGCCCTAGTTGGATCTGATGATGAAAGTGTTGTGCCAGAGTGCGGTCATGGCTGACAAACAGCACAGACGTATTGCGCTCTTCTGCCATGGCGAGCAGAAGGGCAATGAAACGATCGCGATTGTCGCTATCCAAAGCAGAGGTGGGCTCGTCGGCCAAAATAATTTCCGGAGCTCCAATCAGGGCCCGCGCAGCGGCTATGCGTTGCTGCTGGCCAATGCTCAGTTGCGTGACTTTGCGCTGCCAGTGGCTTTCAGGAATAGCGAGGGTGGTCAGCAGTCGCTGGGCGGCCAGCGTTGGGGTTCCATCCATGGCGCCCCTGCGGCGCAGTGAGAGCCTGCAGGGCAGGGTCACGTTGGCTTCGGCGGTGAGGTAAGGCACCAGATTGAACTGCTGGAATATCACACCTATATGATCGGCCCGGAAACGGTCACGTTTGCCTGCACTTAACTGGCGGATGTCGCTGCCCAATAACCTGATGCTGCCAGTTGCTGGTGGAAGCATGCCGGCCAGCAGGCTCAAAAGTGTGCTTTTGCCTGTGCCGCTGGGGCCGTGAAGGAAAAGGTGCTCTCCCTGTGGCAAGCTCAGGTCAGGGAAGGCCAGTGTCGAATAGTGAGGGTTCCAGCGGAAGGTGAGGTCTTTGATCTCAAGCGCTGAAGCCTCAGCTTTAGCTCTGTGTGAGCTGGATTCTGGTTCTGTGTTCATGTTGATCTTTATCTGCCCCGTGTATTATGTCTGGCTCATATTTTCTGGCGTTTATCTGGCGGCTGTTTTTTCGGAGAGCTTTGCTAATGATTCACTCTTTTCGTGGCCTTGCCATGACGCTGATGCCGACTTTGCTGGTTATTCTATTAAGCGTTTCTGTTCCTGTGTACTCAGAGCCGCGGGCTGAGTTGCGCGAAATCGACTGGCTGGAATTGATGCCTGCCGAGGATCTGGCGTTGTTGGAAAATATGCCAGAGCTGGAGCACGAGGGCGATGGCCCGCCTTTGTTGCCAGATGAAATTATGACCGGCCGGGTTGTCCCTGAAATGGGTGACGTTGAGGGTCGAATTCCAGGTTTTGTGGTGCCCCTTAAAACAACCAAAGATATGCGCATTCTGGAATTCTTTCTGGTGCCTTATTATGGCGCCTGCATCCATGTGCCCCCTCCACCCCCTAACCAGCTTATTCATGTTAAGTACAAAAAAGGGTTCAAGGTTGAGGCCTTGTACGACCCAGTCTGGGTGCAAGGCACGCTGGTCATTGACCGTACGGAAACCGAATTGGGCACGTCTTCGTACTCCATGGAGGCGGATGCAGTTGAACCTTATGAGGAATAGCCTTAACGCTCCGGCCTGAACGAGTGTTCTCCATGGTTCAGGCGGGTTGCACCTTGTCCGTCTGGGCCGGCCCAGGCTACATCAAGATGTTCCATGCGGGGAAATTGCATGGTGAGCGGCGTTGTCAGGGCGGCTGACTTATCCAGCCCGGAGCAAGTCAGAGCCTGGGAGACCTCAATGTCAGCATGCTGTGCTTCGTCGCTGGGATCATGATGGTGCTCGTTTGCAACTTCATTCTGTACCGTCGCTCCGTTTACAGTGCAGGTTGATTCCGCAGTGTTGATTAGCGGGGTTTCTCCCAGCCATTCAATAGCTTTGTCTGCAATCTGTTGTTCCTCTTCTGTGCGCGGTCGGTGCTCAAACCCAAGTATATTTCCTGCGGGTGAAATAAGTAGCAGATCAACTTGGTTCCCATTGAATGCAAGCTGCAGTTCGGCGTGCCCGTGCTGGTGCGAGCCTGGGTTGTCTGCGGCCATTGCAGGCGCGCTGATAAGAGCTAAGGTCATGGGTAACATTAAGAGTTTTTGAGAGGGCATTTTTCTGTCCTTTGAAATTAAATGATATGTTATAACATATTGTTGTATTGCCTCATGAAAATCAACCGAAACGTGTGCTAAAGGTGTGTGGATGGTGCCTTGAAGGCGCCTGAATGCTAGGATATGACCTTAACTTTACAACATAGGATTGTCTTGGCTCATGTCAGAAACCGACACTGCCGGCACGGCATACGCTGCTGAATTCGAGCGCTGGGCTAATGTTTTTACGGCCCATAAAGCATTCAGCCATCCTTCTGAACTTCACGGGGCTCTTTGTGGCCGCCTGGCGGCTGGCGACCGCTTAGAGGAGCCAGAGTGGCTGTTCACGGTATGTGAACACATGGGGCTGCCTGAAAGTGCGGCTGAAGAAGGTGAAGACTTGACCGTATTCATGAACGAAGCGTATGAACAGGCGTTAGCGTTTCTGAAATCGGAAGATATGAGTTTTTACCCGCTGCTGCCCGATGATGATTATGCCATTGATCAACGCTTGGAAGCCCTGGTGGCTTGGGTGCGTGGTTTTCTCGAGGGTATGGCCTTGTCTGCCGGAGAATCCCTCGGCCAGGCACCAGATGAAATTCGCGAGTTGATGGAAGATATGGTGGCCATCAGCCAGGTGTCTGAAGATCAGGAGCCGGGTGACGAAGGCGAGCAGCAGCTACTGGAAATAGTTGAATATATCCGGCTTGGCGCTTTGGCTGTCTTCACCGAATTCAATCCCCCGGAAAAGCCAGCGTCACAAGCGCCAACATTGCACTGAGCATCTCACACACTGCGGGAGAACCTATGTCGTCCATTATACCCGTCAAGGAATTTGCCGAGCGCCGTCGCAAGCTGATGGAACGCATGGCGCCAGACAGTATCGCTATTATACCGGCGGCACCTGAGCGTGTTCGCAACCGGGATGTGTTGCATCCGTTTCGGCAAGATAGCGATTTTCAGTACCTGACCGGTTTTGGTGAGCCAGAAGCTGTATTGGCGTTGATTCCCGGCCGTGAGCACGGCGAGTCGGTACTGTTCTGCAAAGAGAAAAACCCCGAGAAAGAGCTCTGGGACGGTTTTTTGGTGGGGCCAGAGGGTGCGATTGAGCGTTACGGCCTGGACGACGCTTTCCCTATATCTGATATCGACGATATTCTGCCCGGCATGATCGAAGGTCGCAGCCGGGTATATTATCCGCTGGGTAAAGATCAGGGCTTTGATACCCGGGTGATGGACTGGGTTAAAGTGATTCGCAGCAAGGTGAGAAGTGGCGCGCATCCGCCGGGTGAATTTGTGTCGCTTGAGCACTTTTTGCACGATCTTAGGCTTTATAAAAGCGCCAACGAGATCAAGGCCATGGCCCGAGCGGGTGAGATCAGCGCCGAGGCCCATTGCCGCGCCATGAAACGGGCTAAAAAAGGGGGTAACGAATACAACCTTGAGGCTGAGCTGATCTATACCTTCATGGACCACGGGGCGCCTTCCACGGCGTATCCGTCTATTGTTGGCAGTGGCGCTAATGGCTGTATTCTGCATTACATTGAGAACACCGCGCCGCTGAAAGAAGGCGACCTGGTGCTGATTGATGCGGGCTGTGAAGTGGAATGCTATGCCTCAGACATTACCCGCACGTTCCCGGTCAGCGGCACCTTCAGCCCAGAACAGCGGGCAATTTATGAAGTCGTGTTGGCGTCCCAATACGCCGCCATTGAGGCTGTTCGCCCAGGTAATCACTGGGATCATCCCCATCAAGCGGCCTTGAAAGTACTGACCGGCGGATTGATCGAACTGGGACTGCTGCCTGGCACGGTGGAGGACGCCATTGCCAACGAAGCCTTCAAACCCTTTTTTATGCACCGCACCGGCCACTGGTTAGGCTTGGACGTGCACGATGTAGGCGACTACAAAGTTGGCGACGCATGGCGGCAGCTTGAGCCAGGTATGGCGCTCACGGTTGAGCCTGGTTTATATATCTCACCAAGCAATGCCAGCGTGGATGAGAAGTGGCGGGGCATCGGCATTCGTATCGAAGACGATGTGGTGGTTACCAAAGAAGGCTGCCGCGTGCTGACCAACGGCGTGCCGAAGACCATTGAAGAGATTGAAGCGCTGATGGCGGAATGAGTCTGTGAAACACTCCGATACCGATGTGATCATTGCCGGCGGTGGGCTGGCGGGTGCGACGTTAGCGCTGACCCTAGCCAGAGTGGCGCCAAGCCTGAAAGTGACCGTGGTTGAGGCATTCCCGTTGTCTGCGGACGCCTTGCCTGATTCTTATCAGCCCAGCTACGACGCCCGCTCCACTGCATTGGCGTGGGGCTCGCGACTGATTTTTGAAGAGCTCGGGCTTTGGTCGCGACTATCGGAGCATGCAGCACCCATTCAGCATATTCACGTGTCTGATCGGGGCCGGTTTGGGGTTACCCGCTTGAACGCCAAAGAATACGAGCAGCAAGCCCTGGGCTATGTGGTGGACAACCGCTGGATGGGCTTATGCCTGATGCGGGCACTGCTTGAAACCAACACTCAATGGCTGGCACCGGCAGAAGTTGTGGCTATGACGCCTGTCGAGCAAGGCGTGAGTGTTACCGTAAAAAATGGTGGTGAGGTCAGCACCGTTGCAGCGCAATGTTTGGTTGTGGCTGACGGCGGTCGTTCTGGGCTCCGGGAAAAGCTGGGGTTTCGAGCCAGCCATCATGGCTATGATCAACATGCGCTGATTGCCAACGTAACCACCAGCGACAGCCATGAATTTTCAGCCTATGAGCGTTTTACCGACGCCGGCCCCATGGCGCTGTTACCCCATGGTTCGCCCTTCCGCGCGGGGCATCAATCTGCCTTGGTGTGGACGCTAAGTAACCGCGAACTTGACGATGTTCTGGCTATGCCGGAAAGCGTTAAATGCCAGCGGCTTCAGGAGCGGTTTGGTTGGCGTTTGGGCCGGTTTACCCGCATGGGTCAGTGCAACCATTACCCTTTAACACTCACTACGGTTGATGAGCCTGTAAGGCCTGGCGTTGCGCTTGTGGGCAACGCGGCTCACGCTTTGCACCCAGTAGCCGGCCAAGGTTTCAACCTGGCTTTGCGGGGGCTAATGGCCCTGGCGGAACAGTTCCGATTAGCGGCTGAGCAAGGGCGGTCGCCGGGCGATTTTCAGATTTTGCGTCGTTACCACGAATTGCATCGCCCAGACTGGCAGCAAACCGTACAGTTTTCAGATTCATTGATCCGTATTTTTGGCCATTCTCTAGCGCCTGTAGCCGCTGCCCGGGATGCCGGTCTGGTTGGCCTGGATTTGTTGCCCGGTGCCAAACGTTTGTTTGCGCGCAAAGCCATGGGTACTGGCGGGCGACGTGCGGTTATCAATGGGCCTGCGGCGAGCGATAAGACATGAGTGATTCTAAGGTGTTCGACATTCTTGTGGTGGGCGGCGGCATGACTGGCACTGCTCTGGCTTTAGGCCTGTCTCAACAAGGCTGGAAAACCGGCCTGATTGAAGCTGGTGAGCGTGCGGCGTTGTTGCAAGACCCAGCACCGGTTCAAAGCGTGGCAGATTTTGAGCCCCGAGTGAGCGCAATTTCCATGGCCAGCCAGCAATTACTGGACTCCCTAGGTGCCTGGGAATGTGTCACCGCTGGGCGACATTGCCCCTACCAGGGTATGACCGTATGGGACGGCGATGGCACTGGCCGCATCCATTTTGAGGCTGCCGAATTGCAAGCACGCGCCCTGGGAACAATCGTTGAGAATCGCAGCATAGTCAGAGCACTGTTTGCAGCAGTTGAAGGTAGCGCTGTTGAACTAATTGACGGCGCACAGGTTACTGGCAGTTGGCTCGATGGTGATCAGCGTGGTATTGAGCTGGCTGGTGGCCGAAAGCTTAGTGCGCGACTTGTGGTTGCCGCCGATGGTGCCCACTCCCGTATGCGCCAGTGGGCGGGGCTGCCAACTCGCGAGTGGGATTACGACCAACAAGCTATCGTGTGTACCGTGCGCACTAGCCAAAGCCATAGATACACAGCCTGGCAGCGGTTCTCTCAAACCGGGCCGCTGGCATTTTTGCCATTGGCGACGGAAACAGGGGATGAGAATGTCTGTTCCATCGTGTGGTCGCAGGATACCCATGAAGCGCGCCGCCTGATGGCATTGGATGATGCAATGTTTACGGCTGAACTGGAGCGAGCGATTGAAAGAGAGCTAGGCGTTGTCGAGGCAATTTCCAAGCGTTTTGCCTTTCCGCTCCGGCAACGACACGCCAAAGATTACATCGCGCCCGGTTTCGCTCTGGTGGGCGATGCTGCCCACACCATTCACCCGCTTGCGGGGCAGGGTGCCAACTTAGGGTATGGCGATGTTCGGGTGTTGATGGAAGAGCTATTAAAGGCTAAAAGTGCCGGTTTGAGCCCTGCCAACGAACTGGTGTTGGCTCGTTACCAGCGCCGGCGTAAAGGTGAAAACCTGACTATGATGGCCGCCATGGAGGGTTTCAAACAGCTCTTTGGCCGCGATGAATTGCCGCTCAGATGGATACGAAACGCAGGTATGCGCTGGCTCGATGGCCTGGGCCCGATAAAAAATCGTATCGCTGCAGAGGCGATGGGGCTTATTATTTAGCTATCTTCTATTTAAATAGCCCACATAAAGGATCTGCACTAATGGCAGGAACCAGTCTGCTAGCGCTTATCGACGACATTGCGACCCTTCTCGACGATGTCTCCCTGATGACCAAAGCTGCTACCAAGAAAACGGCGGGTGTTCTGGGAGACGATCTTGCCCTGAATGCCCAGCAGGTAACTGGCGTGAAACCAGCGCGAGAGTTGCCCGTGGTATGGGCTGTGGCCAAAGGTTCGCTGGTGAACAAGGCGATCCTGGTTCCAGGCGCTGTCGCTATCAGTTTTTTTGTACCCTGGTTGGTTACGCCTTTGTTGATGCTTGGTGGAGCTTATCTGTGCTTCGAAGGGGCTGAAAAGTTAGCCCATAAGTTTTTGCACAAAAAGGAAGAAGAGCAGCGTAAGCATGAATTACGAGAAGCTGTGAAACAGCCAGATGTGGATGTGAAAATTCTGGAAAAACGAAAAGTAAAAGGGGCAGTGCGAACCGATTTTATTCTTTCTGCAGAGATCATCGCCATCACCTTGGGGGTTGTTACAGGTGAGGCCATAGGCATGCAGTTTGCCGTACTGTCGGTAGTGGCGGTGATGATCACCGTAGGTGTTTATGGCTTGGTTGCAGGCATTGTGAAGCTGGATGATGGCGGCCTATACCTGACCCAGCAGGACAGTGACATTGCGCAGAAAATAGGCCGGGGCATTCTGTGGCTGGCGCCTTATATGATGAAAACGTTATCTATTCTCGGCACCATTGCCATGTTCCTGGTGGGTGGTGGCATTCTCGTGCACGGGGTGCCGCCGGTTTATAACGCCATCGAACACTTCGCCATGAATTTTGGCGGCCTATCGACCACGCTGGTTCCTATGCTGGCTAATGGCGTGATCGGTTTGCTGGCAGGGGCGCTATTGGTGGCAGTGATTACGCCTTTGCTTAAGATGTGGGAAGCCAGGTCAGAGGCTTCTTAAATCAAAGGCAAACGTCGAACAACCGGGTGACAAGAACGGGAACTGCAGTTTCTACCCGGAGAATGCGCGGGCCTAAGTGAACGCTTTGGCAGCCAGCTTCTTCCAGCTTACCCACCTCGTATGGCGTAAAGCCGCCCTCCGGGCCGATACAAAGCGCTGCAGCACGGTTTAAATGAGTAGGGCAGACGTTAGCGGTACCAGGGTGGGCAACCAGCGCCTGCTTGTCTTTTAATAGGGCAGGTAGTTCATCCTCTACGAAGGGTTTGAATAGCTTGCGAATGTGTACGCTTGGCATGCCTGTATCTTTTGCCTGTTCCAGCCCAAGAGTCAGATCTTCGCGCAGGTTTTCATCCGAAAGCAAAGGCGTTTGCCAAAAGCTTTTCTCCACTTTATAGCTATTTATCAGCCATATGTCCTTAATGCCCAGTGTTGCACTGGTTTGCAGAATGCGACGAAACATCTTGGGCCGGGGCATGGCGAGAATAAGCGTAAGCGGCAGCGGGGTGGGTGGTTTCTGGTCTAGCACAACAACTAATTCGACTTCCGAATCACTGAGCCTCACCACTTCTCCAAGCCCCATCAGGCCATTTACGCGACCAACCGGTAGTTGATCGCCAGTGGCGATGCCCAGCACAGATTGTATGTGATTAAGCCGTCGGCCTTTTAGCACCACACGATCGGGCGCTATAAAGTCTTCATCGAAAAGTAAGGCCAGGTTCATTCAGTTGAGGACTCGTCAGCGTCTGGCTCTGCCACCTCACGCTTTGCCAGCCGGCCGAACAGTATGCCCAGCTCGAACAGAATCCACATGGGCACTGCCAGGAGTGTCTGGGAAATGATGTCTGGTGGTGTCAGCATCATGCCGATGATAAAGCAGCCTACCACCACGTAAGGCCGTTTTTCCGCCAGGTCTGCTGGTGTTGTCACACCGCTGAGGATCAGCAAAATGGCTGCAATGGGGATTTCAAAGGCGACGCCAAAGGCAAAAAACATCTTCAGCACAAAATTGAGGTAACTGCTGATATCTGGCAGCTCAACAATGCCCTCAGGGCCTATGGCGGTAAAGAAATTGAACACCAGAGGGAACACTACGAAATACGCAAACGCGGCGCCCAGATAAAATAGAAGTACAGATGTAAACAGCAACGGAAAGGCGAGGCGCTTCTCGTGGGCATAGAGTCCGGGGGCTATAAAGCTCCAAAGCTGATAAAGAATAATGGGAATAGCGGCGAACACCGATAAGAACAACGCCAGTTTAAGCGGCGCGAAAAACGGCGAGGTAATATCTGTTGCGATCATGGTTTGCCCGACCGGCAACAGTGACCGAATAGGTTCAGATAACCAGAGGTATAGCTCGTTGGCAAAGGGGTAGATCACCGCAAAGCAGATAATCACAGCCAAGACCATTTTCAGCAAACGGTTGCGAAGTTCCAGTAGATGCTCAACCAGAGGCATTTGCGGCTGTTCGGAAGAATCATTGTGGTGTTCTGTATTGTTGCCGTCTGTTTTTGCGTTCATGAAGGCTTATCCGACGGTGTTGGCGGGGTATCCGGCTGATCCGTCTTGTTCTCTTGGGAGTCGTTATCCGAGTCGCTTTTGGGGCTCTGACCTGCCACCGGTTGCTTGTTGACAGTGTTTTTCTGCAACGGCTTGTCCGACCTAATCATGTGCTCGTATTGTTTGGCTTCGTCTAAGGCGCCGCGCACAGTTTTTTTAACGTCGTCCAGGCCCACATCGCCGGCTTCGCGCAGCTCTTTTCTGAGCTCGTCGGCTTTTAGCTGGCTGTCCAGTTCAGAGGTGAACTGGCTAACCATACGACGCGCGCCGCCAACCCAGCGCCCAGCCGCCCGGGCAGCTGTGGGTAGTCGTTCGGGGCCAAGTACCAACAAGGCAATAACGCCGCAGATCAGCAGCTCAAGAAAGCCGATATCAAACATACTGTCTGGACTCAGCTATTGGATTTTTCCTTTGGCTTCTCTTCAGCCGCCTGCGAGGTTTGCTCGTCGGCCTCGCCTTCCAGAGAATCCGGGTCTTTGGTTTTGTCGTCATCGTCATTCATGGATTTTTTGAAGCCACGAATGGCACCACCAAGATCGCCGCCAATGTTGCGCAGTTTTTTGGTTCCGAACAGCAGAATCACAATGCCCAATACAATAAGAAGTTGCCAGATACTGATGCCCATTACGGGATCCTCATTTTTGATGTTTCTAATCGTGCGTATTGTACGCCACCCAAGCAGGTTGGCGGAAACCCCCGTAAGGGGTATTCCCAGATTACTCGCTTCGGGATGCCTTTTCTTCCAATCCTGAAAGGTCGAACCGGCTAGACAGTTCATCCAGAATATCTTTCGAACTAAGTCCTAGGCTGGAAAGCATAACTAGGCTGTGGAACCAGAGATCTGCGGTTTCGCTGATGACTGCCCGGAAGTCTCCAGACTGCTCGGCATCTTTGGCGGCCAGCAGTGTTTCAGTGCATTCTTCGCCCACTTTTTCCAAAATCTTGTTCAGGCCCTTGTTGTGAAGGCTGGCGACATAAGATGTCTCCGGGCTGGCTGATTTTCGGGCTTCCAG
>JAKDUK010000056.1 GCA_030457765.1 Marinobacter sp. | reverse complement strand
CATTGGCGGCACACCTTGAAGCTGAGCATCAGGCCTTTCTGGAGGCCGCAGAGACCGACGATTTTAAGGAGGGCGTGTCGGCCTTTGTCAGCAAGCGAACAGCGGCATTTACCGGCAAGTAGTCAGGTTCTGGCGCCGCCTAGCGCCGGCTTCTCTCCCAGACTGTCAGCTCAGAAAAACTATGCTGAAACTTGTTGCGGGTTTCACGAATCACAAACGGCAGGCCTCTGGGCTCCATTAGCAGGGTAAAGTGTGGCGTCAGCATATCGCGCAAGCCGTCAAAGGTGGTGTAGTCCTCACCGTTTTTCTGGAAGCCACCTACCCACTTATCTTTCGGCGTGTAATTTTCCAGCCAGGTGTAAGGCGAGGCAATCAGCAACAGCCCGTCATCGTTCATTCGCTCGTGAATGCGAGTCAGAAACAATGAAGGATCGTACAGTCGGTCTATCAGGTTGCCCGCCAGCACCAAATCATAATCGGTGAATTCTGGTTTAAGGTCGCAGGCATCGCCCTGATGAAAGGCCACCCGCTGGGCCGTATTTTCAAGATCCAGTGATGCCAGAGAGCGTTCCTGGTAGCTCACCAGGGCCCCTTCCTCAGGGCGGGCATAGCGGACTACTTTATCCCGAGCCATAACCTTGCATTGGTCAACAAACTTGTTGGAAAAATCGATACCATCCACATGGTCAAACACTTGGGCCAACTCAAAACTGGTGCGCCCACAAGCGCAGCCAATATCCAGTGCTCGCGCTAATGTTCGGCCATCCATGGCGTCAATCGCCACCTTGGCGAGCCCACGGGGAAAATTAGCTTCGCCGTGCCACTGCTCACCAAAGTGAAACTCCAGATATTGGGCCAAAGTGGTGTCGTCTTCATAATAGGCGCTTTGCTGCACAATGGTGTCCTTTACTGTTATGGGCGTTACCATGCCCCCACCCAATTGAAATGGCCCGAGGCATTGCTGGCTGCAAATGTTATCGTAGCATTATGTCGTCATCGATTTTTGATCGCCTCAGCATCTGTCCAACAGGCACCATCCGGGAGCATTATGAGCAATCAGCCTGATTATTCACTTTTGGAGCTCGCCTCAGTTCGTGAAGGTGATTCCGTCGGCACTACACTGAAAAACAGTGTGGCCTATGCCCAGCATGCCGAAACACTCGGTTTTAAACGGATCTGGTTAGCTGAACACCACAATATCGAAGGCATTAGCAGCTCTGCCACCTCTGTACTTATTGGCCACATTGCGGGCAAAACCCAGAGTATTCGGGTGGGTTCCGGGGGCGTCATGCTGCCAAACCACCCGCCGCTGGTGATCGCCGAGCAGTTCGGAACTCTGGAAAGCATTTACCCAGGTCGCATCGATTTGGGTCTTGGCCGCGCACCGGGCACTGACCCCATTACTGCTCGAGCCCTGCGCCGCGATGGCATGGGGGCTGAACAGTTCCCGCAAGATGTCGCACAACTGCAAGCCCTGTTGGCGCCAATGCAACCCGGCCAATCTGTAAAAGCCATTCCCGGCGCTGGCACCAATGTGCCTGTATGGCTGCTCGGCTCAAGTCTTTACAGCGCCCAGCTTGCAGCCATGCGCGGCCTACCCTATTCGTTTGCCGGGCACTTCGCGCCGCGTCTGTATCGCGAAGCCATAAAGGTCTACCGAGATAACTTCCAGCCCTCGGAGCAACTGAAAGAGCCTTATGCCATGCTGGCGGTGCCCGCCATACCAGCCAACTCAGTGGAAGAAGCAAAATATCTGGCAACCACCAGTTACCAGCGTATTCTCTCGCTTTTCAAGGGGCAACCGCTGTGGATGAAGCCGCCTGTGGAATCCATGGATGGCCTCTGGAGCGCCGGCGAAGAAGCAACCGTAAAGGATTTCCTGGGGCTTCAGTTACTCGGCGATGCCGCCGCCATCAAGAGTCAGGTCAAGCAATTGTTGGCCAGTGTTGATGTGGATGAGCTGATGTTTACGGTGGACATTTATGACCCCGAAAAGCGCAAACACGCTTTGGATATACTCGACGAAACCCGACGAGATTAAGACTCTATGAAATCAAAAACTACACATGTTTTTCTCTCCCATGGTCTCGAAAGCGGCCCTGGGAGCACCAAAATCCAAGCCCTGAAAAACGTCGCAGAAACCTTCGACAACGTTCAGGCACATGCAATTGACCACAAAAGCAGCAAAGACCCGGAAGTGCGCATTGCACAAATGAACGATGCGATGTCTGCCAGCGGCGCAGCCCCGGAAGACATTATACTTGCTGGCTCAAGTATGGGCGGCTGGGTCTGCGCCCAAACCAGTGCAAACACACCCGTTTCAGGGTGCTTCCTACTAGCACCAGCTCTCGCTATGCCGGATTACCCCCAATCCAGCCCCCGTATACAAGCACAGCACGTACAAATCATTCATGGCTGGGATGATGAGGTGGTGCCGGTTGTGCCGGTTATTGAGCTGGCTCAGGGGCAATCGCTTCCGGTGTTAGTCTTACCCGATGGGCACCGCTTAGAAAACAGCCTTGAGAGAGTTGTTGAGGAATTTCGGGCTTTCCTTTCCAGGTCAGGGCTCGGAAAATAGGCGGCGCACAATAAAACTGACCTTTTCCTTGCTAAAACGGGCAGGCTTTGCCAACTTTCACGCATAGCCCATGTAAACATCAAGGAAGAGGCAAAGGGATAAGCAGGATGAACAGAATAAAACCAATTACCAAGCTGGCTGGGCTGTGCCTGTTGTTACTTGGGGCCTTCACGGTGGCCAACGCTGCAGATGCAGCCACATGGCGCTATGCCCATGAGGAAAACCAAGGCGACGTGCAAGATGTATACGCTCAGTTTTTCAAAAAACATATCGAGCAAAACTCCGATCACACCCTTCAAATATACCGTTTTGGCGAGCTGGGCGAATCCGATGACATCATGGAGCAAGCCAAAGTCGGCATCTTGAACTTTGTAAATCAGTCGCCTGGTTTTACCGGCGCACAAATTCCAGAGGCTCAAATTTTTTTCATCCCATACCTCATGCCCACTGACATGGACAAGGTTGTCACGTTTTTCCGTAACAGCACGGCTATCAATGAAGACTTCCCAAAGCTCTATGCCGATAACGGCCTCGAGCTTCTAAGCATGTACCCGGAAGGCGAGATGGTTATCACGATAGACGAGGCTTTCACGTCGCCAAAGGGCCTGAAAGGCAAAAAAATGCGCGTGATGACCAACCCGTTACTGTCTGAAACCTACTCCGCCTTTGGCGCGATCCCAGCGCCTTTGCCTACCGGTGAGGTATACGGCGCCCTGCAAACCAATATCATCAATGGCCAGGAAAACCCGATTTTTTGGATCGAATCCGAACAGCTGTACGAAGTGTCACCAAACCTGGTTTACACCAGCCACGGCTGGTTCACTACCGCTGCGATGGCCAACAAGCGCTTTTACGACAAGCTACCCAATGAAGACCAAAAACTGATTCACAACGCAGCAGACTACGCTTTTGAAAACGTGATCATTCACATTGCAGGCCTTGAGGAAAAAGCCCTTGAGCGAATCCAGGAACGCAATGGCAAGGTCACAGTAACCCGGCTGGATAGCGCTCAAATTAAAGCTTTTAAAGCCCGCTCAGGTCAGGTTGAAGAAAAATTTATTGCAATGACAGGAGACAGTGGCAAGGAGCTGCTTCGGCAATTCAAGAAAGATTTGAGCGAGGTACAAAATCAACACTAACGAGCCTGGATAAAATGCAAGGTGGCGAAGGTTGTTTGATGCCTGTACCCTCATAATACGTACAAGCCGAACCTGGGGCTGCATACTTATCCCTTTGGCCCGGCTTCCTTAGCGGCGCAGCCCGCCTTTGTGGCAGCGCTAATGGCCGTCTAACAAAACGGGACGAGACATGGACGAAACGGATCAAGCCAATAAAAAAGAAGACCCAATTAAGCACAATGCTTTCCTTTCGGCACTCAACTCCATAGACAAAGGTCTTGGCTGGATAGAGAAAACAATAATATCCATCAGCATTTTGTTGATGGCGCTGTTAATGAGTGCACACGTGGTGGGCGGCCTCCTTTTTAATAAAGGAATCCCAGGCACCTACGAAGTCACCGAGATGCTCATTATCGTGATCACCTTTGTGGGCGTCGGCTACGCCGCACGCTGCGCGCGGCACATTCGCATGTCGGCCATTTACGACATGTTAGGCGACGGCCCCCGCAAGGTTCTGATGATTATTCTCAGCATCGGCACTGGCGCCCTGATGTTCTACTTTGCGTACAAATCTGCCCAGTACGACATAGCTCTGTTCGATCGCGGCCGCGTCAGTTCATCCCTGCAGATCCCCCTTTGGACAGTCAACCTGGCTCTACCCATTGGCTTCACACTTGCCGGGATTCAGTATGTTCTGGTAACACTCCGAAACCTGTTCAGCGAAGGTATCTATCGCTCGTTTACTGAAAAGGAAGAATTTAACGAGCTACCACTGGATGACAGTGGCGAGAGCCATACACCCGACGGCCCTATGGGTCCCTGACGGTCTCAATGAAATTCGCAGATATATAATTCAAGCGCACCACAGGCTGATTTCGGGGGAAAACAATGCTGACTCTACTAATAATAACCATGGTAGTGCTGCTGTTAATGGGGTTCCCGATGATGGTTCCCCTGGCGATAGGCACGCTTTTCATGATGTTTACGGACATGACATTTTTCGGTCCGGACCAGGCCATCAGCTGGATGGTCTCAGGCGTTGGTAGCTGGGTTCTGGCTGCTGTGCCCATGTTCATTTTTGCAGCCGACATTCTAACCAAGGGCCATACCGCCAACCGGTTGCTGGATGTGGTTGACTCCTTTACCCGCCATATTCGTGGCGGCTTGCCAATTACAACCGCCGCATCCTGCGCACTGTTCGGTGCGGTATCTGGCTCAACCCAGGCGACCGTTGTCGCCATGGGCGGCCCCATGCGCCCACGATTACTCGCCAAGGGCTACCCCGACAGCTTCGCACTGGCGCTGATCATCAACGCCAGTGATATCGCGCTGCTGATCCCACCCAGTATCGGCTTTATCATCTACGGCGTCGTCATGAAGGCCTCTATCGGCGACCTGTTCCTCGCCGGGATTTTGCCGGGCATCCTTATTCTGGCTATGTTCTCCATCTACTGCTATGTCGGTGCTCGCATCAAGGGAATCGAGCCAGACCCCCGCGCAACCTGGGGTGAGCGATTCCGCGCTGTGCGTAAAGCCATACTACCCATGGGTTTCCCGGTTATCGTCGTTGGCGGCATCTATGGCGGTTACTTCAGCGCTGTAGAGGCGTCTGCCGTTGCGGTGGCCTACGCACTCCTGCTGGAAGTGGTCATTTATCGTAAGGTCGCTATTCGCGAGCTCCCCGAACTCGCTTTGTCTACGGGCATGATTACCGCCGTGGTATTCATACTGGTCTCTATCGGTGCCGCATTCTCTCAGGCACTTGGCACAGCTGGCGTTCCCGAGCAACTTCTGGGGCCTGTCATTGAAAGCGTAGGGGATAGCCAAACCCTGGCCCTCATTCTGATTGCTATCGCATTTTTTGTCGGTTGCATGTTTGTCGACCCAATCGTGGTTATTCTGATCCTCGTGCCCATCTTCAAGCCTCTGGTGCAATCCACAGGTCTGGATCCGATACACGTGGGGGTTATCGTTACGCTACAGGCCGCCATTGGCTCGGCTACACCGCCGTTTGGCTGCGACATCTTTACTGCAATTGCCGTGTTCCGCAGGCCTTATCTTGATGTTATACGGGGTACGCCGCCGTTTATATTCATACTGCTGCTGGCCACTGTGCTACTCATCATGTTCCCGGAAATCTCGTTGTTCCTGCCGTCTATCGGCGGCGATTAACAGCGAAGGCAGCCGTTCATTGAACGGCCATAAAAAAACCCGGCCTGTTGGCCGGGTTTTTTTATTCAAGACTGACAAGCTTATAAAAGCCGGTAAGCCTTGTGGTCTGGATTAAGACTCGGCGTCGCCGTATGCCTCCAACAGAATATCCAGAGACTTCTTGGCGTTCTCGCCTACGTCGTCAATAAATGTCTGACGCACCGGCTTCACCATTTCACGGAACTTCTCACGCTGCTCCTCACTCAACTCGATAATCTTGATGTCACTCTTGGACTTGATCGTATCCAGACGTTCTTCGTTAAACTCGCTCTGAATGTCATGCCCAGTCTGAACCAGATCACTGGTCACATCTTTGATCATCTGGCGCTGATCGTCAGAAAGCCCTTCATACCAATCGAGGTTACCCATCATGGTAGCCACGAACTGCGCTTGCTTGGCAAAGATCATATAGTCCTGAACTTCGTAGAAGCCCATTTCCTCATGCGCAAACACTGGCTGGATGTTGGCATCTGCCTGACCTTGCTGTAGTGCGCTGTAAAGCTCACCGTAAGCGATGGTGATCGGAGATGCACCGTAGGCCTGGTACGTAGAGCGCAACAGACTATTGTCCATTACCCGGATGTTCAGGTTGTCCATCTCTTCGGGTGACTCGATGGACTTGTTCGTTGTCCATACCTGGTAACCTTCTGCCAACTCTGCCAGTGGCACAAGACCACGCTGCCGGAAGGACTGCTGCCATGGCTCACTTTGCAGGAACTCATCGGAGTTAAGTACCTTCACAGCCTCCAGCTGGTCTGCCGGCATAACGAAGTTCAAGCTGAGCAACTGGCTTTCCGGTACGGTGCCGCCCAGGGCCCCTGAACCAAAGCCCATTTGAAGAGAACCACTCTGTACAGCGTCGTAAAGCACGGAGTAAGAGGAGCCCCACTTGCCATAGGGAAGAAGCTGCACGGTCACGTCGCCGTCACTCTTCTTCTCAATAGCTTCTTTAAACGCTTCAGCGTACTTGGCCTGAACACTACCCTCGATTTCCTCAAGGCCGAAACGCCATGTTTCTGCATTTACAGCAGTCGCTGCTGAGGCAAGACCTACTGCTGTAGCCAGACACAATGTTTTATAGAATTTCATAAATTCTCCTTCATGAAGCCGGGATAGTGGTGGTTAATACAGAACGTTGGCGCGCTCGTGCTTCGCTGAAAATCTGCTGCTCAGGGCGGCAGATTCCCGGCGCGCATTGAGGTTGCTCTCTCTCCATTTCCGTATCTCCATTGGCCGTCTTCACCCCGCCCATTAAGGGTTCGGCCATATCCAGTTTGTATTTAGGGCATTTTTAAGCCGCCTTCTGCTGGCGGCCTCCTTGTGAGCTTTACACTCACAAAAGTCTACATTCAGGTAACAATGGCAAATGAAACCACTCAAGGCAAGAAAGACGCCTTATACCAACAGCCAGCTTTGTGCCGGGAACCTTAGTTAGTATGAGTATAGATCAACACTGGGATTACGTGTACGAACCAAAGACAGTCATGCGAATGTGATGACACGGCAGAACTCAAGTACCCCCGACTGCTGGAGTCGGGGGCGCGTGAGAGGCTTTTATTCGCCAGCAATACTATTGAGGTAGGCTTTATCTGAAATGTTGGTCCACTGACGGACCTGCTTCAGGTAATCAAGCTGGGAATCGATAATTTCTTCCGCCAAATCGTCCTTTTCAGCAGCCTCTGCCAACAATTTGTCGGTTGCATCGCGCATGGCTTCAATCACTTCTGGCGGGAAGGTTTTGTGGGTAACGTTCGGGTAGTCTTCTTTCATGCGATCCCACGCCACGCCACTTTCGTGAGTGGTCTGGATGTACATATCATAAGCGGCTGTACGCATTGCCACACGTAGAATAGCCTGCAAATCTTTCGGCAACTTATTCCAGGATTTTTCGTTGATCAGGAACTGAACCTCAGCCCCTGGCTCCTGCCAGCCTGAGTAGTAATACTTTGCGATCTGGTGAAAGCCCATGGGGAAATCAAGCGCCGGCCCGACCCATTCAACGGCGTCAATCGTGCCGCGCTCAAGAGCAGTGTATAGCTCGCCGGGGGGCAGGTTGGTTACGGCAACACCCAGCTCAGACATAACCTCGCCCGCAAAACCCGGGGTGCGCATTTTCAGACCCTTGAGATCCTCAACCGAATTGATCTCCTTGTTGAACCAGCCGCCCATTTGGTTGCCGGTATTGCCGCCCGGGAACGAAAGCAGGCCGTAGGGTTCGTATACCTTTTGCATCAGCTCCATACCACCGCCGTGATAGAACCAGGCGTACATTTCCGGCGCAATCAGGCCAAATGGTGTCGTGGTGAAGTACATAGCATTGGGAATGGTGCCCTTATAGTAATAAGAGGCGGTGTGCCCCATGTCGTACTGACCATTGCGCACCATATCGAAAATGCCAAACGGGGCCTTGTGCTTGTTAGCGCTGTCGATACGAATCTTCAGGCGACCACCAGACATTTCTTCGGCCATTTCGGCCATATTCTCGGTAGTTTCACCAAGAATCGGCGCATTAGGGCCCCAGGTTTGTGCAAGTCTCAACGTATGGTTTTCAGCCGCTACGCCGAGCGAACTAACAGAGAACAGCAACGTCGCCGCTGTTATTCTGAATAGACGAGTCATCATTGTTAACACCTTTTATGGTTTTGTTTTGTCGCGTTATTATTATTGAAACGTATGCAATACTAGCCGGTCGCCAGCATCCACGCCACCAAACAACCCTTAGACCTTAAACTGACTTACCAACCCCCGCAGGCTCTCGCCTAGACGGGCAAGCTCCTCGCTGGCTTCGTTGGTCTGGGTAACCCCGGTGTCGCTGCGCTGGGCTGCATCAACTATGCGCACCACATTCTGGTTTACCTCTTCTGCTACCTGGCTTTGCTGTTCTGCCGCCGTGGCTATCTGGGCAACCTGCTCATGAATTTGCCCCACAGATTTCTCAATCGTTGTCAGCGCCCCGGTTGCATGATCAATACGTTCGACGGTCTCCGCAGAGCGATCCCTGGATCGGTTCATACGCTCAACGGATGAACGTGACTCATTCACAAAGCCATCAATCATTTCCCGGATCTGATCTGCAGACTCTGCACTGCGCTTTGCGAGTTGTCTTACTTCATCCGCTACCACGGAGAATCCACGGCCATGATCCCCCGCCCTGGCCGCTTCAATAGCTGCGTTCAGTGCGAGAAGATTGGTTTGTTCTGTTACAGCCTGAATGACATCGAGAACCTTTTGGATATCATCTGACTTTTCCGCCAGAGCATTGATGCTGAGGGCACTTTCCTGAATTTCCTCAGATAACTTGTTTACTGCACCCTGAGCATTAGCAATGGTCTCTCCGCCCTCTCGAGCCATCCGGTCAGCATCCGACGCAGCGCTTTCCACTTCGTTGGCGTTACCGGAAATCTGCTGAATGGTTGCTGCCATTTCATTAATCGCAGAGGCAATCTGATCGGTTTCCGAACCCTGCTCCTGAACCGAAGCGCGGGTTTCATTGGCAACACGGCTCAGTTCTTCTGCAGCCGACGCCACCTGGTCCGTGGTTGCGCCAACTTCCTGAATGGTTGTCTGAATTTTAATAACAAAGGCGTTGAAACGGTGGCCCAACTCCGAAAGCTCATCGGTACCCGCTTCCGGCAAGCGCTGGCGCAGATCGCCCTCACCGTCGGCGATTTCCTGCATAATGTCGCTCACGCTCTTCAAAGGCCTAGTCACCGTGCGACCCACAAAAACACCGATCAACAACGAGATCAGCACCACGATAACCGTTACCAGCAGAATAAAGCCCAGAGTGGAGACAATATTCTTTTCAATCTCGGCGCGGGCCACCGCTACTTTTTTATCAATATCGGTCACATAAACACCGGCGCCAATCATCCAGTCCCATCCCGGAATAATTGTGGAATAGGACACTTTAGGCTCTTCGTTGCCAGACGCGGGATTGGGCCAGTCATAGCCTAGGTAGCCTGAGGATTCTGCGGCACCAAACAGGTTGCCTACGAGTTTTCTGACCACCGGGCTATTGTTTTCTCCCTCTCGGGACGGGTCGGGGGCGTATGCAACGGCTTGGGCTGCCCGGTTATACGCAAACACATAGTTCCCCTTTTCAAACCGGATGGTACGCAGCCGGGAAGAAGCGGCAGCCTTGGCTTCGTCCTCGGAGAACCCAGGGTTGTCTTTTGCCTCCAGCACAACCGATTTCGCCGCATCAATCAGGTTCTTCAACCCAGCTTTTCGAGCCTCCAAAAGGCTTGATTCAAGACGTTCTAGCTCTGCCTCCCCATTGGTCTGAATCTGACTGACAGAAATCCAGGCGACAGTAGCCGCGGTAAAGAGTACGGGAATCAGCACAGCCAAAAGCAAGCGGGTTCGTATACGCAGATTGTTCAGAAAATTCATGATTGCATGATCCTCGGGAAGGCGTTGTCTCTATACACTATCGGCAACACCCGAAGTCTCTTGAATATAATTAACCGATTGCCCGATCAAAAATCAGGCTCAGCTCCCTCGTCACACTTGCGGCAACCTAGTTCGAAGCCGAGCATGGAGCGCCGTCCCTCTTCAGTCGTTACCCAAGGTCTGTTAACCCAAGGCGGCGTATGGCGGACATGCTGGTTGTGACCACAGGCCAGGCGGGCGACCCAGTGGTCTTCTTCATCTTTGTGATATCCAATAATCGGCTGCTTCATACAGCCTAAGTTAACTGACCAGGCTGCGTATGAAAATCGCGGGGCGCACCGGAAGCCCTGCCAGATGCCGGAGCAAATTACTTTTCAATCGTTCAACCCGACCAGGCCAATTCGCCGGCAGGCTGATTTCCATCATTAGGTTCGGACCAACCTTGGCCATTTTCACCTGTTCCGGAACAATACCCACAGAACTCAACGCTTCGTGAATTTCGTCCACGAACTCCGCTGGAGGCGCGGCCAACATCAGCTCACGCACCGCACCAACGGTCATTTTTACGGGTACCAATATGAAGTAAGCCGAAATACCAATCATCATAATAGGATCTGCATAAACTGCCCACGAAGACCAAATGCCCTGCTCCAGCCACCAAGCAACACCAAACCCAATCAGCACCGCAGCACTAAGTACCGAGTCCATGAACCACTGACTCTGTTCAGCAACAATCAAACCAGAAGGCTCTCCGCGCTCGGCCCATTTCAGGTACAACCACACAGCAACACAACCGACAACACTCACAGCAGCAAATATAAGCGCCTTGTCTGCACTTACTGCTCGCCCACCCTCAAGCAAAGCGGCAATAGCAGAAGCCAAAGACAGTACGCACACAAGAGTGATCACCAGCCCTTTTACCGCAATCACCAAAGGCTCAACAGCGCCACGGCCAAATGGATACTCGGCACTGGCGGGGCGGCGAACAACCCGCGCTGCATACAACGACAACAGCGACAACAGCAGGCTTACCAGCGAGTAGGCGCCATCAAACAGAATAACCAGCGAATCAATCCATAAACCCCAGGTAATACCAGCCACAGCGAACAGGGCAGCTGCAACCGCAGACAAACTCAGCGCCATATTTTCCCGCGCTTTAGACTTCAACATTTTGATCTCCCATGAATTACCGGCATATTATCGGCATACATCTATACAGCGTGAGTCGGTGGCCGACGAAAAACCCGTCGCTATAGGAGCAATCTATTGAAAACGTCACAAATTAAAGTATTTCTTGCGGTGGTACGGAACGGCACCATTGCAGCCGCAGCACGGGAACTAAACCGAAGCCGCACGACCATAAGCACTGCACTGGCGGCTTTGGAAGATCAGCTTGGCGTAGCATTGTTTGAGCGCAGCGGCAATCAGCTTCAGCTAACCACTATTGGCCACGCCATAGTGACAGATTGCCGGCGATTTGATCAGGTAGCCGGGCAGATCTATGCGCGCTGCCAGCATCACCTCAGCGGCGCCGAATCGGTTTTGCGGATAGCCAGGGACGACGCCATTCCAGAACCTGTGTGGCGCGACCTCCTGCGCCGACTCAAAATCCGGTTCCCACAAACCAGCCTGTCTGTTTGGTTGGCAACACCCCGTGAGCTACCACGACTGGTTAAAAGCCAGTCCGTCGACGTAGCCTACGGCTTGATGCCAGAGCTGCTGAGCGAGGGTTACCAATGGTTCCGAGAGCTTGCCGATGTACGCATGTTAACGGTCGCTGCACCAGATCATCCGCTGAGCCAACTAAGCCGGGTTACTCAGGACGACCTCATCAGCTACACAGAGGTCACTCTGGCGTTTATGCAGAACGACCGGCTGGAAGCCGAATCTCCGGAAACGGCCAATTATTTGGCGTTTACTCAATACGAACTGATTCGAGATGCGGTGATTGACGGTGCCGGCTGGGCAGATCTTCCGCTGCCCTTAATAGCTGATGCTCTAACCCAGGGCTCACTTAAGGTTATTCACCACCGCAGCGCCAAATGGTGGAAGGTCTTCAGCGCGTTGGAATCTGAACAGGCACAAGGTGGCGCCGTGGTGGGATGGCTGGCCAGTGAGCTGGAGCAATATCTCGAATCAGTAGCGTAAGCTTTACGCGGGGGCCGGCTTGCCGTGTTCCGACCAGGCGGACCAGGAATAGAGCCCCAGAGCTACCCAGATCATTATAAAACTCACCAGCTTTTCAGTGCTCAGTGGTTCGCCGAACACCCACAATGCAATAAAAAACTGGATGGTGGGGTTGATGTACATAAGAAAGCCAACAGTCGACAGGCGCAATCTGCGGGCAGCGCCGGCAAAGAATAACAGAGGAACAGCGGTGACAATCCCGCTGGAAAGCAGCAAAAGCATGGTGCCTGTATCAGTCGCAAAATGAGACGCCCCCGCGTAATTTAGAGCGGCCAGAGTCAGAAGAGCCACGGGCAGCAAGAGCAGCGTTTCCACAAACAGGCCGGAAAGCCCATCCAGGGCGACCTGCTTGCGGAGCAGCCCATAGGTTCCGAAACTGAAGGCCAGTACCAGCGTAATCCAAGGCACCACTCCCAGAAGAAACAACTGGTAAAGAATAGCAATGGTCGCCAGTACCACCGCCACAATCTGCAGCCGGGAGATACTTTCTTTGAGCACCAACATGCCCAGCCCCACGTTCACCAGCGGTGTCAGGAAGTAGCCCAGACTGGCCTGCAGCACTTGGCGACTTTCCACGGCGTATATATACACCCCCCAGTTCACCGCAATAAGCACTGCACAGCCGAGAACAAATCCGAGCTTTTTGGGGCGAGCCAGCGCGGTTTTAACCGGCTGCCAGCGTTTCAAAAAAGTGATAATAATCGCCAGAAACACGCAGGACCAAAGCACCCGGTGAGTCACCACCTCCCAAGCGGGCACGCCTTCGAACAAAACGAAGTAAAGCGGGAAACACCCCCACATAATGTATGCGCACAGGCCGTATGCAACGCCTTTACTGGTTTCCTGCTCGGCCATATCAATAGCTTCCTTATTACACGGTGGCACTGAATTTAACACACCCAACGGATGACGACCTTGGGCAATATGTCTTAATCTGGCAGAACATTCTTGAGTCACCCACGAGACACTTACCCCCAAGACACTTACATAGTACGGAGAGCCGGTTATGAAAACAGCACAGGATTTTGTCGCCGAAGCCAGGCAGCATATTCAGGAAATTTCTCTGCAAGAAGCGGATAGCGCAATTCAGGCTGCGGACTTGCTACTGGATGTTCGTGAAGGAGACGAGTATCGGCAAAGCCATATTCCCCATGCCACAAACATTTCCCGGGGCCTGCTGGAGTTCAAATTCAGCAACGACCCAGCGCTGGCAAACCGGGACATGAAAATCGTGGTCTACTGCAAAACGTCAGGCCGCGCAGCACTAAGTACGAAAGCCCTGCAGGAAATGGGTTACCTGCACGTACAATCGATTGAAGGCGGGTTTGACGCCTGGCAGGAAGCCGGCAAGCCTATCGCCAAACCGGATCTTCCATCGTTCGAGTAATCGCGATTAAGAGCGCCGTGTAACCGCCATGGTCAGGCGAGAAATGCAGGTGAGTTTTCCCACTTCGTTTTCTATACGGATCTCCCATACCTGAGTTGCACTACCAATATGGATAGGTTTGGCCGTTCCGTACACCCAGCCTTTCGTGGCGGGACGGATGTGGTTAGCGTTAATATCTAGCCCTACTGCAACAGTATTCGGGTCCTTCAGGCAGCAGTTAGCGGCCATGCTGCCTAGCGTTTCAGCCAACACCACAGATGAGCCACCGTGGAGGATGCCAAAAGGCTGAACCGTGCGTTCATCAACCGGCATACGGCCGCTCACGAAATCATCACCTATTTCAGTGTACTCAATGCCCATGTGGCTGACTGCTGTGTTAGCACTGGCTTTGGCCATGTACTCAAGATCCGGTTTAACCGTCCAGATTGCCATGCTGATAAAACTCTCTAACTGGTTGGGGAAATTATCTTTAAGGCGCTATGGCCGAAGAGACATGTAGCGGGCTGCATATTCATTGATTAGTTCGTCTAAGCGGCCCGAACTGATCAGTGTATACAAGCGGTCTGCAATGCGCTCACGGAATTCGAATGTGTTGCATTGCGAGTTCTTGGAGAAAGTGAAAAATAGCCCTTCGTTGCTGACAGGCACCTCCAAGGCTACAAATTTTTCTGCCAGCCCCAAGCGCTCAAGCTTAACCTGCCCTTGCATTCGCTCATACAGAACATAATCAACACGCCCAACAAGGGCCATTTCAAAGGACTGCTCTATCGTCCTCACGTTGACTATCTGCAGATTTTTTTCAGCATAGCGGTCAAATCCCTGCCCAAAACTGTTGTTAATAAGGGTGCTTCCGCGCCTGCCCTTTAAATCTGGCCAGTGGCGATACTCAAACCCCTGATCTTTGGGCACCCAAACAGACGCTGCAAGATGGGTAAAAGGCGGTAACAGATAATCCATGTACTGGATACGCTCTGAGGTAATAAACGCGCCTGCAATCATGTCTAGCTCGCCGACTCTGGCGAGGCGCTGAACCCGTGCCCAAGAGCCAAGACTCTGAACATCCAGAGTCACTCCAAGGGGTTCGAGAATTTCCTTCAGTAAGGCTGTAGCAGCCCCCGTTAGATGCTCCGGATTGCGGGGGTCTTCCCAAAGCAGAGGTGGGTACTCGGGGTTGCCACTCACGGTCAGCGTTTTGCACGAAGACGCCGCGATTCCGGGTTCGCAAAAAATCATCAGTGCCAGCAGTACCGTAAAAATCCTGGCTACTGTGACAAAAGCCTGTTTTATGGAGACTGACAAGTGAAGGGCCATCCTCTTTCCGAGCATGTATGTTACGGCCGAGGAGAAAGCGCCTCCCAGCTTGCCGCCACAACTCATTGAGCGTACGGATCCATGTACTTCAATACCAAATCTTCGTATATACCCTCTGTTTCTATCAGCTTTAGCGCAGCGCGTATGTCATCGGAATACTCCAACACTGGCGAGGTCTTGGCAACGGCAATCCAGGGGCGCTCACCGGGCACGAAAAACGGGGACACATCCGCCTTTAACCCGAGCTGTTCCAATACATAAAGTCCTATAAGCTCAGGCGCTACAACGACGTCTACCCGGCCCTGCTCCATCATTAGCATCAGGTTCTCATACCTGGGTGCAGACTCTTTACGCAACTGCCCATCGTTATCGAATCGCTTGAAGTAACTATAGCTCTCAAGCACACCTATGGTTTTGCCGTAAAGATCTGCGTAGCGCTCAATACGGTTAGAATTGTCCATATACAAAAACAACCTGCGATCCGATGGAAAGGCCGGCGTGACAAACGTCATATCGTCATCTCTGTCCGGGGTCTTGAGAACTCCAAGCATGATATCCACTTCGCCCTGCTGAACCATCTTCAGCACTCTTCGAAAAGGGGCCTCCCGATAATGAGTTTTCCAACCCAGTCGGTTCGTAATCTCCTCGAAAATTTCTACGTAAAGACCTGTGGCCGGGCCGCCGTCAATAATCCGATACGGTGGCGCATGATTAGCGCCCACCGCAACCGTCAAAGCAGGAACGGTTTCCGTACCCTGCTGCGCACCCGCAGATAGCGTTATCGCCGCAAGCAAAACGGCAACTAATACTCGCATTATCTTTCGCCTCTTAAGATCAAACGCCGGCAATGAACTGTACGCAGTATAGACGCTTCTTAGCCTTTGCCCGGCCTGGCGGCGCAAAAGATGCTTAACACAATGGTTGAATTAATACGTTAACAGCACAAGAGACAGTATCAGGTCTGAAAAACAGGTGACTCTCACTTCTCAAAGAAAAGGACAGGCACTATGAAGATCCTCATGATTCTCACTTCTCACGATCAGATGGGCGATACTGGCGACAAAACCGGCTTCTGG
>JAKDUK010000136.1 GCA_030457765.1 Marinobacter sp. | reverse complement strand
GGCCTGCTTCGTCAGGACTATGAGATCAGCCGTCAGTTTCTTCTGAGGTATTCCGATGTTGCAGGCACGTTTACGCGATTTCGGAGTGAAGTTCAGCGCTTTCTTAATTATTTGTGGGTTACGTCTGGACGAACGCTGTCACAAACGGATTCTGATGTGGTTTCCGCCTACTTTAAAACCCTGAAGAATCCGCCCAAGTCCTGGATAAGTCGGGGCGTATTTTCTGCCTTTACAGATTTGGGCGGCCTGCGTGTGCCGAATCATGTATGGCGGCCGTTTGCCTTGCGATCGAAGGATGAGAACTCAACGTACAGCGCCAGCCAAGCCAGCTTGAATGCCAGTCGAACTGCTCTGCAAACCTTCTTCAAGTTTCTGGTTTCACAGCAATACCTGTTATCGAATCCGCTTGATGAAGTGCGAAAGCGTGACCGTAAGGCAAAGCCACAACTGTCTAATGACGTTGAGGCTGATGTGCGCCGTTTGACGGACTGGCAGTGGGCCTATTTTCTGGAAACCGTAACGGAAGCTGCTGCGCAACACTCTAAATACGAACGACATCTTTTTGTTGTGGTCACCATGAAGTCACTGTTTTTGCGCGTCGGGGAGTTGGCTCCACGACCACTGGAAGACGGCGCCGAGCGCATTCCGGTATTTGGGGATTTCCGGCGAAAGGTGATTCAGGGTGAAGAATACTGGTCTTACTTTGTGTTTGGTAAGGGCGACAAGGCCCGCTCTGTCACTCTGCCTGACGCCTACCTCCCCTACCTCAGGCGCTGGCGCACGTATCTTGGGTCACCGGGCACCATGCCCGAGCAAAACGAACGCAACCCGATTATTCCCTCAAGCCACGGTAATGCACTGGGCAAGCGACAGGTTCAGCGTATTTACGAACAAGCGGTGATGTTGACCGTTGAGCGAATGCGGGATTACGGCTTTATGGAAGAGGCTGGCCAGTTTGAAGCCATTAAGTCGGAAACACACTATCTGCGCCATACCGGAGCCAGCCAGGCGATCGAGTCTGGTGCGGATATACGCCACATTAGTGAGGAGCTGGGACACGCCAGTGCGGCTTTTACGGAATCTGTGTATGTGAACTCAGACCAGGCCCGAAAGCGCTTTGAGGGGCGGGGCCGGTTAATATAGAGCGAGGCAGGTAACCTTCGAAATTGTCCATAACAAAACCGCCGCTAATACTTCCGATCAGCAGCCAGCACCCCACCAGAACGAGTATGGCGCCCATGATGTGTTGTTTGTGCAAGGACTCGCCGGGTAAAAATGACGACATTAGAACGATAAACAACGGCCAGAGATAGGCAAGCAGGCTAACTTCTGCTGCTGGCGCCAGCGTCATGGCTTTGAAATCAGCATCCACAGCCCCATGGCCACCATCATCAGGTTTTCGGTTAGCGAGATAAAACCGAGGGGTACATTGCTGTCGCCACCAACGCAGGCGCATTTGAGTCCTCGTTTATCGATGTAGACAGCCTTGAATACAGAGAAAGCGCCCACGGAGCCGATAAACAGCGCGACGGGCACGGAAAGCCAGATCATTGCTCCTGATATCATCAGCACACCGGCGAGCGCCTCCCCGAACGGGTACAGATAGCCGTACCTTACCCATCGCTGGGCCAGCAAGTCGTAATTGAGAAACATGGTTGAGAAGCTTTCAATGTCTTGGAGCTTCTGAACAGCGAGCAAACACATGGCAACGGAAATGAACCACTCAATTGAAACCCTTTTGCTCAAGCAGGTCCTTTGATTTAAGGCCAAAAGGACACAGATGATCGGGCATTACCATGCGGTAAATGATGGCGTGTTTCTGATTACTTGAAGGCACAGGTTCTCCTCCTTTCTCCAGCGTTTGCAAAAAATCTATTGTTATTCAAGATCCTGCCAGCCCGCATCCGGGCTGAATCGCGGGCCGTGCCGTTCGGCAAGTGCTTCGAGGCGTTGGCGGATGCCCTCCACGCCTTCGTCCCGGGCATATTTCATCGGTCCACCCCGGAAAGGCGCAAACCCGGTACCGAAGATCATTGCTCCATCTGCCGTGTCTTCATCAGCAACAACGCCTTCACGAATGCAGGTCATACAGGCGTTGAGCATGGGCAACAGAAGCCTGTCCAGCGCATCTTCCGGGGCCGAGGAATCCGGGTCCTGCTTTTCGGGTTTACCGTTTTCCCATTTGTAGATGCCCTTGCCTGATTTTTTACCCAGCTTGCCCTCGTCAACCAGGCTTTTAAGCCATTGAGGAGTGGCAGGCATTTTGGTTTCAAGGCGTTCCTGGAGCATTTCAGCCACGCCTACACAAATGTCGAGGCCCACCTGGTCCGCCAGTTCGATCGGCCCCATGGGCATGCCAAAATCGACGGCCACTTTGTCGATAGCCTCTGCCTGCACACCTTCATCAAGCATGACCATGGCTTCCACCAGATACGGCGTCAAAGCCCGGTTCACCAAAAAGCCAGGTGCGGTAGCAACCGCCGCCGGCAAGCGGTCTATCTGGCCGACGAACTTACGCGCACGGTCGTATGTTTTGTCTGAAATTCGGTCGTGGGTAACCACTTCCACAAGCGGCATACTGGCAACCGGGTTGAAAAAATGCAGGCCTACCAGGCGCGCCGGGTCTTTTAATCCCTCCTGCAGGCTCTCCAGGGGAATACTTGAGGTGTTCGTGGCCAGAATGGCGCCTTTTTTAAGCTTGGGCTCCACCTCGGCATACACGCCATGCTTGATTTCCACCTTTTCCGGTACAGCTTCAATAACCAGGTCCGCATGGCCAATGCCCTGATTAGCAAAATCGGGAATCAGATTATCCAGGATGTCTCGGGTTTGGGATTTGGACCGGTGCTTTTTCTCACATAACTCGTTGAGTTTTTTGATGGCATGGGCAATCTTGTCAGTCTCCTTATCAAACAGGCTCACCCGTAAGCCCTGAAACGCACACCACCCGGCTATATCTCCGCCCATTTCGCCGGCCCCCACCACGTGCACATGGGTAATGGGGTCTGCTTCTGCTCGCGCCAATCCTTTCATGGCTTCCCGCAGGAAGAAAATCCGCACAAGGTTGCGGGAGGTGTCGGTATTCAACAGGTGGGCAAAGGATTTTATTTCTGCGTCCCGCATGTCCTTGCCCTGCCCTCCATAGAGCTCCCACAGTTCGATCAAAGCTTTGGGGGCAGGATAGTGTTCGGGAGGCGCTTTAGTGAAGGTTTTCGATCGCATCTGGCGGGTTGCAAGCTGCCGTGCGGGTCGCGTGCTCATCAGCTGATC